>CBIHPH010000038.1:0-35221 GCA_966212105.1 uncultured Rhizobacter sp.
GGGCCCCGGCGTTCGCCGGGGTGACATTTGTTGCGGCTTCCCCATTTGTTTGCGGATCCCCGCATGTGTTTGCGCCCCCCGAATGTCATACCGGCGAACGCCGGTACCCACTGATCCGAATGGCAACGGCTGCTGCCGGAGCCACAAGGAGCGAGAGGCGAGCGAGCAAAGCGAGCAACGCCCCGAAGCGCACGGGACAGGAAGGCAAGCGCAGCGAAGCCGCAGATCAAGCCACACGCGAGCCCGGCTCCGCCGGGCGACCCCGTGGCGCCCCTTGGGGGCAGGAGCGAAGCGACTGGGGGGCCAAACAAAAACGGCCCCGAAGGGCCGTGATGAGGTCTAAGGCCGGAAGCCTCAGAGCGGGCGAATGTTCGCAGCTTGCAGGCCTTTTTCGCCTTGCTTCACTTCGAATTCGACCTTCTGGTTCTCGGTCAGGGTCTTGAAGCCCGTGCCCACGATGTCACGAAAGTGAGCGAAGAGGTCAGCACCGCCTGCGTCCTGGGCGATGAAGCCGTAGCCCTTGGCGTCGTTGAACCACTTCACGGTACCGGTTTGAGTCGTCATGGAAATCCAATAGGTGGGAAATTTAAACCGACGGAGCACACATGCTCCGGCGTGCAGCAACACTCAAGAACGGGTCACGGACTTCCGGCACAAGCTGGCAGATCACATCGAACAACTGTCTTGCGTACAACTGTGCGCGGGAGCATACACCAACGCGAGCGATTCGCAACGGGTTTGCCGGAATCCGTGCAACTAGGGTTCGATGGCAATGCCGACGACGGGCTCTCCACCTCCGATGGGTCCGATCAGGCGGGCAGCGCCATTCGTCAGATCGACGGCCATCCAACGGGATTCGGCGGCATCGACCATCGTCAAGGCAGCGTACGCGGCACCTGTGCTGCTGATGTCGAGGGCGGCATGGAGAAAGGGGCCGGTGCCCAGCGGACCGACCGTGAACAGGTGACCGCCGTCCGGCGGCAGGGCGGGCATCTTGCCTGGACGGTTGCCCAAGGTCACCAGTGCACCAGCTGCCGCATCGAGCGCGAAGGTGGTTGTCAGCTTGTCGTCGGACGCATGGCGCTCGCAGGCAGCCGCGACCACCACCGGACGCAGCTCTTCGGAGGGGTCGCCCGTTGCATACGCCAGTGGCCCGTCGATCTGTACGCCGGTGACGCTCGGATCGCTGTCCACCACGGCCGCCGTCTCGGGGTTCACACGCAGGTTCTGGCCGGTGTCGCTCACGATGCGAAGCCGATCCTCGATGGGGTCGAAGTGGATGCCGAAGTAGGTGCCTGTCAGCGGAACGGTGAACGGCTCACCCCACGGGGTGGCGGTGCCCGTGAGGACGTTGATTCGGTAGAGGCGGCTGGTGCTGCCGACCGCATACAGTCGGCGCTCGGTGGGGCGCATGCCGATGCCCAGCACCGTCTCGCCCGGCATCAGTCCCGTCAAGGTTCTGCGCCACAGCAGCTTGTCGGGGGTGCCGGCCCGAAATCGAATGAGGTGTCCCGAGGTGGTGACGGCCAGCACGGTGTCTCGCCGGGCGGCCTGATCGGGCGACGTGCCGCAGGCGACCTCGGTGAACGTAACGGCGAGGGCAACGGCGAGGGCGAACAAGCGGTCCAGGCGCATGGCAATCCTCCGGGGCGCGGGATGTGCGCACCGTAGCGCAATTCCGCTGGATCGGGTCCCCATCTCCCCGACGGTCGGCGGGCCGATGAGACAATCCGGCCCATGAGTTCCGCACTTTCCGCCCCCCTGAACACCCTCACGCTGACCCGCCCGGACGACTGGCACCTGCATGTGCGAGACGGCGCCGCGCTCGCCTCGGTCGTGCCCCACACGGCGCGCCAGTTCGGCCGCGCGATCATCATGCCGAACCTCAAGCCGCCGGTGACCACGGCGGCCCAGGCCGTGGCGTACCGCGAGCGCATCCTGGCGGCGGTCCCGGCGGGACTGTCGTTCGAGCCGTTGATGACGCTGTACCTCACCGACGTGTTGCCGCCCGATGAGATCGTCCGCGCCAAGGCGGCGGGCGTCGTGGCGGTCAAGTTGTATCCGGCCGGCGCCACCACCAACAGCGACGCGGGCGTGACGGACCTGCGCAAGACCTACCCCACGCTGGAGGCGATGCAGCGCGAAGGCATGCCGCTGCTGGTGCATGGCGAAGTGACCGACAGCGACATCGACCTCTTCGACCGTGAGAAGGCGTTCATCGACACCAAGCTTGTTCCGCTGCGCCGTGATTTCCCGGAGTTGAAGATCGTCTTCGAGCACATCACGACCCGCGAGGCGGCCGATTACGTGCGCGCGGCGGACCGCTTCACCGCGGCGACCATCACGGCGCATCACCTGCTGTACAACCGCAACGCCATCTTCACCGGTGGCATCCGTCCTCACTACTATTGCCTGCCCGTGCTCAAGCGCGAGGAACACCGGCGCGCGCTGGTGGCCGCGGCCACTTCGGGCAGCGACCGCTTCTTCCTCGGCACGGACAGCGCCCCGCATGCCACCCATCTGAAAGAGCACGCGACGGGCTGCGCCGGCTGCTACACGGCGCTGAGCGCGCTCGAGCTCTATGCCGAGGCGTTCGATGAGGCCGGTGCCCTCGACAAGCTGGAAGGGTTCGCGAGTTTCCATGGCCCGGCCTTCTACGGCCTGCCACGCAACACCGGGTCGGTCACGCTGCGCAAGCAGCCGTGGCAGCTGCCCGAATCGCTGCCGTTCGGCGAGGCGGAACTCAAGCCGCTGCGTGGCGGCGAAACGCTCGCCTGGAAGGTCTCGGAATGAATTCGCAGCGACGCATCATGATGCTGATCGACGCCGACAACGTGTCGGCCGACGTCATGGAGCAGGCGGTCGAGAAGGTGTTGACCGAACGTGGGGCGCTGCACGTTCGCCGTGCGTACTGCACGCCGGAGGCGGCGCTGGCCAACCAGAAGCTTTTCAAATCGCTGTCGATCCGCCCCATCGTCAACCTCTCCACGGGGAAGAACTCCACCGACATCCTGCTCGCCACCGATGCGGTCGATCTGGTCATCGCCGAACGGCCTGACGTGGTGGTGATCGTGTCGTCCGATTCCGATTTCGCGCCGCTCGTGATCCGCCTGCGCGAGAAGGGCTGCCGTGTGGAAGGCATCGGCCAGCTCGGCAAGACCGGTGAGGATTCCAAGGGCGTCTACGATGCCTTCGTCGAGATCGAGCATCGCAAGGGCCGTGCATCGACGACCGTGCCGCCGGCACGCAAGCGTGCAACCGCACGCACGGCCACCAAGCGTGCCGTGGCCGTCGAGCCGATCGCTGCGGCCGAGCCGCCGTTGGCGGCCACGCCGGCTCCCGCCGCACCTGCATCGAAACCGGCGCGTCAGCGCCGGGCCAAGGCAGCCGCGACGCCGGTCGAGGCACCGGCCCCCGCGGCGCCCGCCCCATCCGCGCCTGCCCGGGCGCCCATGCCCGATGACCTGCGCAGCATCCTCGCGGTGCTGCCTGAACTCGTGCGCGGCCAGACACTCGATCTTGGCATCGCCACCGAACGGCTGCGGTCGGAAGAGCTGCTCGGTGCCCGTGCGCCGGCGATGCGGCTGTTCCGCAAATTCCCTGATTCGTTCGTGTTGACGCCGGAGCAGCAGCCGAACAAGGTGGCCTACGTGGGGCTGCCGAAGGCGTGAGTGCCGATGGGTTGGACCGCGCCTTCGCCCTGCTGGACGGCGTGGGCCGGTCAGTGCCGGCGTGGTTCACGCCGTACGTGGATGTGGGCCGCCGCATCGCTGCACGCCGCGGCGTGACGCTGGCCGACACACTCAATGCGGGCCTGCGCCCGACCGCCCTGGCGGCGGGCCCGTTGCGGTTCGTTCCCCAGGCGTGCTTGCCTCAGGATGAGGCCTACGAGGCTTTCATCGCCCGCACGGCCCAGGTGCCCACGCGCGAGCATCCGCATGACCTCTTCAACGGCCTGGTGTGGCATCGGTTTCCCGCGCTCAAGCGCCACCTGAACGAACGCCAGGCGCATGAAATTGCGCGGCACGGCATCGGCCCGAGACGGGGGGCCGTGCGCGATGCGTTGACGCTCTTCGATGAGAACGCAGCCTGGCTGCAGGCGCCGGAGGCTCTTGTCGATGCGCTGCGAGCCCGCGCCTGGCATACGGCGTTCATCACGCTCCGAGGCGCCTGGCAGGACGCGCGCCTCGTGATCTTCGGCCATGCACTGCTGGAGCAACTGCTGCTGACGCCGCACAAGGGGATCACCGCGCATGTCTGGGCGGTGCCCGATGGGGTGGAGGCCGAGGCGCATCTGGCCGAGGCCCTGACCCCTGAGCGCCTGGCCCGCAAGGCCGACTTTCCGCTGCCGCTGGCAGGGGTGCCCGGCTGGTACGCGGGCAATGAATGCGCATCCTTTTACGACGACGCGTCGGTGTTCCGCCCGTTGCGTCGATAATGGGCGTGTGAAGCGGGCCAGACCGCCGCTGGTGCAAGGCCCGAAAGGGTGCACTGGAGGAAGGTCCGGACTGCACAGGGCGGCGTAGCAGCTAACGGCTGTCCACCGCGAGGTGAGGATCAGAGCAACAGAGACGAGTCGGCGGGCCTGCTGCAAAGCGGGGCGGCCGGGTGAAACGGGCAATCTCTACGCGCAGCAACACCAAATAGGCCAGCGTTGATGTGGCTCCGCGGAGCTGGCGGGTAGGTGGCATCGAGCCGTGCAGCGATGCACGGCCCAGAGGAATGGCGGTCACGTGCGTTGTCCCGCAAGGGCGGCGCATGCACAGAATCCGGCCTATCGGCCCGCTTCACACTTTCAAATGCACGGGCGTCAATTCGCGTGATGGCAGGCATTCCAGCCGAACGGTTTGTTGGGCGCGTCAAGAAGACGCTGCTGCTTCGTCAGTCCCCGGACCGGCTCAGGTCAGGATGAGCGGCCGTCACCGAACACGGGCCGCGGGAGCAGGACCTTCTTTTCACGGACAAAGTACCGTTACGCATCGAATGACGCGACGACATCGACAAGCTGTTGCCTGATCCAGATGTGTGTCGGATCGGCGTGAAAGCGCTCGTGCCAGATCATCGCCGGCGACAAGGCGCCAATCTGCAATGGAAGCTCGAGGAGCGCGAGCGGAAGCCTTTTCGCCAATTGGCGTGCCAGGCGGCTCGGCAACGTGAGGATCATGTTGCTATCCACCGCCAGCATTGCACCAGCGAGGAAGTGCGGAACCCGCAGGGCGACATGACGACTCAACCCCATGGCCGAGAGAGCGGCATCCACCGCGCTCTCTCCCACTCCGGAGATGGTGACGGTGATGTGACGCAGGGCCACATAGCGCTCCAGGTTGAACTCCTGTGCCGCTGCAGGATGGTCGGACCTCACCACGCACACGAAGCTGTCGCCATAAAGCTCGCGTCGATGCAAACTGCCGGGCAACGCATCGAAAACGCCCAGCGCCAGATCTGCACCTCCCTGTTCGACAAGGCGGATGTTGTTGCCGGCCGGGGGCGCGATATGAAGACTCAGCGCGGGCGCATGGCGTTCCAGGCGGGCGACCAGACCGGTGAGTACCGTCAGGCTCAGGTGGTCGTGCGCGGCGATCGTGACGCGACCCGTTGCCGAGGCGGGATCGAAGACAGCAGGCGAGACGATGCATCGGGCATCGTGCAGCAGCCTGGCCACCGGGCCTGCCAGCGCTTCACCGCGCGGCGTCAGTTCGAGCCCGAGCTTCCCTCGGACCACCAAGCGGTCTCCCAGCATTCTTCGCAATCGTGCCAATGCGCGGCTGGCAGCCGGTTGACTCAAGCCGAGACGCAGGCCTGCCAAGGTGACACTCCGCTCCTGAACGAGTGCTTCGAAGAGCTTTAGCAGATTGAGGTCGAGCGCCGATGGATTCACTTTGTGCATTCTCACTATGACTTGCATGTTATTGATGCATTCCGAGGAATCATGCACCCTCCTGGGTCCATCTGAACAGGAGATTTTTCGATGACTGCTTCCTCGCTCCCTTACGTTGTGTTCGGCGTGTCCGGCCGCACCGGCGCTGCTGCCGCAGACGCACTGATGCGGTCCGGGCACCGCGTACGCGTCGTCGTGCGCGACCCGGCCAAAGGGCAGCCCTGGGCGGAACGAGGCGCGGAGGTTGCCCTGGCCGACCTGACGGACCTGTCCTCAATGACCAGGGCGCTCAGCCACGTCCAGGGCGCCTATGTCGTCAATCCGCAGCAGTACAACCGTGAAGACCTGTTCGAGAGGGCCGACTTGATTGCCGCCACCACTGCGAGCGCGGCCGTTGCGGCTGGGGTGAGCAGGCTTGTCGCACTTTCCTCGATCGGTGCTGACCGCGAAAGCGGAACGGGATGGATCGGGATGAACCGCGTGTTCGAGCAGCGTTTGGGAGAAACAGGTGTTCCCACCGTCTTCCTGCGCGCCGCGTATTTCATGGAGAACTGGATGCCGATGGTCCGCCAGGCCGTGCGCAACGGCACTCTGCCGAGCTTCCTGGCGCCACCGCAGCGTCCTCTAGCGATGGTGGCAACTGCGGATGTCGGCAGCGTCGCGGCTGCACTGCTGCAGGAGGAAAGGATCCGGGCCGGTGTCGTCACCCTGGCAGGGCCGAAAGACTACGCTCCGAATGATGTCGCCGCCATCGTTTCTGCCACGCTCAAGAAGCCTGTCGCGGTGGCAGTCCTGCCGGAAGCAGCATGGCCCCAAGCGCTGGCAGATGCTCATTTCTCGAAGGCCGCTCTTGCCGGCTTCGCCGAAATGACGCGTGGCCTCAATGGCTCGCACATTGATATCAAGAGCGATCGCAGCGCAGTCGAATGGGCCGGTACGACTGCGCTCGAGCGGGTCATCGTCGATCTGGCACAGCATCAGCGCTGAGGACCTTCAGCGAGTCCGTTGCTTGCTCAGTGCGCGGTGCCCATGTACGCCGCCTTGACCGCAGGATCGCCACGCAGGACCTCGGCGAGCCCTTTGACAGCGATGCGCCCGTTCTCCAGCACGTAGCCGTAGTCGGCGACGGCCAATGCCGCCGCCGCGAACTGCTCGACCAGCAGCATGGTGACACCCTGGTGTTTCAACCGGGCGATGATGTTGAACACCTCGTCCACCAGGATGGGGGCCAATCCCATGGACGGCTCGTCCAGCAGGATCACGTCGGGGTTCAGCATGGTGGCCCGTGCCATCGCCAGCATCTGTTGTTCGCCGCCGGACAAGGTGCCGGCAAGCTGGGCTTGCCGCTCCTTCAGTCGCGGGAAGAGGGCCATGGCACGTTCCAGGTCATGGGCCACGTCTCCTCGCGGCCGGGCGCCTGTCATGCGAGGGAATGCGCCGAGCAGCAGGTTGTCGGCCACGGTCATGGTCGAGAAGACGCGCCGCCCTTCCGGTGAATGGGCGAGACCCAGCCTGGCGATCCGGTGCGATTCCAAGCCCGTGATGCACCGGCCCTTCAAAGTGATGCGGCCGACCGTGGTGGGAATCATTCCGGAGATGGCCCTCATGGTGGTCGTCTTGCCTGCGCCGTTGGAGCCGATCAGGGTCACGACCTTGCCAGCGGGCACCTCGATCGTGATGCTGTGCAGGACTTCCACCTTGCCGTAGCCGGCCGACAGATTTTCGATTCTCAGCATTGCTTTTCCTGTTCTGCTCACGCCGCTTTTCCGCCGAGATACGCCTCGACGACCTTCTCGTTGCTTTGCACCAGGGCCGGAGGGCCTTCGGCGATCTTCTGGCCGAAGTCCAGCACGGACACGGTGTCGCACATGCTCATGACGACGTCCATGTGGTGTTCGATCAGGATCACCGTCACACCGTGTTCCTTGATCTTGCGGATGATGCGCACGAGGTCCTTGATGTCGGGGGCGGTCAGGCCGGCGGCCGGTTCGTCGAGCAACAGAAGTTTCGGATCGAGCGCCAGGGCCCGCGCGATTTCGAGGACGCGCTGTTTGCCGTAGGGCAGGTTGCGCGCCTCTTCCCGGGCCAGTGCGGCGAGCCCGACGAACTCGAGCAGCCCCATGGCGCGGGCAACGCCCTGGGCGTGCTCCCGGCGGTAGCGCGGCGTGTGCAGCGCGACGTCCACGAGGTGGCTGTGGAAGCTGTGGTGCAAGCCCACCATCACGTTCTGCAAGGCCGTCATCTCGCCGAAGAGTTGCACGTTCTGGAACGTTCTGGCCATGCCGGACAACGCGATCTCCGACGACGTGCGGCCGGTGATGACCTCGCCTGCGAAGGAGACTCTCCCTTGCGTCGGCATGTAGATCCCCGTCAGCACATTCATCATCGTGCTCTTGCCCGATCCGTTGGGGCCGATGAGCCCGTGGATGGTGTGCCGCTTGATTTCGAGGTCGACGTTGTGGAGCGCCTTCAGTCCGCCGAATTGCATCACGAGGCCTTCGGCCTTGAGCACCTCGCCAACGCCTCGTTCGGTTCGATGCAGGGCGTTGTCGACAGGCGGCAGAGCGCCCTGTGCCGCCACTTCATCCTGGTGCTGCTTCAGACCGAACACATTGCGGGCGAACCCGACGATGCCGTCTTGCAGGTAGTAGACAACCAACAGCGTGATCAAGCCAAAGATGGAGAGCCGCCAGTCGGTCATGGTGGAGAGCATGAAGGACAGCCCCGCCAGCGCCGCACTGCCGAGGACCGGCACCACGACCGACCGCGGCGTCGCCTTGCCGCGATGGATCAGCAGCGCGCCCCCGAGTGCGACGGCCAGCGCGACGCAGACGGACGCCTGCCGGAACAGCTCGATGTCATCGAGCAGCTTGGGCAGCATCACGATGATGGCAGCCCCCAGCAGCGCGCCAGACCGGGTCTTGCGCCCCCCCATGATGATGGCGAGCAGAAACAGCACCGTGAGTTCGAAGTTGTAGGTGTTGGGCGAGATGTACTGTTCCGAATGGGCGTACAGGGCGCCTGCCAGCCCGGCGAGTCCCGCGCTGATGACGAACGCATATACCTTGTATCGGTACACCGACACCCCCATGCAGTCGGAGGCCACCGGGCTGCCGCGGAGGGCTTCGAAGGCGCGTCCGAGGTGGGACCGCAGCACCCGGTGCACGAAGACCAGTGACAGCACCAGCATCGCCAGCACCAGCCAGTAGAACCCGCGCTCGCCCAGCTGCACGCCGAACAGTGCGGGCTTTGCCAATGTGATGCCCAGCGGGCCCTCCGTCAGAAAGGTCATCTCGTTGATGAGGATCTGGACGATCGTGCCGAACGCGAGCGTGACCATGGCCAGGTAGGGCCCCGTGACGCGCAGCGCCGGGAGGGCCAGCAGCGCGCCGAAGCCGGCCGTGAGCGCGATGGCGGCCGGCACCGTGATCCAGATGGGCGCCCCGAGCTTGAGCACGAGCACACCTGCGGCATAGGCGCCAATGCCGAACAGGCCGGCATGGCCGAGCGAGACCTGCCCCGTGTAGCCGACGACGATGTCCAGGCCGAACAGCACGATCGCATAGATCATGATGGTCTCGACCAGGTGGATGTAGTACGGGTTGTGGAACGCGACGGGGAACAGGGCGACCGCCGCGACGGCTCCAGCGGCCAGGAGAAGATGAGAACGTTTCATGCTCAGACTTTCTTGATGGCGGTCTTGCCGAACAGGCCGGCGGGACGGAAGGCGAGCACGGCGAGCAGAAGGATCAGCCCCGGCACGTCCTTGTATCCGGTCGAGAGATAGAAGCCGGTCGTGGTCTCCGCGATGCCGAGGATCAGCCCCCCGACCACGATGCCCATGCCGCTGGTCAGGCCACCGATGATGGCCACTGCGAAGGCTTTCAGGCCGAGCACGGCCCCCATCGTGGCGCCGGTCAGCGTGAGCGGTGCGATGAGCACGCCGGCAAATGCCGCGGTGAGGGACGAGAGCGCGTACGAGAACGTGATCACCATGCCCGTGTTGATGCCCATCAGCTTGGCCGCATCGCGGTCGTTGAAGGTGGCGACGACGGCCTTGCCAAAGATCGACTTCCGGTTGAACACCTCGACTGCGAGCATCATCAGCACGGCGCCCAGCACGACCAGGATTTCCATGGGCAGCACATTCGCGCCGAGCAGGTGAAGCGGTGACTCCGGCAGGGGCGACGGGAATTTGAGGTCGTCACGGCCCCAGACGTTTTCGGCGACGTTCTTGAAGATGACGCCCAGCGCGATCGTGGACATGATCCAGCCGAACTCGGACTTGATCTTGATCGCCGGGCGAACGCCCACGCGCTCGACCAGCGCTCCTTGCAGCGCGCCGAAGAGGCAGACGATGGGGATCATGAGCCAGTAGTTCAGGCCCAGGGTCACCAACGTGAGCCCGACCAGCGCCCCGAGCGTCAGGGCTTCGCCTTGGCCGAAGTTGAGGGTGTCGGACGTCGCGAACGTGAGCTGGTATCCGAACGCGATGACCGCGTAGATCATGCCCAGCGCGATCCCGCTGAAGACCAGTTGGGTCAGGATTTGCATGGTGTATTCGTCATGGTGGAGGGGGGCAGGGCGGGCCGCAGCCCCGGGGCAGCGCGCCGGGGCCGCACGTCACGTCATTTCTGCGGCTGTGCCTTGGCGGTGGTGCCGGCGTTGGGTGACACCTGCGACGCCTTCTTGAAATCGGCGTCATAGGCGTAGACGACGCGCTGGCCTTTGACTTCGCCCATCACGGCGATGCCCGCCGTGATCGCCTCGTGGTTCGCTTTCGAGAATGGCCTCATGTAGGTCGTGACCACGCCCTCGACCGGTTCGTTGAGGCTCTCGAGTGCTGCCAGCACCTTGGGTCCGTCCGTGGCGCCTGCCTGCCGGATGGCCGCGGCCAGCAGGTAGATGGAGTCGTACCCTTGTGCCGCGGAGACCGGCGAATCGATGCGGTTGTTCTTCGGCTTGAACGTGCGCAGGTAGTTGTCGATGAACGCCCGGCGCTTGGCCGTGGTGGGCTCCTGGATGAAGGTCTGGGGCATGCGGGCCCCTTCACCGCCCGGGCCTGCGTTGTCGATGTAGTTCGCCATCGACAAGGTCCAGCTGCCGATCATCGGCACCTTCCAGCCGAGCTTCGTCATGCCGTTGGCGATCTGTGCCAGCTCGGGGCCGATCCCGTAGGTGAGGATGGCCTCCGCACCGGCCTCCTTGGCCTTGAGCAACTGGGCCGTCATGTCGACGTCCTTGATGTTGAACTTTTCCACCGCCACGGCCTTGAGGCCCATGGCAGCCAGCGCCTTTTCCAGGTCTTCGCGGCCGAGTTGCCCGTAGTTGGTCGAGTCGGCAAGAATCGCCAGCTTCTTGAAACGGCGTGCGACGACGGCCTCCTCCACGATCATGGGCGCCTGGATGCGGTCGTGGGCGGAGTTCCGGAACACATAGTTCTGCGGCTGGTTGTCGAACTGGTGCGTGATCTGGGAGCCCGTGGCCACGTTGTTGATGACGGGGATCCGCGCATCCTGGTAGAAGCGCTGCGAAGCCAGCGCCACGCCGGTGTTGATGAAGCCCACGGTGGCCGCGACCCGGTCCTTGTTGATCATCTCCTGGGCGATCTGCACGCCGCGCTCGTTCTTCGCTTCGTCATCGCGCTCGATGAGCAACAACGGCCGGCCCAGCACGCCGCCGCCCTTGTTGATCTCTTCGGCGGCCAGGCGCACCCCGTCGCGCATGCTGACACCCATCGAGGACGACCCGCCGGTGAAGGGCCCGGTCACGCCAATCTTGATGGGTTCCACCGCGCCGGTCAGGCTGGCGGCCGAGGCGAGGGTCACCGCAGTGAGGGTCTTTGCATAACGGATCATCTTTGTTCCTTGAAAGCCGATGTGGATGCCCTGCGGAGCCACGGTCCGGGGCTGGCGAATGATCCGCAGGTGCCGCTCCTGCGTGAACTCGCATGAATGCGTGCAGCTTCTGTGTACTTCTGCATACGGGTAATCGAGCTCGGTGCTCGCGATTCACCTCGTGGCGCGGTACCACGGCGAGGAGGTCATCTCGTTTACCCTTAGGCAGAAGTCCTCAAAGCGGCGCCGTAGTTGAACGGAAGCGCATTGGCCGCGAGGGTGCGAGCATTCCGTCGCTGGCAGCGATGCGCATCCGGCCTGCGGCGGCGGGCGAGGCGCATCCTGCAGCGCGTCTGCCTGGAGCTGTGCCGTGCAGGCGAGGCGGCCCTCAGGAGGGCGGCCAATCGTGCCGCAGCAGCTTGCCCTCCCTGACCCATGAATCGATTCATTGCAACCACCCTGCCGGCCCTGCGATTCAGCCGCTCGGGTCTTTCCATCCTGGTCGCCTTGCTCCAGGCCTTCAGCGTCGCTGCCCATGCGGCCGATTCGCCCGGGCCTCTGCGCGTGGGCCTGATCGCTCCACTCTCGGGGGATTCCGCCGACGTGGGCAACAGCATGCGCCGTGGCGTCGAACTGGCGGCCAAGGAAATCAACGAGGCGGGCGGCTACCTCGGCCGCCCGCTGGAACTGGTCGTGCGTGACGATGCCGGCACGCCGTCCCAGGGGCGTGAGGCGGCGGAGCAACTCGTTCTGCGCGAGCGGGTGGCATTCACCATCGGTTTTTGCAACACGGGTGTGGCGATGAAGGCACTCGAGGTCTTCGAGCAGCACAAGCACGTGCTGCTCGTGCCATGTGCGCAAGGTGTACCGGTGACCTCCGCCACACCGGCGGCGTTGAGCTTCGTGTTCCGGGTGGCGCCGTCGGACGCCATGAATGCGCGCTTTCTCGTTCGCGAGATGGTCGTTCGCCGGAAGTTGACCAAAGTGGCGCTGCTGGCCGATGCCACGCCGTACGGTGACGGAGGGGTCAATGATGTCACCGCCGAACTGGCCCGGCTGGGGCAGCGGCCCGTGCGCGTCGACCGCTTGGAGGCGGGGCGGTCGCCTGCGACGGCATTGCGTGCGGCGAGGGATGCGGGTGCCGAGGCCATCGTCGTGTATGCGGTCGGACCGGGCCAGGTGGCGGCGCTGAAAGCTCGCTCGGAAATGAAATGGAAGGTGCCGTACTTCGCGCCCTGGCCTTTGTCGTTCGGCAGCGTCGCGCAACATGCCGATCCCGAGGCGCTCGACGGCACCATGATGGCGCAGACGGTCATCCAGGATGGCCAGAACGAACGGCGCGCCACCTTCATCGCCCGCTATCAGAAGTACGCCCAGGAGCCTCGCATCGGAAGCCTGATGGCCGCAGCCCAAGGCTACGACGCAACCCAGCTGGCCTTGCGCGCCGTGTTCCAGGCGCGGGGTGACCTGTCGGGGCCGTCGCTCAAGCGCGCTCTGGAAAACATGTCACAACCGCATCACGGGGTGGTGACCACCTATGTGTCACCGTTTTCAGCCACCGATCACGAAGCGTTCTCTGAAAACATGATCTGGCTGGGCGTCTGGAGGCAGGGCCGCATCCAGTTCTTTCATGCCGAGGACGCCCAGCTTTCGGCGAGGGTCCGCAGGAAGCATGAGCCCTGGTGAGCGCGCCTTGGAAACGCGGCTGCGCATGTTGCCCCGTCTCTGACGAAACCTCATGGAAGAATCGCCTCGCATCCGATTGGTCATCGTCGATGACCACCCGCTGGTCCGTGAGGGGTTGAAGGCACGGTTGTCGGTCGTGCCCTGCTTGTGTGTCATCGGTGAGGCCGCGAGCGGCGCCGACGCCCTCGCGCTGGCCGCTGCCTGCGAGCCGGACTTGATGCTGATCGATGTGGGCATGCGGGAGATGAACGGCATCGAACTCGCGTCGATCCTGCGGGCGCGGCATCCGTCCGTGCGGGTCCTGATGCTCAGCATGTACGACAGCAAGGAGTATGTGGTGAGCGCCGTTCGGGTCGGCGCCCGCGGGTACGTGCTCAAGGATTCGCCCATCGAAGAGATCGTGGCGGCCATCGATGCCGTATGGGCTGGAGGCAACTACTTCAGCGCGCAATTGGCCAGCATGGCCCTCGTCGGCGGCAGCGCAGGTCCGCAGTTGACCACGCGGGAGCATGAGGTTTTGCTGTTGCTGGCGCACGGCCAGAGCAACAAATGCGTGGCGCGGCAGCTCGGCATCAGCGTGCGCACCGCGGAGACGCATCGCTTGAGCCTGCGCCGCAAGCTCGGTGCGGACTCGGCCAGCGAGCTGCTGAAAATCGCCCTCATGAACGGCTGGACGAGCCTGTAGAAGAGGGCACCCGGAACGGGACTGGACGACCGTTCGACCAAGGCGCCAGGGAAGAACCAGGACCGGCAGCTAAACTGCGTGGTCCACCGCATGAATCCCAACGCCGACACCCTCTGGCGCGCGCCCCGCTGGGCCCTTGCCTTCCTGCTCGCGTGCCTCGGCATGCTGGGGCCGTTTTCCATCGATACCTACTTGCCGGCCTTCACCGGGATCGCTCAATCGGTGGGGGCCACGCCGGTGGAGATGCAGCAGACCCTGTCGGCGTACCTGTTCGGGTTCGCGCTGATGAACCTGTTCCATGGGGCCTTGTCGGACAGCTTCGGCCGGCGGCCGGTGGTACTGACGGGCGTTGCGCTGTTCACCGTGGCATCCGTCGGATGCGCGCTCTCCGGCAGCATCGGCACGCTGGTGTTCTGGCGCGCGGTGCAAGGCATTTCAGCCGGGGCGGGCATCGTGGTCTCGCGGGCCGTGATCCGCGACATGTTTCCGCCGGCGGACGCCCAGCGCGTCATGTCGCAGGTCACCATTTACTTCGGCGTCGCGCCGGCCGTGGCCCCCATGGTGGGCGGACTTCTCTTTGTCCACGTGAACTGGCAGGCGATCTTCTGGTTCCTGGCCGCGGTCGGCGTGGCGCTTTGGGTGTCGAACTACCGGTTGCTGCCTGAAACGCTTCACGCGCACGACAGACAGCCCTTCAACGTGCGGCACCTGATGCGCGGCTATTGGCAGTTGGGGGGCGATCCCCGGTTCCTCGCGCTTGCGCTCGCGAGCGGCGTGCCGTTCAACGGCATGTTCCTGTACGTGCTGTCCGCACCGACGTTCCTCGGCGAGCATCTTCACCTGCCACCGGGGCAGTTCTTCTGGTTCTTCTGGCTGGCCATCGGCGGCATCATGGCCGGGGCATGGATGTCGGGCCGATGGGCCGGCGTGATGAAGCCCAAAGACCAGATCCGCGCCGGGTTCCTCATCATGTTCGGCATGTCGGCGCTGAACCTGCTGCTCAACCTGGTGATGGCGCCGTCGGCATGGTGGGCGATGTTTCCGATCGCGATCTACTCGTTCGGCTGGGCCATGATGGTGCCGGTCGTCACGCTGCTGGTGCTCGACCTCGTGCCCGAGCGCCGAGGCATGGCCTCATCGTTGCAGGCCTTCATCGGCAGCATGGCCAACGGGCTGGTCGCGGGGGCGGTCGCTCCGCTGGTGATGCATTCCACCATCGCACTCGCGGCCGCATCGCTCGGCATGCTGTGCATCGGGCTGACGGCGTGGCTCTGGGTCCGCCGGAAGGTGACTTAGGTCTCGTTTCATTGCGGCCCGTTCAGGTACAAACCGCGCATGCGCTCAAGCGGAACGCGGACCGTGCCAATATCTCGGCGGGTGGTCGCCGTATCGCAAGGCGGCCAATGGAGAACCCGATGTCATTCCCGATGCGCCCGCTGGTGGCGTTGCTGTTGTCGACAGGTCTGTGGTGCGCCACGCCAGCCGCGCATGCGGCCGATGCCCTTCCCATCAAGACCTCACCGGGCAAGCCTGCCCAGTTGAAAGATCCCGAACCTGGCCGGGAAGCCACGCCCGGAGACCTGCAACGCAAGCGAGGCGCCACCGTCCCCGGCGATCCCATGGACCGCCTCCGCGACCGGCTTGCCGACAAGCTGGGATCGCGCGTGGCGCCCGAGAGCAACCCCGATGTGGTGAAGGTGGCAGCCCGGTCCCCCGATCAAGGCGAATCTGCGCCCCGCAAGGCCGGCGGCCCGGCCCGCCGTGTCGCTGGCAGAACGCCTGCCGGTGGCGCCTGGTCGTATGCTGGCGAGACAGGCCCCGAGCACTGGGCACGGCTGCGCGGCGACTATGCCTTGTGCGGCAACGGCAAACGTCAGAGCCCGATCGACATCCGCGATGGCATCGGTGTGTACCTCGATCCCATCGAGTTCGACTACAAGGCGAGCAGCTTCGGCGTGATCGACACCGGCCGCACGGTGCGTGTCAATCTCGCGCCGGGCAATTTCATGGAGGTAATGGGGCGCCGCTACCAGCTCGAACGCATCGAGTTTCACCGTCCGGCCGAGGAGCGCATCAGTGGCCGCCAGTTCGACATGGGGGCCCACCTGATCCACAAGGACGCCGAAGGCCGCACCGCCATCGTCGCCGTGCTGCTCGACCGCGGGGCAGAGCAGCCGGTCATCCAGGCGGTCTGGAACAACTTGCCCTTGGAGAAGGGTGAGGAAATGCCGGCGCGTGCCGGCATCGACGTCACCGGCCTGCTGCCGTCCGACCGTCGCTACTACACCTACATGGGATCGATGACCACGCCGCCTTGCAAGGAAGGCGTGCTGTGGATGGTGATGAAAAGCCCGGTGGCCATCTCGTCCGATCAGCTCGCCATCTTCTCGCGGCTGTATCCCATGAACGCGCGCCCGGTGCAGGCAGCCAGCGGGCGGCTGATCAAAGGCTGGAACTGACACCGGCGTCCGTGGAAAATCCTTGACTCCTGCCCGGTGATCCGGGAGGGGGCACCCATGGGAGCGCCACGATGACCTCAGGATGGAGCGCCGTCACCGACACACTGACCGCCGAGTTCTCCGACATCCCGGATCTCGCCGGCTTCACCCGGGTGGCGATACGGTTGGTCCTTGCCGCATTGCTCGGCGCGTGCCTCGGGTACGAGCGCGGGCAAAAGGGCAAATCGGCGGGCGTGCGCACCCACATGCTGGTGGCCATGGGGTCGGCGATGTTCGTGCTGATCCCCGCTCAGCTCGGGGTCTCACCGGCCGACATGACGCGGGTCCTCCAAGGGGTGGTGGCCGGCATCGGGTTCCTTGGCGCGGGCACCATCTGGAAGGGCGAAAGCTCGTCCCAGGTCAAGGGGCTCACCACGGCGGCAGGCATCTGGCTGACAGCCGCCATCGGGGTCGCGGCCGGCCTCGGCAGGGAGGTGACGGCCATCCTGGTCACCCTGCTTGCGCTGTTTGTCCTGTTCCTGCTGCCGTTGATCGCGCCCAACCTCGACAAGCAGCCGCGGGATGAGCCATGACATGAGGGGCGGGCTGCCATTCACCGCCGCCGAACGGTCTTGATCTCAGCCCGGTTTGCGGCTCCGCAAGGCCTTGACGAGCTGATTGCGTTCCGCACCTTCGGCCGCGTGTTCGGCCAGCATCTCGAAGAACTGTTCCTGCGTGGGCGCCTTGGCGGACGCCTTCTTCACCACGATGGCGGCGATGGGGCCGATGTGGCTGGTCAGCACTTTCAAGCCATGGGCCACATCGTCGGCCGACAGTGGCTGGCCTGCCGTGCGGCCCGTGTCCGGCAGCGGAGTGGGGGCCCGCGTCGGGCCCGTGCGGCTGCCGGCGCCGCTTCCTTTGGATGCATGCGTTCGCGCGGTGGCTGGCGGTTGGACCATGGAAAGAAAGCGCTGCCGATCGGGCTCGTCGGGCAGGTGGCTCATGAGCGCGGTGGCGAGGGCCGTGAGGTCGCCGGTTTCCTTGGCGGCCATCCGCACCAGCACTTTGGCCACCGGGCCCACGAAACTGGCAAGGGCGTGTTCGACGCGGCTCAGCTCGGCTGCTTCCCAGCCAGGCGGCACCGTGACCGACTGCAACGCCGCCACCGGGGTCGTCGGCATCTCCGAAATGGCGGAAGAACGGTTCTCCATCTCCGCGGGCGCGGGCGGATGGCTGTGCACGACGATCACCGTGGTTTGGGCTTCCGCCGCTGGAATGGCGCGCGCGCGCTTTTCGAGCGCGGCGCGGAATTGCGCCGCGCTGTCGAAGCGGGCCAGCTTGTCCTTGGCCAGGGCTTTCGCCACGATGGCGTCGTAGAAGGTCGGCCGGAGGGCGCCGGGGATCTGACTGGGCGGTGCCGGATCCCTGTGGAGAATCTGGTACATGACCGACTCGACAGAACCTCGAAATGGCTGTTCGCCGGCCAGCATGCGGTAGAGCAGCACTCCGGCGGCGAACAGGTCGACCCGGTGGTCGACCGCTTCCGCCCGGTACTGCTCCGGCGCCATGTAGCCGGGCGTGCCGATCGTGGACGTCACCTGCGTGAGCGCGACCGATTCGATGCGGGCGATGCCGAAATCGGTGATCTTCAGCTGGCCCGTGGATGTGATGAGGATGTTGGCGGGCTTGATGTCGCGGTGCCAGACACCATGGTGGTGTGCCACGTCGAGTGCGGCCAGCAACTGGTCCATGATGCGCAGCACATCGGGCTCGGGCAGCCTCGGATTCGCCTCGAGCACTTGCGACAGCGTGCGGCCCTGCACCAGTTCCATCGCGATGAAGGCCGTGTCGGCATCCTCGCCGTATTCGTAGATGGCAACGATGCCGGGGTGCAGCAGCCGGCCGACCGCCTGCGCCTCGTTGCGAAAACGCGCGGCCGCCGACGTGCCGGAGGGATCGGCACCGGGCAGTTGGCTGCGGATGGTCTTGATCGCCACCGGCCGCTGGATGACCGGGTCGAAGCCCCTGTACACGACGCCCATGGCCCCCTCACCGAGCACACCGGTGATCGGGTATTTGCCGAGTTTCTCGGGGTGATTCATCGACGCTGGCGATCAGGGGTGAACGTTCACGTATCGAGCATTTTCATCGCATGCACCAGGCTCTTGCGCATGCGGGAGAACGAATCGGACAACACGCCAATTTCATCACGTGCCGGCGCCTTGAACTCGGGCGCGTCGAGTTCGCCCAGGCTCACCCGGTCGGCCAGTTTTGACAACTGGCTCACCGGACGGATCACGAGCCGCCACAGCATCAGGTTCAGTGCGGCGCCGATCAGCAGGAAGACGCTGGCCAGCAGCCCCATGACGATCACGAAGGCCCGGTCGGCCCGCTCCATCGGCACGGACATCGGCACCGAGACCACTTGCGCCCCCAAAGCCTCGTTCATCACCCAGCCGAAACCGTTTGCCGGGCCGTATTTTTCGACGAGCGGGGCCGGCGCCGCATCGACGGTGCTGTGGCAGCGCAGGCAGTTCGCATTGGAGAGCTTGATGGGGCGGGCGATGTAGAGCGACCGCCCTGCAGGGGTATCGCGCTCCCCGATGAATTCGGTGCGCGAAGGATCCTGCTTGAACTGCATGATGACGTCCTCTTCCCAATCCTGGGCGCGGTCGCGGGGATTGGTGGGGTTGAGCATGGCCGCCTTGTACGCGTATTCGGGGTGGGCTTTGCGCAATGCATTGAGCACCTCCGTCGACGAATACGCCGGCACGGATTGCGGCAGGAAGGTGTACTTCATCTGCGTCTCCAGCAGCGGCGCCACCTGGTTGGCGGTGTACGAGCTGACCGCCAGCGCGTTTTCCATCATCAGCCGGGCACGGTCCAGCACTTCCTCGTGCGCGCCGTTTTGCAGCAGCTTGCGCGCGACGGTGCCGGAGACCGCCAGGCCGAGCGCGAACACGACGAGAAACACGAGGTTGAACTTGAGGAGCAGTTTCATGGCGTTTTTTCGGGCGGGGCGTCAGGGGGCAGGTTGGCGGGCCAGGTGCGTCGTGCCGCCTGGCTGCGCTTTGGGGCGGTATCTCTCCGGGAACAGCAGCCGGTCCCATTCGGGATGCGCCTGCATGCCGGCCACCAGGCCGGCGCGGAATTCGGGCGACTTCGTGAGCACACGCCAGCGCGCCATGAACTGCGGACGCAGCGCCGGTTCTGCGTCGATCCATGGCTGCACATCGGCATAGGCGATGCTGCTCGCGCTCGGCTTGAGCAGCACATCGCGGCCCTTGAACAGTTCGAGCCTGGGCGGCAGGGTATCGAGAAAGGCCTTCGGCAACGATTGGATGAACGGGCTCGAGGGGCGAGCCACGATTTGCGCCTTGCCGTCGCCCGTGCGCGCGTAGAACTGGCCGCTGCGCAAGGATTGCGACGGCTGCGGCTTGAAATCGCGCCGCTCCACCAGCGCAATGGAGCCGGACTCGGCGAATGCAGCGGTTTCACCCGGCATGGCCGAGACAACGACCCCCTTGGCGACCGCCGGCAGGTCGAGGTTGGCGGAGGCGAGCACGGTGCCGCTCGCCGGCACGTTCGCGGGCACGCTGAGCTTCACGGTCCCTTGCAACAGGTACAGGCGGGGCGGTATCTTGCCGCGGTCGGTGCCGGCCTTGGGGGACAGCATGACGCGGGTGTTCGGGGCCAGATCCACGATCACCCCGTCGGCGAACTCGAAGCGCATGAAACGGCCCGCCGCATTCGATTGGACGATGTCGTCCTTTTGCAGGCGAGCGCCCTCGGCAAGGCCGTAGAGGGTGGCGTCGCGGATGAGAACGAAGTCGCCTTCGACGATGGTGGCCGTGGCCAAGGATGGGGCAGCCAGCCCCAGACTTGGCAGGCTGGCGAAAGCCCAGCCCCAGAGGGCTTGTTTCCACATTGGGAGTCTCCAGCAAACGCGGTCTTCTCTCAGGCCGGTGCGCAGCAGGGTGCTGGCCCGGCGGGGACGCTGAAGCATAGCCTTGCCTGTGGAAAATTTGCATGGTCGAAAGTCATGTCGGACGGCCAGATGCGCCGTTGCACCGCGGGCCACTGCACAACAGGACTCGCCAAAGGGTTCCGGGGCGCCGGCGGCTCGGGGTGGGCAAAAGCGCCGGTTCCCTGCGAAACAAATGAAACATGGCCCCCTCTTGGGGAAATGCCGTTGAAACCGCCGCTGCGGACACTCCCGGTCAACGGGAGAGAAAAACAGCATGTACCACTCGCTGCCCGGCGCTCGCGCCGGGCGTGTTCCTTCGCGCTCCGGGGACGATGCGGAACTGCCTGGCCTTGTGAACGATGCGTTCGGAGCGGTCGCCGGGCGCATGGCGGTCCGTGTGCCGTTCCGACAGTTCCTCGCTGATTGCCGGGCGGCCGACGGCGTGCGGATCGCGCATGGAATTTCGGGTCGCGGCCCGGTGCTCGTCAAGGCCTCCAACGGCTTGAGCCACCTCGAGTTCGATGCGGGCAGTGACAGCTGGGGTCATCTGCTCGCCGAACTCTCGAGCGACCGCAGCCTGGTGCGTCATGACCGCCGCGGCTGCGGGCTGTCCGACCGGGACGTGGCCGATGTGTCACTCGACGGGTGGGTGGCCGATCTCGAGGCCGTCGTCGCGGCACGAGGCCTCGAGCGGTTTCCTCTTCTCGGGGTGTCCGATGGCGCGCTTGTCGCGCTGGCATACGCCGCACGGCATCCCCACCGGGTGAGCCGGTTGATCTTGCATGGTGCCTGGGCCCGCCCCGGCGGCCGAGCGGCCTGTCGTGGCGGGATGGACCTGCGAGATGTCGCCGCGTCCGAGGTGTTGTACGCCCGCATGCGCGAGGTCGAAGACACGGTTGACCTCGCCCCCATGCTGGGCCGCATCACATGTCCGACACTGCTGCTGCATGCATCGGGCGATCCCGACGTGCCGATCGCGCAAGCCCGATGGCTGGCTCGCCAGTTGCGCGACGCACAGGTCGTCCCCCTCGACAGTGCCAGCCACCTGCTGCAGCCGAGTGAACGCGCCTGGGGCCGCTGGCTGTCGGAAGTGCGGCGCTTCCTGCCGGGTGAACCGGAGGCTTCATCGCCGATCGCCGAGTTGACGGTGCGTGAACTCGACGTTCTGGACCTCGTCGCACAAGGCCGAGACAACCCGACCATCGCCGCGACACTGGGCCTCGGCACAAAGACCGTGCGCAATCACGTGAGCGCCCTCTACCGCAAGCTCGGCACGTCCACACGAGGGCAGGCCATGGTTTGTGCCCGCGAGGCCGGCTTCGGCCAAACGTTCCGTCCGGGCGCCGACAGCGCTTGAGGTACAAACGCGCACCATGTGCGATGAGTACCAGATCGAAATCCCTCCCTCCTTTTGCGCGCTGTACACCGATGCGCGGCAGCGGCTGACCGAACCGCTGCGTGTCGTGCGCGTGCGTTACGAGGTGTGCGAAGACCTTGCAAACCACCTCGTCGAACATGCTCGCACCGTGCTGTTCCAGCTGGGGGTGACGGAGGACGATGTGCTGGACCGCTGTCTGCGTGGTCTTCAGGCGCCCGAGTCGGGGGTATCGCCGTCCGAAGCGCAGTGGGTGGTGCATCGCCTGGCCGAATTGCTGGGTTGGCCCTTTCTTCAGAGCCCCGGCCCGGCGGCCTGACCCACTTTATCCCACCAGTGAGGCGGTGCCTCGTGCCGCACCTGCAGCGCTTCATGGCCGCGCTTCTGCACAGAGCGCGACGCCAACAGACGCGCAAACGCGGTCATTTGCGTGAACTTGCCAGCGCGGCGCGGCCGACGAGGCCGTCCTATTTCTCACCCAACACTTTCACTGCCCTGTGCAAGTCCTTATTTCTACAGCGATTTTGCGTCTGGAGTGTTTCAAAGGCGGCTGTAAGTTCTTGATTTCATTGATTTTTTCTTACAAGTTGCGTTGACGGGGGGCAGTGCGTCAGCTAAAGTGCCCGAAAGTGCACTTTAGTGGGTCTTTGTGGCAGATTTTCGGTTTCAGGGTACGTCAGCGTTGTCGCTGGACGCGAAGGGGCGGCTTACCGTTCCCGCGCGCCAGCGCGAAATGCTGCTCGCTGAAGCCGGGCCTCAACTGACCCTGACCAAGAGTCCAGCGGGGTGTCTGCTGATGTTTCCTCGGCCGGTCTGGAATGCGTTCCGTGAAAAGCTCGTCGCGCTGCCGATGTCGGCCGACGGGTGGAAGCGCATCTTTCTGGGCAGCGCGATGGACGTCGACATCGATGCCTCCGCCCGCGTGTTGATCTCCCCCGAACTGCGTGCCGCCGCCGGCCTGACGAAGGACGTGCTGTTGATGGGCATGGGCAGCCGGCTGGAGTTGTGGGATCCGCTCGCCTACGCTGCTCAAGAGGCGAAGGTGCTCGAGTCCCCGATGCCCGATGCGCTGAAAGACTTCCAGGGCTGATCGTTCCATGGCGCCCGGCAACACACTCACTCACCACACCGTCCTGCTCCGTGAGGCGGTGGATGCGCTCGTCACGCGCCCGGACGGCATTTATGTCGACGGCACGTTCGGGCGCGGCGGCCATTCGAGGCTGCTGCTGGAGCGGCTCGGTCCGGGAGGGCGCCTGTTGGCGATCGACCGGGACCTGGATGCGGTGGCAGCGGCGGGCGCGGGCGATACGCGGGTCGATGACCCGCGTTTTTCCATTCATCACGCCCCCTTTGCGCGCATGGCCGATGTCGTCGCGGCTGCCGGCGTGACGCGGGTCGACGGCGTGTTGCTCGACATCGGGGTGTCCTCCCCGCAGATCGACAACCCTGAACGAGGATTCAGCTTCCGTTTCGATGGACCGCTGGACATGCGCATGGACACGTCGCGCGGCGAGAGCGCTGCCGATTTTCTGGCCCGCGCCGATGAGCGCCAGATCGCGGAGGTGATCAAGAACTATGGGGAAGAACGGTTTGCTGTTTCGGTTGCAAAGGCGATTGTTGCTCGGCGCGAAGGGGGGAGCCCTGTTCGCACCACCGCAGAGCTTTCCAACCTCGTGGCTGGTGCGGTCAAATCCCGGGAACCGGGCCAGAATCCTGCGACGCGCACATTTCAAGCTCTTCGGATTTTCGTCAACGCCGAGCTGGAAGAACTCGAGCAGGGGCTGAATGCCGCGATGGACCTGCTGGTGCCGGGCGGACGCCTGGTCGTCATCAGCTTCCATTCGCTTGAAGACCGCATCGTCAAGACCTTCATTGCGCGCGAGAGCAAATCGGTTTTCGATCGCCGTGCGCCGTTTGCGGAGCCGGCGCCCAGCCGCCTGATCGCGCTTGGCCGCGTCAAGCCGTCCGATGCCGAGGTGGCTGCCAACCCGCGCTCGCGTTCCGCCGTGATGCGCGTGGCCGAACGCACGCACGTGGGGGTGGCGCCATGATGCGGCTGAATGTTGCGCTGCTGGTGGCGCTCATCGTCAGCAGCCTCTACCTCGTGCATGTGTCGTACGACTCGCGTCGCCTGTACACGGCGCTCGACATCGCGCAGAACCAGGCGCGCAAGCTCGAGATCGAAAACGAGCGGCTGAAGTCTGAGAAGCAATCGCAGGCCACGCCGCTTCGCGTGGAGCGGGTGGCGAGAGACAAGCTCGCGATGCGCGTCGCCACGCCGGCCGTCACGGAATACGTGACCTATGCGCCCGGTGCCGCCGCCTCGGGGGTGGCGCCATGAGCAAGAGCACCAACGCCCGCCTGACGCCGCTCAGCGTGCGCAGCGTCAATTACACGACCAGCCCGCTGCTCGCGTCGAAGACGCCGCCGTGGCGCTCCCGGTTCCTCGTGGGCCTGGTGGGCCTCGGGTTTGTCGCGCTCGTGGGCCGCGCCGGCTACGTCCAGATCGTCAACAACGATTTCTTCCTGAAGCAAGGGGAGTTGCGGTACGCCAGCACGCTGCCGCTGGCTGCCAGCCGCGGCCGCATCTTTGACCGCAATGGCCAGCTGCTCGCGGTCAGCGTGCCGTCCAAGTCGCTCGCCGTGCTGCCGAAGGAATTCACCGCCGATCGTGCCCAGCGGCAGAAGCTCGCGCGCCTGCTGGGCATGACGCTCGCCGAACTCGATGGCCGCATCGACGACAACCCGAACTACGTCTGGCTGCGGCGCAACCTCGACGAACAGGTGGCCAAGGACATCGTCGCCCTCGGCATCAAGGGTCTGTCCATGCAGACGGAGTTCCGGCGCGACTATCCGTACAGCGAGGCGGCCGCGCACGTGGTCGGCTTCACGAACGTGGAGGAGCGCGGACAGGAAGGCATCGAGCTCGCGTTCCAGCGCGAACTGCAGGGCCAGAAGGGGTCGCGGCGCGTGGTGCGCAACCGCCTGGGCGGCATCATCGAAGACATGGTGGAGCCCGTGGCCGCCGTCGACGGCCACGACATCGAGCTCTCGATCGACGCGACGTTCCAGTCGTTCGCGTACCAGCGCATCCGCGATGCCGTGCAGATGCACAAGGCCAAGGCGGGCAGCGTCGTGGTGCTCGATGCCCAGACGGGGCAGGTGCTGGCGCTCGCCAATTACCCGAGCTACATGCCGGGGGACCGTCGCAACCTCACGGGCGGGCAATTGCGCAACCGCGCCGTCACCGATGTGTTCGAGCCTGGCTCGACGATGAAGCCATTCACCGTGGCCCTGGCGATGGAGACCAACCGCGTGACCGCCAGCACGGTCATCTCGACGGCACCGGGTCGCATGACGATCCATGGGTCGACCATCTCCGATGCGCATCCCCACGGCAACCTGACGGTGGCCGAGGTGATCCAGAAATCCAGCAACGTGGGCACCGCCAAGATTGCGTTGTCGATGCAGCCGAAGGAGATGTGGGAGATCTTCACGCAGGCAGGCTTCGGCCAGCGCCCGCAGGTGCAGTTCCCAGGCGTGGTCACCGGCCGCTTGCGTCCGTACAAAACCTGGCGGCCCATCGAGCAGGCCACGATGAGCTACGGCTACGGCCTGTCGGCCAGCCTGCTGCAGATCGCCCGTGCCTACACGGTGTTCGCGCACGATGGCGAGATCCTGCCCATCTCGCTGCTGAAGAATCCGGAGGTCGGCCCCGATGGCCGCACGCCCGGCGTGCGCGTGATCTCGAAGGAAACGGCCGCGCAGATCCGCGAGATGCTGCAAATGGCCGCCGGACCCGGTGGCACCGGACCGAAGGCGCAGGTGATGGGTTATTCGGTGGGCGGCAAATCCGGCACGGCCCACAAACAAGAGGGCAGGGGCTACGCCGACAAGAAATACCGCTCGTGGTTTGTCGGGCTGTCGCCCATCAAGAACCCGCGCATCATTGTCGCGGTCATGGTGGACGAACCGAGCAACGGCAAGTATTTCGGCGGTGAAGTGGCTGCACCGGTGTTCAGTGAGGTGGTGCAGAAGACGCTGCGGTCGATGGGCGTGCAGCCTGACCTGGACGTGCGTACCCAGATCGTCACGCAGAACCTGCCTGCTGTGGAGGAGAGCTTCTGATGGCCCAGACGCCCATGACTTTGCTCCGCGACCTGGACGCAGCCGTCTCCTGGCTGAAGGCCCGTGGCGCCACTGGCCTCGTGACCGACAGCCGCCGGGTGCGGCCGGGAGATGCGTTCATCGCCTGGCCGGGCTATGGCCACGATGCACGCCGGTTCGTGCCGGATGCGCTGGCGGCCGGCGCGGTGGCCTGCCTTGTGGAGGCGGAGGGCGCCAATGCGTTCGATCTCGATGGGGCCGTGTGTGCCGCCGTGCCTGACCTGAAGTCCGTGACTGGCGAACTCGCGCACCGTTTCCACGGACGCCCGAGCGAATCGCTCGACGTGCTGGCCGTGACGGGAACCAACGGCAAGACGTCGTGTGCCTGGTGGGTGGCTCAGGCGCTGAGCCTGCTCGGCCGCCGTGCGGGTGTCATCGGCACGCTGGGCGTGGGTGAGCCGCCGTCGGCCGCATCGCCAAAGGCCGCGATCGTGTCCACCGGACTGACCACGCCAGATCCCGTGACGCTCCAGGGGGCGTTCCGCCGGTTCGTCGATGAAGGCTTTGCCGCATGTGCCATCGAGGCCTCCTCGATCGGTATCGTCGAGCAGCGCCTGGCGGGCGCCCGCATCGGCGTGGCGATGTTCACCAACTTCACGCGCGACCACCTCGACTTCCACGGCGACATGGCCACGTATTGGGAGGCCAAGGAGCGGCTGTTCTCGTGGCCGGGGCTGCGCGCTGCCGTGGTCAATGTGGACGACGAACAGGGGGCCTCGCTTGCACGGAAGTTGTACGAAGGCCAGCTGGATCTGTGGACCTTCAGCGCGCAGGCCCACCATGCGGCGCGCCTGCAGGCACGCCATGTCCACTATGAAGGAGGCGGCCTGGCGTTCACCTTGAACGAAGGGGCGCACACCGTGGCGGTGCAGACGCGGCTCATCGGTGACTACAACGCCGCCAACGTGCTTGCGGTGGTCGGGGCCCTGCGCGCCGTCGGGGTGCCCCTGGTGGATGCGGTCGCAGCGTGCGCCTCGCTGACGCCCGTGCCGGGCCGCATGCAACGGGTGGACAGCGAAGACGGTTTGGAAGTGGTGGTCGACTACGCCCATACGCCGGACGCACTGGAAAAGGCCCTGCAGGCGCTGCGCCCGCTGGCGCAGGCGCGAGGCGGCCAGCTGTGGGCCGTGTTCGGCTGTGGCGGCAACCGCGATGCCACCAAGCGCCCGATGATGGGTGCCATCGCCGAACGCCTGGCCGACCGGGTGGTCGTGACGAGCGACAACCCGCGCCATGAGAACCCGGCCGAGATCCTGCGCCAGATTGCCGCCGGCATGGGTGCGGATGCGCCGGTGGCAGTGATCGAAGACCGCCGCGCCGCCATCGGCCATGTCGTCGCGCAGGCCCACCGGCATGACGTGGTACTGATCGCCGGCAAGGGCCACGAGGCCGAGCAGGAGATCGCCGGCGTCAAGCACCCCTTCTCCGACGTGCTGGAAGCGGAGGCCGCGCTCGCGCGGAGACCCCAATGATGATGACCTGGTCCCAGGCGCACGCGCTGCTGCCCGGCTCCACCCTGATCGGAGACGGTTCGGTGGTGCTTGCTCGCGTGCATTCGGACACCCGGACGCTGCAGCCGGGTGATCTGTTCGTGGCGTTGCGCGGCGAACGTTTCGACGCCAACGATTTTCTCGCCGAGGCCAAGGCCGCGGGCGCCGTGGCGGCGCTGGCCGAACGCGGCTTGGCCGAGGCCGGCCTGCCCGGCCTGCTGGTGGCCGACAGCAAGCGCGCCCTCGGTGAGCTGGCCAAGGCCTGGCGCGCACGCATGCACCTGCCGTTCGTGGCCGTCACGGGCAGCAATGGCAAGACCACCGTGACTCAGATGCTCGCCAGCGTGCTGAAGGCCTGGGTGGGCGATGCGGCGTTCTCGACGCAGGGAAACTTGAACAATGACATCGGCGTGCCGCTGACCTTGCTGCGCCTGCGGCAGGACACGCTGCAGTGGCATCGCGCGGGCGTCGTCGAACTGGGCATGAACCACCCCGGTGAAATCGCATGGCTCGCGGAGATGGCCGCGCCCACGGTGGCGTTGGTCAACAACGCCCAGCGCGAACACCAGGAGTTCATGGCGAGTGTCGAGGCCGTGGCACGTGAGAACGGTGCCGTGATCGAGGCCCTCGGGCAGTCCGGCGTGGCGGTGTATCCGGCAGACGATGAATTCACCGCGCTGTGGCGCGGTCTCGCCGGCAGCCGGCCGAGCCTGACGTTCGCGCTGCAAGGGGCGGCTGATGTGACGGCCGAGGCGCAATGGGCTGGCGATCATTGGTCGCTGAAGCTGGGCACACCCGCCGGCACGCACACAGTCCGGTTGCACATTGCCGGTCTGCACAACGTCAAGAATGCGCTCGCCGTCACCGCCTGTGCGCTCGCTGCCGGCGCGCCGCTCGACGCGGTGGCGCGCGGGCTGGAAGCGTTCGAGCCGGTGAAGGGGCGCTCGCAACTCAAGACGGCCGTCTTGCATGGCCAGCCCGTCACGGTGGTGGATGACACCTACAACGCGAACCCCGATTCCGCCCGCGCAGCGGTCGACGTGTTGTCGCAGATGACCGGCCCACGCTGGTTCGTGCTCGGCGACATGGGCGAAGTGGGCGACCAAGGCCCGGCTTTCCACCAGGAGGTGGGAGCGTACGCCCAGGCGCAGGGCGTCGAGCATTTGTGGACGGTGGGGGCGCTCTGCCGCCACGCCGCGGATGCCTTCGCGGGCGCCCGGCATTTCGACAGCGTGGCCGACTTGATGGCCGCGCTGCCCCAGGCGCCCCAGGCGCGCGCGGTGCTCGTCAAGGGCTCGCGCTTCATGAAGATGGAACAGGTCGTGTCTGCACTTTCGTCGCCCGCGCCTGCACAGAACCAAGGAAAACCACATGCTGCTTAGCCTGGCTCAATGGCTGCAGAACGCATACCCCGAACAACTGGGGTTTCTCCGCGTCTTTCAGTACCTCACGTTCCGTGCGGTGCTGGCAGCCATGACGTCGCTGCTGATCGGCCTGGCCATGGGCCCGTGGGTGATCCGCCGCCTGACGGCGCTCAAGATCGGCCAGCCGATCCGTGAATACGGCGTGGTCGAGCACCTGGTCAAGAGCGGCACCCCCACGATGGGCGGCGTGCTGATCCTGCTCGGCATCGCCGTGAGCACGCTGCTGTGGTTCGACTGGAGCAACCGCTTCGTGTGGATCGTCATGCTGGTGACACTGGGTTTTGGCGCCATCGGCTGGGTGGACGACTGGCGCAAGGTCGTGCACAAGAACCCGGAGGGCATGCGTTCGCGCGAGAAGTATTTCTGGCAGTCGCTGATCGGGGTGATCGCGGCGCTGTACCTCGCCTTCAGCGTGTCGGAGACCTCCAACCTGCGGGTGCTCGAACTGTTCGTGCGCTGGGTGCAGAGCGGCTTCTCGAACGACCTGCCGCCGAAGGCCGACCTGCTGATTCCATTCTCCAAGAGCATCAGCTACCCGCTCGGCGTGTTCGGCTTCATCATCCTCACCTACATCGTGATCGTGGGCAGCAGCAATGCCGTGAACATGACCGACGGGCTCGATGGCCTGGCCATCATGCCGGTGGTGATGGTCGGTTCCGCGCTCGGTGTGTTCGCCTACGTGGTGGGCAGCTCGGTGTACTCCAAATACCTGCTGTTCCCGTACATCCCGGGTGCCGGCGAACTGCTGATCTTCTGCGCGGCCATGGCCGGCGCAGGCCTCGCGTTCCTGTGGTTCAACACCTACCCGGCCCAGGTCTTCATGGGCGACGTCGGCGCGCTCTCGCTGGGCGGTGCGTTGGGCACCATCGCGGTGATCACGCGCCAGGAGATCGTGTTGTCGGTCATGGGCGGCATTTTCGTCGTCGAGACCTTGTCCGTGATGCTGCAAGTCAGCTGGTTCAAGTTCACGAAGCAGCGTTACGGCACCGGGCGGCGCATCTTCAAGATGGCCCCGCTGCACCACCACTTCGAGAAATCGGGCTGGCGCGAGACCCAGGTGGTCGTGCGCTTCTGGATCGTGACCATGTTGCTGTGCCTCGTGGGCCTGGCGAGCCTGAAACTGCGTTGAACCACCCATGAAGTACCTGAAGGACATCTCAGTGCTGGTGCTCGGGCTCGGGGAGTCCGGGCTCGCCATGGCGCGCTGGTGTGCACGCTTCGGTGCGTCCGTCACCGTCTGGGATTCCCGCGACAACCCTCCGCATGCCGCCGCGCTTGCCGAGCAGGTGCCAGGTGCGCGCCGCCTCGGCGGCCCGCTGGACGACGCCTCGCTGATCGGCGTGCAAATGGTGTGCAAGAGCCCGGGCCTCGCCCCGGCCGACCCGCGCATTGCGCCGTTGCTCGCGCAGGCGCGCGCCACCGGCGTGCCGGTGCAAGGCGAGCTCGACCTGTTCGCCGCGGCGCTGGCCGAACTGAAAGCCACCCGCCAGTACGCGCCCAAGGTCATCGCCATCACGGGCACCAACGGCAAGACCACCACCACGTCGATGACGGCCCAGCTCATCGAGCGCACGGGTTTGCGGGTGGCCATGGCCGGCAACATCGGCCCCACGATGCTCGACACGCTGGCGGCCGCGCTCGATCTCGAGCCGGCGGCCGAACTGGCCTCGGCCGAAGTCGGACAGGAGGAAGCCGAACCGGCTCATCCGCCGGCGCCTGAAGCGGCCGACGAGGTCGAAGCGCCGGCGGGTGAACAGCATGCCGGCGATGAGCCGCACGATGCCCCCGCCGCAGCCACACCGGCCGAGGAGGGCGATGCCGACGTTGCCGGTGGCGGACCGCCTCCGCATTTGATCCCTCCGCCGCCACCCGGCCCCGTGTTCGAACATCTGCCCGAGGTGTGGGTGCTCGAGCTGTCGAGCTTCCAGCTCGATGGGGTGAGGGGGTTCGAGCCGTCCGCCGCCGCGGTGCTCAACGTCACCCAGGACCACCTCGACTGGCACGGCTCGATGGAAGCCTACGCCGAGGCGAAGGCCCGGGCCTTCGGTCATTCCGCGGTGATGGTGATCAATCGTGACGATCCGATCGTGGCGGCCATGGTGCCCAAGCCCGTGCCGGGCAAGGGCCGCTTCGCCAAGCCGATCGAGCGCCATGTGGTGCGTTTCGGGCTCGACGCGCCACAGCGCCCGGGCGACTACGGCCTGCTCACCCAGAACGGCATCACCTGGCTCGTTCGTGCGCTGGTCAGCGACGAACCGGCCATGCGCCGCAAGCGCGGTACCGTGGCCGAGGCGGAAGATCTGGTGATCCAGCGCCTCATGCCGGCCGATGCATTGCGCGTGCGCGGCCGCCACAACGCGGCCAATGCGCTTGCAGCGCTGGCGCTGGCCTCCGCGGTGGGCTGCCCCATCGCGCCCATGCTGCACGGCTTGCGCGAATACGGCGGCGAACCGCACCGCGTCGAATACATCCTGAGCCTCGACGGCATCGAGGCTTACGACGACAGCAAGGGAACGAACGTGGGCGCCACCGTGGCGGCATTGACCGGCCTGGGGGCCGACAAATCGCCGGCCCGGCTCGTCGTGATCCTGGGCGGCGATGGCAAGGGGCAGGATTTCTCACCGCTGATGGCCCCCGTGCAGCAGCATGCGCGCGCGGTGGCCACCATCGGGCGCGATGCCGAAGCCATCGAAGCGGCCATCGCCGGCAGCGGGGTGACCGTGCAGCGGCATGACACCCTGCAGGCTGCCACCCGCTGGGCGTTCGAACGCGCCCATGAAGGCGACGCCGTGCTGCTCAGCCCGGCCTGCGCCAGCCTCGACATGTTCCGCAACTACGCCCACCGCGCCGAAGTCTTCGTGGCCGAGGTGCAGGCGATCGCGGCCGACCGTGGAGGGATGTCTGCATGACGAGCCTGGCAGCCCGCATGGGTTTCGGTCGCCTGAAGGCGCTCGTTCAGTCGCGTTTCCAGCGTGACACGAGCGTGCCCATCCGCGACTGGAGCGGCCCCGCCGGCACGCCTGTGCGCATCCAGGGCTTCGACCAGCCGCTCGTGTGGATGGTGATCGCGCTGCTCGCGCTGGGCACCGTGATGGTCTATTCGGCGTCCATCGCGATGCCGGACAACCCGAAGTTCCTGCTCTACAAGAGCACGCATTTCCTGACCCGGCACCTGCTGTCGATCGCCATCGGCTTCGTGGCGGGCCTGGTGGTGGTGCAACTGCCGCTCAGCATGTGGGAAAAGTATGCCCCGTGGATCTTCGTGGGCACGCTGCTCGCATTGATCGCCGTGCTGATCCCGCACGTGGGGCGTGAGGTCAATGGTGCGCGCCGCTGGATTCCGCTGGGCATCATGAACTTCCAGCCCTCCGAGCTCGCGAAGCTGGCGATGGCGCTCTATGCCGCCGACTACATGGTCCGCAAGATGGAGGTGAAGGAAAACTTCGTCCGCGCCGTGTTCCCGATGGCCATCGCCGTCGGCGTGGTGGGCCTGCTGTTGCTGGCCGAGCCGGACATGGGGGCCTTCCTCGTGATTGCGGCCATCGCGATGGGCATCCTGTTCCTCGGCGGCGTGAACGGCCGCATGTTCCTGCTGATCACGCTGGTGCTCGTCGGTGCGTTCGTCATCATGATCTCGGCCAGCCCGTGGCGGCGCGAGCGCATCTTCGCGTACCTGGACCCGTGGGATGTCAAATACACGCTCGGCAAGGCCTACCAGCTCTCGCATTCGCTGATCGCCTTCGGACGCGGTGAAATCTTCGGCCAGGGCCTCGGCTCGAGCGTCGAGAAGCTGCATTACCTGCCCGAGGCCCACACCGACTTCCTGCTCGCCGTGATCGGCGAAGAACTCGGGTTCGTGGGCGTTGCTTGCGTGATCGTCGCCTTCTTCTGGCTGACGCGTCGGCTCTTTCACATCGGCCGCCAGGCCATTGCGCTCGACCGCGTGTTCGCCGGACTGTTCGCCCAGGGCATCGGCATCTGGATGGGGGGGCAGGCGTTCATCAACATGGGTGTGAACCTGGGGCTGCTGCCCACGAAGGGGTTGACGCTGCCGCTGATGAGCTTCGGGGGCTCGGCAATCCTGCTCAATTTCGTCGCGCTGGCCATCGTCGTGCGGGTCGACATCGAGAACCGCCAACTCATGCGAGGAGGCCGGGCGTGACCGCACGACACCTCGTCATCATGGCCGCGGGCACGGGCGGCCACGTCATTCCCGGTCTCGCCGTCGCGCGCGAGATGCAGCAGCGCGGCTGGACCGTCAGCTGGCTCGGCACCACCCACGGCATGGAGAACAAGCTCGTGCCCCCCTCGGGCATCGAGATGGACAACATCACGTTCAGCGGCCTGCGCGGCAAGGGCTTCGTGCACACCATGACGGGTGGGCTGCGCATGCTCGCGGCCTTCTGGAGCTGCCTGCGCATCCTGCGCCGCCGGCGCACCACCGCCGTGCTCGGCATGGGCGGCTATGTGTGCTTTCCGGGCGGGCTGATGGCGTCGCTGCTCGGCAAGCCGCTGATGCTCGTCAACGCCGATGCGGCGCTGCTGATGAGCAACAAGGCCTTGCTGCCCGTGGCCGAACGGATCGGCTTCGGCTTTGACGGCAAGGCAGCGTCGGGCATCAAGGGCGGCCTCGTGACCGGCAACCCCGTGCGGGCCGAGATCGAGGCTCTGCCCGAACCCGCCACCCGGTACGCCGGTCGCACCGGCCCGCTGAAGATGCTGGTGGTGGGCGGCAGCCTCGGCGCGCGCGTGCTCAACGACACCGTGCCCCAGGCCCTTGCGCTGCTGCCGCACGACCAGCGCCCCCGCATCGTGCACCAGACGGGCATGGCCAACCTGGCGGCGGTGCAGGCGTCTTACGAATCGATGGGCATCGATGCCGAAGTGCTGCCGTTCATCGACGACATGGCCGAACGGCTCGCCGCCTGCGACCTGATTCTTTGCCGGGCCGGCGCGGTGACGGTCAGCGAATTGTGTGCCGCCGGCGTGCCGGGGGTGCTGGTACCGCTGATCGTCAGCACCACGGGCCACCAGCGCGACAACGCGCAATGGCTTGAATCACACGGCGCCGGCATCCACCTGCCGCAGGTCGATTTCAACCCACGCGCGCTGGCCGACTTGCTGGCGAGCCTGAACCGCGAAGCGCTGCTTGCGATGGCCACGAAGGCGCGCGCGCTGGCACGCCCCCACGCCGCCGCGCGCGTGGCCGACGAACTTGAAAAGCTGGCTGCATGAAACACGCTGTCAAACACATCCACTTCGTGGGCATCGGTGGCGCCGGCATGAGCGGCATCGCCGAGATCCTGCACAACCTCGGCTACACCGTGTCCGGCTCCGACCAGGGCGACAGCGCCGTCACCCGGCGCCTGGCCTCGCTCGGCATCCGCGTGCACGTCGGCCATGACGCCGCCCACATCGAGGGCGCCGAGGCGGTGGTCACGTCCACCGCGGTCAAAGGCGACAACCCCGAGGTCATCGCAGCGCGTGCCCGGCGGGTGCCGGTCGTGCCGCGCGCGGTGATGCTCGCCGAACTGATGCGGTTGAAGCAGGGCATTGCGATCGCCGGCACGCACGGCAAGACCACGACGACCTCGCTCGTGACCAGTGTGCTGGCCGAGGCGGGTCTGGATCCCACGTTCGTGATCGGCGGCCGGCTCAATGCCGCGGGCGCCAATTCGCGGCTCGGCTCGGGCGACTACATCGTCGTCGAGGCGGACGAATCCGATGCCTCGTTCCTGAACCTGATGCCGGTCTTGTCGGTCGTGACGAACATCGATGCCGACCACATGGACACGTACGGCCACGACCTGACGCGCCTCAAGGGCGCATTCGTCGAGTTCCTGCACCGCATGCCGTTCTACGGTGCCGCCGTGCTGTGCGGCGACGATCCGGGCGTGCGCTCGATCATTCCCATGGTGTCGCGCCCGGTCGTGACATACGGCTTCGGCACGGATGTGCAGGTGCGCGCGGTCGACGTGCAGGCGCTGCCCGGCGGACAGATGCGGTTCGTCGTGCAGCGGCGCAACGGCGTCACCATGCCCGATCTGGAGGTGACGCTGAACCTGCCGGGCGAACACAACGTGCTCAACGCGCTGGCCGTGATCGCCGTGGCCACCGAACTGGAACTGCCGGACGCCCCCATCGTGAAGGCCCTCGGCGAGTTCCATGGCGTCGGCCGCCGATTCCAGCGCTACGGCGAACAGCCCAGCCGTGACGGCGGCCGCTTCACGCTGATCGACGACTACGGCCACCACCCGGTCGAGATGGCCGCCGT
>CBIHPH010000039.1:0-34651 GCA_966212105.1 uncultured Rhizobacter sp.
GCCTCCAGGCCCAGCAGGCCACCGCCGATGACGACGGCGTGCTTGTATTTGGTGGCCGCCTCGATCATCGTGTTGGTGTCGGCGATGTCGCGGTAGGCGATCACGCCGTCCAGGTCCTTGCCCGGCACGGGCAGGATGAACGGGTTCGAGCCTGTGGTGATCAGCAGGCGGTCGTACGATTCCTCGGTGCCGTCTTCGGCGCGCACGATGCGGTTGCGCCGATCGACGTCGACCACCTTCTTGCCGAGGTGCAGCTTGATGTTGTTTTCTTCGTACCAGCTGATCGGGTTGAGAATGATTTCGTCGAGCGTCTGTTCACCCGCGAGCACGGGCGAGAGCAGGATGCGGTTGTAGTTCGGGTGCGGCTCGGCGCCGAACACAATGATGTCGTACAGGTCCGGTGCGATCTTGAGCAGCTCCTCCAGCGTGCGGACGCCGGCCATGCCGTTGCCAATCATCACCAACTTCATCTTCTTCATTCCGCTTGTCCTCTGACATGTGTTCGGTGCACGGTCAGTAGCAAGCACGGTGCCAGATCGTGGCGCACGATGCGGATGCAATGTGGTGCCTGATGCACTGTTTGCGGGCAGACATCTTGCTTTCCCGCCACCATTTCCCGGCATGGCACCGACCCGGTGCCCTGAATACGCACACATGAGCTTCGACATCGACATCGGCTACCGCAGCGACCCAGGCCCCCGCGAGCGAAACGAAGATTTCTGTGCAGCAGTGCCGCCGGCGCCCCACGAAGAGGCGCTCGGCTTCATCTGCGCGATCGCCGACGGCGTGTCGGCCGGCGGTGAAGGGCGCATGGCGGCGCAGACGAGCGTGATGACGCTCGTGCAGGACTATTTCGGTGCACCTCCCACCTGGGACACCACCGTGGTGCTCGACCGCATCATCGCGGCCCAGAACGCCTGGCTCGCGGCGCACAACCGACGCCACGTCGGTGCGGCTATGTGCACGCTGACGGCGCTCGCCTTGCGCGGCCATACCTGGACGGTGGCGCACGTGGGCGACACGCGGGCCTACCTGGTGCGCGGCGACGACTGCCAGCAGCTGACCCAGGACCACATCATTGATCATCCCGACCTGCGCAGCCAACTGACCCGCGCGATGGGGCAGGAAGACGCCGTGCGGGTCGACTACCTGCAAGGCGAGCTGCAGCTCGGAGACACCTTCGTGCTGTTGTCCGATGGCGCCCATGGCCAGCTGACGCCGGTGCGCCTTCGGGCGCTGGCAGCAGGCGGCAGTGCGGCCGAGGCCAGCGAGGCGATCGTCGCTGCCGCGCTGGCCCAGGGGGCGAGCGACAACGTCACCGCGCTCGTGCTGCGCGTGCGTGGCCTCGCGCGATCCCGGCTGGAGGATGCGCTGGTGCGCAGCCGCCAGCTGCCGGTGCCGCCAAAGCTGAAAGTGGGTGACACGCTCGACGGCCTGACCGTCACCTCGCTGGTTGCCGACACCGATGTGCACCTGCTCTATCAGGTCCGCAGCCATGACGGTGCGCTGCGTGCCCTGAAGACCTTGCATCCGTCGCGCGCGAACGATGCGCAGGAGCGCGCGATGCTGGCCCACGAGGCCTGGCTCGGCGCCCGGGTGGGCGAACGGGCGAACACCGGCTTCGTTCGCCTGCACGAGGTGGCCGATGCCACAGCGTTCTATCTTCTGTTCGACTGGCACACCGGCCAGACGCTCGACCAGCTCGCCGCCCGGCGCGGCGCGGCTGGATTCGGCGTGGCCGAGGTGGTGGCATGGGCACAAAGCGCCGCGCGGTCCATCGGCCGGCTGCACCGCCTCGGTGTGATGCACCGCGACATCAAGCCCGCCAACCTGCACCTGGGTGACGACGGAGAATTGCGCCTGCTCGACCTCGGCGTGGCGGTGTCGGGCAACGAGCCGGCCGAGCACCGAAGCCTGCACGCCGGCACGCCCAGCTACATGAACCCCGAGTTGTGGGACGACGAACCGGTCGACCCCCAGAGCGATCTCTTCGCGCTCGGCGTGTCGCTGTACCAGCTGCTGACAGGCCACCTGCCGTTCGGCGACATCGAGCCCTACCAGAAGCAGCGCTACCGGCGGGACCCGAAGCCACCATCCCGCCTGCGCCCGGACGTGCCCATCTGGCTCGACCACGTGGTGCTCAAAGCCATCTCCCTGGACAAGCGGCAGCGGTTCGAAACCGCCGAGGAGTTCGGGCTGGCGCTCGAACGCGGGGCGTCGCGCCCTCTTTTGGCGCAGGGGATGACGCCCATTGCCGTGCGCGATCCGCTGGTGCTCTGGAAAGTGGCCTTCGGCGTATCGCTGCTGTTCAACCTGATGCTGGTGTACTGGCTGCTGTTCCTTCCCAGGGGGTGATGCAGCGGCGGGGCGGCAGGCGCCGCCCCGGTTGGTGTGCCGGTCAGTGCGCGCGTGCGCGGCCGCCCTTTTCGGCCCAGGTGCGCGTCCAGCGCAGCTGCATGCGCCGCATCATCAACAGCACGATGAAGGCGAGGGCGGCGAACAGCAGAAAGCCCCACAGGTAGGTGCCCCCGAGCTGCTTGGATTGCCCCATCGCATTGGGCACGAGGCCGCCGCCGAGCGCGCCGATCTCCCCGATCATCGAGCCGGCCACGGCGGTGCTCAGCGGCCAGCGCAGCGGCACGAGCTGAAACAGCGCGCCATTGCCAGCACCCAGCGCCGCGAAACACACCATGAAGAGCAGCGTCGACAGGGCGAGCGAATGGCCGGCAAAACCGCAGGCCACGAGCGTCACGCACACCGTCACCAGCACGGCCGTCAAGGTGTTGATGCCGCCCAGGCGGTCGGAGATCCAGCCGCCGAAGACGCGCACCATGGCGCCCATGAATGCGGCCAGCATGGTCAATTGGCCGGCCTCCACCTTGCTGACGCCGAATTGATCGAAGTAGTACGTGGGCAAGAAGGTGGTCAGGCCGATGAAGCCGCCGAAGGTGATCCCGTAGATCAGGCTGAACGCCCAGCCGTCCTTCTCGAAGAGGCAGGCGATGTGTTCGCGGAAGCTGGCGTGCGAATCCACATCGGGCGGCTCCTGGGCGAACACGATCATCACCACCATCGGCAGCGCGATCGCGGCCGCGGCGAAGCCGTACACCGTCTGCCAACCATAGGCCTGGGCCAGCGGTGGTGCGACCAGCACCGACACGGCCGTGCCGATGTTGCCGGCGCCCACGAGGCCCATCGCAAGGCCCTTGTGCCGGGGCGGAAACGAACCCGAGCCGAGCGACAGGGCCACGCCGAAGCTGGCGCCGGCGATGCCCAGCAGCACGCCCATCGCGAGCAGGTCATTGAACGAGCTCACATAGAAATAGCCGAACAGCATCGCCACGGCGATGAGGGCCATCTCGACGAGCGTGGCCTTCTTGCGGCCGATGTACTGCGCGAGCACGCCGAGCGGAAACCGCATGAGGGCGCCCGCGATGATCGGGATCGACAACATCAGGCCCTTCTGGCCCGGGGTCAGCTGATAGGTCTCGCTGATGAACGGCGCCATGGCGCCGTTGAGCACCCAGATGCAGCACGAGAAACTGAAATAGAGGAACGAAGCGAACAGGGTGGGGCTGTGCCCCGTTTTCAAGAAGGCTTTGAAACCAGACACGGATGATCCTCAGTGATGCATCGCGCCCTACATTTGGGCGTCGATCGGTGCGGTGCCCCCTTGATGCGAAAGCCATGCCAGCCGTGCGGGTCATGGAATGATTCAAAAAGGGGAGGCGGCGGTGCGGTGCCCGACGCCGGGGCATCCGGTCCGGCGATGGTGCGTCCGGTGCCCGCCGGTCCTGGCGGCAATGTTGCAAGCTGAGACTTTTTCACTCCCATGGGTTGGGGAGGCGACGGTCTGGTGCCGCGCCCTCGCCGCTATGATGAAGCCCAGGGGTTCCCAGATCGCCCGGGCGGTGCCTTCATCACCACCCGGCCATTCAACCGACAAAGGGAGCGGCCGGGCCGGTGGGCCCGTACCGTCACCACGGTCTGTGGGCATCGACGAAAGAAAGAATGACGGATTCCAATCAGCTGGCCTTGTCCGCGCGTGCCGAACACGCCGACGGGCTGGCACTTGCTCTCGGCCTGGCACCCGCTGCCTGGGGGGTTGTGCTGCTGACGCTCGTCGAGCGGGCCGACGCCTTGTTTTCCATCAAGGAGGCCGCCACCGGCCGCTACGTGCATGCCAACGCGCGAATGGAAGCGCTGGCCGCCCGCCCGCTGCAGGGCCTGACCGACGAAGACTGGGCGCCGCCGGCGATCGTGGCGGCCTTGCGCGCGGCAGACCAGTCCGCCATGGTGCAGACCGTTCCTCAAATCAGCGAGCACCGCATCGACGACGGTGACCTCAAACGGGAGTTCAGCGTCACCCGCCTGCCACTGCCAGCGCACGATGGCGGGGCACCTCGCCACCTTGCGGTGCTCTGGCTGGAGCTCACCGCTCAGCGCCAGCAGGAAAGCCAGCTGCAACTTGCCCTGGCCCAGCTGGAGGCCCAGCAGGAGGCGGCCGAGGCGCAGCGCCGCGAGTCACAGGACCAGACCCTGCGCGACCGTGCCACCGGCCTGTACCAGCCCGGCCATTTCGACGATCAACTTCGCCGTGAGGTGGACCTGTCCTCCCGCGAGCACCGGGAATTCGCGATGGTGTCCGTGGCGCTCGATCCGCTCTCCGATCGGGTGGTGGCGCTCGGCAGCGAGGCGCGCATGCGCGTGCTCGAGGCACTGGGCAGGCTGCTGCGCAGCAACACCCGCGCGATGGACGCCTCATGCCGCCTGAGCGAGGACCGCTTCGCGGTGCTGCTGTCAGGCGTGGGTCTGGCCACCGCGCATTCCCGCATGGAAGGCCTGCGACGCCAATGCGCCACCCAGATCGTCATGCTCAACGGGCACGACCTCGGGTTCACCGTGTCCATGGGCGTGGCAAGTTTCCCGCACACCGCCCACAGCCAGGAAGAACTGCGGGCCGCCGCCGACAACGCCCTGGCCGAGGCGCAGCGCCGGGGCGGCAACCATGTGACGCTGGCGAGCATTCGTTTCGAGCCGAAGCAGTGAAGGCGTGGGCCCGCGGACGAGATCTGCGGGCTGCTGATGTTGCTGGTCGAGGAAGTCTGAAGCAGCGCGCCTCGGTCCGGGCGGTCGACCTTTCGTTGCGAAAGGTTGAGACCAAGGGCGCTGAGTGGCAGCTGCAACCCGCCCCCGGCCCGGGCGGCAATGTCTGAGACACCGGGAGTGACCGCTTCAGGGGCAGGTCGCAGACCGCCGATCCGGACATTCAAGGAGTGTTCGTTCGGGGTGGCGCGAGGCTCGTCAGCGATTCCACTCGTCGACGTATCGAAGCATCCGATTGCTCAAGCCAGACGATGCATGCCTCGGGATTTCCTTCAATGCCTGCGTCGGCAGCGTCAATCAAAGGTGTGGGAACATAGCAAAGCAGATAGCGGCGGGCGGATCTCCGTGGATGGTCTTCCTCGGAAAAGAACGATACCCAGGTGTCGTAGGCCGGCAGATTATCTACATCGAAGAATCCGCCCGATACAGCCGCCGCATAGCCGTCCGCAAGATTCTCGTCCGGAAAATACAGCATGAACTTCCCAGTCGCGACGACGGGCGATTCATACCTGACCTTCAGCTTCCTGTAGCGCAGTTGATGTTGACGACTCTGACCAAGGTCGCGGACAAGGTGGTCGGGGCCGTCATGAAACAGGCTGGGCCTCAGTGTCTCGGACTTGAGATCTGCCAGTGACGTGAGCGAATCGCACCAGGCTACGGCCTCCGCCAAGCGCGCGCGCAGCAGTTCATCGTCTACGTCTGAAGGGCCAGTACTGAAACGCTGCCAAATATCCAGGTATGAGGGACTCTCATCCGACTCCACCGCGGAAGTGGGCCCCGCAGCCCGTTGCATTCTCTTGAAGATTCCAAACACAAAGTTCTCCCTGGCTTTCCGGCGCTAACGGCGCCAGCCTACTCGAAAGAACCCTTTCGCGTAGGGGGGGCATCTGGCCGGATCCGCGCGTCGGATCCAACTGCATGATCAGGACTCTGCCGAACGCTCCCGCTGCTCGTACAGCGCCTTCCACTGGGCGAGCGGGATGAAGAGCTCCCCGTCCTCGTCGTTGAAAATCATCCATCCTCCGCATAGCTCGCTCAACTTCGCCAGCTGATCGGCTTGGATCGCATCGATCTCCACTGACCCGTACTTGCAAGGGTGATGTTCGATCGCTCTCCAGAGGGCATATTCCAGCCCTTCGATCCACGACGCGAAATAGGCGCGCTCCGAAATCCCGGACATGTATTCCGCGAGGTCGCGCTGTGACGGTGTGAGGTCGTTTAGCAATCTGTCGCGCCTCGAAGAGTCAGAGAGGATGATCGAGAAATGGTAGCGGACCGAACTTTGCGCCACCAAGCGCGAAAGCGGTCGTTGGCGATCGGCAGCTCCTGGCCGGCAGTGCCAGTTCCCGGTGTTTGCCCACTGCTGACCTTGGCTGGTCGGGCCGCGCATCGAAAGTCAGCTTCCTGGCGCTGCTACGGAGTCACGTCGTTGCAGGCCCCGGCAACAAAAAAGAGGAGCCAGAGCTCCTCCTTGAAAACCACGAATCAGAACGGGAAGTCGGCCTTCTTGATCTTCGCCATGCGGCCATCTTCGTGATGCCACACGATGCCTTCAATCGGCCTGTCCCGCAGGTACTCCATTAGGCCGGCAAAGGTCCGGGGCGCGTCCTCGAGCACATCCTCGCCATGCGGGATGAGCACATGCGCGATGAGTTTCTCCGGATTCGCGCCGTGGCGGGTGCCAATGCGCGGTCCGCAGACCTCGTACGTACCGTCCGGGATGCCTTGAGGGTACCGAACGGCGGCGGCTTGCACCGCCTCGTGGATGTAGCGCGAGTCCGGCCCATCTGTGGCCACCCAGCCCGGCCAGTGACCGCTCACCGGGTCCGGGCTCGGCTGAGCCGGGATGAACCCGGAGGGCGGCGTGCGACCGGTCTTGGCGTCGTACCGCTTGAACACCATACCGTCCTTGACCATCACGGCCAGGCCGTCCCACTTGCGGGTGGCCTTGCCTTCACCGTCGAGGACCCATTGGGCCCCGGGGGTGACTTCGTCTCGGACCTTGCGGTTGCCTTCGTAGTTGCGCTGAAATAGCGAAATGATCTTCTTCATGAAAACTCCTTAACTTGGTGGATGAAGTTTCGAGCCCCATCGCCGGCCATTAAGGTTCCACTGCGTAGAAAACCGAGATGTATTCGGCCTCCCAATAGCGGAGCTGAAGTGTAGTCGCGATAAGGCCCACGAGGCCTCCAGGTTCTCTTGGATTGCGCGAGGAATGTGGCGCTCAGCACGCGTGCGGGGAGAGACGTTCAGCTGGCAAGTTCGGAGCGATGACCGCTTCCTGCCTATTCGCTCGCCTCCATCGGTCGACAGCTGATGGCTGCAAGCAGCCAGCCGATCATCTGATCCGACGGCCGAACCGCTGCACAGCGGTCGTATCCGGCGCGCTCGATGTCTCAGACAGTAATGGCACGGAACAGCTGACATCACGCGGATCCCAGCACCCATGCGGAAATCCAAGTGGCTCTCCTCGTCCTCGATCAGGAGACGCACATGTACCAAGTCAGTCCGGGCAGGGGCGCAACTGACTCTCAGATCGTAGCCGTCCGCGCAACTGCGCTGCGCGTTTGCCGGAGGTGGCTGTCTTGATGGTTCTTCGCCGGCCCCACTCCGTCACTTGCCATCCATGGGCCGACGTGGCCTGAGCGCGATGGCCGAAGCCGAGAACTTGTTCGCGAATCTCCAAGCCGATCGGGGTGGCCTGATGAACAGGCGCCACCTATGCTGAGTAAGCACACCCTGTCAGGAGACCCGCGGTGAATATTGGCTCTGTCGCACGCATGGTGGTCATGTCGCTCGTTTCCGGCGCCGCTGGATATTCGCTCGGGCAACCCGATCCGCCGCATGACGTTGCCTCGCATGCCGTTGACGTGGCGCATGCCAGCAGCACGCTGGGCTCGCCTGCTGCAAGCCCGCTGATCGCTTTGGCGAGCGATGGCAATGTGACGCTGCGGGTCGATCAGCAGCCGCTGGAATGGGTGCTGGAGCAGATCGCCCTTCAGGGTGGCGACGTGCAATCGTTGGCGACTGGGGCGGCCATCCGGCCGGCTTCGCCGACGCACCCCGCATGTCCTGAGCCGATGCGTGCTGCCCGAGGAGAGCCGGCGAAGCTGCTGCAGGAGATCGAACGCGGCAGCGAAGGGCAGCGTGTCCAGGGCCTGCTCGAAGCTCGCTCCGCTGGCCTCGTGGTGCCGGACACCACATTGAAGACGCTGTTCGAGACGGACCCCTCGGACCGTGTCCGTCTGCATGCCTTCGAGGCCTACCTCGAACGGCAGACGGGCGACAACGCTGCCTTGCGTCGAACGCTGGAAGCGGCCGTGCTCATTCCGAGTGCGGTGATCCAGCGCGAGGCGAAGGCGCGGCTGGATGAACTGACCGACATGGAACGCATGGACGCGTTGTTCAAGCAGCAAGCGGGTTCGTGAACTGAGGCGTTCAGGACCGAAACGCCTCTTCCATCTGGCGTGCCAAGAGGGCCCCTCGTTCGGGTCCGGCCGCCGCACTCTTGTCATTCAGCAGCGTTCCGCGGGTTGGCGCTGTTGACCTTGTAAGAAGCCCGCGTACACATATACGAAGGGAAGACAAATGAGCATCAACAAGCACTTGTTCAGGTCTCTGGCTGTCGCCGCGGCCACTTCCGTGGCGGCTGCAAACGCATCGGCCGATGTCGTGGCGGCCGTGACCGCCAGCGGCAATTACACCTGGTCAGGGTATGGCGGGCCGATTCCCATTCCCTTCATGCTGACGCCGTCGTTCAATCATCCGGGGGGCCCGCTGGTTGCGATGTATTCGGCCGAATGCTCCGTCAATGCCGACTATCAACCGGCCTATGGACTGGCATTCGTGGACGTCGACATCCAGGTTCTCGATGGCGCAGGCGCGATCGTGGCCACGCTCTCGCCTTCAGCGGGTGCGAAAACCCCTTTCTGTTCGTCCAGTGGTGTGAGCGGCTTCAACAACCGCGGCTCGTTTGCCACCACGGGCGTCGGCACCTTGCCCGCGGGGGTGTACCGCGTCAGGGTGGGCGGCCAGCTCAACATTGAACGCGCGAGCGCCTTGATGGGTGCGCGATCGCTCGTCGTCATGCGCTGAGGCTCGAGCCCCTGCTGGCCAGCGCTGCCGGCTGGCACGTCCATCGGCCACGCCATTGACGCGAATGAATGGCGCGGCGGCGCATGTCCGCTGCCCCGCCGTCCTTCGGCCGAGACCTGGGCCGACGATCTTCCGGCACGGTGACCAGACCCTGGTCAGAGCCGGATCGCTCGTTCCTGCGTTATCCCGCAAATTGCTGATTTCATGCAAAGGGGCGGGGCCTATGCTGAGTTCAACACGCCTCAACAAGGAGGACAGCGATGAACATCGGCTCTGTGTCTCGTGTAGTGCCCCTATCGCATGTGTCAGGTGCTGCAGGGTATGCGCTTGAGCAACCCGATTCGCAGCCGCGCGTCGCCGAGGTGGCGCATGTGGGCAGCATGGCGAGTTCCCCTCCCGCAAGGCCGCTGATTGCCTTTCACGGCCACGGCGCGCCTGGTTGAACTGACGGGCATGGAGCGCATGGACGCCTTGTTCATGCAGCGATCCGGTTCCTGATCCACATCTTCCCGACCCTGCGACGTTTCGACTGCTGCCGAAGAGGACCTCCTCGTTCGGTTGCCGGCCTCGTTTCGTACTCTCGTTGTCAACGGCGTTCTACGGGTTGGCGCCGTTCGTGTTCCCCCAGACCCGCTTACTGACTGAGGACAATGAACATGAAGAAGCACTGGCTGAAGTCAATCGCTGTCGCATCCCTTGTCGCGATGGCCTCCGCAAATGCATCGGCTGAGGTCATGTCGGCCGTGGTGGCCAACGGGCATGCCTGGCTGGTCGATGCGCCGTTGCCCATTTCAGGGATGGCAACGGCGGCGTTCTTGCACCCAGGGGGGCAATTGGTGGCGACCTATTCAGCCGAATGCTCCGTCGCTGCACCCGAGAACCCGGCATTCAGCGACAGGGGCGTCGTGGATGTCTACATCGTCGTCCAGAACACACAAGGCCAGCAGGTGGCCACGCTTGCGCCTTCAGGTGAATACAGCGCCTTTTGTTCTTCCGTTGGCTCGCCGGGCAAGTTCTCCTCGCCGGCGACGTTTTCCACCACCGGTGTCGGCACCTTGCCCCGGGGCACTTACCGTGTTGTGGTGCGCGGCGGGCTCAACGAGGAACGTGCATCCGGTTGGATGGGCCCGCGCTCTCTCGTTGTCATGCGTTGAAGCCGCAGCGCGTTCCCGATCCGTGAGTTGAGTGAATCGGCTCGGCGGCCATGCCGCTGGGCCGTTCGACCTGTCGTTCATTCGGCAACTGCCTTCGAGGCTGATGACCGTTCCTGCTTCTCCTTCGAAATGTGGGATTCCAGAAAAAAAGGCGTGGCCTATGCTCCGGCAAGCGAGTCAAGCATGCATCAGGGAGGACGGCAGTGAACATCGGCTCTGTCGCACGTGTGGTGGTCATCGCGCTTGTTTCCGGTGTTGCCGGATACGCGCTTCGGCAGCCCGATCGGCCACCGGGGGTCACCACGCACGGCATTCAGGCGGCGCATGCCGGCAGCACATCGAGCTCGCCTTTGTCACCTCCGCTGATCGCCGTGGCCAGCGATGGCAACGTGACGCTGCATGTCGATCAGCAGCCGCTCGAGTGGGTGCTGGAGCAGATTGCCGCTCAAGGCGGCAACGTGAAGGCGACGGCCACTGCGGCTGCCCTCAGGCCGACTCCATCGGCCCAACCCTCGTGTCCGGAGCCGGCGCGCGTCGCCCGCATCGAGCCCGCGAAGCTTCTGCAGCAGATCGAGCGCGGCAGTGAGGAGCAGCGTGTCCAGGGCCTGCTCGAGGCCCGCTCCATGGGCGTGTATGTGCCGGACGGCACATTGAAGACCTTGTTCGAAACCGATGCCTCGGAGCGCGTTCGGCTGCATGCCTTCGAGGCCTACCTCGAACGACAGACGGGCAACAACGTCGCCCTGCGCCGAACGCTGGAAGCGGCGGTGCTGATCCCCAGTGCGGTGATTCAGCGCGAGGCAAAGAGGCGCCTGGATGAGCTCACCGACATGGAGCGCATGGACGCATTGTTCAAGCAGCAGGTCCGGTCTGACTGACACATTCAGCCTCGCTGCGAATCGCTTCAAGACCTTGTTCGAAACCGACGCTTCCGAGCGCGTTCGGCTCCATGCCTTCGCTGCCTTGCGCCGCAGGTTGGAAGCGGCGGCGCCCGTCCCCAGTGCAGTGCCGGTACTTGAGTGACTCATTCACGAGGCGCAACGGATCGATTCGCCTCGCAACGGCGGGCTTGTTGCCCCCGCCGCGCTGTTGTTCAACAGCGTTAATCGGGTTGGCGCTGCTGGTGTTGTTCTCCACAACCCGTACCCATCCATGAAAGAAGATACATGAAGATCAAGATGCACTGGCCGAAGTCGCTCGCTGTCGCAGCAGTTGTCGCGATGGTCTCTGCAAATGCATCGGCCGAGGTCGTCGCGGCCGTGACAGCCAATGGCAGATACCCGTTGGCGCCTGCGCCTCTCCCCGTGCCAGGAATGACGACGCCTGCCTTCGGACACGGAGGAGGGCAGCTGGTCGCGACGTACACGGCCGAATGTTTTGCTGAAGTGGCAGCACCATACGGCCCGGCCCGCGTGGACGTCATCATCGTCGTTCAGGACGAAGCGGGCAACAACCTGGCCACGCTCTCGCCGACAGAACGACAGAGCTACTTCTGTTCGTCCGCTGGCGCGCCGGCCACGTTTTCCACGACCGGTGTGGGCACCTTGCCGCCGGGCACGTATCGCGTGGTGGTGCGTGGCAGCCTTCTCAATGACCGCGCATCCGCCTGGATGGGCGCGCGCTCCCTCGTCGTGCTGCGCTGAGGCCCCAACCCTTATTGATCTGTGACGTGAATGAATCGGCGCGGCGGCCATGCCGCTGCGCCGTCGGCCCGAAGTGCCGGTTCGGTCGCATGTCTTCGAGCTTGCCTCGAACTGCACATGGGCGACCCGCGGAGTTGCGCGTCACGCTGGGAAGCGGCGGCGCTGATGTGATGAATCGGCGCAGCGGCGCATTCGGCTGCCTTGTCGCCATGTTCACCAGCATTTCTACTTCTCCTACGAATTGCTGATGTCAGAAAAGTAGGCGAGGCCTATTCTGAATTCACTGAGTCAAGTGCGCCTTCGATCGGAAAGGATGGCGGTGACTGTCAGCTCTGTTGCACCTGCAACGGTCATGGCGCTTGCTTGCGACTGCCGCATGGCGGGCGCTTGCGCAACCCGGTTTCGCGCCGGGTGCCGCCAGGCCCGGCGCGAGGCAAAGGCTCGTCTGGATGAGCTGAACGACATGGAGCGCATGGGCGCCTCGTTCAAGCGGCAAGCCGGTTCTTGATGGACACATTCACAACCCGCAGCGGGCCGATCCGCCCGGCACAGCATGGAAGGGGCATGCCGGCTTCCTCTTGCAGTTCAACAGCGTTTTTCGGGTTGGCGCTGTTGGTGTTGTTCTTCACAAACCCGCGTACCCATCCATGAAAGAAAACAAATGAACATGAAGAAGCACTGGTTGAAGTCACTCGCTGTCGCGGCAGTTGTCGCGATGGCCTCCGCAAACGCATCGGCGGACATCCTGGCAGGCGTGACAGCCAAGGGCCAGCACGGATTGATGGATGTCATCATGCCCGTCGCAGGGATGACAACGGCAGAGTTCAAGCACCCAGGGGGGCAACTTGCGGCGACGTATACGGCCCAATGCTATGCGTCCAAAGTGGAAGGACAACTCGCGGACCAGGCACTGGTGAACGTGGAAATCTGCGTCCGCAGCGCAGCGGGCGGCTGTGCGGCCGTGCTCTCTCCTACAGACGCAGGCGCGCCTTTCTGTGCGGCCGGTGAAATGCCGCGCATTACTTCCGTCACTGGCCTGGCCACGCTGCCTCCGGGCAACTACCGCATCATGGTGCGCGCCCAGACCCAACACCAACCGCGCGCACATGCCTGGATGGGGCCGCGCTCCCTCGTCGTCTCCCACTGATGCTCCAGCCTGTTCCTGGTCGGTGATGTCATGAACCGATCGGCGCGGCGGCCTCGGCCGCCGCGTCATGCCCTGTTGCGCATCATCGTCGGGGGGCGAGCTCCGGGCACGATGGCCTCCAGCGGCTGCAATCCCCGGACAACTCTTTTTCGCGGCCTCATGCGAATTGTGGATGTCGATAAAGAAGTCGAGGCCTATGCTGAACGCAGTCAAGCGAGTCAAGCAAGCCTTATCAGGGAGGCGGTGGTGAATATCAGCTCTGTCGCACGTGTGATGGTCGTCGCCCTTGTTTCGGGTGCCGCAGGCTATTTGCTTCGGCAACCGGCTCCGGCGCCGGTGGCCACCCCGGGCGGCGTTCAGGCAACGCATGCAGCCGGCACGTCGAACCCGTCTCCCGCAGCGCCGCTGATCGCCCTGGCGAGCGATGGCAACGTGACGCTTCGCGTGGAGCAGCAGCCGCTGGAGTGGGTGCTGGAGCAGATCGCCCTTCAGGGAGGGCATGTGAAGGCGACGGCAACAGCGGCCGCCAGTCCGCCTTCATCGGCTCCATCCTCATGCCCGCAACTGACGGCTGTTGCTCGCGTCGATCCCGCGAAGCTTCTGCAGGAGATCCAACTCGGCAGCGAAGAGCAACGCGTCGAGGGGCTTCTGGATGCCCGCTCGGCCGGGGTCTGGGTGCCGGACGCCACATTGAAGACCCTGTTCGAGACCGACGCCTCCGAGCGCGTTCGGCTGCATGCCTTCGAGGCCTACCTCGAACGGCAGACAGGAGACAACGCGGCCCAGCGCCGCACGTTGGAAGCGGCCGCGTTGATATCGAGCCCTGTGATTCAGCGCGAGGCCAAGGCGCGCCTGGATGAGCTGAACGACATGGAGCGTGCGGACGCACTGTTCAAGCAGCGCGCCGGTTTCTGATGGACGCACTCACGAGCCGCGCGGGCCGCTTGCCTCGCGTGGGAGGGGGCGTGCTTGTTCAGGTCTCGATTCCTTCATTTCCCTTTCGCAGTTCAACGGCGCTTTCCGGGTTGGCGCTGTTGATGTTCTCCACAGACCAGGGTCCACGTCCATGAAAGAAAGCAAATGAGCATCAAGAAGAACGGGTTGAAGTCTCTCGCTGTCGCGGCGGTCATCGCGATGGCCTCTGCAACTGCCTCGGCAGAGGTTGTGTCGGCCGTGACAGCCAACGGCTACCACCAATTGATGGATACGCCCGCGCCCATCGGCGGGATGACCTCGCCGGTGTTCAAGCACTCGGGGGGGAGACTGGTCGCGATGTATTCGTCCGAATGCGGCGCCTCCGTGGCTCCGCAATACAGCGACAGGGCCATCGTGGACGTCAACATCCTCGTGACCAATGCAGCGGACTCGCAAGTGGTGGCCACGCTTTCGCCTTCTGATGGAACCAGCGCCTTCTGTTCGTCTGGCGGCGCGCCGGGCACGTTTTCCACGGTCGGTGTTTCGAACCTGCCGCCGGGCACTTACCGGGTCTCGGTGCGTGCCAGGCTCAGCCACGAACGTGCGTCTGGTTGGATGGGCGCGCGGTCTCTTGTCGTGATGCGTTGAGACCCTGCCTACCTCGAGCGGCAGACCGGCGCAACGCTGCACAGTGCCGCACGTTGGAAGCGGCCGTGCTGATCCCCAGTGCGGTGATTCAGCGTGAGGCCAAGGCGCGCCTGGATGAGCTGAACGACATGGGGCGCGTGGACGCATTGTTCAAGCAGCTCGCCGGTTCTTGATGAAGACATTCCTGAGCCGCAAGGGTCCGGTGGTCCAGATCCTGCGGCTCTGTTTTTCAACAGCGTTCCGGGGTCGCGCTGTTGGTGTTGTTCCTGAAAACCCGTACCCGTCAATGAAAGATGAAATGAACATCAAAAAGCACTGGTTGAAGTCACTCGCTGTTGCAGCAGTTGTCGCGATGGGTTCTGCAAACGCCTCGGCCGAAGTCTTGTCGGCGCTGACGGCCGACGGCGACTACAGTTGGTCAGAGGGCGGACTCTATATCCCCGGCACAACGACGCCTTCGTTCAAACACCCCGGAGGGCCGTTGCTTGCCACGTACTCGGCCGAATGCGCTGTCAAAGACCTGCCGGCACCACCAGGAGGGCCCAAGGCATCGGTCAACGTCGTGATCGAGGTCCGCAGGGCAGAGGACAACAAGTTCATCACCGACATGCCTCCTGCAAGGCTCAGTCAGGCCTTCTGTTCGTCTGACGAGAAGGCTACGAATTCGGTCACCGGGGTTGCCAATCTCCCCCCCGGCATGTACCGACTCCGGGTGTTCGGCGCCATCAAGAACGTCAGCAAAGCGGATGCCGTGATGGGCGGACGCTCCCTCGTCGTCTTCCGATGAGAATGAACCCGTTGCCTGCCGGTGATTCCTCTCATTGCGGGTGACGGGCCAGCCGTCGTTCATGGGTCACGTCATTCATGTGAATGAACCGGCGCTGACCCATGGCGAAGGGCTGCAGCACTGCTGCGCTTCGTATGCCCCCGTCTCATGACCGGGCCGACGGCGCGGCTGCCCATGGCAGCAGCGCACTGCCTGTCCCATTCCTTCCGCCGATGTCGAGGCGTTGAGGGGCCCGCGGGAATGTCTTGCATCTCAAGTGGCCAGCCTCCAGCCTTTGTACGTGCAGCCGCCGGCATCGGTCTCCATGACCCAGGTCAATGGGCCGTCCGGGCACGACGGCCTTCAGGGGCGCGAGATGCGGAGTCGGGATGACTCGTATTCGCTTGTCCCAAATATTGATGGTGCCAGCAAAGAAGACGGGTCCTATGCTGAGTCCACTGAGTCAAGCACGCCTTATTGAGGGAGGACGACTGTGAACATCAGCTCTGTCGCGCGCATGGTTGTCATCACGCTTGTTTCTGGTGTCGCCGGGTATGCGCTTCGGCAACCCGATCCGGTGCCGGTCGTGGCTCCGCACAACGTTCAAGCATCGCCTGCAGGCAGCACATCGAACTCACCTCCGGCGCCGCCGCTGATCGCCGTGGCCAGCGATGGCAACGTGACGCTGCGTGTGGATCAGCAGCCGCTGGAGTGGGTGCTGGAGCAGATTGCCGCTCAGGGCGGCAACGTGAAGGTGACGGCAACGGCGGCTGCCGTTCGGCAGCCTTCATTGGCTGCGCCCTCGTGCCCGGAGGTGACGGCCGCTGCGCGCGTCGATTCCGCGAAGCTTCTTCGGGAGATCCAGCAGGGCAGCGAAGAGCAGCGCGTCGAGGGCCTGCTCGACGCCCGCTCCGCTGGGGTGTATGTGCCCGACGCCACATTGAAGACCTTGTTCGAGACCGATGCCTCGGAGCGGGTCCGCCTGCATGCCTTCGAGGCCTATCTCGAGCGGCGGACGGGCGACAACGCGGCCCAGCGGCGCACGCTGGAAGCAGCCTTGCTGATTCCCAGTCCAGTGATCCAGCGCGAGGCCAAGGCTCGGCTGGATGAACTGAACGACATGGAGCGCGTGGACGCATTGTTCAAGCAGCAAGCCGGTCGTTGATTGACAGGTTCACGACGCTTACCAAGGGGCCGAAGGGCCTTCGTTGTTCCGGTTGCGATCCCGCCGTTTTCTCGTCGCAGTTCAACAGCGTTTTTCGGGTTGACGCTGTTGATGTTCACAAGCCCGCGTACACCTCCATGAAAGCAAACAACACATGAAGACGCACTGGTTGAAGTCACTCGCTGTCGCAGCAGTTGTCGCGATGGGTTCTGCAAACGCCTCGGCCGAGGTCTTGTCGGCGCTGACGGCCAACGGCGACTACAGTTGGTCAGAGGGCGGACTCTATATCCCCGGGACAATGACGCCTTCGTTCAAACACGCTGGAGGGCCGTTGCTTGCCACGTACTCGGCCGAATGCGCTGTCAAAGACCTGCCGGCACCACCAGGAGGGCCCAAGGCATCGGTCAACGTCGTGATCGAGGTCCGCAGGGCAGAGGACAACAAGTTCATCACCGACATGCCTCCTGCAAGGCTCAGTCAGGCCTTCTGTTCGTCTGACGAGAAGGCTACGAACTCGGTCACCGGGGTTGCCAATCTCCCCCCCGGCGTGTACCGAGTCCGAGTGTTCGGCGCCATCAAGAACGTCAGCAAAGCGGACGCCGTGATGGGCGGGCGCTCCCTCGTCGTCTTCCGATGAGAATGAACCCGTTGCCTGCCAATGATTCCTCTCATCGCAGGTGACGGGTCAGCCGTCGTTCATGGGTCACGTCGTTCATGTGAATGAACCGGCGCTGACCCATGGCGAAGCGCTGCAGAACTGCTGCACTTCGTATGCCCCGTCTCACGACAGGGCCGACGTCAGTGGGCCTGCAGGCGAATGGCCGTCGCATGCTTATCGAGATTGAGGATGCCAGAAGGGAAGGCCGGACCTATGCTGACTCGACTGAGTCAAGCAACTCGCCATGCCAGGGAGGACGGCGATGAACACCAGCGCTGTCGCAGGTACGGTGGCCATCCCGCTTGTTTCCCGTGTCGCAGGGCATGTGCTTGGCCGCCCCGATTCCGTATCGGGCGCCGTCACGCACGGCATTCACGCCACCCATGGCGATTGCACGTCGCACTGGCGGAGCGTCGCCGACCCACTCGCTGATTGCTAGGGCCGCCGATGGCAACGTGACACTGCGTGTCGATCCGAAGCCGTTGGAATGGGGGCTGGAGCGGATCGCTGCCTGGGCGCCAATGCCAAAGCCGGGGGAGTGGGCTCAGCGGCACGCATGTTCGTGAGCGGAAATATTTGTGCTGCCTCCTGCGAATTGCGGATGTAAGCAAATGAGGCGGGGCCTATGCTGCGCCCAGTCAAGCGAATGAAGACGCCTTGTCAGGGAGGACGGCGGTGAATATCAGCTCTGTTGCACGTGTGGTGGTCATCGCGCTGGTCGCCGGTGTCGTCGGGTATTCGCTGGGGCGACCGGATTCCGTGCCGACGAGCACGACCGCGCCTCGCGTCGAGATCGCGCATGCTCGCGGCACATCGAGCCCGTCTCCTGCAAACCCGCTGATCGCCGTGGCCACTGATGGCAACGTGACGCTGCGTGTCGATCAGCAGCCGCTGGAGTGGGTACTGGAGCAGATCGCGCTTCAGGGCGGCCATGTGGAGGCCAGTGCAAAGGCCGCTGCCATCCGGCAGCCTTCATCGGCTCAGCCCTCCTGCCCGGCGCGGACGACCGTGGCTCGCGTCGATGCAGAAAAGCTGCTGCAGGAGATACAGCGCGGCACCGAAGCGCAGCGCGTCGAGGGGCTGCTCGACGCCCGCTCTGGTGGGGGCTGGATACCGGATGCCACCTTGAAAACCATGTTCGAGACCGACGCTTCGGAGCGGGTCCGCCTGCATGCCTTCGAGTCCTACCTGGAACGGCAGGCGGGCGACAACGCGGCCCAGCGGCGCACCTTGGAAGCAGCCTTGCTGATCCCGAGTCCAGTGCTGCAGCGCGAGGCCAAGGCTCGGCTGGATGAGCTGACGGACATGGAGCGCGAGGACGCAGCGTTCAAGCAGCGCGGTGGATTTTATTGATCTCTCCCGAAGGGCCGCTCCGCCTCGCCCTCGAAGGGGTGTCCTTGTTCGGGTCCGGATCCCACCATCTCTCTTTCGCAATCAACAGCGCTTTCCGGGTTGGCGCTGTTGATGTTTCGCCCAAACCCGCCTACATGTCCATGAAAGAAGACAAATGAACATCAAGAAGCACTGGTTGAAGTCACTCGCTGTGGCAGCGGCTGTCGCAATGGCCTCCGCAAATGCCTCGGCTGAAATCCTTGCGTGGAATGCACTCAACGGCCAAATCAGCTTGGGGATTGTGCCGCTGCCCTTCGGTGTGAAAACGCCGACCTTCAAACACCCGGGGGGGACGCTGGCCGCCGTGTATACGGCCGAATGTTTTGCTCGAGTTGAACCCCAATACGGCAGTGCAGGAGTGTTCGTCTTCATGGAGGTGCAGGACACAGCAGGCAACCTCGTCAAAACGCTGTACCCCAACAATGGCACCTTGTGTTCGTCCGGCGCCCCGATGGCGACGCACTCCACGACCGGTGTCACCAACTTGCCGCCGGGCACGTACCAGGTCGTGGCGCGCGGCTGGCACTCCAACGATCGTGCCTCCGCTTGGACGGGCGCGCACTCCATCGTCGTCTCCCACTGAGACGCCGATCCGTTGCCGATGAGTGCTTGCCGGCCGGCATCGGATGGGGCAGCGTCGACGGGTCAGGCCCTTGGCGTGAATGAATCGGCGCGGCGACCCATGGCTGCTGCGCCGACCGACCACCCATTCGTCAAACCTGGCAGTGGCCTGCCTGAAGGTCTCCACAAACTCGCGTGAAAAGAAATCAGGTGAACATGAAAAAGAATCGGCTGAAGTCCCTGGCTCTCGCGGCAGTCGTCTCGATGGCGGCTGCAAATGCGTCAGCTGAAGTCGTGGCGTTCGTGACAGCCAATACCAACCACACTTGGTCAGAATATGGCGGCCCGTACCGCGTTCCCGGGATGAGGACGGCATCGTTCAATCACCCAGGGGGGCGGCTGGTTGCAACGTTCTCGGCCGATTGCGCTCTCGATTCTGACCCTGCCTATGGACAGACGTTTGTGGACGTCGAGATCAATGTTCAAGATTCAAGGGACAACTTCGTGGCCTCGCTCTCGCCTTCAGGGGCGCTGGCTCCCTTCTGTTCGTCCAGTGGTGCGCCGGGCTTCAACAACCGGGGCTCGTTTGCCACCACCGGTGTAGGCGAATTGCCCCCGGGTACGTACACCGTCATTGTGCGCGCCCAGATCAACAAGGGCATCAGAACGACCGCCGTGCTGGGGCCGCGCTCCCTCGTCGTTCTCCGCTGACATCCGAGCCCGTTGCCGGCCAGTGCATCCTGGCTTGCAACGGACGGGTCAGCGTTTCTGGAGCGGGCCATTGACGTGAATGAATCGGGGCGGCTGCCCATGGCAGCGGCGCCCTGCCTGTCCCGCGTCCTTCGCAGATGCTGATGTCGCAATCATCAGCACCGAGCTGCTCAATGAGTCTCGGGTGGTGCGCTCTCACGAGGGAGGCGTTGAGGGCGCCTGATACGGGCAAACACGCTCCACACCATGGCCACCATGGTGCCGCACAGAACGCTGTTCGCGAGAATCGCCCACCAGCCCAGCGATGGGTACGTTCGCATCAAGGGCTCGGCCATGGGAAACCATGTGCTCGAAGTGAGGGCCCGCGCGAGAAACGCTGCTGTATGGGAAACCGCGTATCCGCCGAAATGATCGCTGCTGATGCGGTAGTGCCAAAGAAAGGCGCCTATGCTGGCAAAGGCATGGAGTGCTGTTCCAACGCTGATCCAAAGCCACGGTCGTTTCATCGTTTGACAGGCGCTCAGGCGCTTCGATCAACATGGCGCAGCACCGCTTCCCATTCAGCAGGCGTCACAGGCGTGATCGACAGCCGGCTGCCCGGCCGCAGCAGCATCATGCTGGCCAAGTCGGGCGCTTCGCGCATGGCTTTCAGCGGGAGCAGGCGCGTCTTGCGCTTGAAGCGGACATCGACGAGCGACCAGCGTGGCTTGTCGCGCGTGGATTTCGAATCGAAATAGGGGCTCGCGGGATCGAACTGGCTCGGGTCGGGGTAGGGCGCGCTGGCCACCTCGGCGAGGCCGGCCACACCGGGCACCGCGCAGGACGAATGGTAGAACAGCACGCCGTCGCCGATGCGCATGTCCTTGAGCATGAAATTGCGGGCCTGGAAGTTGCGCACGCCGATCCAGGGCACGGTCTGGCCCGGGGCGGCCTGCAGGTCGTCGATCGAGCACTCGTCGGGCTCGCTTTTCATCAGCCAGTATTGGGGATGAGTCATGCGCGTGAAGGGGCCGGACGGAGGTGTCCGCTGCGAACCATGAGCCGCATTCCTGAACCCAGGCAGTTCAGGTGGGCGAGGTCAGCCTGGTGTCGGGTTCATCTGACGCGAGACGATCGCACCAACCAGGCGATGTTCCAAGCCCTTGCTCTTTCGAGCATCGGTTCAAGGAAATATAAAACTCACGCGAACGCAACGGACCGAACCATTCTACGCGGGGGCCGCTGGCCGTGGCGGTGATTCGAGAGGCGTTTGCGCAGAGCGTCACAGCAACTGGCCGTCTGCGCCCAGCGCCTGGTCCACGCGGCGGATCAGCGTGTCGATGTGGGCGTCGTCGGGGGACGCCGGTGCGGCGCCCGGGGCCGGGGCGACGGGCCGTTCGGCCAGTGCGTAGGCCAGGTTCAGCGCCGCGAGAACGGCGATGCGTTCGCGGGCCTTGACGCGGCCGGCGTCGCGGATGGCGCTCATTTCCCGGTCCACCTGGCCCACGGCCTCGAGCAGCGAGGTTTCGCCACCCTCGGGGCAGCCGAGGATGTAGCTTTGGCCCATGATCGTGACTTCGATCTGTTTCATTGGTCTTCTGCGGCGGCGGGGGCTTCGATGGGCAGGCGTTGCAACAGGGCGTCGATGCGGGCGCGCGCGGCGTTCAGGCGCGAGCGCAGGCTGTCGCGCTCCTGTGTGACGGTGGTCAGTTGCTGCGCGAGGAGGTCGTGTGTGCGCTTGAGTTCTTCATGTCGCAGCAGCAGGCGCTCCACCCGTTCAGCGAGTTCTTGGGTCTTCGACATGGCTTGGAGGGCTCTCCAGTGGGGAGGATGTCGATTGTAGGGCGCGCGGGCAGTCCACTTACAATCTCGGGGTTGGTGCTCGTGCCGGTTCTCACGCCGGTGCAGTTAAACGGGAAGCAGAGGAAGCCGGTCCATCGGACGGGCGACCCGCCTGCGCTGCCCCCGCAACGGTCAGCGGACGATGCGGCTCATGCCCGCGTCAGCTCGTGTGTCAATGCCACTGGGAGGTTCTCCCGGGAAGGCCACACGGGTCGTTTCGCCAGCCCGGATACCGGCCAACGAGGTGAGGCGTGCGTGCATGCCTCTTACGACGGGCCCTTGCGGGGAAGCGGGGGCCTGGGCTTTATTTCAGCAGTACGTTTCCTTTTCATGAAGACCCTGATGTGGCGCGATGCGCGCCTGTGCACGCCTGCCCTTGCGCTGGCGTGTGGCGCGGCGTTCGCGCAAACCGATGTCCCCCTGTTGCAACCCGTCGTGGTCACGGCCACGCGATCGGAGGTGCCGTTGCGCGAGGTGCTGGCCGATGTCACCGTGATCGAGCGTGGCGACATCGAACGCGCGCGGAGCGGTGCGGTGGCCGACCTGCTGCGCAGGGTGCCGGGCGTGCAGATGGCCCGCAGCGGCGGACCTGCGGGAACCACCTCGGTGTACCTGCGCGGCGGGGAAACGGAGTTCACCGCCGTGCTGATCGACGGCGTGCGCGTCGACACCCAGACCACGGGCGGCGCCACCTGGCAGGCCATTCCGCTCAGCCAGATCGAACGCATCGAGGTGGTGCGTGGGCCGGCGAGTGCGGTGTATGGCTCCGACGCCATCAGTGGCGTGATCCAGATCTTCACGCGCAAGGGCCAGCCTGGTACGCAGTTCGATGTGGGTGTGGGTGGTGGCGACCATGGCACGGTCAAGTCCGATGCCAGCGTGTCGGGGAAGGTCGGCCGGATCGACTACGCGCTCTCGGGGCTGTCGGAGCGCAGCCGGGGGTTCAATGCCAGCACGAACAACAACCCTGACCGGGACGGCTACCGCAGCAACGGTGGCAGCGGCCGGCTGGGCTGGAACTTGACCGACGCACAGCGCGTCGAGGTCTCGGCTTTGCGCAGCCACGTCGATGGCCAGTACGACGACTATGGCTCGACTGTGGACGACCACGCCTTGCACGACCTCGAATCGGTGCATGCGGTGTGGAGTGCGCGATGGATGCCATCGTGGAAGAGCACCGTCAGTTTCGGCCAGGCGAAGGACCACTACGAGACCCGCCCGAACATCTACACGACGGACACCCGTGTGCGCACCGCCACCTGGCAGAACGATGTCCGCCTCGGATCGCACACCCTCCATGCCACCCTGGAACGCCGCGAGGACACGCTGGTCAACTCCGGCGTGGCCTTGGACGAGCGCACGCAAGATGCGTTGGCACTGGGCTGGGGTTGGCGGGAAAGCGGAGTTGCCTTCCAGGTGAATGGACGGCACGACCGGAACAACGCTTTCGGATCCGTGAACACGGGCTCGCTCGGGGCCGGGGTCGACCTCGCCGAGGGCTGGCGACTGCAGTCCACCGTCAGCAACGGGTTTCGCGCCCCGACGGTCTTTCAGCAGTTTTCCTCAGAGTACGGGAATCGCAACTTGAAGCCGGAGCGCTCGCGCAGCAACATCGAACTGGCGCTCCACCATCGAGCCGGCGCCTTCGAATCGAGCGCCACGGTGTACCGCAACCGCGTCACGGATTTGATCGTCTTCCAGCCAACAGAAGGGCCGCCCCCGTGCCCCAGCCAGTACGGCTGCTACGACAACGCAGGCAACGCGGTGCTCAAGGGCGTCACGCTCGCGAGCGCCTATGCGGCGGACGGGCTCCGCATCGCAGGCTCCATCGATTTCCTGTCCGCCAGGAACCGCGACACGGGCAAGGACCTGCCGCGCCGCGCCCCGCGCTTTGCCACCCTCAGCATCGACAAGGAATTGGGCGATACCACGGTGGGCGTGCAGTGGCTGGTGTCCGACAAGCGGTATGACAAACCGGACAACACCACCGTGCTCGGAGGCTATTCGGTGGTCAACCTGGACCTGCAACATCGCTTGAATGCCGAATGGCGTTTCCTGATGCGCGCGGACAACTTCTTCGACAAGAAGTACCAGACGGCCAGCGAGTATGTGACCAACCCGATGACGGTGTTTGTCGGCGTGCGGTGGTCGCCGAGAATCTGACGCCATGAACCCGGGCAACGATCACCACTTTCTGCTCGGCGGGCAACGCAGCGGCAAGTCGCGGCGTGCCGAGGGCCTGGCGGCTGCGTGGCTTGCCGTGCCGGGCCGCGAGGCCGTGCTCATCGCCACGGCCTTTGCGGGAGACGGCGAGATGGCTGAGCGCATCGCCGTGCACCGCCGCGACCGGGCCGAACGGGTGCCCGGCCTCGGCACGGTCGAGGAGCCGCGCGACCTGGCCGGGGCGCTGCGCGTCCACAGCGCAGCCCACCGGCTCGTGGTGGTCGATTGCCTGACCTTGTGGCTGACGAACCTCTTGATGCCGCTGCACGGCCCGGCGATCGATCCTGCGGGCTTGGCCGCGGCGTTCGACGACCTGACGGGGGCATTGGCATCGGCACCCGGGCCTGTCGTGCTCGTGTCCAACGAGATCGGCCTCGGGCTGTCACCGCTCACCCGGGAGGCGCGCCGCTTCGTCGATGAACTCGGCCGGCTGCACCAGCGAGTGGCCGCCGAATGCAGCGAGGTGACGCTGATGGTGGCCGGCCTGCCCGTGGCGGTGAAACGAAAGGCCGGATGCCCATGATCCGCCGCGCCTTGATCGCTGCACTGGTCGGCTGGGTGCCGCTGTGGGCCATGGCCGCGCCGGTCACGGTGCCCGATCACCGCGGCGGCATGCTGACGCTGCCTGCACCGCCGCAGCGCATCGTGACGCTGATGCCATCGCTGACCGAAGGCGTCTGCGCGCTCGGCGGCTGCGCGCGCCTGGTCGGCACGGACCGCTTCTCCAACATGCCGCCCGCCGTGGCAGCACTGCCCAAGCTCGGCGGGCTGGAGGATGCGCAGGTCGAACGCATCGTGGCGCTGCGGCCGGACGTGGTGATCGTGGCGCCGTCGGCACGCGTGATCGACCGCCTCGAACAGCTCGGACTCAAGGTGCTCGTCATCGACTCCAACACCCATGCCGAGGTGCGGCGCGGCCTCGAAACGATTGCCACGGTGCTCGGCGCACCCGAACGCGCCGCGCCGGCCTGGGCCGCCATCGAGCGTGACATGCAGCGCGCCATCGAACGGGTGCCGCCCTCGGTGCGCGGGCAGCGGGTGTACTTCGAGGTGGATGGGTCATCGCATGCGGCCGGTCGCTCGTCTTTCATCGGCGAGACGCTGGCGCGCCTGGGCATGGGCAATGTCGTCGGCCCGGAACTCGGTCCGTTCCCGAAGCTCAACCCCGAGTTCGTCGTGCGCTCGCAGCCCGACATCGTGATGGCGACGGTCCGCAGCGTCGATGCGATGCCGTCGCGGCCCGGGTGGGCCACGTTGAAGGCTGTCCAGCAGCACCGTTGGTGCGCGTTCGCGCCGGAGCGGTATGAGCTGCTGATCCGGCCCGGGCCACGCATGGGCGAAGCGGCGCTCGTCCTGGCCGACTGCCTCGCCGGGCTCGACAAGGCGCACTGATCGATGGCCGACATCGAACACCGCCGTCGCCGGCAACTCGCCGCCATGCTCATGCTGCTGGCGGCCGCGCTCGTTCTGGCCGGGCTGGCCGCGGGCAGCGAAGGCTGGTCGCCCTCGGCCGCGTGGGCGCTGGTGGGGTCGCCCGACGGCCCGTTGATCGTGGGGCAGATCCGCGCCCCGCGCACGCTCGGCGCGTGGCTGGTGGGGGCGTTGTTCGGGCTGGCCGGGGCCATTGCCCAGGGGCTGTTCCGCAACCCGCTGGCTGATCCCTTCCTGCTCGGGTCGGCCTCTGGCGCATCCCTCGGCGTCGTGCTCGTGTTGGGCGGCAGCGTGCTGACAGGGCATGCCATCGGGCTGGCCACGGCCGATGCGGTGTCTCGCCTCGGGCTGGTGGGGGCTGCGTTTCTCGGGGCGCTTGGTGGCGTGTCGCTCACCGTGGCGCTCGCACGCGGTGCGCAGCACACGGTGCGGCTGCTGCTGTCCGGGGTGATCGTGGGCGTGGTGCTCGGTGCCGCCAGCGACATGGTGACCACGTTGGCGCCCGACGCCTTGCGGGGCAAGCAGGCCTTTCTGGTCGGCTCCACCGGGTTTCTCGGATGGGGCAGCTGCGGGGTGCTGCTGGCGGGCCTCGTCGTGGCCAGCCCCGTGGCCTGGCGATTGGCGCGGGCGCTGGATGCGCTCACCCTCGGGGAGGACAGTGCCGCCAGCCTCGGCCTGTCTCTCACCCGCGTGCGTGTGGTGCTGATCGTGGCGCTGGCGCTGGCGACCGGTCTGGCGGTGTCGCAGGCCGGGCTGGTGGCATTCGTGGGCCTGGCGGCGCCGCACCTGGTGCGGCGCTTCGCGCCGTGCACGCATGGCTACCTGGTGTTGGCGAGCGCCGGCATGGGCGGTGCGTTGCTGCTCGCGGCCGATGTATTGGCCCGATCGCTGCTGGCACCCCAGGAGCTGCCGGTGGGTGTGCTGACGGCCGTGCTCGGTGGCTGCTACCTGCTGTGGCTGCTGCACCGGAGGCAGTTCACATGAATTCGCCTCGTCTCTCGGCCTCGGGGATCGATGTGGTGCGGGGCGGCCGCCCGGTGCTGCACGGTGTCTCCATTGACTTGTCGCCCGGCTGGACGGCCATCGTGGGCCCCAACGGCGCAGGCAAGTCGACCCTGCTGCGGGTGCTCGTGGGCTTGCAGCCCGCCGAGCGGGGCACGGTCGCGCTCGAGGGCCGCGCCTTGTCCCACTGGCGTGCCGCCGAACGGGCGCGCCGCATTGCATGGTTGGCGCAGCAGGGAGAAGCGGGCGGTGAATTGACCGCGCGCGACATCGTGATGCTGGGCCGCCTGCCGCACCTGGGCTTGTTCGCTTCACCCGGTGTCGCCGATGAGGTCGCCGTGCAGCGGGCGATGGCGGCAACCGAATGCGAGGGCTGGGCGGACCGGCGCTTGCACGAACTGTCCGGGGGCGAACGCCAGCGGGTGCTGCTCGCGCGGGCGCTGGCGGTGGAGGCGCCGGTGCTGCTGCTGGATGAGCCCACCACGCACCTGGATCCGCCGCACCAGGTCGCCGTCGTGCGGCTGCTGCAGCGGCTCGGGGCCGAAGGCCGCACGGTGGTCAGCGTGCTGCATGACCTGCCGCTTGCACTCCGGGCCGATCGCGTGGTGGTGATGGCCGGCGGCCGCGTTCAGGCGCACGGATCGCATGACGATGCGGCCGTGCATGACAACATGGTGCGGGTCTTCGGTGGTGCCATTCGCATCGCGCGGGCCGGCACCACATGGATGGTGGTACCTCAGTGATGACCCGAGCCCTGATGATCAGCGCCCCTGCCTCCGGCCAGGGCAAGACCAGTGTCACCGCCGCGATTGCGCGCCATCATGCCCGGCTCGGCCAGCGGGTGCGGGTGTTCAAGACCGGCCCCGATTTCCTCGACCCGATGCTGCTGGCGCGGGCAAGCGGCCATCCGGTGTTCCAGCTCGATCTGTTCATGGGCGGGGCCGACCATTGCCGGCGCTTGCTGGCGGAAGCGGCAGCCGAGGCCGACCTCGTGCTCGTCGAGGGCGTGATGGGCCTGTACGACGGCGACCCGAGCAGCGCCGACCTGGCCCGCCTGTTCGGCCTGCCAGTGCTCGCAGTCATTGATGCCAGCGCGATGGCGCAGACCTTCGGCGCGCTCGCCCATGGCCTGGCCACCTACCAGCCCGGCCTGCGAATGGCCGGCGTCGTCGCCAACCGTGTCGGCAGCCCGAGGCATGCGCAGATGCTGGGCGATGCGTTGACGCCGCAGCTGCCGCTCGTGGCGGCGCTGGGGCGAGACACGGCGCTGTCCGTGCCAGAGCGGCACCTCGGGCTCGTGCAGGCCATGGAGCTGCCCGATGCCGACGCCCGCCTGGACCGCTGGGCCGATGCCTGGGCCCAGGCCGTCTCGCCGGGGTTCGAGGCGCCCACCGTGGCGTTCGAACCGCTGCCTGCCGAACCGGTGGACCGACTGCTGGAAGGCGTCACCGTGGCCATCGCCCGCGACACCGCCTTGTCGTTCGTGTACCCGGCCAATGTGCAATGCCTGCAGTCCCTCGGTGCCGAGATCGCCTGGTTCTCGCCGCTGCGCGATGCCGAGCTGCCGCGGTGCGATGCGCTGTGGCTGCCCGGCGGCTATCCGGAGCTGCACGCGCCGGCCCTCTTCGCATCGCGTTCCATGGCCGAATCGATCCGCGCCCATGATGCGGCGGGCAAGCCCCTGCTCGCCGAATGCGGCGGCCTGCTGTACCTGCTCGACACGCTCGTCACCCTCGACGGCACGCGCCATCCGATGGCCGGTGTGCTGCCGGGCGAGGCCGTGATGCAGCGGCGCCTGACCGCGCTCGGGCTGCAGGCGGTGGACCTGCCCGAAGGGGCGGTGCGTGGGCACACCTTCCACTATTCGTCGCTGTCGACGCCGCTTGAGCCCCTTGCGCGCGCCACATCGCCCAACGGGCGTGACACAGCCGAAGCGGTGTACCGCCGTGGCCGCCTCACCGCGAGCTACGTGCACACCTATTTCCCTTCCAACCCGCGCGCCGTCGCGGCATGGTTCCGGTGACGAGACCAGGGCCTGTTAACACTACGGAAGCCAGATGCTTCCGTAGTGTTGACAGGCCCTAGCATCAACCGGCGCTACAGTGCGCCCTCGACGGAGATCCTGATGGACATCGAACAACCCCCCACCGAGAAACGCTATGAGCGGCCCGAGGGCGAACGCCATGGCCTCGTGCTGGTCCACACCGGTGACGGCAAGGGCAAGAGCACCGCGGCCTTCGGCCTCGCGCTGCGTGCCCACGGGCGCGGCAAGGCGGTGAAGATCTACCAGTTCATGAAGGTGCCGTCGGCGCGCTTCGGCGAACACCGCGTCTTCGAACAACTCGGCGTGCCCATCGAGGGCCTGGGCGACGGCTTCAGCTGGAAGAGCAAGGACCTCGAACACTCCGCCCAGCTCGCCCGCGACGGTTGGGCCCGCGCGGAGGCCACCATCCGGGCCGGAGACCATTTCCTCGTCGTGCTCGATGAAATCACCTACCCGCTGCGGTATGGCTGGGTGCCGCTCGAACCGGTGCTGGCATGTCTGCGCGAGCGGCCGCCGCACGTCAACGTCGTGTTGACCGGGCGCGGGGCGCCCAAGGAGCTGATCGACCTGGCCGATACCGTCACCGAGATGACCCTGGTCAAGCACCATTTCAACGCCGGCGTGCCGGCCCAGCGCGGCATCGAGGACTGACCGGTGGACCATCCGGTGCTGCTCCCCGTCGGGGCGCTCGCGTTCGCGTGGGCGCTCGACCTCGCTTTCGGCGAGCCGCCCAATGCGTGGCATCCGGTGGCATGGCTCGGGCACCTGCTCGGGCCGCTCGGGCGCGGCCTGCGGCGCCTGCGGCCCTGGGTGGCATTTGCGGCTGGCGCGATCGCCTGGCTCATGCTGGCCGCGGGTCTCGGGGCTTCGGCCTGGGCCTTGGAGCGCGCGCTGTCGGCACTGCCGCTCTGGGCCGGCGTGCCGCTGCTCGCCCTCGTGCTCAAGCCCATGTTCGCATGGCGCATGCTGCGGGACGAAGTGGGGGCGGTGGAGACGGCCCTGCAAAGCGGTCTGCCGGCCGCCCGCGCGCAGCTTGCGCGCCTGGTCAGCCGTGACGTTGGCGCGTTCGGCCCGCAGGATCTCCGCGAGACGGCGATCGAGACGCTGGCCGAGAACCTGAACGACTCCCTCGTGGCGCCGCTGTTCTGGTTTGCCGTCGCGGGCCTGCCGGGTGCCGTGGTGTACCGCGCCGCGAACACGATGGACGCGATGTGGGGCTACCGGGGCCCGTGGGAATGGGCCGGCAAGTGGGCCGCCCGGGCAGACGACGTGCTGTCGTGGATCCCGGCCCGCCTCACGGCCGTGCTGCTGGTGCCCGGCATGCGCCTGGCCTCCTGGGCGGGGCTGTTGCGCGAGGCCCGGCTCACGCCATCGCCCAACGGCGGCTGGCCGATGGGTGCGATGGCGCTGCACCTCGATGTGCGCCTGTCCAAGCCGGGGGTGTACGCGCTCAATGCCGGCGCGCAGCCGCCACAGGCACGGCACATGGCGCGCGCGCTCGCCATGGCCCATCGCGCAGCCTGGGCCGCGGTGGTGCTGGCACTGGCCGCCGTGGCGGGGAGGGCAGCATGAGCCGGGACCATGGTGGACCGGATGCGCTGGGCGCACCCCGCTGGGATTTCTCCACGAACGCCAACGCCTGTGGCCCGGCGCCCCATGTCGCCGAGGCACTGGCGAGGGTGGATGCCACCCGCTACCCCGATCCGGCATCGACGGCGCTCAAGGACCGGCTGGCGGCGTTCGAGGGCGTCAACCCGAGCCGCATCGCCATCGCCGCGAGCGCCAGCGAATTCATCGGCCGCCTGACGGCCGCGGTGAAGCGACAATCCGCCCATGCGAGCGTCTTCGTGCCGGCACCGGGTTACGGCGACTACGGCCGCGCCGCGGAGGCGTGGGGCCTGCGCCGCGCGCAGGTGCCCGGGGATGCGTCGCTCGTCTGGGTGACGGAACCGGCCAGCCCCGGCGGGCAGTCCGCCCGCATCCCGGTGGGACGTGACGGTGCGGTGGTGGTCGTCGACGAGGCGTATGCGCCCCTTCGATTGGAAGGCCATCCGCCCGCCATGCCGGCCACCGCCTGGCGGCTCGTATCGCCCAACAAGGCGCTGGGATTGACGGGCGTGCGCGGCGCGTACGCCGTGGCACCGGAAGGCGCCGAGGCCTGGCTTGCCGCGCTCGAACAACTGAGCCCGAGCTGGCCGCTCGGCGCGCATGGCGTGGCGATGCTCGTCGCCTGGACCCAACCGGCCACACAGCAATGGGTTCGCGAGAGCCTCGACACCTTGCGCACGTGGAAGGCGAGCCAGCTGGCCCTAGGTGAAGAACTCGGCTGGACGCAGGAACCCGGCGTGGCCGCGCACTACGTGGCGAGGTGGCCTGCAGTCGACCGGGCCGCGGTGCTGCAAGGCTTGCGCAGCCATGGCGTCAAGCTGCGCGACACCACCTCGATGGGCCTGCCGGGTGCCGTTCGTTTGGGCGTTCGCCCGCCGGACGCGCAAGCCGCGCTGCGCGCGGCCTGGCAGGCGGTCGTGTCGTGACGGCGCGCGCGGTGATGGTGCTCGGCACCACGAGCGGCGCGGGCAAGAGCTGGCTCGCGACGGCATTGTGCCGCTGGTACGCGCGCCAAGGCTTGCGCGTGGCCCCGTTCAAGGCGCAGAACATGAGCAACAACGCCCGCGTGGTGCCGGACCCTGACGGCCGGGCCGGCGAGATCGGCAGTGCCCAGTACTTCCAGGCACTCGCTGCCGGGGTGACGCCCGATGTGCGCATGAACCCCGTGCTGCTCAAGCCCGAGCGAGACACCGCGAGCCAGGTGGTCGTGATGGGCCAGGTGCGGCCCGACCTCTCGGCGGTGCCGTGGCGCGCCCGCAGCGAGATGCTGTGGCCGCATGCGCGCGCCGCGCTGCACGACCTGATGTCGCAACACGATGTGGTGGTCATCGAAGGCGCCGGGTCTCCTTCAGAGATCAACCTGCATGCGAGCGACTACGTCAACATGCGCACCGCCCGCGAGGCCGATGCCGCATGTCTTCTCGTCTCCGACATCGACCGCGGCGGCGCGTTCGCGCACCTGTACGGCACCCACCAGCTCATGCCGGCGGGCGAACGGGCGCTGCTGCGCGGCTTCGTGCTCAACCGCTTCCGTGGTGATGCTGCATTGCTGGCCCCTGGGCCGGCGCAATTGCAAGCCTTGACCGGCGTGCCCACTGTTGGCGTGCTGCCGCTCTGGCGCGGACACGGCCTGCCGGAAGAAGACGGGGTGTTCGATGACGCGCCCACGGGGAGCGGCGGGCTGCGCATTGCGGTCGTCGCTTACCCGCGCATGAGCAACCTGGATGAATTCCAGCCGCTGCGCGGCCTCCCGAGCGTGCGCCTGGTGTGGGCAAGGTCACCGGCCGACCTCTCCGGCGCAGACTGGGTGGTGCTGCCTGGCTCGAAGCACACCAGCTCCGACCTGGCCTGGCTGCACGCCCAAGGCCTGGCCGAGCCCGTTCGCGAGCATGCGCAAGCGGGCCGGCCGGTGCTGGGCATCTGTGGTGGCCTGCAGATGCTCGGCCAATCTCTCCTGGACCCGGAGGGCGTCGATGGTGACGCCACGGGCCTCGGCCTGTTGCCGCTGACCACGCGCTTCGCCCGCGACAAGCTGTTGCGGCGCACGCAGGCGACGTTCGCGGCGGTCGACGCCCCCTGGTCCGCACTGGCCGGCATCGCCGTGGACGGCTACGAGATCCGCCACGGCCGCACCACCCCCACCGGTGATGTGCGAGCCGTGCTGCACAACCCCGACGGGGACCCCATCGCCTGGCAAGCCGGCCACGTCATCGGCGCCTACACCCACGGACTCTTCGAGTCACCCGCGGTGCTGCAGGCGCTCTTCGGCGCATCGGCCCGCGCCTTGCCCGACGTCTTCGACGGCCTCGCCGATTTCATCGACACCCATTTCGAGCCCGGCGTGCCGATGCGCCTGCTCGATCCCAGGACTTGAACCCATGACCTACACCCTCCCGGCCTTCCCGCCGCCGGCCGACGCCCACCTGGCCGAACGCCTGCGCCACCGCATCGACCGCAAGACCAAGCCACTGGGGGCGCTTGGCCGCCTCGAATCGCTCGCGCAACGCGTGGGGCTCGTGCAGGGCACCGAACGCCCGGTGCTGCATGAACCGCAGATGATCGTGTTCGCCGGCGACCACGGCATCGCCTCGCGCGGGGTCTCGGCCTACCCGCAGGATGTGACGTGGCAGATGGTGGAGAACTTCCTCGCCGGTGGCGCGGCTGTCAGTGTGCTGGCCCGCCAGCACGGCCTGGCCCTCACCGTGGTGGACGCCGGGGTGAATCACACCTTCGCGCCACGCATGGGCCTGCTCGACCGCAAGGTGGCCACCGGCACGGCCGACATGCTGGCCGGCCCGGCCATGACCGCCGCCCAGTGCGATCAGGCGCTGCAGGCCGGCGGCGACGTCGTGCGGGGCCTGCCCGGCAATGCCGTGTTGCTGGGCGAGATGGGCATCGGCAACACCTCCAGCGCATCGCTGCTGCTGGCCCTGCTGACTGGCGAGAGCCTCGACGAATGCATCGGCCGCGGCACCGGCCTCGACGACGAGGGGCTGGTGCGCAAGCGAACCCTGCTCGCCCAGGCCATGGACAAGCACCAGGCGGCGCGCAGCCCCCTCCCACTGATGGCCGCCGTGGGTGGCTTCGAAATCGCGATGATCGCCGGTGCGGCGCTGCAGGCCGCGGCCGAGCGTCGCCTCGTGGTGGTGGATGGTTTCATCGCCGGGGCGGCGGTGCTGTGGGCTTCGCGCCTGGCGCCTGCGTTGCTGGACGCCTGCATCTGGGCCCACAGCTCGGCCGAACCCGGCCACCGGCTCATGACCCGGCACCTCGGCGTCGTGCCGCTGCTCGACCTGGGCCTGCGGCTCGGCGAAGGTTCCGGTGCGGCGCTCGCATGGCCGCTGGTCGTCAGCGCGGTGCGCATCCTCAACGACATGGCCAGCTTCGAATCGGCGGGCGTCTCGGACAAAGGCACGGCCTGATGCGCCACGAACTGCGGCTCTTCTTCATCGCGCTGCAGTTCTTCACGCGCGTGCCGGTGCCCCGTTGGGTGGGATTCGAACCGGCATGGTTGCACCATAGCGCGCGGCACTTTCCTGCCGTGGGGCTGTGCGTCGGGATTGCAGGGGCGCTCGTGCTTGCAGGCGCCGGACAGCTGCTGCCGCCGGTGGTGGCGGTGGTGCTCTCGATGACCGCCACCGTCATGCTGACAGGCGCGTTCCATGAAGACGGGTTCGCCGACACCTGCGACGGTCTCGGTGGCCATGTGAGCCGGGAGCGGGCGCTGGAGATCATGAAGGACTCGCGCGTGGGCACCTACGGTGTGGTCGGGCTCGTGCTGATGCTCGGGTTGAAGGCGGCCGCGCTCATCTCTTTGCCTCTTGGCCTGGCCGTACCGGCCTTGCTGCTCGCGCACACGCTGTCGCGGGCGATGGCCGTGGTGCTCATCCGGCTGTTGCCCTATGCAGGCGACCTGGCTGCGGCCAAGGCCAAGCCACTGGCCGAGCGGATCTCTGGTGCGGGAACCGTCGTGGCGTTAGGGTGGGCCGTGCTGGTCGGCGTCGTGCTCATTGCCTGGCGGCCGGCCTGGTGGCCGGCGGTGCTGGCATCGACCTCGATGGCCACAGCAGGCGCCTGGGCCTGCGCCCGCTGCTGGCGGCGCCGGCTGGGCGGATTCACCGGCGACACACTCGGCGCCACGCAGCAGATCACCGAAGTGCTGGTGCTGCTCGGCTGGGTGCTTTCGATGCGGGGCGCGGGGCTCCCGGCATGACCCGCTGTTGCCCTGAACCCATGTGGCCTGCGGAATGCCACCCGGCGAACGCTGCGGCTCACGGCCGCCGGTGGACTCGTGCAGAAGCGTCACCCCGGCGAAAGCCGAGGCCCACTGCACCGGTGGGTACCGGCTTTCGCCGGTATGACGGGGCAAAACGATGCCACTGCGGCTTTCACCGGTATGACGGGGCAAACAGATGTCACCCCGGCGAAAGCCGGGGCCCACTGCCGCCAGCGGGTACCGCCGTTCGCCGATACGACAACGCAACGCAAAAAGGCATGTCACTCCGGCGAAAGCCGAGGCCCACTGCACCGGTGGGTACCGGCTTTCGCCGGTATGACGGGG
>CBIHPH010000040.1:0-34408 GCA_966212105.1 uncultured Rhizobacter sp.
CCAGTGGGCACCGGCTTTCGCCGGTGTGACAGGAGAGTGAGGGCGAGCGAGCAAATCGAGCAACGCCCCGCAGCGCTCCAGTGGGCACCGGCTTTCGCCGTGCGACAGGAGAGTGAGGGGCGAGCGAGCAAAGCGAGCAACGCCCCGCAGAGCCTCAGTGGGCACCGGCTTTTGCCGGTGTGACAGGAGAGTGAGGGCGAGCGAGCAAAGCGAGCACGCCCCGCAGCGCTCCAGTGGGCACAGGCTTTCGCCGGTGTGACAGGAGAGTGAGGGCGAGCGAGCAAAGCGAGCAACGCCCCGAAGCGCATGCGACAGGCAGGCGAGCGCAGCGAAGCCGCAGATCAAGCCACACGCGAGCCCGGGTTCCCCGGGCGACCCGTGGCGCCCCATGGGGGCAGGAGGCGTCAGCCGACTGGGGGGCCTATGATTTGTATGGCCACCGCCCATCGACGAGCCATCGCCGGAGAGTTGGCGCATGTGGCGTGGCGGGTTACGCTGGAGACGGCGCGTTCGAGGAGTTGGATGTCGGCTTCGTGCTGGCGGGCGACGTGCGGGTCTTCGAAGAAGAGGACTTTGTCGCACCGTTGGTCCAGCACGAGTTCGGCGATCTGGGCGTCGCCACCCATGGGGCCGCTGAGGTAGCGGTGCACCCAGGGGGTGGCGAGGGGCCAGCCGCGCGACCAGGCGAGTTCGTTGAGTCGCTGTCCGGTGGTGCCGGTGGCCACGCGGCCGGCAGCTCGGCTGAGCAGGTCGAAGTTGTCGGCAGCGAATTCAACCATCTGGGCCTTGAGGGCGTCGTGGGCGATCAGGGCCAGGTGGTGTTTCGTTATGTCGAGCAGTTGGCGCGCCGCGTCGTTCACTACGCCGGCATGAGCCCCTTCCACGGCCATCCATTCGATCGCACCGGCGACGGTGGCGATGTAGGGCTTTTGGTGCGTGACGCATTGGCGTTTCAGCGCGGCGGCCTCGGGGTACAGGGAGGAGGGGTCGACCGGGTCGGTCAGGTAGATGATGCCGTCGAGTGCCTGGTTGTCGGTGGTGCCACCTGCGATGTGGGAGACCAGTCGCATCAGGCCGCCTTTGCTGCCGGACGGGTAGGCCAGCAGGCCTTCGTAGCCGCCGAGCCCGGGCGAGAAGGACAGCGTGGCAAAGGTGCCTCCCACGGCATGCAGACGCAAGCCCATCTCGCGGATGGTGTCGCCGCTCTCCCGGGCCCAGCGGAGCAGGCCGCCGTCGGGCGAGGCGCGGTGGAGCGGGCTCGCGGCCAGGCCGAATCGGCGGGCGGGGCGTGACGTTTCGGTCATGGCTGGCCTCGAAAGTCGGACGTCTGGGGGATTCTCGCAGTGTCCGGCGTTCGGCGGGGCATGAATTGCTTCACGAACTGAGGTCAATGGCACGGGCGAGGGCGGCTCGCGAGGTGCGAATTGGACGGGCTTTCCCCCTTTGATTGCCCTCAAGTTCAGGGCACCGCTTGAAACAATGAAGGCGCCATTCCGACATTGCAGTCATGTCCGATCCCGACAAGAAATTACCCGCCTCGGCGCGCAAGCTGCAGAGGGCCCGCGAAGAGGGGCAGATCGCCCGCTCGCGCGACTTCGGCCACCTGGCGGCGATGGCCGCGGGCGGCGGCGTGCTGATGGTGGCGGCCCCGACCCTGTCGGGCTGGATGAAGGATCTGCTCGCCAATGGGCTTCGTTTCGATGCGGCCTCCGTGCGCAACAGCGGGTTCATGGCGGAGCGCCTGGGCGACCTGGTGACGAAGATGCTGTTCGTCGTGCTGCCGATGGGCGTGCTGATGGTGCTGGTGGCTGTGGGCGCCAGCGTGCTGATCGGTGGATGGGTCTGGTCGTTCAAGCCGATGACGCCCCATTTTTCAAAGCTCAACCCGCTGTCGGGCATCGGTCGGGTGTTTTCGAGGCAGCAGCTGATCGATGCGCTGAAGGCCTCGGTGCTCGCGGTGATTCTGGGGGCCATCGGCGCTGCCTATTTGCATCACCATGTGGATGCCTTCGGCGGCGTGCTGGCCATGCCGTTGCCCGCGGCCTTGTCGCATGCCGGGTCGGTGATGCTCGGTGGCCTCATGCTGCTGCTGGTGGCCTTGGGCGTGTTTGCCGCCATCGATGTGCCGCTGCAGCGCCACCTGCACCTGGAGCGGCTCAAGATGAGCCACCAGGAAATGAAGCAGGAACAAAAGGACGTCGAAGGCAACCTGGAGATGAAATCCAAGGTGCGTGCCCGGATGCGTGAGATGGCCAATCGCCGGATGATCGCCGCGGTGCCAGGGGCGGATCTCGTGGTGATGAACCCGACGCACTATGCCGTGGCGTTGAAGTACGACGAGACGGCCATGGGCGCGCCGAAGGTGGTGGCCAAGGGGGCCGACCTCATGGCGATGAAGATCCGCGACACCGCCACGGACGCCCGTGTTCCCGTGCTGCAAGCCCCTGTGTTGGCCCGGGCGCTCTATGCCCACGCGGAAGTGGATCGGGAGATCCCGGCCGCGCTGTTCTCTGCCGTGGCCCAGGTGCTCGCTTATGTGTACCAGCTCCGCGCCGCGATGGCCGGCCGGATGGCCATGCCGGGCGCGCTGCCCGAGCTGAACGTTCCGGTCGAACTCGACCCGCATCACAAACCGGCAGGTTGATCGATGAATGCCCTGATCGCCCGACTGCAAGGCCTGCTCGGCCCCCACGCCACCGCCATCAAGGCGCTGATGGCGCCCATCTTCATCATCCTGCTGCTGTCGATGATGGTGCTGCCGCTTCCGGCATTCGCGCTGGATTTGCTGTTCACCTTCAACATCGCGATCGCGTTGATGGTGATGATGGTGGCCGCCTACATGGTGCGTCCGCTCGACTTCTCGGCCTTTCCGATGGTCATTCTGCTGACGACGCTGCTGCGCCTGTCCTTGAACATCGCGTCCACCCGCGTGGTGCTGCTCGAAGGGCACACCGGCACCGGTGCGGCCGGCAAGGTGATCGAGTCCTTCGGCCATTTCCTGATCGGCGGCAATTTCGCCGTCGGTCTCATCGTGTTTGCCATCCTGGTGGTGATCAATTTCGTCGTGGTCACGAAGGGAGCGGAGCGCATCGCGGAAGTTGGCGCGCGCTTCACGCTCGATGCCATGCCGGGCAAGCAGATGGCCATCGATGCCGACTTGAATGCCGGCCTGATCGACGAGCGGGAAGCCAAGCGCCGCCGGGCGGAGGTGGGCGACGAGGCGGAATTCTTCGGATCGATGGATGGTGCGAGCAAGTTCGTGCGCGGCGACGCGATGGCGGGCCTGCTCATTCTGGCGATCAACATCGTCGGCGGTTTCATCATCGGCGTCGTGCAGCACGACCTGTCGGCGGGGCAGGCCGCCAACAGCTACATCCTGCTGGCCATCGGTGATGCGCTGGTGGCCCAGGTGCCGGCGCTGCTGATTTCGGTGGCGGCCGCCCTCGTGGTGTCACGCGTGGGCAAGGAACAGGATGTCGGCACCCAGATTTCCGGCCAGGTGTTCAATTCCCCTCGTGCGCTGGGCATCACGGCCGGCGTGGTCGGGCTGCTGGGGATCATCCCTGGCATGCCGCACATCGTGTTCCTGATGATCTCGGGCGGCTTCGGCTACGGCGCCTGGTGGATGCACCGGCGGGACATGCGCCGCAAGGCCGAACCGCCGCCGCGTGCCGTCACGCCGTCCCAGGAGCCCAATGCCGAAGCGAGCTGGGACGACCTGCTGCCGGTGGACACCCTCGGCCTCGAAGTGGGCTACCGCCTGATCGCGCTGGTCGACAAGGCCCGCCAGGGCGATCTGCTGCAGCGCATCAAGGGGGTGCGCCGCAAGTTCGCGCAGGACGTGGGTTTCCTGCCGCCGCCCGTGCACATCCGGGACAACCTGGAACTCAAGCCCGGCATGTACCGCTTGACGCTGCGCGGAGCCGTCGTGGGCGAGGGCGAAGCCTTCCCCGGCATGTTGCTGGCCATCAACCCGGGCGGCGCCACGACCACCTTGATCGGCACCAAGACGACCGATCCGGCCTTCGGGTTGCCCGCCGTCTGGATCGAGGAGAGGCAGCGCGAAACGGCTCAAATGAATGGATTTACTGTCGTTGATTGCTCGACCGTCGTCGCGACCCATCTTTCACACTTGATGCAAGTCAACGCGGCCCGCCTGTTGGGACGCGTGGAAGTCCAGCAACTGGTTGAACACGTGACGAAGTTGGCACCCAAGATGATCGAAGACGTGGTTCCGAAGATGGTCGCCATCCCGGCCCTGCAGAAGGTGCTGCAGCTGCTGCTGGAAGAAGGCGTGCACATCCGGGACATGCGCTCCATCGTCGAATGCCTGGCCGAACACGCCTCCGTCGTCAGCGACCCGGCCGAACTGGCCCGCCGCATCCGCATCAGCCTGGCCCCGGCCATCGTGCAGCAGATCTACGGCCCGGTGCAGGAGCTCGACGTGATCGCCCTCGAGCCCGAACTCGAACGCATCGTCACCCAGGCGCTGAATTCCCCGCATGGCGCGGCGCTCGACCCCGGTGTGGCCGACACGCTCGCCCGGAGCGCGGCCCAGTCGGCCAAGCGCCAGGAAGACCTGGGCCACCCCGCCTGCCTGCTGGTGCCCGACATGATCCGGGCCCCGATGGCCCGCCTGCTCAAGCGCGCTGCGCCGCGCCTGAGGGTGCTCGGCCACAGCGAGATTCCGGAAACCCATTCGATTCGCATCGGTTCGATCATCGGGGGCACGCCATGAGCTTGCTTGCAAGCGCCGTCGCGGCGCGCCCGAATTTCCGCCTGGGAGATAACACATGAACGTCAAACGCTTCACCGCGCGCACCTCGCGCGACGCCCTGACCCTGGTGCGCCAGGCGTTCGGCGAAGACGCCGTCGTGTTGTCCACCAAGCCCTGCTCGGAAGGGGTGGAGGTGCTCGCGATGGCGCCGGAAAGCATTCAGCAGATCGAGCGCCTGTCGGCTTCGTCGATGCCCGCCGCGCAAGCACCGGCCCGTGTCGCCGCACCGCGCAAATCCACCGCTGCACGGTCCGCCGCACCGGAGGCGGCGGCACCGCCGCAGGAGGAGGTCGGCGACGACGTGGCACGCCTGTCGATGAGCACCTTGTCTTTCCAGGACTATGTTCGCGAGCGCATGCTCAAGCGCCGCCAGGCCGCGCTGCGCGCCGAGCAGCAACGCCATCAGGAACCTTCCTTCGCCGCCGAACCGGAACAACTGCCGGTGGCGCTGGAGCAGCGCCTGGCCGCCCGCAACGTCGTGCCGATGCCGCAGAAGCAGGCGCAGCCAATCGACGTGGCGCCCGCACCGGCGCCTGCCCCCGCCCCCATCGCCCGGCCGGCCGCGGTGCATCGCGAACCGCCCGTGCTGCGCGAGGAGATCCGTGCGGCCGAGGCTGCTGCGGCCCCGGCCGCACCGGCAACGCCTGTCACCCCGGTTCCGTCGCTCGCCGACACCGGCCTCACGCCCGCCGCGATGGCTTCGGCCCGCCGCGAGCAGCAAGACATGATGAACGAGCTGCGCTCGATGAAGGGTTTGATCGAAGACCGGTTCGGTGCGCTGGCCTTCATGGAAAAAATGCAGCGCCATCCGGCCCAGGCCCAGCTGATCCAGAAGCTGCTCGACTGCGGTTTCTCGCCCGCCCTCGTGCGCAAGCTGACCGAAAGCCTGCCCACCGATGTCACCGACGAGACCGCCTGGGCGGCCAACGTGCTCGAGCGCAACCTGTTGACGGGCGAGGCCGAGCCCGCCATTGAAGATCAAGGTGGCGTGTACGCGCTGATCGGCTCCACCGGCGTGGGCAAGACCACGAGCACCGCCAAGATCGCCGCGGCGTTCGCCACGAAGTACGGCGCGTCGAACCTCGGGCTCATCACACTCGATGCCTATCGGGTTGCCGCCCACGAACAGCTGCGCGCGTACGGCCGCATCCTCGGTGTGCCGGTGCACACGGCCCACGATCGCGCCTCGCTCGAAGACCTCCTGGAACTGCTGGCCTCCAAGAAGATGGTGCTGATCGACACGGCCGGCATGGCCCAACGCGACACCCGCACCCGGGAACTGCTCGACATGCTGGCCCACCGCGCGATCCAGAAGCTGCTGGTGGTCAACGCTTCGGCCCAGGGCGAGACGAACGAGGACGTGATGCTCGCCTACCGGGCCTCGGCCTGCAAAGGCGTTGTGCTGTCGAAGATGGACGAGGCCGTCAAGCTCGGTCCTGCCCTGGACGCGGTGATCCGCCACAAGCTCAAGGTGGTGGGCGTGGCCAACGGCCAGCGTGTTCCGGAAGACTGGCACCGCCTGTCGGCCCACGCGCTCGTCCACCGCGCGCTGCGGGCCAACACGAACCCGGCGTATCGCATGGATGCCGACGACGTGAACCTGATTTTCACCGCGCGCCAGCAAGCCCAGCGTCCGCGTCCGGCGCTGCACGCCTGAACCGCCCTCACAGACGATCCGAGATCCCGACAGCGGCCATGCACGACGACGATCAAGACGCCCTCTACCTCCATGACCAGGCCCACGGTCTGCGACAGCTGTTTGCCCATGCCCGCGTGCGCATGGTGCCGGTGGTCGCGAACCCGCACATGGCCTTCGGCGGGGTGATGCTGGAGCGCTTGTGCACGGCGTTCGCCGACCTTGGCGCCCATGTGATGGTGATCGACGCCTCCGACCGTGCGCCGGCGCCGTCCGAGCTGTCCGTGATGGATCTGTCCGAATGCATCGAGGCCCTGTCGTCCCAGGTCTCGTACATGGCCGCCCGCGGCCTGCCGCTGCGCTATGTCGATTCCACCGGCTCCACGGCCGCGTTCCTGCAGGCGGCGACCGACGCCGCGCCCCATGTGGACGTGGTGCTGATGCATGCCACGGAATCCGACCTGTGCCGCCTGTTCATGCGCACCGAGGCCCGCCCGCTGCTGCTCGCGGACGACCGCCCGACGAGCGTGACGCACGCCTATGCCGCGATGAAGTTGCTCACCCAGCGTGCGCAGCTGATGGTGCACGACCTGCTGCTTTGCGCCGCGCCCTCCTCGCCGCGGGTGGAGCGCATCGCCTCGCAGATCGCCACCTGTGCCGACAGTTTCCTCGGCGCCGTGCTGCGTGACTGGCTGCACGTCGATCCCGCTTCGGATGCACGCGAAGCGCCGGCCCCTGCGCTGCGCCGATGGGCGCGCGAGGTGATGGGAACGCCCGCCGTTCCCTTGGGCGCGGCAGCGCGCCGCGCCAACCCTCTCCAGCACGTGCTGAATTGACCTCTCGGAGCCACCATGTACACCCCCAAAGGCCAACTCGATGTCAACACGATGCTCAAGCAGTACAGCCCGCTCGTTCGCCGCCTGGCGCACCAGATGATCGCCAAGCTGCCGGCCAACGTGGAGCTCGACGATCTGATCCAGGTCGGCATGATCGGATTGACCGATGCGCTGAGCCGCTTCGATGCGCAGCAGGGCGTGCAGTTCGAAACCTTCGCCACCCAGCGCATCCGCGGTGCGATGCTGGACGAGCTGCGCGGCAACGACTACCTGTCGCGCGGCGTGCGCAAACAGCAGCGCAGCATCGAGACCGCCGTGCACAAGCTCGAACAAAAGCTCGGGCGGGCGCCGGCCGAAAGCGAAATTGCGCGTGAAATGGGCGTCACCCTCGCCGAATACCAGGAACTGCTCGGCAAGGTGCGCGGCACCCAGCTCGTGTACCTCGAAGACATGAGCGGCGATGAAGGCGACAACGATTTCCTCGACCGCCATGTGGCCGAAGAAGGCGCCAACCCGCTCGCCCAGCTGCAGGACCACCGCATGCGCGAGGCCCTCATTGAAGGCATCAAGACCCTGCCCGAGCGCGAACAGTACGTGATGAGCATGTACTACGAGCACGACATGAACCTCAAGGAAATCGCGGCGGTGCTCAAGGTGACCGAATCCCGCGTGTGCCAGCTGCACAGCCAGTCCATCGCCCGCCTGCGAGTCAAATTGCGGGAATGGTGAACGTGGAGCCTGCGCAAGCATCCAGGGGCGAGCGAGCAAAGCGAGCAAAGCCCCGAAACGCAAGCGACAGGCAGGCAAGCGCAGCGAAGCCGCACATCAAGCCACACGCGAGCCCGGGTCTCCCGGGCGACCTGTGGCGCCCCCTCGGGGGGCAGGAGCGAAGCGACGTGGGGGCCTCATCCTGGCCGCTCCCGGCGTTCGTGGTGTGGGCGGCGGCCTGGGCCGTCTTTCTCGGTCTGTCTCGAGCTGCTGGCGTCCCTGTCGGCGTCGCATTGGCACTGTCGACCGCCCTCGGTGCATGCGCCGCGCTGCTGGGCAGCACCGCTTGGCGCCGCTTGTTCATCGCCCTCGGTTTCCCGCTGTCGCTGCTGGCCTCCGGTGTGGCCGCCGGCATGCCCGGCTGGGCCTGGCTTTTCCCATTGGCAGCGGTGTTGGCCTTGTACCCGGTGCAAGCATGGCGAGACGCGCCGATGTTCCCGACGCCCCGCGGTGCATTGCGGGGCCTGCCGGCCATCCTCCCGATGCCTCCGGGCGCGCGGGCGCTGGACGCAGGATGCGGCCTGGGCGACGGCTTGCGCGAACTCCATGGGGCCTACCCGCACGTGCGCCTGGACGGCTTCGAATGGAGCTGGCCTCTGGTCTTGCTGTGCCGCCTGAGATCGCGCTGGCTGGGCGTGCCGGTCCAGGTGCGCCGGGCAGACATCTGGCGCGAGGACTGGTCCACCTTCGACCTCGTCTACCTCTTTCAGCGTCCGGAAAGCATGCCCCGGGCCATGGCCAAGGCCGCGGCTGAACTCCGGCCTGGCGCCTGGCTCGCGAGCCTGGAGTTCGAGGCGATCGGGGTGAAGCCTGCGGCCGTGGCCCAATGCCCCGATGGGCGTCCGGTCTGGTTGTACCGGGCCCCTTGGTGCTGAAGTCAAGCAAACATTGACGCCTTTGGCCGCAGCGCCGGGGCATCCAACCGTTCATCGAGCGGACACGCCAAGCTGCACTTCGCCGCCTCTGTCCCGCCGGGAGGAACGCAACGCGTGACGTAACATCGCATCGACCGGCTTCGCCTGCCTCTGCGCCCATCCGGTCAAACGCCATCAGCGATCATCTTTGCAAATGTCTTCCTTCATTGGCCACTTCACTGCTGGTGTCGCCGTCTATCTGGGGCACTCCACGTGGGCCAACAAGCCGGAGCGTCGCCTGCTGCCGGTGTTCGTACTTCTGGCCGTGCTTCCGGACTTCGACTACTTCGCCCTTTGGTTCTTCAAGGTCAGTGCGCAACCGCGGTTCACGCACTCGATTTCATTCTGCCTGGTGGCGAGCACACTGGCCTGGTTTTGCATTCGTCAGCGACATGGCAGCAGCCCGAGAACCTTGATTGCCCTGGCACTCGCTTCCTGCTCCCATCCTGCGCTGGATCTGCTGGTCGGGGTTCATCCTGTTCCCATCCTCTGGCCCCTTCCTTTGCCTGAGGTCCAGTCACCCATTGGCCTCCTCCCGAGTGCCGGTCACCTCAGCTTGACCAACTACTACCTCTGGCGAAACCTGTTGATCGAGTGCGGGGTTCTGCTGCCGGCATTCGCTCTTCTTGTCGCGTTGGTCAGAAGGGCGCCTGTTCGAGCCATGCTGCCTTCAGCGATGCTCTTGCTGCCGGTCTGGGTCGCCTTCCTCGGCTGGTCTGTCCATGTTCACGCATGAGGCACGGGTGGTGACTGCCGACCCTTGAGACGAGGGCTCGGCTCAGGAGGCCAGGAACGATGTGTCCATGTGATAGCGCCTCGGATCATGGTTGTCGACGAACACGGTGATGAACTGATGGCGAACGTCCTCGCCCGGATCGCTCCACAGGTTGGCGCTTCGGAACTCGTGGTATTCGGCGGTGATGGGGTTCTTCCAGCGTGCCACGATGCGCCACGGGTGGACGCCATTGACCGCCAGGCCGGTGTTGCGTTCCACCTTTTGCACCTCGGCCTGCACCGGGGTGCCGGTGGCGATGAGCTGACGTGCACGCCGCGCACGCCATGCCGGCACTGCCCACAGCGCCGCGCCAATGCTGAAGAACACGCTGCCGAGGAGGCTCAGGATCAGCGGGGCGCCCCACAGTGAGAAGAAGCCGCTGATCTCCGCCTCACCCGGTGCGTCCGGCCGGTAGAAGACGGTGACTCTTTCGCCTTCCTTGTAGCTTGGAGGGCTGCTGGCCACCTTCGATCGCACTTCGTACTCGCGGCCGTCCGGCGTCTTGAACTCCACGACCGGGCTGTACAACACCGTGTCGCCCGAACTGGCGCGCGATGGCAACACGTCAATGACCGTGCCTTCGGCCTGCTGCGCCGACGCGAGGAAATGGCGGGTGGACACGCCGAGCGCGATGGCCGCTGCCAGCAACCCGATGCCCACGAGCCCGAACGTGACCTTGATGACAGCCCATACCTTCACATGAATTCTCCTTCGCGTCCTTCACCTGTCCTGGAAAGAATGTCACTCCGGCGAAGGCCGGAGCCCACTGCCGCCAGTGGGTACCGGCGTTCGCCGGCATGACGTGTTGCCAGTCAACACGGATCCCTCTGCCTGCGCCTGGATGCGCATTCTGACGAGGCTTGCGCTCACGCGCCTTCGCCCTCAGGGGGGAGCACAGGCAAAAGCCGCCACACGACATTGGCGGCAAATGGCGTCCAGGGGCTCACGGGCACGCGCGCGGTGCGCAGTGCATCGCCCGTCCAGGTATTGCAGGTGGTGAACATGCCATAGGGGCCGAGCGCCTCGAAGAAGGCATCGGTCAATCCGTAGTGCCGCCCCGGCACGGGCTGCGCGCGTGCCTCACCGCCGGGCAGCGTGGCCGTGACATGGCGCACCACAGCATCGAGGCCGGCCGCGTCCAGTGGCAACTTCCAATGGTGCGGGCCGAGGTCCGACCGGCGCAGCCAGGTCACATGCAGGAGCGAACGCCCGGTGCCGGACAGCGCCCGCAACGCCAGCCCCGGCTTGAGGTCACGCCACCGAGCCGTGTTCAGATAGAACTCCCGATCGCCCCAGCCGATGCCGACGAAGACAGTGTCCGGCGGCATGCTCGGGAAATGGGCCGGATCGAACACCTGGGTCCAGTCGATGCGCGCGGAACGCACCGGCAACACGAGGTCCGTGTGCACGCCATTCGACATCACATAAGCTTCCACCTCGGGGGAGGGGGCCGGCAGGCGTGAAGGCAGCAAAGGCAACGCAAACGCCGTCACCACGTACAGCGCCACGGGCGCCGCGAGGAGGGCGATCGTCCAGCCGAAGATGTGCGGCAGACGCCGTGAGAATCCGGGCGGGGGCGTCATGGATGAAAGGGGCAAAACTTCTTCCATGCCATCTTGCCGCAGCTTCCTTCCGGGATGATCTCCTTGTTTGGACGCTGTGGCCCAGCGTCGACGCCCACACGCCGTCATACTCGCGAACGCCGGTACTGCTGGTGATGGTGGGCGGCTTGCGCCGGGGTGACTGTTGCGGGAGCCCATGCCACGTCGTCATACCGGCGAACGCCGGTACCCACTCACCGCAGTGAGCCCCGGCTTCCACGGGGGTGAGTTCGTTGTCAGTGCAGGCCCGCACCGGACGGCAACATCCAACCCGCCCCCGTTACCATCAAGGGATGAACCTTCCCCCACACAAATCCTCCCGGTTCGAATCCCGAGCCTTCATGCTGCTGCTGGTCGTGGTGACGCTCGCTTTCGGGTGGATCCTGTGGCCCTTCTTCGGAGCGGTGTTCTGGGGCGTCGTGATGGCGATTCTGTTTTCCCCGCTCTACCGCTGGGGAATGAAGCGACTCAAGCTGGGTCGTACGCCGGCGGCGCTGTTGACCATGGTCGCCATCCTCATCATCGTGATCTTGCCCATGACCGTGATCATGGCCTCGTTGGTGCGCGAGGGTGCGGCCGTGTACCAGCGCATCCAGAGCGGCGAATTGAACTTCGCCACCTACTTCGCCCAGGTGTACGCAGCGCTGCCCGACTGGTTGACTTCGCTGCTCGATCGGGCCGGTCTCGGCAACCTCGCGGAGCTGCAAGAGAAGCTCACGGAAAGCCTGCGCCAGATCAGCCAATTCGTCGCCACGCAGGCGCTGGCCATCGGCCAGAACACGCTGGACCTGGTGGTGAGCTTCTTCGTGATGCTCTACCTCATGTTCTTTCTCCTGCGCGATGGCGCCGGGCTGTCGCGGCGTGTTCGCGACGCCGTGCCGCTCAACGATGCACACAAGCGCGACTTGACGGCCAAGTTCGCGACCGTCGTGCGCGCGACGGTCAAGGGCAACGTGGTGGTCGCCGTGGTCCAGGGTGCTCTCGGTGGCATTGCCTTCGCCGTCCTGGGCATCCATGCGGCGCTGCTGTGGGCGGTGCTGATGGCCTTCCTGTCCTTGTTGCCCGCGGTGGGCGCGGGGCTCATCTGGGTGCCGGTGGCCATCTACTTTCTCGTCACGGGCGTCGTCTGGAAGGGCCTGGCCCTGATCGCCTATGGCGTGCTGGTGATCGGCCTCGTGGACAATGTGCTGCGCCCCGTGCTGGTCGGCAAGGACACGAAGCTGCCCGACTATGTGGTGCTGATCTCCACCCTGGGCGGCATGGCCCTCTTCGGACTGAATGGGTTTGTCATCGGGCCTGTCATCGCGGCCATGTTCATGGCCGTGTGGGATTTGTTCGGGGTGGAACGGGCGCAGGCACACGATGTGGCCGAACCGGTCGCCGCTCCCGAGAGGAATGCACCGCGCCCTGCCGCAAGCCCTCCTGCCGCAGCCCGGGAAGGTGAAAAGCGCGGGTCCCGTTCGCCAGTGAAGCGTTCCAGGTGATGCTGTCGAACAAGTGCAACGCAGCATGGCAACTCTGATGCGCGCCCTGACCTGGTGAGGGGAACAGCAAGGCGCGTTCAGAGGAACGCTTCTGCCCTCAGCAGGCTACGGGGGCGTTGCCATGGCCCCCCGGCTCATCGCCACCCTCGGTGCCAGCCGTATTCAGGGTGGTGCCACCCCCATCCGTAGCGGGGGTGATAGCTCCAGACGTAACCGGGACCCGGAGTGGCATAGAGGGGCGCGACGTAGACGACACCGGGCGGCGCGACGACCGCCGGTCGGACGGGGGCGACGATGCAACCGCTCAATGAGGCTGCGGCGAGCGCGATGGCGATGGTTCCGCATGTCGTGATCTTCATGGACGATGCTCCGGTTCGATTCGAATGTCGTTCATGGTTCTCAGCTGCGCACTTGTGCATCGTGCTTCTGGCGATGAATGCGGTCGCTTTGATGATTTTCCGCATGCTGAACGCCGCGCTGCTCGGACTTGCTGACGTGACCGTCCGCCCCCGCTGACGCTTCCTTGCGGTCGACGCGGGCCTGACCGCGCTCGAGCTTCGACACTTCGCGGTTCGTCAGCGAGCCGTTCTCGATGCCACCCGCGATGCGTTTTTCCTGGTTGATGTTGCGAGCGACGTCGGCCTGCATGCGCCTGGACGATGCGGAGTCGGGGTTGCCGGTCGCCCCGTTGTGCCGCTCGGCGGCAATGTCGCGGCTCACCTTGTTCTGCGCCGCGTTCAGCCGGGTGCGTTCGGCATCGGTCAGCTGGCCATCTTTCAGAGCCTTTGCCTGCAAGCGCTCGACATGGCTCTCTTCCTTCTCGAGTCTTGCCGCTTCCTTTGTGCTCAACGAGCCGTCCTTCAATCCGTTCTCGATGCGGGTCTGCTGGTTCACGTCGCGCTGCGTCGTGCTTGCGGCCGTGGTCTCGGCGAAGGCGCCGGCACAGGCCAATGAAAGTGCGACGGCCAACAAGGTGCGGTTCATCATGTTCATTGCTCCATGGGTTGTCTGGCATTCGACAGGGACAGGACGCCCACATGCCGATGTGGCAAACAACGACGCCAGAAAACCCGTCGTTGACGCTGCTTTGTTAAGGGAAGGTAAAGCGCTGCATGCCGGCTGCGCCGCTGCAAGAACGAACAGAGAATTCGGCCTGGCGCGGACAATGCCTGCAGGGCAGCCCGGCGTCGCATCCTGAGGGAGTTGGCAGCGAATCCGTTTTCTTCGACAAGTGCGCGCCCGCCCGCGGCTCTTCATCGCGGTGGCCGTTGCCATCGCGGTCGGCGTGCTGCTGCCCACCGGCGTGGCCAGTCATTCGGTGACGCGCTGGCTCATTGCCTGGAACAGTGGCACGGGCCTCTATGTGCTGCTCGCGGCGATCATGATGATCCGATCATCGAATCACCACATGCGCCATCGCGCGCAATTGCAGGACGACGGGCAGTTCGTCATTCTTTTGCTCGTCGTCGTCTCGGCGATCGCCAGCCTCGCCGCCATCGCAGGCGAGCTCGCAGTCGTCAAGGACATGCATGGCGTCCTCAAGGGGGCCCACATGGCGCTTGCCGGCGTCACCGTGCTTTCATCGTGGGCCTTCATCCAGGTGATGTTTGCCCTTCACTACGCGCACGAGTACTACTCGGCGGTGTGCCATGGACGCGTGGCCGGACTGCAATTTCCCGACAGCGAGCATCCGGACTATGGCGACTTCTTCTATTTCGCGTCCGTCATCGGCACCTCGGGGCAGACGGCCGACGTGTCGTTCGTGTCGAAGCCGATGCGTCGCATCGGCTCGCTTCATTGCATCCTGGCTTACCTCTTCAATACGACGGTGCTGGCCCTGCTGATCAACATTGGGGCGGGCATGTTCTGATGTCACGGCGGCCGAGAAGCGGGTTCGCCATCGCCATGAACGAGCGCAAGCCGTTGAGGCAAACAGGAGGCTTCGTGTGCATGCACACGAAGCCGCACCGTCACTTCACCATCTTCAATGCCTGCGCGAGATCCTCGCAAAGGTCCGAGGGATCCTCCAGCCCGATGTGCAGCCGTACCAGCCGACCTTCATCGGGAAGGGTGCTCAAGGCGCGCAGGTGGTACGGCACCGCGGGCAAAGCGAGGCTCTCGAACCCGCCCCATCCCGTGCCCAAGCCGAAGAGTTGCAAGGCATCGATGAAGGCCGCGAAGGCGGTCTCGCTGCAGGTCGCCAGCTCGAACGTGAACGGTCCGCCGGCACCGGAGAATTGATCGCGCCAAAGCGCATGTCCCGGGTCCGATTCGAGCGCTGGGAACATGACGCGCTTGACCTGGGGCTGCTGCAGCAGCCAGCGCGCCACCACGAGGGCGGATTCCTGGTGGCGGGCCATGCGCACGCCGAGGGTGCGCAAGCCACGCAGCGCGAGCCAGCAGGTGTCGGGTGCCGCATGTGCTCCGTAGCGACCGCATACCCGCCGTGTTCCAGCCAGGTTTTTCTCCGAGCCGAGGACCAGCCCAAGCATCACATCGGAATGACCGTTGATGAACTTGGCCGCCGAATGGATCGTGATGTCGACGCCCAGCTCCTGGGGTTTGAAGAAGACGGGCGTGCCCCAGGTCGCGTCGGCTGCAACCGGGATGTCGCGACGGTGAGCCGCCGCACAGATCTTGCGGACGTCGAGCATTTCCATCGTGAGGGACGTGGGTGCTTCGATGTAGACGAGACTGGTGTTGTCGCGCAGGTAGGGTGTGATGTCTTCGGCGTCGTTCGGGAAGAAGTCCACCGCCGTGCCGAGGCTCGCCAGTTCGGTTTCGCAGAAGATGCGAGTCGGTCCGTAGACGCCTTCGTTCAACAGCAAGTGCTTGCCGGGACCGGCATGCGCGGTCAAGACGGCTGTGATGGCGGCCAGGCCGCTGGCCGTGGCCAGGCAGGTCTCCGCACCGGTGAGTGCGGCCATGGCCCGCTGAAGATCGAACGTCGTCGAAGTGCCCGAACGCCCATACTGCAGTGAATCAAACTGCCTCTGGTGGTGGGCTTGCTTGTAGTCGGCGAGCCTCTCGAAGAGCACGGTGGAGGCCCGGACCAACGGCGGGTTGATGGATTGAGCCGTGCGGGCCGTGTCGCGCCCCAACTGGGTCAGCAAAGTGTGGATGTGCATGCCAGGATGTCAGCGAGTGGATGATGCATCCGATACTAGGGTGCCTGATCAACGCCGAATCGCCATCGAATGTCTGCCACCCGCCAGGACTTTGGACCATGGGCCACGCTTGCCAAAACCCATGCCGCCGGCAGCACGCTTGCGCGGCATCAGCATCGAACCGGCCAGTTGGTGTTCGCCATCCGCGGCGTGATGATGGTCGAGACAAGCGCCAGCCGCTGGACCATTCCGCCGCAGCGCGCCCTCTGGGTGCCTCCAGGGCAACCTCACGCCATTCAGATGCTGTCGACGACAGAAATGCGCTCCGTCTATTGCCAGCCGGAACTCATTGCAGAGTGCGAGTCCTTCGCCCGGCAGGAGGAAGTGCACGCGGTGGTGGCCTCCGCATTGATCCGGGAGCTGGTGCTCGGCCTCTTCGACGAGCGGTTCGAGCATGACACCCGACACCTGATGGTGCGTCTTCTGCTGCAGACACTGCGACAGGAGGCATGCCTGCCCACCCACCTCCCCATGCCTCAAAGCGAGCCGTTGCGGCGGGCGACGAAGCTCCTGCTCGACTCCAACGATTGGGGCCTGCCCATGGAGAAGATGGCGGCCGAGGCATGCATGTCCGAACGCACCTTCACACGGCACTTCAGCGCCGAAACCGGCATGAGTTTTCGCTCGTGGCGACAGCGCGCGCGCATCGTTGCATCGCTCGACCTGTTGACCTCTGAAAAATCCGTGAAGGCGATCGCGCGTGCGCTGGAGTTTTCAAGTGCGGCGGCGTACATCGCGGCGTTTCGCGAGCTTCTCGGTTGTTCGCCCAGTGTGTTTCGGCGAGGGGCAGGGCAGTGAGGGGCTGGCGGTCGCGCGTGTTCGCGTGCATGCCGGGCTGAAGCGCAACGTGCTCCAGCGCTTCGAAGGGGGCTTGGTATGAACATAGATGTTCACGGAATGGGCACTTCCGTTATGTTCTATATGTATGCCCAGAACAGCCCGTGCCTCTTCAGCAGCTTCCGCCGGCCACCGCTGCCGCCGCGCCTGGGCGTGCACGGGCTCAGGCTTCCACCGAGGGGCGCCGGGGCGCTGCCGGTCGCGCTCGAAAGACGAAGGACTGACATGCGCCTGGACGACTGATCCAATTCACAGTCACTCAGCCGGCACTGCCATCCGGGCGGCGACCCGTTCAAGCAGGAGCGTGAGATGGGCTATCCTGAGCTGGCGCGAATTCTTTCAGTCGCCTCAATGTGGCGCCAGCTCGCACGCCTCGTTCAAACCTTGAGAGAACACGCAAGCGAGGCGAACGTTGTGCCGTGCCCGAGCAGCGTCGCGCAGTTGCCGAAGTGCGTCCTTGCCGGCAAAAACGTGGATCAGCGGTCTCCAGTCCTCGCGTGGAAGCCAAGCGACAAGGCCGAGCACTGCGGGTGGCGCCTCGTATTCCGAGCCGAAGCTGGCGGTGAGGCCTGCCTTGTCGCGGAACATCCATGCGGTGCGCTGGCGTTTTGCTTCCAAAGGCATCGCTGATGCATTGAGGGCCTCGAGCGCTTGCGTTCGCCAGCGAGCCAATATGCCCTCGGCCGTCATCGCATTCAGCCGAGCAGTGTCCAGCGCCAGGAACGCAGCGATGAAGGCCTTGCGACGATCCTGCCAGTGGTGATCGAGGAAGTCCTCCACGGACCAGCTCGTGTCCCATCGACCGCGTTTTTCCTCTACGGTGTGGACGGCCCTCGGCTCCGCTTCTGCTTCCTCGCGGTGCGAGGGCAGCTTGAAGCAGGGGCCTGCGTCGCTCAGGTCGCACTGGCGTTGGAGCGCCGCCTTCACAGGGTCGTCGTCATTCAGTACGCGCAGGTGCTGCGCTCCAGGCTCTCCGATCCAACCCAGTAGTTCTGCTGGATGGCCGCCGTCGCATGTGCTGCCTGGCACAGGCCAACTGAGAAAGTAGCGGCGGCCAGTGTTCGTCTCTCGCAGCAGGAGGCCGCCATTCACCGCTCCCTGGCCCACCGATTCGGTGTGCAAACGACCATCCACCACGCGCCAGAGCTCACCGTGCAGCGTCGCGTCCAGGCACGGCGTAAAACGGTTGTGACCGTAGTAGAACGAGTCGTCGTCGATGAAGTCCCGAATACTCACATCGCCGCCTGACACCAGCCAAGCGCATCGGGTACGACCTGGCTCTGCAATCGCCTGTACCACCAGGGGCGCAGGCTCTGGCATTGAGCCGCCCGCAGGGGGAACGTCGCTGTGGAAGCTTCTCGCGGCCAGCGCGCGCAACAATTCAGGCTCGGGGCGTGCCTCACAGGCGGGTTGATCGAGGGCGAATTTCATGTGACCTATCGGCGCAGCGACGACGGCATGCGTAGCCAACAAGGACGCGCGCAGCTTCGCCGGCATGAGCTCTTCGCAACTCACCGTGAGCACTGCTGGTTGGGGCGGCCGCAGTCCGGCGTCGACGAGCCACTTCACTCGCTCCACCTCTTCCTTCTGAGGCGCATTCCACTCGTAGGCGCAGCCTAGCGTCCACGGCCGCAGCAGGATCGCGAACGCGTTCGCCTGCGCCTCGGGAGTCGAAGCCCCGCGCAACAGCGACCAGCGGCGGGCAAAGTCGTGCGGTGGTGCGGGCGTACGCAGCACCTCGGCCAGCTCCTCCGCCTCCGGCGCGTAGCGGCGGGCAAACAAGGCAGGCCACGCTGCCTCCGGCACGATCTGCGTGAGGTGCAGGCTGGCGCGGGTGCCGGGTGGCGCTGGCAGGCGCGCGAGCAGCGCTTCCCAATGAGCCGGCGTCACTGCGGGCACGCGCTCGCGGGGCACGGGCACAATCTCGGACCCTGAGATGACAAAGACGTGCGATGTTGCGGCTATTGCTGCGTCCACATGGCGTTGCATCACACCGTCGCCCGCGGCCTTCAACGCCCAGATGTAGGCCTCCAGGGGTTGATCAGAGAAGCGGGCCAGCCAGGCACCGAGCAGCGCCTGGTCGTCCAGTGCGCCCGAGAGATGTGCGGGTGGGACAGTCGCGAGCACCGCCCGCGCCACGTCGGCATGGACTTGGCTGTCGAGGGCGTGAACCACCAGAGACCGGATGAAGGTTGGATCGTCGACCGGTCGGCGCAAGGGCAGGCGGGCCAGCGCTGCGACGTCCTGCTTGTCGGCAAGCGTGTGAAGAAGCGCTGGCAGCAGCGGCACGGTCAAGCGGCCGTCGGCACGGGCAAGATCGGCCCCGGTGAAGTCGGACAAGCGGTCCCCGGCCCGCGGACCTGTGTGAGGTGATGTGCGGGTCGGATCGGCAGTGCACAGCGCGGCGATGGATTCCTCGCGACCCGTCAATCTGCCGGTCGCGGCCTTTGGAGTCGTGGCAGGCAACGCGAGCACGAGGCTGATCAACCCCTCATCGAGCGCGCGTGCAAGCAGGCAGTCGCCCTGCCAACCGCCGGGCAGTGGCAGGCCGCGCCGGCGCAGCTCGCGCACGGCCTGGGAGTGCGTTCCGCCGGGCCCGCGATTGTCGAACACCGTGCTCCAGCGAAACGCGCGATCGGTATCGCTCATCGGCTTGAGCTCCGGCCGGCGCAGCAGGGCGTCGACCACGCGCCAACGTCGGAAGATCAGGGCCACCTGAAGCGCGTCATGTCCCACCATTGCGGGATCATGTTCCTGCAGATCCGCCGGGGGGCCAACCTCAAGCCGCGGGTTTGCCCCGTGCGCGAGAAGCCACAGTGCAGTGTCCTGCAGGTCTGCGCGCAGCGCGTGCAGCAGCAGCGTTCCTTGGTACCGGTAGGCGTTGATATCGGCCCCGCCTTTCAGCTGCGCCTCCAACACTCCGCGCAGTTCGTCCTCGTTGGTGGGCGCATCCTCTTCGTCACCAAAGGGGAAGTCGCTGTCCTCCGGCAGACCTTGCGGCAGGGACAGCAGCGCGTTGAAAGCGGCGTTCGTCGCAGCTGTGTTGTCGGTGCGCGGGGCAGCGGTGGCCAGATCGCACATGCTCATCAAAACAAGTCCGGCAGCTACGGCAAAGGCAGCGAAGCGTTTGAACAGGTACGGGATGAGCATTGGAGCTGCGATGTGCATCTTAGACTGGTGCGTGCCAGGAACACTCGGCCCACTCAAACCGTCATGTTCATGATCTCAGAGTAAGCCGCCACCAACTTGTTGCGCACCTGCAGCGTGGCTTGAAAGCCGATCTGGGATTTCTGCATCGCCACCATCGTCTCTTCGAGGCTGACCGTGGGGTTGCCCAGCTGCACTTGCTTTTGCATGTCGCTGGCCTGGTTGTAGCTGTCGCTCACGCCGCGCAATGCCTGGGTAAGTGCTTGCTGAAAGCCAAGGCCTTGCACGCCGGCCGCGCCCGATGCCGCGTTGGACTTGTTGTCGACCAGCGGGCGCCCGTCGATGCCCAGCCCCGCCCGGGCCGCGGCCTGGGCGAAATTGAAGGGTTTGAGGGTGACGTCCATGGCAACTCCTTGCGTCCAGCGGCCCCGGGGAAGGGGCGGCGTCCGATGGCATCACTTTAGGCAATCGGGTGAACGATCGTGCGGGGAACTGGCCGCCGTTTGACGGGCTGTTTCGCTGATTCGCGACCGTACGGCTGGAGCCGTCCAGATGCCCGGTCGGAATCGTCAGGGACCAGGCGAGCGCTTTCGCGTTGAAGGACCAAGTCGCGGTTGATGCGGTCCGGAGGCCGTGCGAGCAGGCCTCTGGCCGGACGTCATGGAAGCGCTGTGGCGCAGGCTCTCCAGCAGAAGCCGTGCAGGCACGCTGAGCCCGCGCTCACTGCGGACGCAGATGACGAACTGGCGCTTGGCCCAAGCATTCCGCAGTGGAATGACCTTCAGCTTCAGGGCCTGTTGGATGGCACTCGCTTCTTCCCAAGGCACGATGGCCAGCGCCAAGTTGGCGGCGACGATGCGGCAGGCCGCATCGACGGTTGATACTTGGATGCGGTACCGCATGTGTTTGCCGGCAGCGGCTGCGGCGCTCAGCTGCGTGGACTTCATGATGCTTCGCGCCATGATGTCCACATGGTCGTGGTCAATCGTCTCCTCGAACATGACGGACTTCCGCCGCGCCATGCTGTGTTCCGGATGGACGACAACGGCGAGATGATCGCGATGGTAGTTGAAGGTGCGCAAGCCTCGCAGGTCCACCGCGTTCCAGCAGATGCCGATGTCTGCGCGTCCTTCCTCGACGCCGCGCACCACCTCCCAGATCTCCCGCTCTTCGAAGCTGACTCGCACGTCTCGATATCGTCTTGCGAAGTCACTCACGTCCTCCGGCAGGAACTGGGCAACGGCTGACATGCTTCCAAATACCCGCACGTGCCCTTGAACGCCCTGTGCAAAGGCACTTAACTCGGCTTGCATGCGGTCCATCAGTTGGAGTGACTCGCGTGCGTAGCGCCATAGCGTTTCGCCGGCTGCCGTGACGGTGACGCCTCGCCGCTCACGTTCAAGCAAGCGAACGCCTGATTCGTTCTCCATCTGTGCAATGCGCTTGCTCACCGCTGAAGGCACGATGGCTTCGCGCTTGGCGGCAGATGCGATGTTGCGCTCTTCGCAGACCGCGATGAAAAGGCGTAGCGAAGTGGGATCGAAGGATCGCATCGTGTGGATCGAATGGGGCTCAGGATCAGCCATCTCGAATCGGCATGTCTGAGGCGAAAAGATATCACTTCAGTGTTTTCAGCAGAAGACTTCCTCGGCTCTAGCATTGAAATCCCGGCGCTTGGCCGAGACCTCGCACATCACACGCATCATGCGCATCGTCAATATCCTTGAACGTACCGTTCCTATCGCATCGCCCGTTGCCAACGCCTACATCGATTTTTCGAGAATGACCTTGAGCCTGGTGGCCGTGGTCACCGACGTCGTGCGTGACGGCAAGCCGGTCATCGGTCATGGCTTCAATTCAAAAGGCCGCTACGGCCAAGGCGGATGGATTCGGCGTTTCGTCCCGCGTGTGCTTGGCGCCTCCTCTGGCAGCCTGCTGATCTCGGAAATGGGGAGGCTCGCGAAATGAAAGACGATGCGCCGATGTGGGCGGCCGATGCGTTGCAGGGATTTGCCATCCGGTTGTTCAGTGCAGCCGGAATGGAATCCGCAATGGCCACGACCGTGGCCGAACTGCTGGTCGAAGCCGATCTGCTGGGACACGACACGCACGGTCTCGCGCTCGCGCCACGATATCTCGAAGAACTTGCCAATGGCAGCATGATGAAGCACGGTGCCGCGGAAACGCTGCACGACACAGGTGCATGCGTCACCTGGGACGGCCGCAGGCTGCCCGGCATCTGGCTGGTGTCGCAGGCCCTGGATCTGGCGCTCGATCGCGCACCGACTCACGGCTGTGTCACCGTCGTCATTCGCAACAGTCACCACATCGGCTGCCTCGCGGCGTACCTGGCGCGAGCAGCGGAGCGAGGATGCGTCATGATCCTCGCCTGCTCCGATCCTTCTCAGGCCAGCGTCGCACCTTTTGGTGGAACGCAGGCGGTGTTTACCCCCAACCCCATGGCCATGGGTTTCCCGACTGGGGGCGATCCGGTCCTCATCGATACGAGCGCCTCGATCACCACGAACAACATGGCAGCGCGACTTGCGCGCGAGGGCCGAAGGTACACGTCGCCCGTCCTGTTGAGCGCTGATGGAAAGGTCAGCGATGATCCGTCGGTGTTGAAAGCGGGTGGCACCCTGCTACCGGCGGGCGGACTGGATCATGGGCAGAAGGGCTACGGCTGGGCCCTCATGGTGGAGGCCCTCACCCAGGGGCTATCGGGTTTCGGCAGGGCTGACCATCCAAGCGGATGGGGAGCCAGTGTGTTCCTGCAGATCCTCGACCCCGCGGCATTCGGTGGTCAATCTGCCTTTGTTCGGCAGACCGAAGCGCTGGCGCAACGTTGTCGTGCCAACACGCCGCGACCAGGCGTCGATCGCGTCCGTCTGCCCGGTCAGGCCGGACTGGGGCGCAAACGATTGGCCGAGCAACGCGGCCTTGCATTGTGTCCTGCCGTCATGAATGGACTGAAGGCGTGGGCCGGCAAACTGCACGTCCTTCTGCCCAAGCCGCTGTCGGGTACCTGATCTTGCGTTCCGGGCGGCTCAAGTCGTCGTGTTCATGATTTGGAAGTGAGCCTACACCGGCTTGCTGCGCACCTGCCTCGGCAACGCGGAACACTGCATTGGCTAGGGCTTGGCAGAAGCCAGGGCTGCGCCGAAAAACATGAAAGTCACCCCGGCGGTCTTGTTGACACGGCGGCCGCCTCGCTCTGAAGTCAGCCAGTTCCTGGCCTTTTTGGCAAACATCGCGTAGGTCAAGTGAATGACCACGACCAATGCGCTGAAGGTGAGCACCAGGCTGGCGAACTGAATGGCGTAGTTCGTTGCGGGGTCGATGAACTGCGGAAAGACGGAGAGGAAAAAGAAGATCGCTTTCGGATTCGTCAATTGCAGGGAGACGCCCTCGACGAACCTGCGGCTGAAACTTGCCTGGTGCGCCGAAGCCTCTGCAAACTGGAACGGCGGCGCACGCCACAGGCGAATGCCCAGATAGATCAGGTAGGCCGCCCCGACATACTTCAACACGGTGAAGGCCAGCGATGACGCGGCGAGCAAGACGCCGAGGCTGGTGGCCGAAATGGCTGCGACCATCAGAACACCCAAAGCAAGGCCGAGAATGCCGCCCAGGGTTCCCCGCATGCCATATCGCAGGGAGTTCGTGAGTGTCATCACGACGCCCGGGCCCGGGCTCATGACCGTGGCAATCGCCACAAGAAGGAAGAGCGAATACAACTTCATGGATTGACGTGGTGCGGGTGTTCGACGTGAACGAGGAACGGTGGTTGGAAGAGGGGATGGAGGGTTGGGGCGGCTGGAGTTTCTTCTGCCATGCGACCCCAGTTCGCTCGCTGGGCCAGGCACGCCGTATGGTAGTCGACGGGCAGTCACAGGGCTGGCAGGACCGGCTTTCGAAGAAGGCCACAGCCCCTGGCCGATGGTGTTTGTTCACGGGCAATAGAGTCTGCGACAGAGCAATGAAGTCTGCGACAGTCGATCGCGGGGGAGGTCACGGTGCGTGCGGCGGTTGGGCTAGAAAGACGGCTTAACGACGACCGCTATGCAGCGGAAGCGGACGTCGGACGACAACTTTGTTCCGCTGCCTGCGCTCGAGACGTCGCCTGATCGGCCCCCTACTCGTCGATGTCGATTTCGTCAGCGGCCGTCCACAGCAAGTGATCCTTCTCATACGCCAGCATCAAGTCGGCAAGGGGTCGGCGTGAAGGATCGTTGCGAAGGATTTGCGCGAGCGTATTGAGCATAGCTGCCCTCTGCTTCTGCGGAGTTTTAATGTCCCATATGGACAGCCCTGCGCCCCTTTCATCCTTGCGATAGAACGGAGGGAAGTTGCTTCTGGGGTTTGCCCGCCAGCATCCGCTGGGAAAGTGGATGGACCGCGCAGCGGGCGTCATCAATTCGCCCGCGACGCACCGGGCAAACGCGCAGATGTGAAATGTGTCCGGGTCGAGGCGCAACCGCTCCACGTTCGACGCTAGAACGTGGCCCGCCTTTTCATACAGGTGGCTAACCTGGGTTAAGTCGAGGCTTGTCTTCTCTACCAATGTCCAGAGGTCCGTCAGGCCAACAACATCGGCAGCGGACAACTCCACCTTGGTCATAGTTTCACCGTCAAAGTAAAGGATCGTCGTCTGCGGAATCTGTGCGCGCGCCGCTGGGCGGAGATGTTAGCTGTATGCGGCTGGAAAATTATGGTGCCCATCAAGAGACTGCTTTCCTGAAGCGGCCGGACGATCCACAGCGAAGTCGGTGGCGGACTACATCAAGCGCCGGCACAATGCTGCGCCATGGCGCACACGATCACACTGAACATCCGCCACGACTGGCCGAACTCGGATTGGCAGAAGGTACAGGCCGTCTATCAGTCGATGCCCGGGTGGCAAGTGGGTCGCGACGTTCCCAGTTGGTCGGGGGTCATGGGGATGAGCAGTACATCACCGCTTCAGTCGAGCCCTCTGGCGTGCTTCTCGAAGTGCAGTTGGACACGGGCCATTGGACCGGGTGGCTGACGTTGCTGTGCGCTCGCCTCTCGCTGTCACTTGGTCGCGAGATTCACGACGCGGAAGTCTGACCGCTTCCAGCCATTGAACCGGCCGCACGCCAAGCCGAAGCGGGCGCCTTTGAACGCGATTCACTGGGCACAATGCACCGGCACGAACTTCAACAGCGTGCGACAGGGAACCGCAACATGCAATTCAGCCGGACAGATCTTTGGTTCTCGGCCTCCATGATCACTGGGCCGCGACACGCCTTACTGCAGGTGCGGCTCGGCCAAGGGGAACAAGTAGATCCTGCGTGGGAGTGGTTGCCCCCAGTCAGGGCAACGCGCGCATGCGCCCTCGACGAGGCAGCGATTACAGCGCAAGTGCTGGGAGGCGTTGACGAAGCGAACCGTCGGCTGGGTGCTCGCTACAAGGTGACGCACATTCGGTGCGTTGAAGACGACAACGGCACACCAGCGATGTACGGGCACATGGCTGCGAAGCTGATCGACCACTTCCACGACTCTGGCGCGGTGGCGTGAGCCCAATGCGAGCCCCATCGAGGAGGCCAAAGCGCCCGCCTTCAGCCTGGAGTTGCCGTCGCTCTGCAGTCTGAACCAGACCTGACTCCCAATGCTCGCTGGCTGCACGAACACACTGGTTCCGCGATCACCTGATCGTGCCCGCGGCGACCGCCGCCGGTGTCCCCGTCAGGAGAGCCTTCATGGATAACCTCGTCTCGGCACAAGCATCGGCCCGACCCGGGCCTTGGAACAAGGGCAAGCTTGTCGGCCAGAAATCACCGCTGCGGCTCAAGGACATCTGGGCGATCCGAGTACGCCTGCAGCTCCAGCGCCGAATTCGAGAGCTCGCTTTGCTCAACCTTGCCCTCGACAGCAAGCTGCGAGCTTGCGACCTGGTCGCACTGCGAGTTCGAGATGTTTGCCACGCGGAGAGGGTCGCCAGCCGAGCCACCGTCGTCCAGCAGAAGACCGGACGCCCGGTGCAATTCGAGATAACTGCATCGACCCGCGATTCACCCCAGGCATGGATCGCTGAGGCGCAACTGAGAACGGGGGACTCTTTGTTCCCCAGTCGGTGCCAGCGGTCGGACCACCTGGGAACTCGACAATACGCGCGAATTCTTCACGGGTGAATCGAGGAGATCGGCCTTGATGCACAGGACTTCGGGACACACTCCATCCGGCGCACGAAGGCGACCCTGATCTACAGACGCACGAAGAAGCTCCGCGCGGTGCAGCTGCTGCTCGGACACACGAAGTTAGAGAGCACGGTTCGGTATCTCGGCATAGAGGTTGAAGATGCTTTGGAGATCGCGGAGCAGACAGAGATCTGAAGCTCTGCGTTACGGCATATTGCCAGCACAGCGGGAGCGGACGGTCGCGGCCTTCAACCATCGGAAGTTGAAGCTAGGGCGCCCTGCCGGAGGGCTTCGAGCAATTCGCACGTGTTCATCTTTTCTTCCTCCCGATCAAGGGAAAGGGTCCTGGCGAATCTCATGTCAAATTTCGGGATGAATAACGAGAACAGTGGCAAATCGATGACGCGACTACTTGAGGCGAAGCTTCGACGTGCGCGACAGACAGTCCTGCGCCTTCTGGTGCAAACGGCTTTGCCGATGCTTGCAGTTGACCAGAGCCAAGCCCATCCCGCGCTTGACGAACTTGCTGCCGTTTACGGCGACCTTCAGCAGGCAGGGGCGTGGGTCGAGGTGTGCACCGAGGCATTCCCTTCCACTCGAGCGGCCAACGTTCAAGCGTTCAGCGCGTGGCAGGAACGGCACGATGCCTTTGTCGGTCAAGTGAACGCGTATTGGTCGCGCTTCTTGGAGGATCAGGCTGGAGGCGATCCAGCTCGCAAGGATCAGCAGACTGAGGTCTACCGACGTCGGTACGAGTTGACGAAGGCGGAATTCACTCAGCGACTTCGCGCGGACGGACAGGATTTGTTCAGCCGACGTTGTGAGAACTTGCCTCGGTACTTCGAATCGCCCAATATGGATCTGCCGCGTAAGCACGCAGAGAGATTGGAGCGAATCCGCGCGGCCTTAGACCAAGGCGACCGCATGCGCACGATCGCCAACCCAGCGAATGGGCAGGTTCTGCCCGGGGGCTGGACCAACAGCGAACTTGCTACCAGAAACAAGTCAGCCCATGGTCTTCAACAACTTTTCGCTGGGGACTGGCAACGCTGCAAGGAGGGAGCGGCGATGTCGGCCTTGAAGGTCATCAGCATGGACAAGTGTTTGCCTAAAGGTACCGGTGACCCCGATTTCTGTGCGGTAACCGAGGCACGGTTTGCCGCGAAGTACAACGGACTGCTGCTGGCGTGTATGAACGAGCAGGGCTGGCATCAAAGCATGATGCGCAAATGATTGGGTCGCGTCGACTTGAGCGGCGCAGACCGCCGACGCTGAACTTCCGCTTCCAGCCTGAAGCACTCGTTCGAGGGGCCCTGTGTCGCGGACTTCATTGCCCATCCTGAGCGGCTGAGTCCTCGCCTGTCGAACTGTCGCAACCTTTCGCAGCGAAACTTGAGACGTTGAGCCGGGGGAGTTCGTCGCAGACTCTATTGGCGGCCAACAGTGTTCTCGCGCAGCCGGCTCAGCATGATGGGCGGCCTGATCCCGTGCAGTTTTCCACGACAGGGCCTTGCGCGAGGGCGTCCGATGGCATCACTTTAGGCTAATCGGGTGAACGGTCGTGCGGGGAACTGGCCGCCGTTTGACAGGCTGTTTCGCCGATTCTCGACCGCGTGTTTCCAAATAATTCAGTCTCATCGGTGGGGTCACGCCCGCCATGCCTCTGAAGTTGAAGACCATGGACAACGCGATCGCCCTCGCCACACCGACCACGCTGGTGCCTACCTCGGGGTTCGGTGCACGCCTTGCGGCTTTGCCGATGAAGAGCCGGGTGGGTCTGGGCGTGGGGGTGGCGGCGCTGCTGGCGGTGCTGGCCGCCATCGCACTGTGGAGCAGCCAGGGTGACTACAAGGTGCTGTATGCCAATCTGTCGGACAAGGACGGTGGCGCCATCATTGCCCAGCTGTCGACCATGGGGGTGCCGTACAAGCATTCCGAAGGCGGCAGTGCGATCCTGGTGCCGGCGGCAAGTGTGCACGACCTTCGCCTGAAGCTCGCATCGGCCGGGTTGCCCAAGGGGTCGGTCGTGGGCTTCGAATTGATGGACGGGGCCAAGTTCGGGCAGACGCAGTTTCAGGAGCGCCTGACGTTCCAGCGCGGGCTGGAAGGTGAGCTGACGCGGTCGATCACGTCGATGGCTTCCGTGCAAAACGCACGCGTGCATCTGGCGCTGCCCAACCAGAATGGGTTCTTCCGAGAACAGCAAAAGCCGAGCGCCTCCGTGATGCTGACTCTTTTCCCAGGTCGCACGCTCGATCGCGCCCAGGTGGCCGGCATCGTGCACCTGGTGTCGAGCAGCGTGCCGGAGTTGAACCCGAAGGCCGTCAGCGTGCTGGACCAGACGGGCGCGCTGTTGTCGGGCTTGGCGGAGGACAACGGGTCGGGGCTCGATGCCCAGCAGCTGCAGTATGTGAACCAGATCGAGACTCAGTTCAGCAAGCGCATCCTCGACATCCTGGACCCGGTGGTGGGCCGTGACAACCTGCGGGCCCAGGTCACGGCAGACATCGATTTTTCCCGCACCGAATCCACGTCGGAAGAATTCAGGCCGAACCAGGGCGAGAACGCGGAGGCCGCGGTGCGCAGCATGCAGCGCACGGAGCAGAGCGGCCAGAACGGCAGTGGTGCCACCGGCATTCCGGGGGCCACGTCGAATCAGCCGCCGGTGGCCGCCACGGCGCCGCTCACGGGGGCTTCGCAGCCGCTTCAGACCGCCCAGGGCGGTGGCGCCACGAACAGCACGAGCCGCAAGGATGCGGTGACGAACTACGAGGTGGACAAGACGGTGCGCGTGACGCGCAACGCCACGGGCACCGTGCGCCGCCTGAACGCGGCCGTGGTGGTGAACCACCGCACGAACACGGATGCGAAGGGGAAGGTCACCACGGTGCCGCTGACGTCCGATGAGCTGCAGAAGCTGGAAACGCTCGTGCGGGAGATCGTCGGCTACAACGAGAAGCGCGGTGATTCGGTCAAGGTCATCAACGCCCCGTTCAAGGTGGAGCCGGTGACTGTCGACAGCGTCCCGCTGTGGAAGCAGCCGCAGTTGCTCGATCTGCTGCGTGCCGCGGCCGTACCGGCGGCGTTGGCGGTGGTGGCGCTTGCGGTGGTGTTTGGCCTGATCCGCCCTGCGCTGAAGGCGGCGCAGGCGACGGCACCGCAAAAGGGCAACAACCTCGATGCCGTGGTCGGCGACGAGGAAACGCTGCCCGTCATCGAGCCCGGCAAGCTGCACCTGGAGGCGCCGCGCATCAGTGCGCAGCTCGACGGTGCGCGAACCTTTGCCAAGGAAAACCCGGCTGCCGTTGCGAACATCGTGCGCGGCTGGGTCAATGGCGAAGTCGCCTGACCTTCCTGACCCAACCGGACGAACGACTTCGCCATGGACGCCAAGGGACTGGAAGACGCGGCCATCTTGCTGATGTCCCTCGGAGAGGAAGAGGCCTCCGAGGTGTTCAAGCTGCTCGCGCCCAAGGAGGTGCAGGCGCTGGGCGAGACGATCGCCAAGATGAAGAGCATTCCGCGTGAACGCGTGGATGTGGTGCTCGAGCGTTTTGCCGTGGTGGCTTCCGAGCAGAGCATGCTGGTGACCGACACCGACGAGTATGTGAAATCGGTGCTGCGCAAGGCGCTGGGTGACGACAAGGCCAACCTGCTGATCGATCGCATTCTGCAAGGTGGCGATGTCAGCGGCATCGAAAGCCTGAAGTGGATGGATGCCGGCTCGGTGGCCGAGCTGCTGCGCAACGAACACCCGCAGATCGTGGCGGCGATCCTCGTGCACCTGGACTATGACCAATCGTCGATGGTGCTCAAGTGCTTCACCGAACGGCAGCGCAATGAAGTGCTCGTGCGCATCGCCACGCTCGATGGCATCCAGCCCGCCGCGCTCAAAGACCTCAATGAGGTGATGAGCAAGGTGCTCGCCGGCGGAGACAAGCTGCGCAAGGCCTCGCTGGGCGGCGTCAAGCCGGCGGCCGAAATGATCAACCTGTTGGGCGGCAGCATCGAGACCTCGGTGCTCGACTACATCCGCGAGGCGGACAACGAGCTGGCCCAGAAGATCATGGACAACATGTTCACGTTCGACGACCTGGAGAAGATCGACGACAAGGGCATCCAGATGCTGCTGAAGGAAGTGCAGTCCGAATCCCTCATCATCGCGCTCAAGGGCGCGACGCCCGAGATGCGGGAGAAGGTGTTCCGCAACATGTCGACCCGTGCGGCCGAATCGTTGCGGGAAGACCTGGAGAGCCGCGGCCCGGTGCGGGTGAGCGAGGTGGAGTCCGAGCAGAAGGAAATGTTGAAGATCGTGCGGCGCCTGGCCGACGAGGGACAGATCATCCTCGCAAGCGGAGGCGACGATGCGTTCCTCTGACAAAGGACCCACGCGCCCGGCCCCGCCGCCGTCCAATGCGAACGCTCCGGCTCCGCGGGCACCGAACTATGGGCGCTTCATTCCGCGGGAGGAGTTGTCGGGGTTTGCCGCCTGGAACCCCGGCTCGCTCGACGGTGCTCCGCCGGCCGACAAGGGCGTGCAGCGGCCGGCGCCGCCCGAGCCGAAGTTGCCGTCGCATGAGGAATTGCTGGCCGAGGCGTCGCGCCAGGCCCGTTCCGCCGGCTATCAGGACGGCTACCGCGACGGTCTCGTGGCGCTGGAGGGGTTCAAGCAAAGCTATGCATCGCAGATCACTGCACAGATCGGCGCCATGACGCAGTCGTACATGGCGCAGCTGGATGCATTGCAGCAGCAGATGGCGCGTGCCCTCGCTGTGTCGGCCACGCACCTGGCGCGCCAGATGGTTCGCAGCGAAATTGCCCAGCGCCCGGAAGTGGTGGTGGCCGTTGCCGAAGAGGCCGTCGAGACGCTGCTCTTGAGCGCGCGTCACATCACGCTGCGTGTGAACCCCGATGACGTGGCGCTCGTGTCTCAAGGCGCGGCTGACGTGCTGGCCGCGCGCGGTGCACGGGTGGTCGGTGATGCCACCGTGCTGCGTGGTGGCTGCATCGTCGAATCGGACATCGGTGTCATCGATGCGAGCGTGGAGACGCGCTGGCGCCGCGCCGCGGCCTCGATCGGCTGCGACGAAGCCTGGAAAGAGGCTCCGCTTCCGGCCGATGACGACAGCGAGGGCCGCCACGCATGAAGAACTCGTCCGTGGAGTCCGGTGCCGTTGAATCCGCCGACAAGTGGCAGCGCTACCTCGCCGACATGATGACGTTCTCGGCCGACCCGGTGCCGCTCGAGACGCAAGGCACCCTGGTGCGCGTGGCCGGCCTGGTGCTGGAAGCCGCCGGCATTCGCGTGCCGGTGGGATCGGTGTGCCAGATTTTCATGGACGACCCGCGCCAGGACGGACAGCCGCCGGTGCTCGCCGAAGTGGTGGGCTTCTCCGGCGATCGTGCGTACCTCATGCCCACCGGCGAAACGCATGGCCTGGCAAGCGGGGCCCGCGTCGTGCCGCGCCCGTCGCCCATCGTGCCGATGAAATTGGGCGCACCGCACCACCCCTGGCGCCGCGGCGAGGACCGCACGCTGCACCTGCCCGTGGGCGAGGGCCTGCTCGGCCGCGTGATCGATTCGCAGGGGCACCCGATCGACCGGCGCGGCCCGCTGCAGAACGTGCACAACGAGCCCTTGATCCGGCGGGCGATCAATGCGATGGACCGCGACCCCATTCGCCAGCCGCTCGACACCGGCGTGCGCGCGATCAATGCCATGCTCACGGTGGGCCGGGGCCAGCGCATCGGCCTCTTCGCCGGCACCGGCGTGGGCAAATCGGTGCTGCTGGGCATGATGGCGCGCTACACCGCTGCCGATGTGATCGTCGTCGGGCTGATCGGCGAACGGGGCCGTGAAGTCAAGGAATTCATTGAAGACATCCTCGGCGAGGAAGGCATCGCCCGCTCCGTGGTGGTGGCCGCGCCCGCCGATGCCCCGCCGCTGACCCGCATGCAGGGCGCGAACTACGCGACCGCGATCGCCGAACACTTTCGCGACCGGGGTCAGCATGTGCTGCTGCTGATGGACTCGCTGACCCGCTACGCGATGGCCCAGCGTGAGATCGCACTGGCGATCGGCGAGCCGCCGGCCACGAAGGGGTACCCGCCGAGCTGCTTCGCGAAGCTGCCGCAGTTGGTCGAACGCAGCGGCAACGGCATTCATGGCATGGGCTCGATCACGGCGTTCTACACCGTGCTGTCCGAAGGCGATGACCAGCAGGACCCGATCGCCGATGCGGCCCGAGGCATCCTGGACGGCCACATCGTGCTGTCTCGCGAGCTCGCCGAGGCCGGCCACTATCCCGCCATCGATGTGGAGCGTTCGATCTCCCGGGTGATGACGAACGTGAGCCCGCAGGAGCACATCGATGCCGCACGGCGCTTCCGTCAGCTGTACGCCAGGCACAGCAAGGCCCGCGACCTGATCCAGCTCGGCGCGTACACCCCGGGGGCAGACCCCGAGCTCGACCATGCCGTGCGCCTGCACCCGAAGATGATCGACCTGCTGCAGCAGGACATGCACCAACCCTCGACCCTGCCTTCGAGCGTGCGCGAACTGCGCAGCATCGTCGGCACCTGAACCAGGACTGAACCATGAGCCAATCCGATCCGTCCCTGTCCCCGTTGATGGCCTTGCTGAGCCAGGCTGAACGTGAGCGCGACGAAGCCCTGGCCCAGGCCCGGCGTGCCGAGGCGTCCCAGGCTGCAGCCGTTGGCCAGGTCGAGCAGCTGGTGGCCTATCGCCTCGACTGCGAAAGCCGCTATCGCGAGCAATTCAGCCGCCAGTCGTCCGTCGACCGGTTCCAGACCTACCAGGGCTTCATGGGGCGCCTCACGATGGCGGTGGACCAGCAGCAATTGGTCGTGGACAACGCGGCCCGCCGTGCCGAGGCGGCCCGGGAGGCGGTGCGCGAGCAGGAGTTGCGTGTGGCGTCCGTGCGCAAACTCATCGAACGGCGCCTTGCCGAACTGCGCCTGGCTGCCGACCGCCGCGACCAGAAGCAAACAGACGAATTCGCGAGCCGCGCGGCATGGAGCCGCCTCGACGAACAGCGCCTCTCTGCCTGACCGCTGCTGGAGTTCGTCGATGACCGCAGCCGTTTCCACTTCCGTCCTGCCTGCTTCCAACCTGACCGCCGCGCCCTCTGCGCCAGCGCAGGGGCGCGGTGCCGCCTTCGCGCAGATGCTCGATGCACGCCGTGCCGAAGCAGGGCACGAAGCCGAGCATGCCGAGGCTTCGAAGGCCGACCAGCCGAAGACCGAGGACACCTCGTCCACCGACAATGCCCAGGCCGCCCGCAGCGCCGACGAAGCGCGCAACCGCCAGTTGCGGGCGCAGCGGCACGCCGGCCCGCGCCCGCCTGCCGCTGAAGGTGACCATGTGCGCGAACCGCGCTCGCCGGCAGAACCGGCGCAGCCGGCATCCTCCGAGGAAACGCCCATCAAGGCTGACGACGCCACCGAGCAGACCGTGGACCCCAGCCTGACCGACTGGCTGGCATCGCTGAACCTGCCACCCGCGCAACCGGCCTCGACGGGCGCCGAAGCCATGGAGCCTGCAGAACTTCAACCGCGGTTGGCCGCAGACCAGGCGGCCGGCGGCCTCATCGAATCCGGACCCGATGTGACCGCCGAGACGCCCGCCGCTGAACGGAGTGCGCCTCGGCGGGCGGCGGGGAACCACGGTGTCACCGATGCAACCCGCCGCCATGCGACCGAAGACCTGAAGACCTCTCGTGCCGAAGCGCGGACTGAAGGGCGCGAAGGTGCCGCGATCCCCATGAGCTTCCAGGCCGCGATGGAGCAGGTGGCCACGCCGGTGGTTCGCGCGAATGCGCTGGCCAATGACATGCCGAAGGGGGACCTTGCCGCTGTCGCCGCGCCAGCCATGTCCGCAGCCGGGCCGCTCACCGAGCGGCCTGCGGCCGAGACCACCGCCCCGGCCGTCGTGCACATGGCCACCCCGGCCGACGCGCCCGAGTTTCCCCGGATGCTCGGTGCGCAACTCAGCGTGCTCGCCAAGGACGGCGTCCAGCAGGCCGAACTGCATCTGAACCCGGCGGACATGGGCCCGATCTCCGTCCAGATCGCCCTCGACGGTGATTCGGCCAGGGTGGATTTCGGCGCCGATTCGGCGGCCACCCGACAGATCATCGAAAGCGGCCTGCCGGAACTGGCGGCCGCTTTGCGGGATGCCGGGTTCACCCTGTCCGGTGGCGGCGTGCACAGCCAGGCGCAGCAGCAGGGGCAGCGTGAGCAGCAGGGCGGGCGTGCCGGCGTGCCGGCAGACGGTCGCTCG
>CBIHPH010000041.1:0-34227 GCA_966212105.1 uncultured Rhizobacter sp.
GCCAACCTGAGCAGCGATGACCTCAACGCGCTGACCTCCACCCAGTTCGCCGCCCTGAGCTCCTCGCAGGTGGCCGCGCTGACCTCCGCCCAGATCGGCAAGCTCGAAACCGCGGACCTCGCCGCGATCAGCTCCTCCGCCGTGCGTTCGCTCGGCTCGGACGACCTGGGCGCACTGTCCACCGACCAGGTGGTCGCGATGACCTCGGCCCAGTTCGCTGCGCTCGGCTCGGGCCAGATCGCCGGCCTGACCACCGACCAGATCGCCAAGATCGAGACGGCGGACCTGCGTGCCCTGTCCACCGCCACGCTGCGTGCGCTGACCGACGCGCAGCTGGCTGGCCTGACCTCCGACCAGATGGCCGCGCTGACCACCGCCCAGGTGGCCGCGCTGAGCACCTCGCAGATCGCAGGGCTCGCGACCGATGACCTCAACGCCCTGACCTCGGCCCAGTTCGCCGCGCTGACCTCCACCCAGGCCGCTGCACTGACCGGTGCCCAGATCGCCAAGCTGGAGACGGCCGACCTCGCCGCGCTGAACTCCGCCGCGATCCGCTCGCTCGCCTCGGCCGATCTCGCCTCGCTGTCGACCGACCAGGTCATCGCGATGACGACCGCGCAATTTGCCGCGCTGAGCTCGGCCCAGGTGGCCGGCCTGACCACCGACCAGATCGCGAAGATCGAAACGGCGGACCTGCGAGCCCTCAGCACTGCGGCCATCCGCGGCCTGACCGATTCGCAACTGGCGGGCCTCACCTCCGACCAGGCCGGGGCGCTGACCAGTTCCCAGGTGGCTGCGCTGACCTCGGCCCAGATCAACGGCCTGAGCACCGCCAGCCTGAACGCGTTCGGCACCGGCCAGTTCGCCGCACTCACCTCGGCGCAGGTCGCCGGTCTCACGACCGCCCAGGTCGCCAACCTGGAGACGGCCGACCTGGCTGCGATGACATCGGTCGCACTGCGTGCGTTGAGCGATGCGCAACTGGCCGCGCTGACGTCCGACCAGACCGCGTCGCTCACCACCGCCCAGGTGGCCTCGCTGACCACCTCGCAGCTCGCCAACCTGAGCAGCGATGACCTGAACGCGCTGACTTCGACGCAGTTCGCCGCGCTGAGCTCCGCCCAGGTGACCGCGCTGACCTCCGCCCAGATCGGCAAGCTCGAAACCGCGGACCTCGCGGCACTCAGCACGGGTTCGATCCGCGCACTGGCGACGGACGAGGTGGGCGCCCTGTCGACCGACCAGGTCGTCGCGATGACCTCGGCCCAGTTCGGTGCACTGACCTCGGGCCAGGTCGCCGGCCTGACGACCGACCAGATCGCCAAGATCGAAACGGCCGACCTGCGCGCCCTGTCCACCAGCACGCTGAGGGCACTGACCGATGCGCAGCTGGGTGCACTGACCTCCGACCAGATGGCTTCGCTGACCACCACCCAGGTGGCCTCGCTGAGCACGTCGCAGATCGCAGGGCTCGCGACCGACGACCTGAATGCGTTCACCACGGCACAGTTCGCTGCACTCACGTCGGCACAGGCCGCCGCACTGACCAGCGCGCAAATTGGAAAGCTGGAAACGGCCGACCTCGCTGCGCTCGGCACAGGCGCGATCCGTGCCTTCGGCTCGGATGACCTTGGCGCGCTGTCGACCGACCAGATCGTTGCCATGACCTCCGCGCAGTTCGGTGCACTGACCTCGGGCCAGGTCGTGGGACTGACGACCGACCAGATCGCCAAGATCGAAACGGCCGACCTCCGCGCACTGGGCACCTCGGCGCTTCGCGCCCTCACCGACAGCCAGTTGGACGGCCTGGGCACCGACCAGCTCGCCGCACTGACGACCGCCCAGGTCGCTGCGCTGACCACCGACCAGATCGATGGCCTGAGCACCGCCGCGCTGAACGCCCTTGGCACCGCCCAATTCGCCGCCATCACCGCGACCCAGGCGGCGGCGTTGACGACGGCCCAGGTTGCGGCGCTCGAAACGGATGACCTCCGCGCGATGAACGTGTTCTCGGTGCGTGCGTTCGACTCGGCGCAGCTCGGCGCACTCACGTCCGACCAGATCGCTTCGCTGACCACCATGCAAGTGAACTCGCTGACGACGGCACAGATCGCAGGCCTCGCCACCGACGACCTGAACGCCTTCACATCGGCACAGTTCGCCTTCATGTCGTCCGCCCAGGCCGCTGCCATGACGACGGCGCAGATCGCGGCGCTGGAGACCGCCGACGTGGCGGCCTTCAGCACCGGTGCGATCCGCGGCTTCACGACCGACGAGATCGTGGCGCTCAGCTCCGACCAGCTCGTCGCGTTGAGCACCGCGCAGTTTGCGGCGATCACCTCGGCTCAGGCTGCGGCGATCCAGACGGCCGACCTCGCGCACATCGAAACTGCGGACCTGCGTGCGCTCAGCACAGCAGCCGTGCGCGGGCTGACGGACGACCAGATCGGTGCGCTGACCAGCGACCATCTGACCGCCCTGTCGACCGCACAGCTTGCCGCGATGACGACGTCGCAGGTGGCCCACCTGGCGACCGATGACCTGAACGCACTCACGACAGCCCAGTTCAGCGCCTTCACGAGCACACAGATCGCGGCGCTGACGACGGACCAGTTCTCGGCGCTCGACACCGCGCACATCGCAGCCCTGACGACGGTGCAGTTCGACGGCGTGACGACGGCGCAGATCCAGGCCATCACGACCGACCAGGTCGCCGGCCTGGAGACCGTCGACATCGCATCGATGTCGATGGACCAAGTGGCCGCGATCACCGGTGCGCAGTTCTCGGTGATGTCCGATGCCCAGCACGATGCGAGGTTCACGGCGGCGACGTCACCGATCATCCTGGACCTCGACGGCAACGGCGTGCACACCACCGCCGCCGCCAACGGTGTCAACTTCGACCTGGATGCGAACGGGACGGCCCACAAGGTCGGCTGGGTCTCATCCACGGACGGGCTGCTGGTGATGGACCGGAACCACGACGGTCAGATCAACGACGGCACCGAACTGTTCGGCTCGGCCACCAAGCTCGCGAACGGCAAGTCCGCTGGTGACGGCTACATCGCGATGGCCCAGGAGGACACGAACCACGACCTGAAGCTCGACGCCGGCGATGCGCACTTCAAGGACCTCCGTGTCTGGGTCGATGCGAACCAGGACGGCAAGACAGATGCGGGCGAACTCAAGACGCTGGCGGAATTGGGAATCACCTCGCTCGACCTGCACGCCCAGGTCGGCACGGAGATGGACAACGGCAACCTGCTGGCCCTGGTGTCGAGCTACACGACGACCGACGGTGCCCAGCACGCGATGGCCGACGCCTGGTTCGCGAAGGACAAGCCGGCGACGGAGGCCACGCCCCCGGTCCACCTGTCCGACGTGCTCGCCGCGCCGACGACCGATCTGATGCCGGGCTTGACCAGCGGCGCCGTGACCTCGGGCACGACGACCCCGCAGGCTCACACCGGTGCGGTGACGTCCGGAACGCTGCCCGACGATGACTCGAACAAGCCGCTGCCCTTGATCTGACCCTTCGGCCGGTGGGGTCCGCGGCCCGCCCTGCCTGCACCAGACGTGCAGGCAAGGCGGGCCGTTTTTTGCGCCCGTCACATGTCGAGCCGCGTCAGCCGGATGCTCGCTGCCCCCGCCTGGCCGGATCGGCGCGGATGCGCTCGCACTCCGCAATGACCTTGCCCAGTTTCTGCACCGCCGCTTCGATGTCGGCCTCCGGGAAACCTCCGAAGCCAAGCACCAGACCCGGTCGACCGCCACCGCCTGCGTACATCGGGGATGTGGGGCGGACGGTGATTCCAGCAGCGGCCGCAAGAGCCGCCACGGCGATGTCGCTGGCGTCCTTGGGAAGCCACGCGACGATGTGCATCCCCTGATCGCTCGGCTGCAGCGTCACCCGATCGCCCAGCCAGCGATCAATGGCGGTGATCAACACCTGGCGCCGCGACGCATAAGCCGCTCGGATGCGCCGCACGTGGGCTTCCAGATGGCCTTCCCGCATGAAGGTGGCGAGCACGTGCTGCTCGGCTGTCGGTGGGTGTCGGTCGATCAGCGCGCGGGCGCCTGTGAATGCCTGGACGAGGCTGTCCGGTACGACGGCATATCCAAGGCGGAGCGAGGGATAGAGAATCTTGCTGAACGTGCCCAGGTAGATCACGCGCGCCGGGTCCAGGCCCTGGAGCGAAGGAAACGGATGGCCGGCATACCGCAGTTCGCTGTCGTAGTCGTCTTCGACGATCCAGGCACCGGCGCGGCGCGCCCACGCCAGCAATGCCGTGCGCCGCGCCATGCTCATGGGCATGCCGACCGGGTAGTGGTGCGACGGCGTCACGAAGGCCGCGCGCGCTTGCGGGGCCGCCCGCATCCCCGCCTCCACGTCGATGCCCTCGGCATCCACCGGCACCCTCGACAAACGCGTGCCCATGCCCAGCCCTTCGAGGATGGAGATCAGGCCCGGGTAGCCCGGATCCTCGGCCCACACGGAGTCGCCCTCCCCGGCGAGGAGGCGCGCAGCGACATACAGCCCTTGCTGCGTGCCGGACGTGATGACGATATGCCCCGCGTCGCATTTGACGGCGCGCGCCTTGCGAACATGTTCGGCGATGGCGCGCCGAAGGCTCATCAGCCCTTGCGGATCGCCGTACCCGCCCGGCGCCCCCTCGCCCGTCGCGCGAAGCTTGTTGCCGAGCCTGCGCCACATGCCGTCTGGCGCAACGGCCCCGGTCGGCACCGCCACGGCAAATGGAACGGGTGGCAACGGCGCGAGTGAGCGGGCCGCCTCGGCAAGCTGGCAAGCGGCTGCGGGCAGGCGCATCTCCCCTGGGTCGACGGTCGCGCCTTCGTCGGGCCTGGCCAGGGGCAAGCTATCGTGCAACGCCATCGAGACCCGGGTTCCCGCACCCGTGCGCGCCTCCAGGAAGCCCTCCGCAACGAGCTGGTCGAAGGCCTCCATCACCGTGCCCCTGGCCAGTCCCAGTGCAGCGGCCAGCGTGCGCGTCGACGGAAGCGGTTCTCCGGGCTTGAGCTCTCCGTTCCGGATCGCGTTGCGCAGGCCTTGGGCCAGTTGGTGCCCGACCGGACCTGAGCTGCGGTCAAGGGGACGGAGCGACGGAATCTCTACGGTGACGGGTCGGCGTGGCATACGGAACAGCGATAGTGGACCACTATTCCTCTCGAAAATGGCCCTTATGACAAGACCATTATTCCTCGAAGATCACGTCACCGACAGACATCTGGAACGAGAGGAAGTTTTCATGTACATACCGGCCCACTTCAACGAGTCCCGCCCCGCAGAATTGCATCGACTCATGGCCGAGCACCCGTTAGGAGCACTGGTGACTCAAGGCCGAAGCGGGCTGGATGCCAACCACCTGCCCTTCGAGTTGGATCCAACGGCGGGCCCGCGAGGCACGCTCCGCGCCCATGTGGCGCGCGCGAACCCGCTGTGCCAGGACGTGACGAACGGCGCGGAGGTGCTGGTGATTTTTCGCGCCGAAGACGCCTACATCAGCCCCTCCTGGTATCCCAGCAAGCAGGCGTTCCACAAGCAAGTGCCCACCTGGAACTACCGGGTCGTGCATGCGCACGGCAGGATCACCGTCATCGATGACGAAAAATACCTTCGCGGCGTGCTGGCGCGGCTGACGCGTGTGCACGAGGCAACGCAGCCCGTCCCCTGGAAGATGGGCGACGCGCCGAAGGACTACATCGATGAGAGGCTCAAGGCCATCGTGGGCATCGAGGTCGAGATCACGGGGCTCGAGGGCAAGTTCAAACTGAGTCAGAACCGCGAGCCGCAAGATCGATCGAGTGCGGGCGAAGCGCTGAAGCGCCAGGGTGACACCGTGCTGGGTCAGGCGATGCTGGACGCGATTCCTGCTTCACTGTCCTGACGACGGCCGTGAACACGGCGGTCCCGAGAGCGGTCGGCCTTGGCTCAGGCCCAGGCCAGCTCAGTCCGCCAGCTCGTCTGTTGTGCGCTGCAGCCAATCAACAAGCGTTCGGGCTGAAGAGCTCAAGCCTCGCTTGCTGTGGCAGATCCAATATCCGAGCCTTGGGGGACGCACCCTCTCTGGCAAAGGGCCGTGCAGCATCTGGGAGCGCAGGCGCTCTCCCACAAGCAACTGCCTGCCCATTGCCAGTCCGATGCCGTCCATGGCTGCCTGGATGACGATGTTGTACTCGGTCAGTTGGAGTGACTTCGCCTTGGAGAGATCCACTCCCATTGCGTCTGCCCACAACTCCCACTCGTAGGGACGGCTGACATACAGCAATGTGTGCGCGAGCACATCCTGCGGCGTGCGGATCGGCGGTCCTGCCTTGAGCAAAGCCGGGCTGCAGACCGGCAGCAGTTGCTCCGACAGCAACATGGTGCATTCTGCTTCTGGCCAATCACCCAGTCCGTAGCGGATCGCGACGTCGGCAGTCCCGTTGTCAAGATCAGCAAGTTCCAATCTCGGGTCGATTGACACGTGCATGTGAGGCCAAGCTGCAATGAAGGTTTGCAGACGCTGCACCAGCCAGCCCGTGGCGAACGACGGCAGCACGCTCAATTTCACGGTGTGCGCACCAGACGCGGGGCGAATGCTGGCAGTGGCCTGCTCGATCATGCCGAAGGCGCCTCCGACCGCCTTCCAATAGGCCTCACCATCGGCGGTGAACCCGATGCCACGCGCATGGCGGCTAAAAAGTCTGGTGCAGAGCTCTTCTTCAAGGTTCTTGATGTGATAGCTCACCGCGCTTTGGCTGATGCACAACTCCTCGCTCGCCTTGCGGAAACTAAGCAAACGCCCCACTGCTTCAAAAACGCGCAGAGCCGCCAAGGGAGGAAGGTTGTCAGATATTCGCATGCGGCAGCAGTCTTGTTCCCGCCTAGTCTGACAGACGAAGACCTTCGATGCAGAGATCAGTCAGATTGATGGCAGGGCCGCATTTTTCAATTGGTCGAGAAGGACGGCGGCCGATAAAGTGGCCGCTTCGAATTCCCCGCAGAGGCTACATGCCCACCATTTCCGTCAAGCTCTCCTCCCTGGGCCAGAACCTGAAGCCCGCCAATGCGCCCCCTTGCCGCGTTTGTCGTGAGCTTGAGGATGGGCGATCTGCTTCGGAAGCACTGGTGAAACTGGAGCCATCCCATGGATGACCACCTGGACATCGACCGTTTCCGCGCCGAAACCCCCGGGTGCGCTGTCAGCAGCTTCTTCAACCATTCAGGCGCGTCGCTGCCGTCGACTCGCACCCTCTCGGCCATCACGGACCATCTGCAGCGAGAGGCGTTGTATGGAGGGATGGAAGCTGCTGCCACGGCTGCTCCGCAGCTTGCCAAGCTGCGAAGGGATGCGGAAACTTTGCTCGGTGCATCTGCAAACGAAGTTGCCTTCACATCAAGTGCCTCCTCAGCGATCGGACTGGCGTTCGCCGCATTGCCTGCGCTCAAAGCTGGTGATCGGATTCTTGTGGGGCGCCATGAATGGGGTGGCAACGTCTCGAGCTATGCAGCCGCTGCGGCTCGCGCGGGCGCGCAGGTCGAGGTCATACCGTGCCGAGAAGACGACGGCAGTGTGGACGCTCTTGCGCTGGAACGCATGATCGATGAACGGGTGCGACTGATCTCACTGACTTGGCTGCCAGCCAACGGCGGGCTGGTCAACGACGCCACGGCCATCGGGCGAGTGACACGCGCTGCTGGAGTGCCGTACTTCGTCGACGCCGGTCAGGCATTGGGACAAATGCCGGTGAATGTCAACGAGATCGGATGCGACGTGCTGAAAGGTACTGGACGCAAATACTTGCGCGGACCGCGCGGGGCTGGGCTGCTCTACGTGCGCAGTTCCTTCATTCCCAATCTGCAGCCCGCTTTTGTCGACGTCCAGTCGGGGCCGTGGACGAACGGGATCGTGAAGCAGCGTATGGATGCCCGCGTGTTCGAGACGATTGAATGCTCGGTCGCGCTGCTTTTGGGGCTCGGCGCTGCACTGGAGCAGGCCGATGAGATTGGGATCCGACGCATCCAAGGCCGCATCGCAATGCTCGCGCAACGGTTGCGAGATTCGCTTGCCGATATCGATGGCGTGGTGCTGCGAGACCTCGGAACACAGCGCTCGGGGATCGTGTCGTTCACCGTCGACGGACTTGGCGCCCAGATCGTACGTACTCGACTGGCTGAGCAACGCATCACCGTGGGAGTCAATGGTGTCACGTACACGCCGTTTGACATGACCACGCGCGGGTTGCAAGAGATCGTGCGCGCATCGGTGAGCTATTTCAATACTGAAGACGAGATCGACCGACTGGCCTTGGCTGTCGCTCAACTGACAACAAGCCGTGCCGACCTTCGCGGGTGAACCTGCCCGAAGGCAAGCCCTCGAGGGACCGCCCCAAGCACACGCTCTATTCGTCGTACTGCTTCGTCTCGCCGTTTGCAAACAAGATTTTGTTGACGAAGAAGGCGAGCTTGATGTTTTCCCGCTCGGCGGCCCTGAAGCGCTGGTGAGAATCCATGAACTGGTTGTAGTTGAGCGATCCTCTCCACTTCAACGTACGTGCCGCGGCCACCGGATCGTTGACTGCCAGCTTCGAGCTGATGATGTCATTGCCCAAAAGGTCCGTGACCACCAAAACGCCATCGAAGGCCCGGACATCGCGGCCCGTCCGATTTTCAATGTCGAGGGTGAACGTGACTTCGTCATCCCCGTACTTGCCTTCTTGGAATCCTTTGCGCTCCATTGTCGGGACCAGCAACGACAAGTTCGCCTTGTCCTTGGCAGGCATGGAGGCCTCGCTTGTCCTGCCCGACCATCCAGGTTTCTTTGTCACCGACTTCCCAGCGACCTCAAAGGTGGAGCGGATCTCGTACTTCAGATGTTCTCGGCCAACGAAGTAACCCAAGATGAATCCGGCCATGATTGCACTTAAGAGCACCGGCTTGGAGTTCCAGCCTCGCTGGACCAAGCCGTTCAATGTGTTTCGTCCGGAGTTGGCTCCGCCTGGTTCCTCAGCGCCACAGGAGCTCGGATCGCCCTCAGACCCAGAGCGCTCATCGCACTTGGGGCACGTCTTGATCGTGATCGCCATACGAGACCTCCGTGCAACCTATTTCAAGGTCGTGCGGCAGGTGCGGCCGAAGTACTTCTGCGCCCGGTGTCAAACCTTGACGCAGATGCCGGCCCCGAGTTGTAGAGATCGAGCGGCACATCCCAGGGCGCTCGCCCGAGCAAAGGTGGCGCGTGCGGCAAGAGCACGCTGCGCCCACTCCTCGCTGGGCTATTGCTCGCCGACTCAGCTCCTTCTGGACTGGCTCAGCAAGCATGACGATCAGCAATCAAAGGCAGCATGAGCGCCGCCGGTTGGAAGGCGAAAGCAGAGGGCACCTCCGTTGCACTCTCAAGTCTTGTCGCCTGCTGGACTCCGACGGAGTAGATCATTCACGTGGTCAAAGAGGCTGCCAATCGGACTCGTTGGCCCTCGTTCTGCGTGTTTGGGCGATGCACTGACTCTGTCAATCGCTTCCATGAACAATCGCTCTCCAAGCTCGGAGGAAGCGATAAAAACCGAAAGCCAGTCCCGCACGTCTTCTGACAGACCCTCTTCACAACCAAAGAAGTCAATGTCGAAAAACTTTCCATCGTTGAACATCGTCAAGCGATACCGCCATTCATCAAAGCAGTACTCGACCCCGTGGTACTTGACTTTGCGCGAGGTCCAGTTTTTTCTAGGCTTTGCATCCAAGAATATCCAACCTGCAATAGGAGGCAGGGATTCAACAAGTTTCGCTGTGATGGCCAAAAGTTCAGGATAGCGGTTTGGACTGATTGCCAAGTAAGCCAACTGGTCGGATATAGGGCCTGCTTCCCATCGCAGCCGAGGGTCAACCTCCTGAAGAATTTCAGACAGTCTGCTTTGACTCTGAGCCTTATCCCAAATGTCGCCAAGGATGACTTGAACTTCGTCCGAAAGATTACTCATCTCATCTCCATGAACCGCCCCGGGATTCGAGGAGGCCAGTGCTCACGCCGTCGCGGCCGATGGCTCGGAGAGCTGGCGGTAGTAGTTTGCCTCAGCGCTCGGCCGGCGGGATGTAGCCAGCGGCCATCAGCCGGTGGTTGTTGAACGAGGAGACCCACGTCAGCGTGGCAAGCTCGACGGCCTCACGAGTCTTCCAGGTGCGCCGGTGGATCACCTCGGCCTTGTACAGGCCCTTGATCGTCTCAGCCAGGGCGTTGTCGTCGCTTTCGCCCTTGCTGCACCGACGGCTCCACGCCGACCTCGGCCAGGCGGTCTGAGTCCTGGATCGAAACGTATTGCGACCCGCGAGCAGAGTGATGGATCAGGCTGCTGCACGCTCTGACTGTCGGTCGTACAGCGCTTGCTCCAGGGCATCGAGGACGAAGTCCGTGGTCATCGAAGTGCTCACGCGCCGGCCCACGATGCGACGGACGAACACGTCCACGACGAAGGCCACGTGCATCCAGCCCTGCCAGGTTGAGACGTAGGTGAAGTTCGAGACCCACAGCTGGTTGGGCCGCTCGGCACAGAACTGCACGTTAACCTTGTCCAGCGGGCACGCTGCTGACCGAGGGAGTCGAGGTGCTGTGGGGCGCTCACAGGTCGTGATCGAGCTCGCGCACTCGGCGGCTGCGGCCATCGGCCAGGTCAAGATGAGAGCCGCCAGTCGCCCTTCATGTCGTCTGTCACATGCCCAACGGCGCTTGCAATGCGTTCGGCACGGCGCAGCCGCAGCATGACCTCGTGACATTCCCGTCACCGACCGCAACGGAGAAGCGCAATGACTTTCAATGCCTCGAGTACCACCATCGCCGCCCTCGTCGCCGCGGCCGGGCACGCCTCTGAAGGCGCACCGGCCGGCGCGACCGCACCAGTCGACCCGCACGTCCGGGCAGAGATCGACCTGGCGCGGGTGCATCTGTACTGCGGTCACGAGGCGCAGGCGGTGATCAGCATCCGTTCCGCGCGGGCGCTTTTGCGGGCATGCGACGGGCTGGCCCACGCCGATGCGCTGGCCGACTTGGAGGAAGCGGCCTGGCTGGCCCGCAACGGCCGCGTCGAACCGGCCGAGCGTGCGCTCGAACGCGCGCTGATGCACGCTGGATTGATGGCATCGCCTTCGACTGCCGCCCAAGCGTGACGTGGGACGGGTCAGACAAGGCAGCGGCTCATCGCCGATGTGCACCCCGCGGTGTCATTTGCATTCCTGCTTGGCGGCGTACGGGTAGTCGGCATGCCCAGCGCAAAAGTCCTTGCCGCCTTCGACAGGAGCGCCGCCGAACGAGGCCGTCACCTTCTTGTTCTTGGTGACGGTCTGCCGGGTGTTCGCGCAGGCGGTCTTGGCCGCTGCGGCACATTCGGCCGCACTCGCCACGGACTTGGTTTCGACGCAGCTGGCCTTGCCATCACACTTGCTGAAGCTTTCCTTCTCCTGTCCAGGGCAGGCGGTGCGGGTGACATTCAGCGCGCAGTCGGCCGCAAAGACAGGCGCCGAACCGGCGGCGAAAAGGGCGACCAGGGCTGCGCCAAGATATTTCCTGCAAAGCATTGCCATCTCCTTGAAGTTCGCGTTTTGGGGGTGGGATGATAGGTGGACCGATCGTCATCGTCGCGTTCCAAGATGCAACCGCCCGCTGTCGAGCAGGGAGATCGCTCCACGGTGGCTCTGGAGTCAGCCCGGCAGACGAGGCGCGCGCTTGGCGTTGCAGAGCACTTCATAAGCAATGGTGCCCGCAGACGCTGCCACCTCGGCGGCCGACACCAGCCCGCCCCACAACTCGACCTCGCTGCCGATGCGGGCCGACGGCAGGTCGGTGAGATCGACGGTCAACATGTCCATCGACACGCGACCTGCCAGCGGCACCCGCCGGCCGTCCACCGCGACGGGCGTCCCATCGCTTGCCCCACGCGGATAACCATCGGCATAGCCGAAGGCCACGAGCCCGATGCGGCTGGGCCGGCTCGCCACGAAACGCCCCCCATAGCCCACGGCCTCACCTGCGGCCACGTCCGTGATGGCGATGATTTCACTGCGCGCGCTCATGACCGGACGCAAATCCGAGAGCGACCGGCCAGCGGGATCCACGCCATACAGGGCCAGGCCGCACCGCGCCCAATCGCGCCGCGCTCCAGGCCAGCACACCACGCCCGCGGAGTTCGCCAGGCTGCGTGGTCCGGGCAAAGCGGCGGTGGCCTGATCGAAGCAGGCGATTTGTGTGGAGGTGAAGCCCGCACCCGCCTCGTCCGCACGGGCGAAGTGGCTCATCAGCGTGATGGATGCCACCTTGCCTGTGGCCTTGAGGCGGCTGTACGCCTGGTGAACGAGGGAAGCCTGGAAACCGCAGCGATGCATGCCCGTGTCGACCTTGAGCCAGACGTTCAACGCGCTGGCCTGGGATGACCGCTCGATCATGCGCAATTGCGCTTCGTGATGGACGACGATCCACCATTGCTCGCGCACGGCGATGGGCAGCTCCGCCTCATGGAACAAGCCTTCGAGCACGAGCACCGGCGCACGCACGCCGGCCTCGCGCAGCGCCGACGCTTCCTCCCCGAAGGCCACCGCGAAGCCATCGGCGCAATGCGCCAGCACGCTGGCGCATTGCCCGGCACCGTGGCCATAGGCATTGGCCTTCAGCACGGCGAGCACGCGCCCGCCGTGCAGCCGGCGCAGCAGTTGGTAGTTGTGGACAAGCGCTTGCGTGTCGATGCAAAGGCGCGCAGGTCGGCTCATGCCGCAACCCGCGGCTGCCATTGAGGACGCGGTGCGCGTCGGTACCGTTCGATGCCAAGCCCATCGGGATCGATTTCCGGTGTGCGGCCAGTGACAAGATCGGCGATCAGGCGGCCCGAGCCCGCAGCCATGGTCCAACCCAAGGTGCCGTGGCCCGTGTTGAGGAACAGCCGCTGCACCCGCGTGGCGCCGACGATCGGCGTGCTGTCGGGCGTCATCGGCCGCAGGCCTGTCCAGAACTTTCCTGTCGACAGCTCGCCAGCACCGGGGAACAAGTCGTTGACGACCATCTCGAGCGTCTTGCGCCGACCCGGCCGCAAGGCAAGATCGAAACCAGCCAGCTCGGCCATCCCGCCGATGCGAATGCGACGGTCGAAGCGGGTGACCGCGATCTTGTAGGTCTCATCCAGCACGGTCGATACCGGCGCGGCCGTCTCATCGCGCAACTCGAGCGTCAGCGAATACCCTTTGACCGGATACACAGGCACGTCGATGCCGAGCGGCTTCAACAAGGCGGGCGTATGGCTGCCCAGCGCAACGACGCACCGATCTGCATACAGGCGTTCGCCGCTGGCGAGCCGCACTGCCATGAAGCGGTCCCCCTCCACCTCGAGACCGTCGATCGCGGTATCCAACCGGAACTGCACCCCCAGCATCGCAGCGCGCTCAGCGAGCTGACGCGTGAACAAATGGCAGTCGCCGGTTTCATCATTGGGCAATCGCAGGCCTCCGCTCAGGCGCTCCCTCACGCGCGCCAGGGCCGGCTCGGCTCGCGGCAGTTCGTCGCGCCTCAGCAATTCGAACGGCACGCCAAGCTCGCGCAGCACCGCCACATCGCGCGCCGCCGTGTCCAGTTGAGCCTGAGTGCGGAACAACTGCAACGTCCCAAGGCTGCGCTGCTCGTACGACAGCTGCAGCTCCTCGCGCAGTTCACGCAGCACGTCGCGACTGTATTCGGCGAGCCGCATCATGCGCTGCTTGTTCTGTGCGTAGTGGCTGCTCGTGCATTGGGCAAGCATCTGCGACAGCCATCGCAACTGCCGCAGGGAGCCATCGGGCCGGATGCGCAGCGGCGAATGCCGCTGGAAGAGCCATTTCAGCGCCTTCAGCGGAATGCCGGGGGCCGCCCAGGGCGTGGAGTAGCCGGGCGACACCTGCCCGGCGTTGGCAAAGCTGGTCTCCTCGGCAACACCGCGCTGCCGGTCGACCACCACAACTTCCGCGCCGGCACGCGCCAGCTCGTACGCCGCACAAACGCCGATCACGCCACCACCGAGAACTGCGACTTTCATGTTCGTCTCTTTCGAGAAGCACAACTTGGATGTTCTCTACTTTATGCGCATGGCACTAGTGATATTCACCAAAATAAGGACTTGACTCGCGGCTCACCCGCGTTCGTCACGGCGCCGCGGGCACCTCGCCTTGAATATCCACAAACGACTTTGTTTGGCCACGATGGCCGCACCTTGATGCACTGCAACACGACGGCCATATCGCCACCAAAGAGCTCGCGGCCAAAGCCGGTCCGGGCCCCTGCCTTGCACAGGCGCACGCTCGCCCAATCTGCTGGCGAGGTCGACGATTCCGGGCGGGCCGCGGTCTCAGTACAACGTCTCGACGTCGCTGTTCAAGCTGTAGCCAGCGCCCCGCTCCGTCAGAATGAGCGTGGGTCGCGCCGAATCGGGTTCGATCTTCAGCCGAAGGCGGCGGATCTGCACGTCGATCGTGCGGTCGTACACCTCCGCCTCGTGCAGGCGGGTCATCGACAAGAGCTGGTCGCGCTGGAGCACGCGCCTGGGCGCGCGGCACAGTGCGTTGAGCAGATTGAATTCACCGTTTGACAGTTCGACCGGTTCGCCCTGTGGCGACGTCAGCCGTCGGGTGCGCAGGTTCAACTCCCACCCTGAAAAACGGAAGGCACGGCGTGTGTTGTCGCGCTCGGGCAGCGTGGCCTGCACCTGGTAACGGCGCAGCACGGCCCGCACGCGTGCCAGCAGTTCACGCGGGCTGAACGGCTTCGTGACGTAATCGTCCGCGCCGAGTTCGAGCCCCATGACCCGGTCGGCTTCCTCATTGCGCGCGGTGAGCAACACGATCGGCACCGTGGCCCGCTCCCGCAGGGCACGCGCCAGCTGCATGCCGTCTTCGCCGGGCAGCTTCAGATCGAGCAGCACCAGATCGATCGACTCCCGATCGAACAGATCCATCATGTCGCGCCCGGACGAACCGGCACTCACGCGCATGTCGTTCTTGCCCAGGTACTCGACCACCAGATCTCGGATGTCGGCATCGTCGTCGATGACCAGGATGTGGGGCGCGGTGGCAAGGTTCATGGCTCAGGACAGCAGATGCTTGCGTGGAGAAGGACCATCGTAGCTCAGGTGCCGGGCCACCGCTGCGAGCCACAGCGCGGGCGTTCATCGGCATGATCAACACATCCGTCGCTCGTCCTGAGCAGCGGCGCGCTGGAGCCGGTGGGTACCGGCTTGCGCCGGTATGACGGGGGGGGAGTGCTGCGGCGCCTCTGAACATGATGGTCACCCCGGCGCAGGCCGGGGTCCACTGTGGCCGGCTTGCCCCCGCACGATGGGCTGGGGGCCAGAGGGCATGCCGCCGGCACCGGCGCCTGCGGCATCCAAACACAAATCGTCACCCCGGCGCAAGCCGGGGCCCACGACCGCGAGTGGGTGACGGCGTTCGCGTCTGGGGCCGCGCCCCCAAGCTCAGCTCTTGTCGTCCTGGATTCGCTCGCTGGTCGAGAGCACCTTGCCGTTGGCGCTGAAGTCCACGTCGAACAACTTGTTCTCGGTGCTGATCACCTGGTAGGTCCAGGTGCGCCCAGGCTCGTTGAGGTACTGGGCATTGATCTCGGGGAGGCCGAGGGCCTGCCTCACCGCCGCCCTGTCCATGCCGGGGGTGACCCGGCTCTCTTCAGCTGACGTGACGCTGAAGCCGCCGTTCGCATGGGCAGCCACCGCGCCAAAGAGCAAGCCCGCCGCGAGCAGCAGGCGGGAAGTCGTGTGAGTGCGTGTCATGATGTCCTCTTTCGTGTAGTTGCCAGGTCGCCGGAGCGTCCCCCCTCGGAATGCCCCGCCCTGTGAGCACATGCTCGGCCGGGTGGGGGACGCGCGCATTGCCTGGGCCTCGGGTCCACATTTCAAATGTCATCCAAGCTGTCACCGTGAACGTCACGCGTCCTGAGAGACTGGGCGCATCGTCCAAGTTTCCGAATCCGCCCCCGCGAATGGCCCCCGACAAACGACTTCGCCCCTCGGCACGGTGGCGGCCGTGGCTGCTGGGCCTGGCACTGTGGCTGGCACTGGCCGCCGTTGCCGCAGGCGCGCTTTGGCACCTGCGCCGCGACGATGTCAATGGCCAGCGGCGCGAACTCGCATTGCTCTCGTTCACCCTGACCGGCCAGGTGGACCGCACGCTCAGCGGCGTGCACAGGTCCTTGGACGCTTTGCGCAGCGAGGTGCGCGAAGGCCTTCTGGCCACCCCGGCCGGGCAGACGCTGCGCACCCACGCGAGGCTGATGTCCCGCGTGCAAACCCTGTGGCTGCTGGACCGGGGCGGCCGCGTGGTGGCGGCCTCCGACGGGTCTCCCCCGCCCTCTCCTGCTGACTTCATCCCGGCGCTGCAGACCTTGGCGCGCAATGCCGTTTCACTGAGCAAGCCATTCCTCGCGGCAGACGCGCAGGAGATGCGGGTGGCGATGGCCATGCCCTTGCAACCCTCGCCGGAAGGACGTGAAGGATGGGTGGTGGCGGCACTGCCGGCTTCCGCCCTCCTCGGCAAGTTCGCCTTGGCACCGCCGGGCATCGACGCGCGCATGTCTGTGCAGCGAAGCGACGGGACGCTGCTGGCAGGCGATACAGGTCTTCCGCCTGACGCTGCGGCACAGCTGTTGACCAGCCGCCACGAGGTGGCTTCCTATGGGGTGGCCATCGAGGTGTCACGCGACATGGCCAAGGTGCTGTCGTCATGGCGCGAAACAGCCGATCTGGTGGGCGTGGCGCTCGCGCTCGTGTTGCTGACGATGGCGACCGCGATGGGGTTCGTCCAGCGCGCCGAACGGCGGCGGCACGAGGCACAGAGTGCGCTGCAAGCGCAGCTCGCGCGCGCCAGCCGGCTCGAATCCCTGGGCACGCTGGCCGGCGGCGTCGCGCACGACTTCAACAATGTGCTCGCCGGCATCGTGGGCTACGGCGAGATGGCGCAGGATGCGGCACTGCCCGGCAGCGATCAGGCGCGCCATCTCGACCGGCTCATGCAGGCCGCGCTGCGTGGCAAGGCACTCGTGGAACGCGTGCTGGCGTTCAGCCGGGGCGGCGCGCGCCAATCGGTCGTGTTCGAGTTCGCACCGGTCATCGAAGAAGTGCTGGCCCTGCTGTCGGCATCCCTTCGGCCGGGGGTGGTGCTCGAGCATGGCCTGGATGCGCCGGGCGCGTGCCTGCGCGGTGACCCGACGCAGGCCTTCGAGGCCGTGATGAACCTCTGCACCAACGCCATGCAGGCGATGCCCGCCGGGGGCATGCTCAGCGTCCAGCTGCAGCGCATGCACGTCACGCAGCCGCGGGTGCTTTCACACAGCCTCCTGGCAGCCGGTGACCATCTGGCGCTGACCGTCTCCGACCAGGGCGGCGGCATCACGCCGGACGTGATGGAGCACCTCTTCGAACCCTTCTTCACCACCCGCGGCTCGCAATCGGGCACCGGGCTCGGCTTGGCGGTCGTGCACGGCGTCGTGGCCGAATTCGGCGGCGCGATCGACGTGCAAAGCAGCCCCGGCCAAGGAGCGCGATTCACCTTGTACTTTCCCGAATGCACCGACGCCCTGGGGGGCATTGATCTGCCCGACGAGGAGGTCCCCACAGGCACCGGTCAGGCGCTCCTCGTGGTGGACGACGATCCGACGCTCGCGGCGCTGGCCGACGAGCTGCTGCGCGGACTGGGCTACGACCCGGTGATCTCGACCGATCCCGTGGCCGCGCTGGACTTGCTGCGCGATCATCCGCAGCGTTTTGCCGCGCTGATGACGGACGAAGTGATGCCAGGGCTCACCGGCACCGCATTGACCCAGAAGGTGCGATCGCTGGTGCCCGAACTGCCGGTGCTGCTGGTGAGCGGGTACGGGGGCGCCCTGCTGGCCAGGCGCGCAGCCGCAGCCGGGGTCGACCGCGTGCTCACCAAGCCGCTGCGACGGGCCGAACTGGCCCGCGCACTTGCGGAACTCCTGCGCTGAACGCGCCGGGCACACGCGCCACATTGCAGTTGTCACATCGACGTCGCGGGTGTGACATGGCGCCGTCCCCGTCGGTGACGAGCATGACCGTCATGCTTTTCGTCGATGCGGCACCAACGCGCTCAGCTGCAGCTTGCATCGGCGCCGACAGGAGTTGCCATGCAAGACCCGGTCATGAACGCGGCCCGAATGGGCGCCTCAGAGACGCAGGCTCACCTGCTGATCCACGCCACGGATGAGCACCCCGGCCCCGGCAATCGGCTGGAGGAGCACTGGCACCGGCTCATCGCCCTGTGCGTGCCGAAGCATCCGGGCGAACAGGGTCCGCTGCTCGTGCGAATCCATGACATGCAGGGTCATGAAGTTGCGGCCTTCGAACATGCCGGCCCGCTGCTCGACGTGGCCCTTCCCGAGGGCACCTACCGCGTCACGACCCAACGGGGCGCCATCCGCCGCGGGTACACCATGAAGCTCAAGGCGGGCGGCGTGTTCGACCTCCACCTGCGCCTGCCGCGGAAGGCTTGAAGGTGAACCAATCGCTCGACGTGGCGTGCCGCATTGCATCTGTCATCGCCAGGTTCCCGTCCCGCCATCGTGCCTGCCGCCGGCCGGCACACCATGCACCCGTCGCATCACGGTGATGCGCACATCGACAAGGAAGACTGAACATGAACATTCGCCTCCACAAGCCGGCCTTGGCCGCACTGCTCATCGTCGCCGGCATCGGCGCTGCCCACGCAGAGGGCGCGTACGTCGGCGGCAGCCTCGGCACACCCGACTACAAGAACAGCGTCAACGGGATCGACGGCGATGGCAGCGGCGTCGGCGCCAAGCTCTTTGGCGGCTACCAATTCACCCCCAACCTGGCCATTGAAGGCGGCGTGTTCAACCTCGGGCACATCGACGACGCCAACGGCAAGGTCAAGCTGCGCGGCGCCTACATCGACGCGGTGGGCAGCTACGAATTCGCCCCCAAGTTCTCGGTGCTCGGCAGCGCCGGCATCGCCGAAGGCCGCTTCATCACCTCCCGGGGCGACGACAACAGCCCTGCGCTCAAGCTCGGTGCGGGCCTGCAATATCACCTGACGCGGCAGGTGGCCCTGCAAGCGCAGTATGACTACTACCACTTCGCGGATGCTTTCGATGCCAAGCCGAACGTCGGGGAGACGTCGGTGGGCGTGAAGGTGAGCTTCTAGAACCGGCCGCAGGCGCGGGCGCGCTGTTGGCAGATGGGAGCCCGAGGCTACCGTCTGCCACGCGTTCGTCCAGCGGAACGTCCGCTGGCCCTGCATGGAAACTTGTCATGCAAATCCGCTGTTTCAAAGACCACCCTTCGCTCCAGACGCATTAAATTTGCTCGTCGTTGCAGCAACCAGCCAAGCAATTGGCAAGGAGCAAACTTGACGCAAATCACAAATGTATCTACATTGTAGATACATCGAACAATGGAGGCGGCCTATGCAAGTGGAAGTGGTGAAGTGGGGAAACAGCAGCGCAATGCGACTGCCTGCCGCAGCTTTGAAGGAGTTGCACATCGCCCTGGGCGATCGGCTCGACCTGAAGATCGAGGACGGGAAGATCGTCCTGGAGCGGGCACAAACGGAATACCGTCTGGATGACATGCTCGCACGCATCACCAAGGACAATCAGCACGCGCCGGCGGACTTTGGTGCTCCCGTCGGACGTGAGGCGTGGTGAGCCGCAAACTCCCAGCGCCGGATCAAGGGGACGTCGTGTGGCTCCGCCACGACCCGCAAGCGGGGCGTGAACAAGCTGGGCATCGGCCGGCCCTGGTGCTGTCTCCGAAGGCCTACAACGCAGCCACCGGTTTGATGCTGTGCTGCCCCGTGACCACGCAAGTCAAAGGCTATCCTTTTGAGGTGGCGCTGGTCGGGGTCAACGGACTGAAAGGTGTCGTGCTTGCGGACCAGATCCGCAATCTCGACTGGGAAGCGCGTGGGGCAGAACGGGCCGGCAGGGCAGCCGCCGATGTCGTGGCTGACGTTCTGGCCAAACTGAAAGTGCTGCTCCCCACAAGATGACTTCCGCAGCGAGGCACATGCTTGAAGAACGGGAGGTGAACCACAAGGTGGCCCCTCCGCTGCCCACACATCGCATCAGCAGCGGTCACGGAGAAACCACCCGGTCAAAACCGCCCCTGCATCCACGCAGGCACCTCAAACGCATGCGATGACGCCAACGCCGCCCGCAACCGGGCGCGTTGCCCGTCGGCGTCCACCGCACGGCAGGTGTGGTCCACACGCTGCGCATCCGAGGCAGAGCGCGGGGTGTCCAGCCATTTGCGGTGCCGGGCCACTGCGAGCGTCACATCGGCCATGTCGAGGTGCACGAGCCACAAGAGCTTGTCCTCCGCAACGGCGAACGCCTCGACGGCAAAGTGGAAGCCCGGCCCCCAGGTGGCCGGGCGCGACACCAGCGCCGGCTTGCGGCATGCCGGGTTCGGCACGAGGTGACGGCGTTGATGCGTGATGGGGCGTGAGGGGTCGAGCGGTGCATCGCCAGCCGGATCCATCACGAGGTCGACCGCCTGGCCGGGCTCGACGATGCGCGGCGGCCCCGCATCGGCCGCGAGCCGGGCCACGAAGGCATCGAATCCGTCCTCCGGCACCAGCAGTTCATCCGCATCCACATGGATCACCCATCGATACTGCGACAGCAAGAACCGCTGGAAGTGGTTGCAGAACTGCGCGATGTTGGCCTGGTCGGTGGCGCCCCTCGGCAACCGGATCACCTGCGTATGCGGCGACAGCACGTCGCGCACGGGGGGTTCGGAGCCGTGGTCGATCACATAGAGCTGCTCATGCGGCACGAACTTGGCGTAGTGACGCTCCCACAGCTGCGCCATCACCGGGTCGTTGTAAACATGGGTGCAGGCGGCCAGCAGGCCCGGGCGTGCGTAAGGTGCCGTGCCGTACCCGGGCAAGGCCATCGAGGCAAAGTCGACGAGCGGCGCGAAGAACGACTGGTGGAACAGGAGCGGCTCGGCGGTGAGGTGCGTCTTCTGGGCGCGATCCGTGACCACGACGTGCAGCGGGGCGTCCCCGTGTTCGACCAGGGCGCGTTCGAAAGCGAACGCGGTGTCGCCCAGGCGCACACGGCCTCCGGCGTCGACCCCGATGACGTCGAGCCGAAGGCTGCGCTCCGGCATGAGCAGCACGAGGCGGTGGACAGCGGCGTCGAAGCCGGGCCAGTCCAGTTTGAGGGCGATGTCGCGGTGGGTTCCGATGCGGTGTGCGATGGCCATGCGGGCGGTTCAGGAGTGAACCCCGCATTGTGCGACGGGCCGCACGCCGCGTCAGGCCGGACGCAGCTTGAAGACGTACTGAAATGGCACCGCGTCGGCGGCGGCCTGCTCCGGGTCGAACCCGCCCGCCACCGCAAAACCGCGGATCGCCTGCAGGATGGCCTCTTGCTGTGGCGCTGGGGCGAGGTTGCGGGTCAGCCCCTGCTCGATGCGCCACCCCGCGCCCTGGAACATCTCCACCAGCGTCATGCGCGTGAACCAGCGAATGTGGGTGCGGTCAAGCAGCCCCGAATCCTCGTAGCGGAAGTTGCCCGAGGCCAGGCGCCACTGCACGCTCCAGTGCTGGGCGTTCGGCACGCAGGCCAGCAGCGTGCCGTCAGCGTCGATCGCCGTGCGGATGCGGCGCAGCAGCAACCAGGGGTCACGCAGGTGCTCCAGGCAGTCGCCGAAGATCCAGCAATCGCTCGGGAAGAGACCGTCCCAGCGGGCCGGCTCGATTTTTTCGATGTCGCAGGCGAACGCCTCGGTGCAATGCGTCGCGGCCACCCGGGCGTAGTCCGGGTCGATGTCGATGCCGATGTACTCGGTCGAAGGCGATCGCTGCCGCACCACGCGTGCAAGCGCGCCCTGCATGCAACCCACTTCCACGATGCGCCTGGCCGCCGGTGGCACGAGCGACAGCAGTTCGGCGTTGACGATGTCGTGGGCGGGGGTCTGTTTCATGGGGGCAGCATCAAGGCGTGGCGAAGGAAGCCAGGCACGAGTAGATCGCGGATGGGGCCCGGGCGATGCGCCGAAAAGCCGAGCAGGAACCCGCCAGATCAGGCTGCCTGCGCGCCGGCCGCAAACCGGGCGCGGATCTCGCCATAGGCGCGCAGGTATTCAGGAAAGCCCGTCTTGAGGTACGCCGTCTTCAGCGCATCGCTGAGCACCGCCTCGTGCGGGAACTGCCGGAACCGGGTCATCGACCAGCCGAAGGCGAACGGGTCGGCCGCCTTGACGCGCCAGCGCGCGTCGACAGACAACAGCAGCGACGCCAGGCGCTCCTGGATGAACACCTTGCGTTGCGCCGCATTCGGGTAGGTGGTGGGCACCGTGCAACGCGCCTTCAGGACCGAGTCGGGCCCCTCGCACAGCGCGAAGAACTGCTCGCCGAGCGCAAGCCACTCGCGCCAGAACGACGGACGCGCCACGAAGTAGTTCGAAAACACCACCCGGCTCGAATCCATGACCATGGTGCGCACGGGCCAGGGACGCCCGATCGACGCGAGAAAACCTTCCACGGCCTCCATCAGGCCCGGATCGAACGCCTCCCCTTGTTCGAACACATTCAGGAAGAACGCGCCCATGTCGGGCTGCGGGGAGAACAGCATCACGTCGTGGTGCGGCGCGGCAGCCACCACGAAGTCCACCACCTGGGCGTGCGAGAGCTGAGTCTTGGCACCGAACTTCGGCGAGAAGAACCCGTAGAACGCGCCCTCGTCCAGCGCTTCTGAAAGAAGAAAGCGCCGGATCGGCCAGTACTCGTACCAATCGGGCCGTTCGTTGCCGGTGTTGTCCAGCACGCGGTAGCCCGGTTCAATGGCCGCCCGGGTCGCCTCCGAGTAGGCGATCTGGTACAGGTGCACCGATGGCGGCAAGGCGGGAGGTGTCATGGGGATCCCGTCACTGCAGGCGCGACAGCACGCCCAGGCCGAGCGACCACATCATGGCGGTGGCCTGCTGGCCGTCGTACAAGGCATTCACGTAGGCGATTCGCAGGTTGTAGTGTTCGCTCTCGGCCGACATCACGTCGAACAGCGAGCGGCGGCCCAGTTGTTGCCACTGCTGCAGGGTGAAGTTGCGCACCTGGTTGCTGTCGCGCACCACTTCGACCGTGCGGCGGGCGCGATCGAACGACGCCGCGGCCTGTTCGTACACCTCGGCCATGCGGAACTTGCGCGCCTCGAGCGCCTCGGCCCGCTGTAGCCGGGCGGCCTCGGCGCGCTTGCGTGCGGCATTCGCGCTGTAATCATTGCCGGCGTTGTAGAGCGGGATGTTGAACGTGACCCCGGCGAAGTAGGACGATTGGTTGTCGACGCCCTTGACCTTCGAACCGGTGACCGACACGCCCACCTGAGGCCGCTGCCCGGCCACCACGGCGCTGGCGTAGCGCTCACTCGCCTCGGCCTGGGCGGCCAGCTGCGCGATCTCGCTCGAGCGTTCGGCTTCGTCCAGCAAGGCGGGCAACTCCGGCAGGCTCAGCAGACCGTTGGGAATGGCGTCATCGGTCGGCAGCGCATCACCCACGAACCGCCTCAACCTCACCTCGATCTGCTTGAGGGCCGAGACGCTCTGCACCCGGGCCAGCTCCGCCTGCTGCTGCTGTTTGCGCGCCTGCACCAGCTCGCTGGCGCGCCCCTTGTCGGCCGAGACAATGGTCTCCAGGGCCTGCACCAGGCAGCTCATCTTGCGGGAGAACTGCTGGTACACCTGGGCCTGCACCCGGTACCGGCCGCGTTCGAGCACGAGCGACACCGTCTGCAGACCGATCTGTTCCTCGGCGCTGAGCTGACCCAGGCGGGCGGCCTCGGCCAACTGGCTGCGCCATTCGGCAAGGCGGTTGATGCGGCCACCGTCGTACAGCGGCATCGTCAACGACAAGGTGGCTCGGCCCTGGTTGCCCGATTGGTCGGGGTACCCGGGGGTCGACGTGTTGCTGCGGCCCAGCGTGCCGCCCAGGTTGGCCTGGGGACGGTTCGCCACGCGGGCCTCGTTCGCGTCTTCTTCCGCGGCTTCGGCCAGAAGTTTGGCAGCACCGATGCCCTGGTTGCGGCGGACCGCCTCGCGCACGAGCTGATGGATGTTCATGCGGGGCCCTGTCGATTCCGATTCCGTCGGAACGGCCTCTACCCCCGTGCCGATGCGCGACTCGATCGCCTGCTCGTCGAGGCAGCGCGACATCGCGGGCCATGCCATGCAGGCGGCCGCCAATGCGCTGCCGAGGCGCATCCAACGGGGCATTGATCGGTTCATGGGGCACTCCGTGCTGTCAGAAACCGCATGGGCGGCTTGTCCGACAGTGGACCGCAGCTGGTCCGGAGGCGGTAGGTGGATTAGGTGGGAAGAAGTATCCCAGTTCCGCAGCGGGCTGCAGCGGTTTGTTCCGCAGTCATACCGGCGCGCACACACATGTCATACCGGCGAACGCCGGTATCCACTGGCCCGCCGTGGGCCCCGGCCTTCGCCGGGGTGACGAATTTTCCAGGGCGCTTGGGGCTCAGAGGCGGCCACGCGGTGGCACGCTCATGTCAGCTGGCCATTTTGTCGATGCGCATGGAACCCGCCGAATCATCCAAGCTGAACTGACCTGTGATCTGTCCCAGATACTCGTCCGTTGCCTTTCGACATCCGCCCCAATCATGATAGTCGTCCAGGATGATGCTGCCCCCGACCACCAGTCTCGGGAATACCCGTTCCAGGCACGTTTTCACGGGCTCGTACCAATCCACATCGATGTGGGCGAAAGCAACGGGAACATCGAGGATCAAGGTGTCCTGCACCAGCCCTTTGATCAATGAGATGGAGTGTTCCTCGCACGGGAGGTCGAAGCTCGCGAGGTTGGCCTTCACGACCTCATACAAGTCGTCCACATAGCCGTAGTAGCGGTCTCCGTCGATGCCGGCGGATTGGCCTTCCACGATGGTGCGGTAGCGGGCATGCACCTCCTCGGTGTCCTCCTCCGTCGGCGGTGGAATCATGCCAAACACGTCGTACACATGGAGTGGCCGGTCTCGGCGCTTGAGGGACGCCAGCAGGATGGCCGATCCGCCCAAGGCACAACCCGCTTCAAGGAAAATGCCCTCCAGGCTTCTGGCTTCGATGGAACGGCATGTCCGCACCAGCGAGGCAATTTTCCGGTCCGACAGGTAGGTCAACCGCTTCTCGCGAACTTGGGAAACCAGTTTCCGGTCTTCCCTGCGCAATGTCGACAACTGCGACCGGCTCTGAAGCGAATCGATTTTCCTGCTGATGCCATGCATGATGCGATCGAGCATGTGAATCTCTCCTGCAGGGGGCCTACAGATGGCAGCGGGTGCCTCGCGGCGGCAAGCCTGCGCTTGTGCGAGCGCAGCTGGGCTTCCGCCGAAATGCTACTGAACTTTCTTTTCCGTTGACCCCCCTGATTCGCGTGCCCTTGCAGGCTCGCATGCTTCAGGCCTGGGACTGTCCTCAAAAGCAAAGACCGATGGTCTCGCACACGAGACCGGCAAGGCCTCCGCGGATCCGACGAAACCGAAAGACAGGGTGTTCCCCACCCAGGATGACCTTGCTGAGCGGCTCGGCCATCGCCAATCCACCATCGCTGTTCGTGAACATCACGAAACCGTCTCCGGTCCTGGTCGAGGCCATGACGAAAGCCCTGTAGCCCGGATTGTTGCCCCACTGCCAGAGAAAAAGGTCGCCGCCCTCGCGCTCCACCCCCCAGCCCAAGCCCCAGCTGAGGTTCAGCCTGGGGTCGACCGGTACGGGGGACGCGACGATCTGCATGACCGAGTGTTCGTCCTTGAGAAGGGTCCTTAGGAACACGCCGTAGTCTTGCGCGGTGGTGTACAGCGAGAAGGCCGAGACCGGAACATGCAAGGGCCGGAGCTTCAACGGTGTTCCGTCCCCTGTCTTGGGAGGCACCGCGTGTTCCTGAAGCTGGGGCTTGAGGGTGTACGCGCTGTGGGTCATGCCAAGCGGCTCGAATACCCGCTTGGCCATGAATTCATCCAGGTCCTGGTGGGTGACGGCCTCCACGGCGCGCTGCAGCAGGACGTAGCCTTCACCGGAATACTGCCATTTGTCGCCAGGCGTGAAATCGAACTCGAGCGGGCCGTTGGACCAATTGGGCAGCCCCGACGTGTGGTTCAGCGCCATGCGAACGGTGACCGCCTGCAGGCGCTGATCGGAAACCCGATCGGTCTGTGAATCGCGCCGATAAGGCTGGAACCGGTGCTGATACCCCTCGGGCAAGTACTTCACCACGGGCGCGTCCAGGTCCATCCTTCCTTCCCGCACCAGTTGCAGGACGGCGTAGGCGAAGACCGGTTTGCTCAGAGACGCCGCTTCAAAGACGCTGTCGGGCGTCAGCGGCGATTGAGATGCGCATCCCTGGGCCACCTCGATGGACTGGACCTTGCGGTCCCTCACCACCGCAGCAGCGACATCGCAGACGCCGTACCGGATCGCAAGCCCTTGAAGGCGTTCGTGCAGGGTGTTCGAATCCGAGTCACCACTGCCGGCGTGAGAGGCGCATCCGGCCGACACTACCGCCACCAACAGCGACAAGCCAAGACGGCTCCTCTTTCTCAATGCACAGGCCTTTGAATGCATTGGAGGGAGCACGGTTCGAATCAATTGTTTGAAGGACATATCAGCGGCACGGGCAAACAAGGGTGAACCCGCGTTTATATCCATTTCCGTTGATCCGTCATCGCCTGCGACGATCAAGACTGCCATCGCCTTCCCAATGCCCACGACGGTGCTGGCTCTGGTGAGCAAGTGCGACGCTGTAGACGAGAAAGCTCAGCGGCTCCAATCAAATGAGCAGGTCGTCGACGCTGCCAAACACGCGATCGGGCAGTTCGCCGCGCTCGTGGGCCTCGCGCTGTGGGTAAACGAGCCAACGGTCGCCCTCCCTCACGAGCCAGGGGGCCGACCATCGCTCTTGGTCGGAGGGCTGCAGAACGCGATGGCGCCCTGTGCTGCCATCGACAACAAGCAGGCCCAGCACCATGCCGAGGTCGCCAAAATCGAGCCCCTGGTGCGGATGGTCTTCCGGGCCCGGAACATGAACCGCGAAGAGGCGTTCGTCGACCCAACGACCGGCGCGTTCGCAACGTGGGTCCCTCGGATCCACGATCCAACGCCCATCGATCCACAGTGCCGCCCCGGGCCAGTCCGGCTCCGTCCAGAGTACCGCGCGATGCTGGCCCTGGGGGCTCAAGTCGAAAAGAATGCTGAGCCCGTCCACATTGAAGTGCGCACGATTCGGATCTGCTTTGTCTTCCTCAAAACCGGCCGCCACGCAGTCCGCCGGCTGCGCCAGTTGGAGCAGAGAGACCATCGCTTCGCGGTAGCCATCGCGGCCGAGCACCAGCTGCACCTTGTGAGGATCATCCAGCCATTGCAACAGTTGCAGCGCATGCGGCGACTGGCGCAGTCGTTCGCGGTGTTCCCATGCGCGGCGTGGCCATCGCAGCCAGGCCGGGTCATCCGCGGAGAAGTCATGCAGGGCACGGGAGTGGTCGGATTCGCTCATGGTCCCATCCTAAACACCACCGCAGGATCAGCACGGCAGAACGTGCCGGGGCCCGCTCAACGCTCCTTGAACGCCTCGCGCGACTTGAGCATCGGCCGCAGGATGAAATCCAGCACCGACCGCTCCCCGGTCCGCACCTCCACCGTGCCTGTCATGCCGGGCAGCACCGGCAGCGGCTTGCTGCCCTGCTTGAGCGTGGATTTTTCGCCGCGCACGAGCACGCGGTAGTAGGTCTGGTCGGGTGATGCGCCTTTTTCCGTGTCGCCGAGCGCATCCGGGCTGATGTATTCGATCTTGCCTTTGACGCCGCCGTAGGTGGTGTAGTCGTATGCGGCCAGCTTGACCTCGGCAGTCTGGCCCACGCGCACGAAGCCGATGTCTTTGGGCTTGATGCGCGCCTCGACAAGCACGCGGTTGCTCAAGGGCACGATCTCCATGATGGGTGCACCGGGGCTGATGACGCCGCCGATGGTGGCCGCCCGGATGTTCTTGACGAGGCCGCGCACGGGCGATGTGAGCACGGTGCGGCGCAGCACATCGGCGCGGCCCGCGATTTGTTCATCGAGCAGCGCAAGCTCCGTCTGCACGCGGACGAGTTCGGTGCTCGCATCCTGCCGGAACTTGTTGATGCGCTCCTGGCTTTGCAGTTGCAGGTCGTTGACCTGGCGGCGCAGGCGCATCACCTCGACGTCGGACATCAGCCCCTTGGCCGCCATCGCCTCGGACACGCCAAGTTCACGCATCAGCAGGCCCACGCTGCGCTGGTTGGCCGCCACCGCGGCATCGAGGGCGTATTTGCGAGCCCCGAAGGCCTCGGTTTCCGCGGCCACGATGCTGGCCGAGGCGCTCACATCCGCGGGAAACTTGAGCGCGCGGCCGGTGGATTCGGCCGTGAGCCGGGCCACCGTGCCCTTGAGCGCCAGCCGCTTGGCCTGCCCTTCGTTCTGCTGGGCCTCGAACCGAGTGGGGTCGAGTTGCACGAGTTCCTGGCCTTCCTGCACTTGCATGCCTTCGCGCACATACAGCTCGCGGAGCAGGCCGCCTTCGAGGCTCGCGATCACCTGTTCGCGGCCGTCGGGCACCACCCGGCCATCGGCCCGGGTGACCTCATCCACGCGGGCGATGGCCGCCCAGCCGATGGCGGTCAACACGATCGCGAGCATCAGGTACAGCGCCCAGGTGATGCGCGGCGTGTCTTCGACGATCTGCGCGGCCCGCAACTGGGTCAGGTACCGGGTGTCCCCATCCTTCAGGGCCGGTTGGCCGGTTTTCTTGCGCCGGCCGAACATCAGACAGACGCCTCTCGCTGCACCGGCTGGGTGGACGGATGCATGTGGAGGTTCTGCGGTGCATCGGCCGCGGATGCGGCGGGCTTTTGCCCTGACAGCGCCGCGAGCACGGCGCCTTTGCCGCCGTCCATCACCACCTTGCCGTTGTCCACCACCACGATGCGGTTGACGAGGTCGAGCACCGCCGGGCGATGGGTGACCATCACGAGGGTGCGGTTGCCCGCCGCCTCCTTGAGCTGCCGCAGGAACAGCACTTCGGATTGCGCATCCATCGAACTCGTGGGCTCATCCATCAGCAGGATCTGCGGCTGCGTCACGAGGCAGCGCGCAAGCGCCACCAGCTGGCGCTGGCCGCCCGACAGCAGGCCGCCCATCTCGCCCACCGGCAACTCCCATCCCTGCGGATGGGCGGCGATCATGCGGTCCAGTCCGGTCACCTTGGCCACGTCGGTCAGGCGGGCCGCATCCACCGAGGCGCGGCCCATCGTGATGTTCTCCCGCAAGGAGCCGTTGAACAGGCGCGGCTCCTGCGAGACGAATCCCACGCGGGGGCGGAAGTCGGCCGGGTCGATCTGGCGCAAGTCGATGCCGTTGGCCTCCACCATGCCTTCGGTGGGTTGGTACAGGCCCGCGAGCAGCCGCAGGATGGTGGATTTGCCGCTGCCGATGCGGCCGAGGATCGCCACGCGCTCGCCCGGCTCGAACTTCAGCGTCACCCCCTTGAGCACCTTGGGCGCGGGCGCATCGCTCACGCCGGGGTACGCGAAAGCCACCTCATGCAGGCCCAGCCGACCGTTGATCTCGTGGTTGGAGACGTAGGTGCGGCCCGCCTCGCGCTCGGTGGGCTGCGACATCAGCAGATCGAGCGACACCATCGCCGCCCGCGCCCCCTGATAGCGGGTGGCCAGGCTGACGACGCTGCCCAGCGGGCCGATGGCCCGGCCGGCCAGCATCACGGCGCCGATCAAGGCGCCTCCGGTGATCTCCCCGGCGTCGATCAGGTAGACGCCCCACACCAGCATCACGATGGTGACGGCCTGCTGGGCGGCGCTTGAGAGGTTGTTCGTCCAGCTCGACATGGAGCGCGCTTTCAGGGCGGATGCCGCGGCGGCGGCGTTGGCTTCTTCATAGCGCTCGAGGAAGCGGCCCTGCGCGCCCATGGCCTTGAGGTCTTCGAGCCCCTCGACGGCTTCCACCAGCACGCCCTGCAGGTCGGCCAGATGGGCCATGTTGTCGCGCATCGAGCGGCGCAGCGAAGCCTGGATCGCCACGGCCAACCCGAGGATCAACGGAATGGCGAGCACCAGCACCCAGCCGAGCGGCCCGCCGACCACGAAGGCCATGCCGACGAAGAGCACGATGAACGGCAGGTCGCTGAGTGCCGACAAGGTGGCCCCGGCGAAGAATTCGCGCACCACCTCGATCTGTGCCAGCTGGTGGGCATAAGCCCCGGCCGACGGCGGGCGGTGCTCCATGCGCACGTCCAGGCTCTGGCGGAACAGCAGCGAGCCGATGATGGTGTCGCTCTTCTTGCCGGCGGTGTCGATCAGGTGGCTGCGCAACTGGCGCGACAGCATGTCGAACACCAATGCGAGCGTGGCGGCGGTGGCCAGCGCCCACAGGGTGACGAAGGCCTGGTGCGGGATCACCTTGTCGAACACGACCGAGGTGACGAGCCCGGTGACCATCATCAGCAGGTTGCTCAGCAGCGCCGCGAGCAGCGCCGAGCGGTAATACGGCAGGAAGCGCCGCATCGTGCCCCACAGCCAGTGGGCGCCCGGATCGCGCAGGATGTCGTCACGCCGCGCGTGTTGCACAGGCTGCGGCGACACGACGAATGCCACGCCCGTGTATTCGTTCTGCAGCTCCGCCTCGGCCGCTTCACAAGCGTGGAACTCCGCGCCGGGCATCACCACGTCGTACCGCGCCCCGCCCTCGCCCGCCGGCAACCGGCGCACCACGATGCAGGCATCGCCGTTCTTGAGCAACAGCACGGCAGGCATCAGGAGCGCATGCAGGTCCGGCAGCTTGCGCTGGATCAGGCCGGCAGTGAACCCGGCCTCGCGCATCACGCGGATGGCCTGGTCCGGCCCGAGCGGGCCGGCCAATGGCAAGCCGGACACCAGCGACGCGGCCGACCGCTCGCGCCCATGGTGGCGCGTCAGCCAGACGAGCGATTGCAGCAAAGCGTCATCCGCGCCTGCGCCCGCCTCCACGGCGGGCGGCGGCGGAAGGGCCGCGTCGTCCTCCAAAAAGGGTTCCTGGCGGTCAGACATGGCAGGCGTGGGCGCTCAGGGCCGCGTTTTCAGGGCGTTCGGTGCGCGAGCGCAACCCGTTCGAAGGCGGCTTCGATGTCCCGCACGCGGGCGGGCACGTCGAAGAGAAGCGACTGGCGGCCATGCTCGGCCAGGTACCGCTTGTGAGAGGCCACCCGCATCGGGTTCGTGCCGAGCTGCACGGCCAGCCGCTCGTATGAGGCCATGTCGAAGGTGACCAGATCGGGCAGGCCCACGTTCGTCAGCAGGCTGCCCGCCATGCGGGAGATGTACGTGCGGCCCGAGAGTGTCAGGATCGGCAGCCCCATCCACAGCGCATCGCTGGCCGTGGTGCCGCCGTTGTACGGGAAGGTGTCGAGGAACAGGTCGGCAAGCGGGAAGCGCGCCAGGTATTGGGGTGGCGCCACCCGGGGCGCGAAGATCAGGCGGTCGCGCGCCACGCCGTGGGCGTCCGCCTCGGCCAGCAGGTTCTCGCGGCACCATTCGTTGTCGGCCAGGAGCCACAGCACGCTGTTGTCCACCTGGGCGAGGATGCGCATCCAGGTGCGGAACAAGGCATCGGTGAACTTGAAGTTGTTGTTGAACGAGCAGAAAACGAATTTGTCGTCCGGCAGCCCGTAGTCCGCCCGCACCGGCGGGGGGCCCACCTCCCGCTGGCGGTCGCTCACCTGGTAGCAGTGGGGCACGTACAGCGGTTTCTCGGTGCAATACGGCACCAGCTCGGACGGCATCACGAAGGGATCGGCGATGAGCCAGTCGACGCCCGGAAGGCCGGTGGTGCCCGGGAACCCGAGGTAGCTCGCCTGCACCGGTGCGGGCCGCTTGCCGAGGATGGCCGGGCGCGCGCCGTTGGTCAGGCCCTGCAGGTCCACCAGGATGTCGATGCCGCAGGCGGCGATGCGCCGCGCCGCGGTGTCGTCGTCGAGGCCGGCGAGCGGCACGAAGTGGTCCATCGACGCGCGCAGCCGGGCGCGCAGCGGCGTGCCGTCTTCCCGGCTCCAGCAGAAGGCGAACACCTCGAAGCGGCTGCGGTCGTGCAATTCGAACAGTTCGGCGGTGAGCAGGCCCACCGCATGCATGCAGAGGTCGCCCGAAAGGTACCCCACGCGGATGCGGCCGGTGCGCGCCGGCCCGCTGCGGTGATACGGCACGTCGACGGCCTTCGGCACCCGCTCGTGAACGAAGCGCTGGGCGGCCATCAGCTGCAGCGCCGGGTCGTCGGTGGCGCTGAGCATCGCCAGCGGCGACGTGCCCACCACGAGCTGGTTCATCGTCACCTCGCCCACCGGCTCGTATTGCGGCCATTTGCACTGCTTCTGGCGAAGGTGCACGTAGTGCTGGATCACGTCCGACTGGTCGGGCTTCTCGCACAGGCTGCGGCGCAAGAGAGCCTCGGATTCGTCATAACGCCGCTGCACTTCGAGCAGCCGGGCGGAATTGTTGATGGCGTGCAGGCGCAGCTCACGGGCAGCGGGTGCCGCTCCGGTCTCGTCGATCACTTGCCGCCACTGCGCCAGGGCTTCTTCCACCCGCCCCTGCTGCTCCAGCTGGTGGCCGAGGTTGACGCGGGCCTGCAGGAATTCGGGTTTCAGCTCGAGCGCCTGACGGTAGGCGCGTTCGGCCTCCTGCGGGCGGCGCAGCGCGCCCAGCACGGTGCCCCAGTTGAAGCAGGCGATGTGCCGGTAAGGGGATTCGGTGCCCGCGATCCAGTGCTCGTACAGCTGGGCGGAGGCTTCGGCCAGCCCCGTCTGATTCAGGCGCTCGGCGCTGGCCAGCAGGTCGCTGAGCTCCATGCCGCCGGAACGGGCGAGCGCGATGTCGCGCTCCAGGGCCGTCTGGTGGAACATGGCGTCGCTGCCCGCGGCGGGCTGGCGGGGGTCAATCGAATGGTTCATGGGCCACGGATCGGGATGAGGCACCTCGATTGTGGGGAGGCCGCCCCCGTTCCGGTCGGTCCAACAAGGGGGCGATTCATGCACTATTCCGCGCCGCCGCCGCGGGCGTGAACATTCCGGTCGCCCCGCTGCAACGGGGAGAAACCCGGCACTGCCCGCAGGGCCGTGCATGTTCACGCCCACCGTGGCACGATCCGAAGTGCAGTACGTGACCCTTGTCACACATGCAGGGGCACATCCACCGCACACCTCCAGGAGAGCTTTGATGGCCACCCAGAAGAAGACTGCTTCCCACGCTTTCGCCGGCACCCTGAAAACCTTCAAGACCGCCTCGGGCGCTTCCGGCAGTTTCTTCTCGCTGCCCGAACTGGCCAAGACGTACCCCAACGTCAACAAGCTGCCGCTGTCCCTGCGCATCGTGCTGGAGTCCGTGTTGCGCAACTGCGACGGCCGCAAGGTCACCGCCGAGCATGTGGCGCAACTGGCCAACTGGTCGCCCAGCGCCGAACGCGTCGACGAAATCCCCTTCGTCGTGGCCCGCGTGGTGCTCCAGGATTTCACCGGCGTCCCGCTGCTCGCGGACCTGGCCTCCATGCGCAATGTGGCCGTGGAACAAGGCAAGAACCCCAAGCGCGTGGAACCACTCGTGCCCGTGGACCTGGTGGTGGACCATTCCGTGATGGTGGACCACTACGGCACGCAAGACGCCATCGACCTCAACATGCAACTCGAATTCAAGCGCAACCATGAGCGCTACGAATTCATGAAATGGGGCATGCAGGCCTTCGACACCTTTGGTGTGGTGCCGCCGGGCTTCGGCATCGTCCACCAGGTCAACCTCGAATACCTCGCCCGCGGCGTGCACCAGCAAGACGGCGTCTACTACCCCGACTCCCTGGTGGGCACCGACAGCCACACCACGATGATCAACGGCATCGGCGTCGTCGGCTGGGGCGTGGGCGGCATCGAAGCCGAGGCCGGCATGCTGGGCCAGCCGGTGTACTTCCTGACGCCCGACGTGGTGGGCTTCGAACTCACCGGCCAATTGCGCGGAGGCGTCACCGCCACCGACCTGGTGCTCACCGTGACCGAGCTGCTGCGCAAGGAAAAAGTGGTGGGCAAGTTCGTCGAATTCTTCGGCGAAGGCACCCGCACCCTCTCCGTGCCCGACCGCGCCACCATCGCCAACATGGCGCCCGAATACGGCGCCACCATGGGCT
>CBIHPH010000042.1:0-34119 GCA_966212105.1 uncultured Rhizobacter sp.
GCGCTTGGAACACCAGCTTCCCCGCATTTTGCTCAGGCGCTTCGGCTACGAATCCTCCGCACGCCCACTGTCTCCAGCACCACCGTGACCGTACGAGACACGGCCGTGCCGGCCCGCCTCGGCTCGCTTCACATCGTGCCCGCTGGCTCACTGGACCCGGTGGGCCCCGGCGTTCGCCGGGGTGACATTTGTTTGCGGCCTCGGCATGTGTTTGGCCCCCCGCGTGTTTGCGGCCCCCGCATGTCATACCGGCGAACGCCGGTACCCACTGATCCGAATGGCCACGACTGCTGCCGGAGCTACAAAAGAGCAAGAGGCGAGCGAGCAACGCCCCGAACCGCAAGCGACAGGAAGGCAAGCGAAGCGAAGCCGCACATCAAGCCACACGCGAGCCCGGCTCCGCCGGGCGACCCGTGGCGCCCCCTGGGGGCAGGAGGCGCCAGCCGACTGGGGGGCCATATCTAGTACCATTCGTGTCCAAGTGCAAAACAGGCGCAAGCGTGCGCCTGCAGTCCATGAACGCGCCGCTTCCGCTTACCCACATTGCCCCCGCGGCCGACGCTGCGCATCATGCGCCTCGGCTGCGTGAGATTCCGTACAACTACACCTCGTTCTCCGATCGGGAGATCGTCATCCGCATCCTCGGCGCACGGGCCTGGGAGTTGCTGGACCGGCTGCGCGAGGAACGCCAGACGGGCCGCTCCGCCCGCATGCTGTACGAGGTGATCGGCGACATGTGGGTGGTTCAGCGCAACCCGTACCTGCAGGACGACCTGCTCGACAACCCGCGCCGCCGCCGCCTGCTGATCGAGGCGTTGAACCACCGCCTCAAGGAGGTACAGCAGCGCCGCAATCCCGGTGCCGATGCCGGCCGCGATGCCTCCGTCGGCGAATTGCTGGATGCCGCGACCCGTGCCGTGAAGGCCTTCGACGACCAGTTCGAGCAAGTGGCCGAGCTGCGCCGCCGCGCCACGAAGGTGCTCGGGCGCCACACGGCCAAGGACAACATCAAGTTCGACGGCCTTTCGCGTGTTGCGCACGTGACCGACGCGACCGACTGGCGGGTGGAGTACCCGTTCGTCGTGCTGACGCCGGACACCGAAGCCGAGATGACCGCCCTGGTCAAGCACTGCATCGAGCTCGGCCTGACGATCATCCCGCGCGGCGGCGGCACCGGCTACACGGGTGGCGCCGTGCCGCTCACATGGAACAGCGCCGTCATCAACACCGAAAAGCTGGAGGCGATGACCGAGGTCGAACACGTCCGCCTGCCGGGCCTTGATCGGGACGTGGCCACGATCTGGACCGAAGCGGGTGTGGTCACCCAACGGGTGGCCGATGCCGCCGAACGGGCGGGCTATGTGTTCGCGGTGGATCCCACCTCGGCCGAAGCCTCGTGCGTGGGCGGCAATGTGGCCATGAACGCCGGCGGCAAGAAGGCCGTGCTGTGGGGCACGGCGCTCGACAACCTGGCGTCGTGGCGCATGGTCACGCCGGAGGCGAAATGGCTCGAGGTGACGCGGCTGGACCACAACCTGGGCAAGATCCACGATGTGGAAGTGGCCACGTTCGAGCTGAAGTACTTCGATGCCTCGGGCAAGACCGTGGAACGCGTGGAGCGCCTGGAAGTGCCGGGCCGCACGTTCCGCAAGGAAGGCCTCGGCAAGGACGTCACCGACAAGTTCCTCGCCGGATTGCCCGGCATCCAGAAGGAAGGCTGTGACGGCCTGATCACCAGCTGCCGCTGGATCGTGCACAAGATGCCGGCCCACACGCGCACGGTGTGCCTGGAATTCTTCGGCAACGCGAAGGATGCGGTGCCGTCGATCGTCGAGATCAAGGATTTCATGTTTGCCGAGGCCAAGGCGGGCGGCGCCATCCTCGCCGGCCTCGAGCACCTGGACGACCGCTACCTCAAGGCCGTCGGTTATGCCACCAAGAGCAAGCGCGGCGGGCTGCCCAAGATGGTGCTCGTGGGAGACATCGCAGGTGACGATGCCGATGCGGTGGCCCGTGCCGCCAGCGAAGTCGTTCGACTGGCCAATGGCCGCTCGGGCGAAGGCTTCGTGGCCGTCAGTGCCGACGCCCGCAAGAAGTTCTGGCTCGACCGCAAGCGCACCGCGGCCATCAGCAGGCACACGAACGCGTTCAAGGTGAACGAAGACGTCGTGATCCCGCTGCCGCGCATGGGCGAGTACACGAACGGCATCGAGCGAATCAACATCGAGCTGAGCCTGCGCAACAAGCTGGCGTTGGTGGACGCGCTGGAAGATTTCTTCCTGAAAGGCAACCTGCCGCTCGGCAAAAGCGACGATGCGGGCGAGATCCCGTCGGCCGAACTGCTGGAAGACCGCGTGCAGGAAGCCCTTGCGTTGCTGCGCGATGTGCGCGGGCTGTGGCAGCAGTGGCTGGAGCAGCTGGACGTGGAGCAGCCCGACACAGGCCGCACGTTCTTCTTCGACCTGCAGGACCACACGCTGCGGGCATCATGGAAAACGCAGATCCGCGGCCCGCTGCAACGCATCTTCGCCGGCTCGGCGCTGTCGCCCATCGTTGATGCCTGCGTGCGCATCCACAAGGAAGTGCTGCGTGGACGTGTGTGGGTGGCCCTGCACATGCACGCCGGCGACGGCAACGTGCACACCAACATCCCGGTCAACAGCGACAACTACGAAATGCTGCAGACGGCGCACGAGGCCGTCGCCCGCATCATGGTGCTGGCCCGCTCGCTCGACGGCGTCATCTCGGGTGAACACGGCATCGGCATCACGAAGCTCGAATTCCTGACCGACGACGAATTGCGCGATTTCGCCGGCTACAAGCAGCGCGTGGATCCGGAAGGCCGCTTCAACAAGGGCAAGCTGCTCCGCGGCGGCGGTGTACAAGCCGATTTGACGAACGCCTACACCCCGAGCTTCGGCTTGATGGGGCATGAGTCGCTGATCATGCAGCAAAGCGACATCGGCGACATCGCCAACTCGATGAAGGACTGCCTGCGCTGCGGCAAGTGCAAGCCCGTGTGCGCCACGCATGTGCCGCGCGCCAACCTGCTGTACAGCCCCCGCAACAAGATCCTCGCGACCTCCTTGCTGGTGGAGGCATTCCTCTACGAGGAGCAGACGCGCCGCGGGGTCAGCATCAAGCATTGGGCCGAGTTCGAGGACGTGGCCGACCATTGCACCGTGTGCCACAAGTGCCTCACGCCGTGCCCGGTCAAGATCGACTTCGGCGACGTGTCGATGAACATGCGCAACTTGTTGACCAAGATGGGCAAGAAGAGCTTCCGCCCGGGCAACAAGATGGCGATGATGATGTTGAACGCCACCAACCCTCAGACCGTCAAGGTGCTGCGCACCGGCATGGTGGAGGTGGGCATCAGGGCTCAGCGCTTGGGGAACCAGCTGCTGCGCGGCCTCGCCAAGAAGCAGACCGCTGCTCCGCGCTCCACGGTGGGCACCGCGCCCATCAAGGAGCAGGTGATCCATTTCGTCAACAAGAAGCTGCCGGGCGGCCTGCCGAAGAAGACGGCGCGCGCATTGCTCGACATCGAGGACAAGAACTACGTCCCGATCATTCGGGACCCGAAAGCCACGTCGTCCGAAACCGAGGCGGTGTTCTACTTCCCCGGGTGCGGCTCCGAGCGGCTCTTCTCGCAAGTGGGCCTGGCCACGCAGGCCATGCTGTGGCACGCGGGCGTACAGACCGTGCTGCCCCCGGGCTACCTGTGCTGCGGATACCCGCAGCGCGGCAGCGGCCAGTTCGACAAGGCCGACAAGATCATCACCGACAACCGGGTGCTGTTCCACCGCGTGGCCAACACGCTGAACTACCTCGACATCAAGACCGTGGTGGTGAGCTGCGGCACCTGCTACGACCAGCTGCAGGGCTACCAGTTCGACAAGATCTTCCCCGGCTGCCGCATCATCGACATCCATGAGTACTTGCTGGAAAAGGGCATCACGCTGCAGGGGCAGGGCGGTTACCTCTACCACGACCCGTGCCACACGCCGATGAAGCTGCAAGACCCGATGAAGACGGTCAAGGCCCTCGTGGGCGACGCCGTGCTCAAGAGCGAGCGATGCTGCGGCGAAAGCGGCACGCTGGGTGTCTCGCGGCCCGACATCGCCACGCAGATCCGCTTCCGCAAGGAAGAGGAACTGAAGAAGAACGAAGCCGTGCTGCGCGCCCAGGGTGCGGAGGGCGACCTGAAGATCCTGACGAGCTGCCCGGCCTGCCTTCAAGGCTTGAGCCGCTTCGGCAACGACTTGAACAACGGGCTGCTGGAGGCCGATTACATCGTCGTCGAGATGGCCAACAAGATCCTCGGGCCCGACTGGATGCCCGAATACGTCAAGCGCGCCAACGACGGCGGCATCGAGCGGGTGCTGGTCTGATGGCCCAAGGGTGCGAGCTTTGCGAGCAACCCGGCGGCGTGCTGGTGGCCACCGGGCCTGCCTGGCGGGTCATTCGCGTGGTGGATGCCGACTTCCCTGCGTTCTACCGGGTGGTCTGGACGGCCCATGCGGCCGAGTTCACCGACCTGTCCCCGTCCGACCGCGCCACCTGCATGGACGTGGTGGCCCTTGTCGAGGCGGTGCTGCGCGAACGGCTGTCGCCCACCAAGATCAATCTTGCCTCGCTGGGCAACATGGTGCCGCACCTGCATTGGCACGTGATCGCGCGGTTCGGCTGGGACAGCCACTTTCCCCAGCCCGTATGGGGCATGCGTCAGCGCGATGTCACGCCGCCGGCCGCCGGCCGACTGGCCGTGCCGCTCGAGGTGCTCGATGCGGCGGTGCGCGCAGCCGTGGGAGGGGTCTGAGATGGCCGGCCTCACCCAGGGTTCGCCCATCCCCACCGAGATCGTCGTGCACCGGCAGTCGCAGAGGCTCGAGGTGACATTCTCCGATGGCGCCACCTTTCACATTCCCTTTGAATTGATGCGGGTGTACTCGCCTTCGGCCGAGGTGCAGGGCCATGGCCCCGGCCAGGAGGTGCTGCAGACCGGCAAGCGCCATGTCGGCGTGACCGAGCTCGTGCAGGTGGGGCATTACGCTGTTCAGCCCACGTTCACGGATGGTCATCATTCCGGCATCTTCACGTGGGAATATCTCTACTTCCTCGGTTCACACGAGGCCGAGCTGTGGCGCGAGTATGAGGCCCGCCTTGCAGCGGCTGGCGCCAGCCGAGACACCGAGATGCCTCCGCCGGCCGCACCGGGCTGCGGGCATTCGCATTGACCGATTCCCCAAAAGGCTTTCCATGAGCAACACCCACTTCGGATACGAGACGGTCGACGAGACCGACAAGTCGCGCCGCGTGCGCGGTGTCTTCGATTCCGTCGCGTCGCGCTATGACGTGATGAACGACCTGATGTCGATGGGCCTGCACCGCCTCTGGAAGGCGTACACCGTGGCCATTGCCGGCTTGCGCGAGGGAGATCGCGTGCTCGACATCGCCGGCGGCACGGGCGATCTCGCCCGGGCGTTCGCCAAGAAGGTGGGCGCGCGTGGCCTGGTCGTGCACACCGACATCAACGAGGCGATGCTGCGCCAGGGGCGCAACCGGCTGATCGACGAGGGGCTGCTGTTGCCCACTACGCTTTGCGATGCCGAACGCCTTCCGTTCCCCGATGGCAGCTTCGACCTGGTCAGCGTGGCCTTCGGCCTGCGCAACATGACCCACAAGGACCGAGCGCTCTCCGAAATGAACCGCGTGCTGCGTCCGGGAGGCAAGCTGCTCGTGCTGGAATTCTCCAAGGTGGCCAAGCCGCTTGAGAAGATCTACGACTTCTATTCCTTCAAGGTTTTGCCTCGCATCGGCAAGGTGGTGGCGGGGGATGCCGACAGCTACCGCTACCTGGCCGAATCGATCCGCATGCATCCTGGCCAACAGGAACTCAAGTCGATGATGAAGGCCGCCGGCTTCGCGCACGTGGACGTCCACAATCTCAGCGCAGGCGTCGTGGCACTGCACGCGGGCATCAAGTGCTGAGCTTGCGCCATGGGCCCGTTCGAGGGCGCATGGCAGACGCACGGACGTTCGGGTCTCCCACCCGTTGAGGCGTTCGTTCCGCAACAAAAGACCCTTCCTGCGCCGCGACCTGCCTTCTTCATGGGCAGACCTGATGGGGCCGTTCTCATGTCCACGGGCACAGGCGTGATGAATTTCACGCCGCAAGGCAGTTGTGAAAGCAATAGCGGCTTCAACTGCGATCCAATTGCACGCCTGGACTGTTGTTGCAGTGCAGCAGTCACCCGACTGGGCATTGAGAACTGGGTCACGAAGTGGGCTTGCAGCCCCCCCGGAACACGGGGGGGAGCCCCCAAGTAGAGGATGGTGGGGTGGGGGCCGCCAACGAGAATTGCAACCAATGATTTCGCCCCCGTCCAGGAGGCCGGTATCTCGCCGGTAAGAAGAGGGCGCCTGGGTGCAAGCCCGGAAGGATGAATCAATGCTGAAAGTGTTCCAGCTCCACGTTTCCATTGCCACGTTCGCCGGCATGATCGCGGATGGGCTGCTTTGCTTTTTCGCTGTGCTGCTTGCAGCTTCGTCGCTGCAACTCGTTCCGGGTGCTGCGGCCCAGCAATCGGCACTCACCACGCCGCTGGTCTTTCTGTTCGCCAGCGGTTTTGCGATCGTGATGTCGCTGATGTATGCCTTCGTGGGGCTCTACCGGCCCACCCCGATCGCGTTTGGCGCCATGCTCCGCCGCACGCTGGTCGCCCTCGTGGTGGGCGGCTACCTGACGTACCTGGTGCTCAAGCAGCTCTCCCAGGCCGGCTACGCCGGCCAGCTGATGCTGTCCGTCACGGCTTACTTGCTCGTGGGCCTCGTGGTGGTTCGAGGTTCCATCTTTGCGATGCGCCGCATGGCCACCACCCCACGTGTGCTCATCGTCGGCACCGGCCCTGAAGCCCAGAGCGTCGCCACCGACCTGATGACGCTCAAGCGGGTCGAACGTGACGTGGTGGGCTTCTTCGCCACCGAGGCGGAAGCCATCAAGAGCGGCACCATGCGCGGCCACCCCGTCTTCACGGGCGACCAGTCCATCGAAGACATCGTCGCTGCCCATGAAGTCGACGAGATCATCGTCGCGGTGCGCGAGCAACGTGGCGGCGGCGTGCCGATGAACCAACTGCTGGCCTGCCGCATCCGCGGCATCCCCATCCTCGACCTGGCGGGCTTCTATGAGCGCGCCAAGTCCGAAGTGCCCATCGACAGCCTGAAGGCCAGCTGGCTCGTGTACGGCCATGGTTTCGTGCAGGGTCGCGCACGCCAGATCGCCAAGCGCACCTTCGACATCGTCACCTCGTCGGTGCTGTTGCTGCTGGCGTCGCCGGTCATGCTGGTCACCATGTTGCTGATCAAGCTCGACAGCCCTGGCCCCGTCCTCTACAGCCAGGAGCGCGTGGGGCTGGGCGGCAAGGGCTTCATGTGCCTGAAGTTCCGCAGCATGCGCACGGACGCCGAGAAGGATGGCAAGGCCGTCTGGGCCCAGAAGAACGATTCACGCGTCACCCGCGTCGGCGCGTTCATCCGCAAGACACGCATCGACGAGCTGCCGCAACTCTTCAGCGTTCTCAAGGGTGAGATGAGCATGGTGGGTCCGCGTCCGGAGCGTCCTTCGTTCGTGAAGGAACTCAAGGAAGTGATCCCGTTCTATGATGTGCGCCATAGCATCAAGCCGGGTGTGACCGGCTGGGCTCAGGTTCGATACAGTTACGGCGCATCCGTCGATGACGCACGCAAGAAGCACCAGTACGACCTCTATTACGTCAAGAACAACTCCTTGTTGCTGGACCTCCTGGTGTTGATCGAGACGGTGAGCGTGGTGCTCTTCCGCGAAGGCGCTCATTGAAGGCATGCGCTCCAAATCAGCGAATTGCAAAGGGAACAATCAGATGAGCGCGAAGCGTGCGATGGTGTGGTGCGGGTGGTTGATGTCGGCGGCCGTCTTGTCGGCCTGCGGTTCGATGAATTACCCCGCTGCGCCGCAATCCGCTGCTTCGGTGGAGCACCGCTACAAGATCGGCCCGCTGGATTCGTTGAACATCGTGGTCTGGCGAAACCCCGAGCTGTCGTCCAACGTCACGGTGCGTCCGGACGGCCGCATCTCCACGCCGCTCGTCGAAGACCTGGTGGCTGCCGGCCGCAGCCCAGCCGAGCTGGCACGTGAAGTCGAGACGGTGCTGGCAAAGTATGTGCGCGAGCCGGTCGTCACGGTGGTGGTCAACTCCTTCCAGGGGAACTACTCGGAGCAAATCCGCATCGTGGGTGAAGCGGCCCGTCCGCAAGCCGTGGCCTACCGCCAGAACATGACCGTGCTCGACGTCATGATCCAGGCGGGCGGCCTGACCGATTTCGCTGACGGCAATGGGGCCGTGCTCGTGCGTGGCTCCGAGAAAGGCAAGCAGTATTCTGTTCGGTTGAAGGATCTGCTCAAGCGCGGCGATATTTCCGCCAATGTGGCGGTGCTGCCGGGCGACATCGTGATCGTGCCGCAGAGCTGGTTCTGACCGTTCAGCCGCGCCGGGGGCTTCCAGCCGGAACTCCCGGGCCAGGCGGGCGGCATGTCGCCAAAAGCAGTCCTCACTTGAAGTTAGACCCCCATCACGCGAGCGATGCCGCAACGCGTGTCAATGTCATTGTGCAGGCACATCGGTCCGGCACAGGGCGCTTTCCAAATTCTCTCAAACCTTAGCCAGGGGCCATGGAAGCATTTCTGACGATGTTGCGGTATGACATACGGCGCATGTGGGACCGGCGCTGGATCGTCGCGTCCATCGCCTGGGGCCTTGCGATCGTGTTTGCCGGCGCGCTGGTGTTCGTGAAGGACCGGTATGAGGCGTCCGCCCGCATCTACGTGGATACCCAGACCGTGCTCAAGCCGCTGATGGCCGGCCTGGCGTTCCAGCCTGACATCGACCAGCAGGTGCGCATGCTGGCCCGCACGCTGATTTCGCGCCCGAACGTGGAGAAGCTGTACAAGGACGCCAGGATCGGGCTGACCCAGCCGCAGCCCGCGAAGTACGACCGTGCCCTGGAAGTATTGAAGGACAGCATCAAGGTGACGCCGAGCGGTGCCGGCAACCTCTATGCGATCAGCTACCGCGACAACGACTCCGGGCGTGCACGGCGCCTGGTCGAGGCCCTGGTGGCGATCTTCGTCGAGTCCAGCGCTCAGACCAAACGCATCGATTCCGAGCAAGCCAGCCAATTCATCGAGGAACAGATCAAGGAATACGAGGCCAAGCTCGTGCAGGCGGAGAACCGCCTGAAGGACTTCAAGCTGCAGAACTTCGGCGTCTCCGGCGTGGCCAACAACCAGGATCACTTCAGTCGGCTTGCTGCGCTGTCCGATGAAGTGGCCAAGATCAAGCTGCAGCTCTCGTCGGCAGAGCAGTCGCGCGATGCCCTCAAGCGCGAGCTGTCTGCCGAAGATCCGCAGTTGCCGCCCGAATCGATGCCCAGCACCGGCGCCGCCGTTGCCTCCGAACTCGAGCAACGCTTGGCGGCCCAATACCGCTCTCTGGACGAACTGCTGCGCCGCTATACCGAAGACCATCCTGACGTCGTCAGCGCGCGCCGCATGATTGCCTCGATGGAACGGCAGATCAAGGACGAGGGCGACACGAAGACGGGCGGCCGTTCGCGCCAGAAGGGGTCGGCCGCCACCAACCCGGTGTACCAGCGCCTTCGGGTTGCGCTAGCGGAAGCCGAGGCGAACATCGCGTCGCTGCGTTCACAGCTGATGGTGCAGCAGGGCCGGCTCGATCAAGTGCGCGCGTTGGCCAACCGCATGCCGCAGGTCGAGGCCGACCTGTCTCAGCTCAACCGCGACTACGACATCGTGCGCAAGAACTACGAGCAGCTGGTGGCACGCCGCGAGGCGGCATCCCTCGGGGTGAAGATCGACCAATCGTCGCACCTGGCTGACTTCCGCCTCGTGGAACCACCGAGCGTGGCGCCGTCACCCGTGTTCCCGAGCCGCAAGATCCTGAGCGCGCTGTCCATGTTCGCTGCCCTGGCCATCGCGGTTGCCGCGGTATTTGCGCTGGGCCGCCTCAAGCCCACGGTGGACTCGCTCTCCATCATGCACCAGCTGTCGTCGCGGCAGGTGCTGGGCTCGGTGTCCCTGCTGCTCGGGCCCGAGCATAAGGAACGCCGCCGACGCGACGTCTATCGTTTTGCCAGCGTGATGGGGTTGTTCGTCCTCGCTCACGTCGTTTGGGTGGCGGTGATTGCCTTGCATGGCATTTGAGGAGCATGGGATGAGCACGATTCAACAAGCTGCCAAGCGCCTGGAAGAACTGCGCCGCGCAGGCGTCACCATTCCCTGGGAAACGGAAAGCGTGGAGGACAAGGCGGCAGCAGCAGCCGGAGGCCACGACGCTGCGCCACCGTCGGCAGACCGTGCCGCGCCGTCACCGCAGGCGCCTACAGTGACCGCCCGGGCCTCTTCCGGCCGGCAATCCGAACTCGTCAGCCTGGACCTCACCCGCCTGGCCAACGAGGGCTACCTGGTGCCGGGGCATGACAACAATCAACTCGCCGAGGAATTCCGCGCCATCAAGCGCCCCCTGATCCGCAATGCACAGGGCAGGGGCGCCGCGCCGGTGCGCCATGCCAACCTGATTGTGGTCACGAGCGCGTTGCCTGGCGAAGGCAAGACATTCTTCTCGATGAACCTCGCACTCAGCATCGCGATGGAGATGGATGCGTCCGCGCTGCTGGTGGAGGCCGACATCCTGAAGCCTGCCGTGATGAGCCGCCTCGGCATGTCACCACGCCGTGGTCTGCTCGACGTGCTGGCCGATGAACAACTCGACCCGTCCGAGGTGATGTTGCGCACCAACGTGCCCAAGTTCAGCCTGTTGCCGGCCGGCAGCAAGATCATCCATACCACCGAATTGCTTGCCAGCGCGCGCATGGGTGAGTTCCTGGATGAATTGGCGACCCGGTATGCCGACCGCATCGTTGTGTTCGATGCGCCGCCGTTGCTCATGACGAGCGAGGCGCAGGTGCTGGCCAGCCGCGTCGGCCAGGTTGTCGTGCTCGCTGAGGCCGGCCGCACGCCCGCTGCCGCCTTTGCGCAAGCAATGACGAAGATCGAAGCCTGCCCCATCGTCATGACGGCGCTCAACAAGAGCAAGGGAACGAACGGCGGCGTCGTTTACGGCTATGGCGCCGATTCGATGTTCGCCGAAATGGAGGGAGTTGCGTGAAGCGCGGCGCCGGGGGTCTGAAGCTGGTATTGCGCGGCGGTTCACTGGTTTCTCTGCTGCTCGCGGGAGTGTGTTCCGTGCAAGCCCAAGGCGTGCGCGGCGTGGGTGAAACGCGGCAGACGGGCAGTGCCCCGGTCTTGCCGGTGGATGGTTCGGCGTCCGCCCCGGGGCAGGCGGATGGGCTCTCCGCACCCGGGGCTGGCAGCACCGTCGCGCCCACGGGAACCGGTGCCCCCATGCTGCTTCCCGGTGCAGCCGGGCGCCCGGGCGCGCCCGCCGCGCCCACCGTCTCTCGCAACACCTACGTCGAAGGCGAGATCAATGTGCGGGGCACCGGCACGGACCGCGGCCGGCTGGACCGTGAGTCCGGCAAGGACATCGTCCTCGGCGTCAGCCCGCGCCTGAGTTTCAGCAGCCGAGGTGCCCAGGTGCGCCTGAACGCGACCGTCGGCGTCGACCATGTGCGTTACATCAAGCACACCGACGACGATTACACCCAGCCTCGGGTGAATGCCGACGTGCAGGCCAAGGTCGTCGACAACCTCCTGTTCGTGGACGGCTCGGCCAGCGTCGACCGCCGCTCGGTGTCGCCGTACTCTGCCCAATCGGCAGACGTTCCGTCGGACGAACAGGTCAGGACCGGCATCTACCGGGTGAGCCCACGCATCGATCACCGTCGCCCATCGGGCTGGAACACGCTGGTACAGAGTGACAACATCTGGACGCGACGCTCCGGCCAGCAAGTCAGCAGCGACTCGGGCAACACCTATTCGCAGAACACCCAGGCGCGGTTCGAGCGGGTGCCTGAGCGCGTGGGCGCCGGCATCGAGGGAAGCCACCAGACGCTGCGGTACGAGGAGGGCGACGAGGATGTGATCCGCCTCGACAGCGCACGTGCGTCTCTGGGCTGGGCCGTGACATCCCAGTTCACCGCGTGGGCGCTCGGCGGTGCCGAACGCAGCCGGATCAACAAGATTTCCGAAACCGATGGCGACTATGGCGCCCGAGTGCGGTGGGCACCGCTCGAGCGCTCGGTGCTGACGGCCGAGGTGCGCAAACGGTTCTTCGGCACGGGCTTCAACGCCCAGTGGAACCACCGGCACCGCAACTTCGGTTTCGCGCTCGGCGGCAGCCGCGAACCGGTGACCCAGCCGGATTCCGTGCAACTGAGCGGCAATGTGGCGCAGCAGTTCGATGCCATCTACCGCTCGCGCGGCTATTCCGAGGCACAACGCGAGGCGCTGGTGCGGGCCACGCTGAACACCTATGGCCTGCCCGCAAACCTGACCGATCCCGTGACGCTGCGGGTGAACGCTCCGCAGCTGTCGACCACGGCGAACGGCCTGCTGAGCATCATGGGCCGCCGTTCGGTGCTCGTGTTCTCTGCCTATTACCGCAGGCTCGTGCAGCTGCGCCGCAACGATGATCCGGTCGTGGCGCTGGCTGCCGGAGACATCCGCCAGGCCGGCGGGCTTGTTTCATGGAGCCTGCAGCTCACGCCGCTGTCGGGGCTGGAGGCGGCATACCGCATCGACGATTCACACGGTCTCGGCAGCGAGCTGGGCCGCAACTCGCGTGACCAGATCGTCTCACTCGGCACGAACCACGCGTTGTCGCCGAAGACACGCGTGAACCTGTCCGTGCAACACCATCGCCTCAAGACGGACGAAGCGTCGCGTCCTTCGACGGCTTCGGCCAACAGCGCCACGCTCGGCGTCAACTACCGCTTTTAGGTCCACCGGTGTTTGAATCCCACTTTGGCTTCAGTGCCCCACCGTTCCAGCTCAACCCCGACCCGACGTTCTACTTCGGGAGCAAGGGGCACAGCAACGCGCTCGCGTACCTGCAGTACGGCGTGCACCAGGCCGAGGGCTTCATCGTCGTCACCGGCGACATCGGTGCGGGCAAGACCACGCTCGTGCGCACATTGCTCGAAGGGCTCGACGCCACGCAGGTCAAGGCCGCCCAGATCGCGAGCACCCAACTCGACGCCACGGGCCTGCTGCAGGCCATGCTGACCGCGTTCGGGGTGTCGCACCAACCCGGCGCGTTGTCGAAAGCCAGCCTGATCTCGACCCTCGAAGCGTTCTTCATGACGCTCGCGATCAAGAACAAGCGTGCGCTGCTCGTGGTGGACGAAGCGCAAAACCTCAGCATGGACGCCATCGAGGAGCTGCGCATGCTGTCGAACTTCCAGCTGCGCAAGCAGGCGCTGCTCCAGAGCTTTCTCGTGGGTCAGCCCGAGCTGAGAGGCATGCTGGAATCGCAACGCCTCGAACAACTGCGCCAGCGGGTGATCGCGTCGTGCCACCTCGGGCCGCTCGATGCGGATGAAACCCGCCGCTACATCGAACACCGCCTGAACCGGGTGGGCTGGAAGGGCGTTCCGAGTTTCGAGGATGCTGCCTTTCCGCGCATCCACCAGGCCACGAGCGGCATCCCGCGCCGCATCAACCTGCTGTGCAACCGGTTGCTGTTGTCGGCCTTCCTCGAGAACCTGAACCACATCGGCGAGGAACACATCGGTCGCATTGCCCGGGAGCTGCGCGATGAAGTGGGCGAAACCACGGTGACCGTGTCACCGGTGTTCCCATCGGAGCAGCGGGTGCAGCGGGTGGCCGAGCAGCGCACCGTCGTGCAGGCGCCCGCAGCGGTCACGGTGCCGATGCCGGTGCCCGTGCCGATGTCGGCCACGGTGGATGTGCCGGTCGATTGGCCTTCTCCGCTTCACCGCATCGTTCGCGCCGATGTGCAGGGTGCGGCCCACACGGTGATGTGCCTGGTCGATTCACCCGCGAGCTACTTCAAGGCGGCCTTGCTCTCGGCTGCGCTGGAGCGGGGCGAGGGCTCCTTCCGGGTGATCGTCGTCGGCTGCCGCACGGCGCATCACCTGGGCCCGGTCGAGAACTATGCCGAAGCGGTGGACCTCCCGTCACTCGAGGTGCACCTGGGCGTCCACACGGGCAACAGTGCGCGCCGCACGGCCGACAGCGTGCTGCGTTTCGAGACCTTGCTCGCCGAATTCAAGCCCGATGCCATCGTGCCGCTCGGTCTGTCCGACGATCTCGTCAGCTGCACCATGCTCGCGGTCCGCGGCGGCGTGCCGGCCCTGCGTGTGGACGGCGGAAGCCTGCCGCCCAAACCGTTCGCATCCATCCGGCTGAATGCCTCGTTGCTCGACCGGATGTCGGCGGTGGTCTATGCGCCCTCGCTCGTGGCGTCGCTCGCGCTGGGTCAGGAGGGCGTGCCGGCCGACCGCATCCATGTCGTCGGCAGCGTGTTGCTCGATGGGGTGGCGGCCGCGCAATCGGCTTGCACGCTCGTCAATGCCATGATGGCGCACCACGGCCTCGATTCCGATTTCGTTCTCGTCACGTCGCGGGTGGGCGAGGGGCGCTTGACGCCTTCGTCACTGAGCAAGCTGGTGCTGATGCTGGCGCGGGTGCGTGGCGATCGTCAGATGCTCTGGCTCGTGTGCGGTGAAACGCAATCCGCCCTGCGTGCCCAGGGCCTCGGCACCGTCTTGTCGCGCTCGGGCATCGGCCTCGCATCCATTCCGGCGTTCACCGCAAAGGTGGCGATTCTCCAGCGGGCGGCGTGCCTGATCACCGATGAACCCGACGACCTGGTGGAGGTGGCACTCGCCCTCGGCAAGAAGGTGCTGCTGCTCGACGAAACGGGCGATGCTCTGGCCGGTGACGCCGCCATGGCCTGGTTGCCGCTGAACGCGACGGACCTGGGCCCGGTGGCGCCCGTTCGCGACGCACGCAATCCTGAAGGGGGCGCTGCCACGGCCGTGGCACGGCACCTGCGCGACTGGCTCGCGAACCCGATGGGCTTCGTCTCGAGAACCGCATCGGACGATGCACCGTCCCCGAAATACCGAAGCGAGAAAGCCTGACCGACCGCCAACCTGCCGCCCCATCCGGCAGTCCGCCCGTCCTGGAAGCCAACATTCGAGATGAACGACGTTGTCACCGTATTGATGTACCACGCCGTGGGCGACGAGCACGGTGCGTGCGAAGGGGCGGACCGCCACTACGCGGTGTCATCGCGCCAGTTCGAGGCGCATCTTGCGCTCGCGCGTGAAAACGGCTTGCGCGTCAGCAGCGTGGCCGACCTTCTCCGCGACCCCTCGCTCGCACGGCGCAGCGTCGCCTTCACGTTCGACGATGGCCACATCACCAATGGCCCCGCGGCCGAACGCATTGCCCGTGAAGGCGGCAGCGCCGATTTCTTCGTGAATCCGGCCCACGTGGGCACGCCGCACTACCTCGGTTGGAACGACTTGCGCGAGATGGCCGCGGCCGGCATGTCCATCCAGTCCCATGGCTATGACCATGTGTACCTCGACGACTTGAGCCCGGCCCAGGTGGATGCCCAGTTGGCTGACTCCAGGCGCGCCATCGAAGATCACCTCGGGCTGCCCGTGACCATCTTCGCGCCGCCCGGCGGCCGCGTTGTTCCCGACATGCAGGCCGTGGCCCGGCGTGCCGGCTACCAGTCGGTGTGCTCATCGCGTGTGGGCTTGTGGCATACCGCCGGCGGCGCTTGGGACATCGCCCGGTTGGCCGTGATGCTCGGCACGCCCGATGCCCAGGTGGGTCGATGGATCCGCCAGGACCGCTGGGAGATCGTCAACCGGCGCGCACGCCATGCGCTGCTGGCTTCGGCCAAGCGGCTGCTGGGCAACGCCCGGTACGACCGGTTGCGCCAGCACCTGATGCGCTGAGGGTCTCGTGGCTGCATCGATCTTCTGGCTGTCGATTGCGCTGCTCGCGTACACGTACGTGGGCTACCCCTTGTGCGTGGCACTGTGGGCACGGTGGTCTCCAAGGCCTGTCAAGCGCATGGCCTACGAACCCGCGGTGGCCATCGTGGTCGTCGTGCACAACGAGGCAGGGCGCATCGAACGGAAGATCGCCACTTGCCTCGCCCAAGACTACCCAGCCGACCGCTTGCGCATCGTCATCGCGTCCGACGGCTCCACGGACAATACCGTGGCAGTGGTCGAGTCCCTCGGCCACCCGAACGTCGTCGTGCTGCCGTTCGCCCGCCGGCGAGGCAAGGCCGCTTGCCTGAACGATGCCCTGGCGGCCTGCACCGAGGACGTCGTGGTGCTGACCGATGCCCGGCAGATGCTCAACCCGGAGGCGGTACGCTGCCTGCTCGAGAACCTGGCCGATCCGTCGATCGGGGCGGTGAGCGGCGAGCTCATGCTGGTGCGCGACGACATGACGCCATTCGGCGAAGGCGTGGATGCGTACTGGCGATACGAGAAGTTCATCCGCCAGCGCGAAGGCCTCGTGCATTCGGCACCGGGCGTCACCGGCGCACTCTACGCGCTGCGGCGGGTGTGTTTCCAGCCCATCTCCGAGCGCACCATCCTCGACGACGTGGCCATCCCGATGCAGGCGGTGCGCGCCGGCTACCGCGCCGTTTTCGATGGTCGGGCGCATGCGTACGATCAGGCATCGAAGTCGCCGGCCCAGGAGCAGACGCGCAAGGTGCGCACGCTTGCGGGCAATTACCAGCTGATGGCCATGATGCCGTGGTTGCTCGTGCCGTTCGCGAACCCGATCTTCATTCAGTTCGTGTCGCACAAGGTGCTGCGCCTGGTGGCGCCGTTCGCGATGGCGGCGCTGCTGTTGGCCAATGCGGTGCTCGCCGCCGGCAGTGGACCCTACGCGATGTTCTTCGCCGTGCAAATCGCCGGCTACGCCTTGCCGCTCGCAGGGCGTGCGGTGCCAGCGGTGGCGGCATGGCGGCTCACGAAGATCGTGTCTGCCTTCGTGCTGCTCAACGGGTACGCCGTGCTGGGCCTGGTTCAATTCCTTTCCAACCGCGATGGTCACCTGTGGCAATCGCACACGCCTGCTGCCGGTGACGGCCCGAAGGGCCAGTCATGAACACGGCGCTTCCCCCGATGCGAGTCACCTACTTCACGTCGCTGTTTCCGTGCTGGTCGGAAACTTTCATCGTGCGCGAGATCGATGAATTGATCCGCCTCGGCGTGGACGTGCGCATCGTGTCGCTCAAGCACCCCGTGGAAAAGCTCGTTCAATCCGACGCGCAGGCGCTGCTCGATCGTGTGCTGTACCCGGCCACCGGCCTGAAGGCTGCGCTCAATGCCTTGGGTGAATGCCTGCGGCACCCGTGGCGGGAGTTGTCATCGCTCCTGTCCATGGTGCGAGGCCTCGGTGCGCACCCGACCGCGCTCGGCAAGACGTTCATCGTCTGGTGGCGCACACTTGCGCTGCTGCCTGCACTGCGCGAACTCGACTCCGATCACCTGCACGCGCACTGGGCGACCTACCCATCCACGTCGGCCATGTTGGCCTCCCGCCGTCTGGGCGCCTCCTACAGTTTCACTGCGCACGCGCACGACATCTTCCTGGAAGATCACCTGCTGGCCCGCAAGATGCGCACGGCGGCGTTCGGTGTGACCATCTCGGAATTCAATCGGCGCTACCTCGCCGGCAAAGTCTCGCCTGCGGCCCTCGAGCATTTCCGCATCGTCCATTGCGGGGTGCGCCCGGCCGACTTCACTTTCCAACCCGACGGCCGCCAGCCCGGGCTGATCCTCGCCGTGGGGCGGCTGGATGAGATCAAAGGCTTTCGCCATTTGATCGACGCCTGCCAGATGCTCGCCAAGCGGTCGATTCCGTTCGAATGCCATGTGATCGGCGAAGGGCCGCTGCGCGGCGAGCTGCAGGCCCGCATCGATGCAGCGGGCCTCTCCGGCCGCGTGACGCTGCTGGGTGCCCGCAAGCAGGAAGAGGTGCGTGGCCACCTCTCTCGGGCGAGCATGTTCGTCTTGCCGTCCATTGTCACGTCGCGGGGGGATCGCGATGGCATTCCCGTGGCGCTGATGGAAGCCATGGCGGTGGGCCTGCCGGTCGTCTCCACCCGCGTCTCGGGCATCCCGGAGCTGGTGGTCCACGGCCGCTCCGGGCTGCTGGCCGAGCCGGGCGATGCGCCCGGACTTGCGCGCTGCGTTGAACAACTCATCGCGGACCCTGCGGCCGCCCGGGAAATGGCCATCGAGGCCAGGCGCACCGTGGAGCGTGAGTTCGACATCGCTGCCGAAGCACGCAAGCTGCTCGCCGCCTTCCAGGGAGCGCGCGCATGACGGTGGTTCGCAAGACGCGCGTGCTGCTGCTGACCGACGAAATGGAAGTCGGCGGCACGCAGCGTCAGATCGTGCACATCGCCCGGCACCTCGACCGCGAGCGGTTCGAGCCGTCGGTCCTGTTCTTCCGGAACCCTTCGTTTTTCGTCGGCGAGCTGGAGCAAGATGGTGTGCGCGTGATCCAGGTCGAGAAGCGCGGCCGGCTGGATCTCGGCTTTGTCTGGCGTCTCGTGCAGACGCTGCGGCGCGAACGCTATGACGTGATGCAGTGTTTTGCCTTCTCGGGCGAGCTGTGGGGGGCCGTGGCTCGCCGGCTCTTGCCGCGGGCGCGGCGTCCGGCCCTGATCTCATCGGTCCGTGGCGTGTACGAGTGGTATTCGCGCTGGCACTGGTACATCAAGCGCTGGGTATCGGGCCAGTCCGATCGGATCATCGCCAACTCCCGCATGGGGGCGGAATACGCCTGCGCACGCATGGGCTTGCCGTCGGGTGCCATCCGCGTCAGCTACAACGGCGTGCAGTCCGTACAGGGTGCCCCGGGCCTGCGCACGGAACTGGGCGTACCGGAGGAGGGCGTGCTGGTGCTGTTCGTGGGCCGGCTCGTGGTGCACAAGGACGTGCCCACCTTGCTCAAGGCCGCCGCCCTGTTGCGCACCCGCGTTCCGGGCCTGCGGGTGGCGCTGGCAGGCGATGGCCCGCTGCGCGATTCGCTGGCTCGGGAAGTCCAGGCCTTGGGCCTGGGGGACGTCGTGCACCTGCTCGGCCAGCGTGACGACGTGCCCGACCTCATCGAATCGGCCGACGTCATCGTGCTGCCCTCCCTACGTGAGGGATTGTCGAATGTCATCCTGGAAGGGATGATGGGAGGCAAACCCGTCGTGGCGTCTCGCGCGGGAGGCAACATCGAGTTGATCGAACACGATCGAAGCGGCCTCTTGTTCGACATTGGCGATGCACAGGCACTCGCCGTGGCATTGGAACGGCTGGCCAGGGACACCGCGCTTCGCGTGCGGCTCGGGAATGGAGCGAGGCAGCGCGCGCTGACCGAGTTCAGCATTCCCTCCATGGTCCAGGCCTACGAAAAACACTATGGTGAGGCGGCCCGTACCACGGGCATGGCGCGCTGAGCCTCGAACAGACAGGAAGTCATACATGTCGGGAACCGTGGGAGATTTTCTCGTGCTCATGGGCGAGTCCGATGGTTCGGACGTTGCCCGGCGCTTGGCCAACCCCAAGGCCTGGGCTCCATGGCCCGGCGTTTCCCCCGAAATCCAGCACACGATGCCGGCACGCGGGGTGAACGTATGGGTTCGTGGGGACGTCCGCCTGGCGGCGGCCCGTGAGGTCGGCGGCCTCGGCGTGGCCATCGAACCGGCGAGCAGTGCGCCGGCCGACACCGATGTGCGCAGCGCCACGCTGCAGACCTGGTTGCGCGACCAGCAGTGGTCGGCCGACCGGCTCCGTGGCCGGTTCTCATACGTGTTCTGGGACATGCGCACCCGCCGCCTGCTGGCCTGCACCGATGCGTTTCGCAGCTGCACGCTGTACTACGCGCACACGCCCGCAGGCCTGGCCGTCGCAAGCGACTTGCGCCTGCTGATCCGTGCCGGCCTGGTCGCGCCGAAGGTCTGTCCCAAGGCGGTGTACCACTACCTGAACTTCTCGTACGTGCCGGCGCCGTTCAGTGCCATCGAAGGGGCGCTCAAGCTGCCGCCCGGGCATTGCCTGGAGGCCGTGGGCGGTCAGGTGAGCCTGCGCAAATACTGGGACGCCCGGTACCCATCCGACATCCGCGGCACCGACACCCAGAAGGCCGAAGGCCTGCGGGAGAAGATGCTCGACACCCTGAGGCATTACGGCAGCGCGACCACCGACGGCTGGGGCACGTTCCTGAGCGGCGGCACCGACAGCTCCAGCATCGCAAGCATGCTGTCGCGCAACCGCACCGTGCCGGTCAACAGTTTCTCGATCGGCTTCGAGGAAGAGGGTTACGACGAGCTGCCTTACTCCCGCATCGCCAGCCGCGCCTTCGGCTTGAAGGCGCACGAGCGCCGCGTGGGCGAGAAAGACGCCGTGGCGATCATCCCGCGCCTGGTGCAGGCGTACGACGAACCCTTCGGCAATTCGTCGGCCATTCCCACCTTCTACTGTGCCGAGCTGGCAGCATCCCACGGCATCGGCATCCTGGTGGGCGGCGATGGTGGCGACGAGATCTTCGGTGGCAACGAACGCTACCGCAAGGACCAGATCTTCGAGCGCTACTACCGCGCGCCAGGCATCGTGCGCGGGCTCGGCTCGCTTGCAGCCAGGAGCCTGAGCGGCATCGATTCGCGCTTTGCCAACCGCGTGAAGAACTTCGTGCACCGCGGCAGCATGCCGAACCCTGACCGGTTCTACAGCGACGATTCATTCGCGTCGGACCACTTCGACGGCCTGCTCAGCGAAGGTTTTCGCGCCCGCCTGCAACGGGACGACTCCCTCGACGTGCAGCGGGCCATCTTCAAGGAAGCCGACGCCGAGGCCGACCTGCACCGCCTGATGTACCTCGACCTGAAGATGACCATCGCCGACAACGACGTGGTCAAGGTCGTGCGGGCGTCCAAGCTTGCCGGGGTGCAGGTGGTGTTCCCCTACCTCGACCGCGAGCTGATCGACTACACCGGCCGGCTGCCGGCCAGTGACAAGGTCCGTGGTCTCGAGAAGCGTTTCCTGTTCAAGATGGCCACGCAGGAAATTCTCCCCGAGGAAATCAGAAAAAAGAAAAAGCAGGGCTTCGGTCTGCCCGTCAGCGTGTGGATGCGCCGGGGCGGGGCGTTCCACGACATGGTGCACGACGTGGTGCTGTCGAGAAAGGCCATCGACCGCGGCTACTGCGAGCCCGGGTTCGTCAAGGGGCTCATCGACCGGCACGAACGTGGCGCGTGGGACCACGCATCGGAGATCTACATGCTGTTGATGCTCGAACTTTGGCATCGCGAGTACATCGATCCTCAGGTGGCCTGACATGTCCGCCAGAGTCTTGATGGTCATGGAAAGCGTCTTCCCCACCCCGGGCGGGGGGGGCGCCGAGAGCCAGGTACGCACGCTCGGCCTGCATCTGCCCGCGCGCGATGTGGGGGTCTCGGTCATCGTCCCCATGGTGCGTTACGGGCCCCAGGTGGAGAACGACGATGTCGACGGCATCGAGGTGCGGCGCATCGCGTACCCCAAGTGGCCGCTCGTGGGCGCCGCGATCATGCTGTGCAAGCTTGCCTGGCGGCTCTTTCGCCTGCGTCGCGAATACACGTTCATCCATGCGCACATCGCGGGCAACATGGCTGCCGTGTGCAGCATCATGGGCCGCCTGCTGAACAAGCCGGTGCTGATCAAGCTCACCGGGATGACCGAAATGGTGGGCGGCATCCTCGATCCGGCCCCCACCTTCCGCACCTGGTTGAAGAAGAAGGCCATGCAGTCGGCCACCTACTACCAGGCGACCAGCTCCCAGATCGCACGCATGCTGGTGGAGAGCGGTTTTTGCGAGAAGAAGGTCCGCCTCATTCCGAACGCGGTGGACACCGAGCGATTTGCCGCCCTGCAGCGCAATGACGATGACCGCCGCGCGCTGTGTGGTGACCGGCGCATGGTCGGTGTGTACGTGGGCCGGCTCGAGGCCGAGAAGGACCTCGACCTGATGCTCCGCGGCTGGGCCTCGGCGTTCCGCAACAACCCGTCCGTGGCGCTCGTGCTCGTCGGGGCCGGATCGCTCCAGGCACAACTCGAGCAGCAGGCACGCGAGCTCGGCATTGCCGACCAGATCGTGTTCGCAGGCGCGAGCAAAGTCGTCGAGCGGTTCCTCTCGCTGGCCGACGTGGGTCTGCTCACCTCCCGGGCCGAGGGTTTGTCGAACACCTTGCTCGAGTACATGGCCAGCGGCCTGCCCGTGATCGGCAGCCGCGTCAGCGGCACCGAAGACTTCGTTGTCGCGGGCAAGACGGGCTGGCTGTTCCCTGCAGGCGACGTCGCGCAGTTTGCCGCATGCCTTGAATCGGCCGCTGCCGCCGTGGGCGGTGGACAGCTGGCGAACCTGGGGCAGAACGCGCGCCAGCTGGTGATCAACGATGCATCGATCTCCGCCGTCGTGAGCCGCCTTGTCGAAATCTACGGCGCTACGCCGATTGCGTGAAGACCACAGGATGAAGCAGAACAGGGGAACGCCGTGTGCGGCATAGCAGGGGTCTACGCCATCGACGGCAAGCGGTTGCAGTCGCCCGGCATCGTGGATGCGATGTGCCAGCTCATCGTGCACCGGGGTCCCGATGACCAGGGAACCTACGCCAACGACCGTGCACAGATCGGCATGCGCCGGCTCAGCATCATCGACCTCGCCGGAGGGCACCAACCCATCCACAATGAAGACCGGTCCGTGCAGGTGGTCTTCAACGGCGAGATCTACAACTTCCGTGAGCTGCGCAAGGAGTTGGAAGGGCGCGGCCACACGTTCTACACGCACACCGATACCGAATGCATCGTGCATGCCTATGAGGAATACGGTGAAGCCTGTTTCTCGAAATTCCGAGGCATGTTCGGCATCGCGATCCTCGATCTCCGCCAGGACAAGCTGGTGCTGGCGCGCGACCGCCTGGGCAAGAAGCCGCTGTACTACACCACCACGCGCGACGGCGTCCTCGCCTTCGCGTCCGAACTGAAGTGCCTGTTCGCCGTACCTGGATTCGAATCCCGTGTGTCGAACACCGCCACGCAGGACTACTTCGCGATGGGTTACGTGCCGGAGCCGGCCACCATCTACGAGAACGTCTTCAAGCTCCCGCCTGCCCATTGCATGGTGGTGAGCGGCGGGCAGACGTCGATCCGCCGGTACTGGAATCCGGTCTTCGAACCCAAGTGGGATGCCGACGAAGCCACACTCACCCGGCAGCTGATCGACCAACTCGAAGATGCGGTGAAGGTGCGGCTGGTGAGCGATGTGCCTTTCGGTGCATTCCTCAGCGGCGGCATCGATTCCAGCGTCGTCGCGGTGCTGATGGCCCGCAACCTGAGCTCGCCCGTCAAGACCTTCACCATCGGCTTCAAGGAAGCGGCGTTCAACGAACTCCCCGATGCGCGGGCCGTGGCCCAGCACATCGGTTCCGAGCATCACGAACTCATCGTCGAGGCCGATGCGGTCACGATGCTGAAAGACCTCGTCTGGTACTTCGACGAACCGTTCGGTGATTCATCAGCCATCCCCACGTACCTCGTCTCGAAGCTTGCAGCCGGACAGGTGAAGATGGTGTTGTCGGGCGATGGCGGCGATGAACTGTTCGCCGGGTACGAGCGCTACCGCAAGTACGACCGGCTCGAGCGCATTCGCCGCCGCTCGCTGGGCCTGGCCGGGCCGCTGCTCCGGGCTGCCGGTGCGCTCATACCGGGTGAACGCGGCTTTCGCATCGGCCGGGTGGGTCAGCGGCTGAGCCAGCCGTTCCCTGACCGCTACCTGTCGGGCGTGGCCCTGAACACGAGCGCCGACCTGTCGATGCTGCTCAAGCCCGAAGTGGGCGACATGGATCCGTTCGGCCGCGTGCGTCACCATTTCGACCGTCCCGACATCGCGTCCGACATGGAACGCATTCTTGCCGGCGACATGGGCACGTACCTGACCGACGACATCATGGTGAAGGTCGATCGCATGACAATGGCCACGTCGATCGAATCCCGCGCCCCGCTTCTCGACCATGAACTGATCGATTTTTGTGCCCGTATTCCATTCGAATACAAGTTGCGCGAGGGCACCGGCAAATACCTGCTCAAGCAGGCCGCGCGGCAGCTGTTGCCGGCTTCGGTGATGCAAAAGCGCAAACAAGGCTTTGCCATCCCCGTGGCCAGGTGGTTGCGCCACGACCTGAAAGAGTTGATGTTCGACACCTTGTCGGACCGCAGTTTCCGCGAGCGCGGCATCTTCAACGAGCAAGGAGTACGCCGTTGTGTGGATGCGCACATCGCGGGAACACACGACTATAGCGAACAGCTGTGGTTGTTGCTGACCTACGAAATGTGGGCCAAGCGGTTCCTCCAGCCGAGCGCCTGATTCCCATTCCCTCAACCTGCCCAACCATGAGCCGCACGCAGTGCTAGTGAGCCACGCGAAGTCCTTGTTAAAGCAGTTCGCCTCTCCCGTGTTCGATCGATTCGGTCTCTACGATCGCAGGCTGCGCCGCAGCCTGCCAGCGAGCAGCTGGACCATCGTGATGTACCACCGAGTGATCGAACGACGGGAGGATGATCCCTTTGCACTTGGCATGTGCGTGACCCGCAAGCATTTCGACGACCAGCTCCGCTACTTCAAGCGCAGCTTCTCGCCCATCGGCATGTCCGAGGCCGTGCGCCGCCTGGCCCGCGGCGAGCCCTTGCCCGACCGTGCCTTGTCCATCACGTTCGACGACGGCTACCTCGACAACCTCACCGTCGCGCTGCCCGTGCTGCAGACCCATCAGCTCAATGCGGCATTGTTCGTGCCCACGGGTGGACTCGATCAAGACGAACCGCTTTGGTGGGACCGTGTCATTCACGCGCTCGATGCCACGGACCAGCATGACATCTTGCCCACCGACTTCGGCATCCCGCTGCCACCGCGGCGCCTGTCGCTCAGGGGCTGGAGTCGAAAGGAGACGGTCACGCGCATGCTCAATGCGCTCTGGACCCTGCCCATATCGCAGGCCCTGACGGCCGTCACACGGCTCGAGCGCCACCTGCCACCCCGGCGCAGCGTGGCACCGGTCGCCCGCCGCATGGCGGCGCGGCAGGTTCTCGAAATGCACCGCGCCGGCATGGAGATCGGTGCCCATTCGGTGCGCCATCCGAACCTGACCCTCGAATCCCCGCTCATCGTGCGGGAAGAAATGAAGACATCGCGCGCTGCTCTGGAAGCCCTGTGCGACGCGCCGATCAACGGGTTCGCGTATCCCGCCGGCTGGAAGAACGCCGATGCCGAAGCGGCCGCGCGAGAAGTGGGGTTCGACTACGCCGTCGGAACCACGCGTGGCGTGAACGACCGCTCCCGTTTGGACCCTTTCACGCTTGCCCGAGTGGGCATGCCGGACACCGGCGTATCGGATTTGAAGCGGGCGCTGACGACCGTCACCCCACTGCAGGACCTGGCCGATGCCCACGCATGACATCAAGGATGCCGCCGCCATGCCGCTCAAGGGGAATGCGGTGAGCCTTCGCAGTGAGCTCGGCGTGAACATCCGCGCCTCGGCCTGGATGTCGCTGGCTTCTCTGGGCGGCAAGGCCATGGCCGTCTTCAAGACCGTGGCCATCGCATCGATCTTCGGGGTGTCGGGCAACCTGGATGCGTTCTGGGTTGCGTTCGTGATCCCCAACATCCTGCCGGTCTTCCTCCGCAGCGCCTTTGTCACGTCCTTCGTGCCGTTTTTCATGCGCCGCGTGCAAGACGGTGATGAAACCGAACTCTGGCGGGCTGCGAACGTGCTGTTCACCGCCGCCGTGCTGATGTCGGTTGCGATGAGCGTCGTGCTGTACATCGAACCGCAGTGGCTCATCGGCTGGATGGCGCCAGGCCTGTCCCCTGAAGTGGCCGCCACGGCGGCCAACCTGCTGCGCATCACTGTCTTCAGCCTTCTGTTCGTGGTGGCGATCTCCATGCTCACGGCCATCGCACACTGCAAGCAGCGCTTTGTCGCATCATCCCTCGAGAGCCTCACCACGAACGTCACGGTGATCGTGGCCATCTACCTGTTCGCACATGGATGGGGGGTGACCGCCCTCGCGGTGGGGACGGTCCTCGGCTTTGCGGTGCAGTTTGCCGTGATGGCCTGGTCGTGCCGACACGAACTCCTCCGCCACATCCGGCCGAGCTTCGCGTTCCAGTTGCCCCTGTTCAGGGAATACCTTGGTGGCGTCGCGCCGGTGCTCATCGGGGCGGTCAGCGGCATCGCGATGGGCATCATCTCGCAAGTGCTGTTGTCATACCTCGACAAAGGCAGCGTGTCGGTGTTCCAGTACGCCGCGATGGTCGCGATGCTGCCCATCGAGATCTTCGCCGGCTCGGTGCAGGCAACGTTCTTCCCCACCATCGCGAAGTACTCTCAAGGCAACCGCGAAGCCGTCGTCGATGCCCATGTGCTGGCGGCCCGGCTGCTCGTGTTCGTGCTGACGCCCATGACCGTGCTGCTGATGGTGCTCGACGAACATGTGATTCGCGTGCTGTTCGGCTACGGCAAGTTCTCGGACAGCGCAGTGCACAGCACCGCCGTCGTGTTGTCGTGCCTCGCGGTCGGAATCGTGGGCCGTGGCCTGACCTATTTCAACTTCCAGGTGCTGCACGCCCTGGGCAGGCCCTGGGCGCAGGTCAAGATCGGCTTCATCCAGCTGGCAATGAATGCGCTGTTTTCCTATGCGCTGATGCATTGGTTCGGCCTGGCCGGCATTGCCATGGGCAGCAGCCTGTCACTGATCATTTCGGTGTTCATCAGCTATGCGCTGATGATGGACCTGATCGATGGCCAGGTGGTCACGCGGGCCCTGGCGCCCATGCTCAAGACCGTGGGGCTCGGGCTCGTGACCTACGGCATGATGTATGCGCTGTTGCGGTGGGTCGACCTGCACGCCATCACCGGCACCCGCTGGAGCTATGCGGCTGCCACCGCGGCGTTCAGCGCCTTGGGCTGTGTCCTGTTCATCGTTTTGGCAGCGATGGCCGGCATGACCGAAACGCGGTTCGTCACTGGCAAATTGCAAAAATATCTGCAGAGGAAACGATGAGGCAGCGCCATGTTTGAGAGTGGATTGCCAGTCTGGTTCAGCCGCCACGTGGGTTGGTCGATGGTGGGGAGCAAGGGCGGTTTCAACCGGGACGTTGCCGGCGTGCTCGCGCAACGGAAGGAGACCGAGTTCGCCTCGCTTGAAGACATGCGGTCGCGACAACTGCAAAAGCTCGTCAAGCTCCTGAAACATGCGCAGGCTCACAGTCCGTACTACACCGATTTGTTCCGAACGGCTGGCCTTGATCCTGACCGGGTCCGCTCCGTGGCCGACCTGCAAGTGTTGCCGCCGTTGTCCAAGACAGATCTGATCGCCCACCGGGACCGCATGGTGTCCAAGCGCCATGCGGTGGCGGACCTGAGCCTCAATTCCACGGGTGGTTCCACGGGCCTGACGGTGAACTTCTACCAGGATCGCAACTGGCTCATCCACCAGGTCAGCGGCGGCCAGTTCTTCGATGGAATGGCTGGTTGGCGCAAAGGCGCGCGCAAAGCCTACCTGTGGGGCGCCCCAAGTGACAACGACCGCGCGAAGGAGGGCTGGAAGGCCCACCTCAAAAGCGTGCTCACCAACACCCGCTTGTACGACTCGTTCGACATGTCGCCCGCGCGCATGGCGCAATACCACGCCCAATTGACGGCGTTCCGACCGGAAGTGATGGTGTGTTATGCCGGGTCGGTGCATCTCTTCGCGCAGTACCTTCTCGAACAGAAGCTGCAGCCCGCATACCCGCTGAAATCCATCGTCACGTCGGCAGAGACGCTCACGCCCGCGATGCGTGCAACCATCGAAGAGGCGTTTCAGGTGCCGGTGTTCGACCGCTACGGAAGCCGAGAGGTGGGCGCGATCGGTGCCGAGTGCGAAGTACATGCCGGGCTGCATGTGAACGAACTCGACATGGTGGTCGAGACCACGCAGGGCTCCGACGGCCACGGCGAATTCCTCGTGACGAACCTCAACAATTTCGGCATGCCGCTGATCCGCTATCGCATCGGCGATGTAGGGCAGATCGACGCTGCACCCTGCCGTTGCGGTCGTCCCGGAGCGCGCATCACCCGGCTTTTCGGACGTTCGAGCGACTTTTTCACCAATGCCGAGGGCCGCAAGATCCACGGCGAATACTTCACCCACCTGTTCTACGGGCTGGAAGGCGTTGCACGGTTCCAGCTGGTGCAGGAAACGCTGTCGCAGTTCCATCTCAAGATCGTTCGCAACATGGGTCACTGGCAAGACAGGACCGAGACCTTTTTGCGCGACGAGTTGCGCAAGGTGTTTGGCGATGCCATGCAACTGCAGATCGACTACGTCGACAGCATTCCGTCCACGGCCTCGGGCAAGTTCCGTTTCACGATCTCGAAGGTGTAGGAGCGGTTGTGCGATTGAGCAGTGTGTTTTCACCGGCGCGTTGGCGAGGTGCATGGCGCAACAAGGTCATGCATCGGTTGGATGTTGCATGGGTGCGCCGGCAGGGAGTTGAATTTGGTCCGGGCCTCGTGCTGTTCGGGCGGCCACGCATCGAGCGCACCAGTGGGCGAATCGTTCTCGGCCGGGGCGTGACCCTCCGATCGCACGACGGCGGCTACCACACGGCGATGTACCACCCCACGCGCCTCATGGTGGATGCATCGCCCGATGCCCTCATCGAGGTGGGCGACGAGACCCGGCTCAATGGCGTTTCGATCCATGCCACGCGGCTCATCCGCATCGGACGCAACTGCCTGATCGCGGCCAACGTCTCCCTGCTGGACAGCGACGGTCATGGCGTTTCGCTGGCAGACCGTGCCATGGCCAATCCCGTCAGCGAACCCATTGTCATTGAGGACAACGTGTGGATCGGTGCCAACGCGATGGTGCTCAAGGGCGTGACGATCGGCCGCGGTGCCATCGTGGCGGCGGGCAGCGTCGTCACCCGCGACGTGGCCCCCATGACCCTCGTGGGCGGCAACCCGGCACGCATGATCAAGGCGCTCGACTGACATGCGCAAGGCAGCCGTCACGGCTCGTGCAGCGTCTCCTGCGGACGCCGAGCAGCCATTCAAGTTCCTGGGCTACTGCCTGGTGCTGCTGGTGCTGTTCATGCCCAACATGCGCCGCTTCACGTTCACGCCATTGCCTGGCTTGAACCTGCTCAACATCTTCTTCCTCGTCATCGTGTGGGCCTACTATTCCGCACGACCGCATTTCACGGGCCCCCCTCGGGCGGCGCCCATCAGCAAATACATCTTCTTCTTCTGGTTCGCCTCGTTCATCGCGCTGATGAACGCGATGCTGCTGAGCGAAAAGCCCGCGTCGATCGATGAAGTCATCTTCTTCAAGAATCACATTTTCTACATGGGCTTGTACGTGGTGTTCTTCCACGCAATGCGCAACCGGAAGATGGTCGATCAGGTGTACTGGGCCATCATCGTGGTGACGGCGGTTGCGGGATTGCAGGCAGTGCGCCAGTACATGTCCATTGGCGCCACAGGCTACAGCACCAACGCGCGCGTGTCGGGACCATTCGGCGAAACCTGGCACAACGCCAACATGGCCGGCGTCTTCTACGCACAGTTCGCCTCGGTGATATTCGCCGAACTGGTGTTCCAGCGGAACAAGCTGTTGAAGCTCGGGCTGCTCGGCGGTTTCCTCATCACGGTGATGGGTCTCTTCTACACCTACTCGCGCAAGTCGTACTACGCCCTTGCCGCGGCCACGATGTTGATGGGCGCCAGTGCGAGCAAGGCACTGCTCATCATCATCCTCGGCGTGGTGGGAACCTTTCCAGTATGGGCACCGGATTCCGCGGTCGAGCGCATCATGGGCAACCCCGAAGAGAAACTGCAGCCGCCCCGGGTCAACAAGGAAGGCGAGGAACAATCCATGGACGAATCGACCGAAAGCCGATTCATCCTCTGGGAGGGCGCCATGAAGATGTGGGGGGACCATCCGATGGGCGTGGGCTTCGAGCGATTCAAGCACTACATCGGCCAGTACAGCCCGATCAGCAATCTGGATGCACACAACTACTACGTGCTGGTGCTGGCCGAGATGGGCCCGCTTGGCGAGTTCGCGTTCCTGCTCATGGTGTTCATGATGTACCGGGAAGGCAGCAAGCTCGCCAAGGTGGCGAAAACGCCTCGCGAGAAAGCCCTTGCCATCGGGCACCGCGGCGCCATGCTGTCCATGGTGATTGCCAACACCTTTGGCAGCGCCTTCAATTTCGGGGACATGATGGGCAACATGTGGGTGCTGACGGCCCTCGTCAGCCGCATGCGCTGCATCATCGAGGACGAGGCAGCGGAGGCAAGGGCGGCAGCAAAAACCGTGCGCCGCCCGATGATGGCATGACGCACACCACGACGCTGGCCTTCGTCGGCGATATTTTCCTGTCAGGGAGCTACCGCGATGTTCCCGACGCAGCACAGCGTCGAATGTTCGAAGGGCTGGCCGGCGCGCTGCAAAACTGCGGCCTGGTCTTCGGCAACTTCGAAGGGGTGGTGATGGCGGAGGAGCCCTCCGGGCTCGTGCCTGACAAGATCAGGATGTCCGTGGCACCGGCCTACCTGCCCGCCCTGCGGGCGGCAGGCATTGACGTCCTTTCGCTGTCCAACAACCATGTCTTCGACTACGGCCCAGCCGCCTTCGAAGCCAGCCGAGGCGCCCTGGATCGGGCCGGATTCACCGTGTTCGGTGCCGGCCTGAGCGACGACGAGGCCCTGGCACCCGTTTCGCGGGTCGTCGACGGCCTGACGGTGGGCTTCCTCGGATTCACCTGCGCATCGACAAACCCGGCAGCCACGGGCACGGGCGGCTTCGGCGTGGCGCTGCGCCAGCGAACCGACATCCTGGAGCGCGTGGCCGCTGCCAGGCGCGGGTGCGACCTGCTGGTAGTGTCCCTGCATTGGGGCGAAGAGCACGTCGCCTGGCCGAGCCCCGATCAATTGAAGTTCGCGCGCGCGCTGGTCGATGCCGGAGCTGACATCGTCGCCGGCCATCATGCGCATGTGTTCCAGGGTGTCGAGCCATACCGCCATGGCGTGATTGCCTATGGACTGGGCGGTGTCACCATCGGCAGCTTGCGCCAGCGCGTGATGTGGAGCGGGGTCGCACATGACTATCACTTCGAGCCGCAGCCGCGCCATCGCCGCGGCGCCATCATGTCGGTGGACATCCGGAACAAGCGCGTCGCGGGCGTGCGTGTGACCCCGGTCACCATCGGTGAGGACGGGCGCCCCCATGCGCGTGCTGGCGCACGCACGCCGATGTCATGGCGACTCGCGCCGGCGGTATGGCGTCTGCCCGGGTACGCGGCGTTCTTTCGCGCCGTCTTGTTCATGCAGTTCAGGCTCGTGCCGCGCGTGCGCTGGCTGCTCAATGGATCGGCGTGGCGCCGCCTCAAACGGGCGTGGTTTTCCGTGGGCCAAAGGGAGAACATCGAATGACAAACCTTCAATCCTCATCGAGTCGCATGCGCGGCTTCCTGCAGTGGTGGGCTGCCTGCCTGTTGTTTGCCATGGCGCCCCTTGCCTTCGCGGAGACCAAACCGCCCGCATTGATCGACGAACGTTGCGCACCGTTCTACCCTTCCGGTTGGCAGGCGGTCAGCGGCCAGCACCTGCCCACCGGGGTACCCTCGCGTCGTCCTGCCAAGGGAGAGCCGTTCCAGGACGCGGACTATCGCACCTGTGTCGTCCGGGTCACCGCGCACGACACCGAACCGCCGAAAGGGCTGGCACGCAACGACTATTCCCGGCGGCAGGCATTCAATGCCGACAGCTCACGCCTCGTGGTTTCCGCGCTGGACGGCTACTGGCATCTCTACGATGCGAGAACGCTGGCCTATATCACACGGCTTCGCGGCTTGGCAGGCGACGCCGAACCCCAATGGCATCCCACCGACCCGAACTTGCTTTACTACCTGCCCACGAGCGGCGTTGGCATGAAGCTCTTTGTTCTGGACGTGCGGACCGGCGAATCACGCGAAGCCGCCGACTTCGCTTCCCGGGTCAAAGCACACTGGCCTTCGGCCAACGCTGTGTCCACCCGCTCAGAGGGAGCCCCCTCGCGCGACGGCCGCTACTGGGCGTTTCAGGTCGACAGCGGCGACTGGCAGGGCCTGGGCCTGTTCACGTTCGACCTGCAGGAAAACCACATCATTGCTGCATATGACCTCGCGTCGCACGGCAAGGCCCGGCCGGACCACATCAGCATGAGCCTGTCCGGCAATTACGTCGTCGTGTCCTGGAACGACGGCCCGGTCGCCTTCACACGCGACTTCAAGAATCCCATCAAACTGCAGAAGCAGGGCAACCATTCCGACCTTGCGCTCACGGCAGAGGGAGACGACGCTTACGTCGCGATCGACTATGACGTGTCGGGCGGCCCACTGTTCATGGTCAACCTGCGCACCGGCGAGCGCACCGTCCTGTTCGACACCTACGTGCGCAAGACCACCACGGGGCTCCATGTGTCCGGCCGGGCGTACAAGAGACCAGGCTGGGTCGTGGTGTCCACCTATGCCGAAGCCGGGGCGGCGGCACCGCAATGGTTGCACGGCAAGGTCATGGCCGTTGAACTGAAGGCGCGCCCGCGGGTGATCAACCTGGCACGTCACCAGGTCACCTACAACAAGTACTTCACTGCGCCGCTCGCGACCGTGAACGCGGACTTCACCCGGGTGCTGTTCAATTCGAACTGGGGCACCCGAAGCGAAACCGACGTCGACACATACATGATCTTGTTGCCGCCTAACCTGCTGCGTTGACGATAGGTTCTCCTCACCGATGATTTTCAGTTCGTGGATTGATGCGCTGTTGCCTGGAACGGTGCATCTGTTGGTGCTCCTGCTCGTCGCAAGCGTGATGGCGTCACGCCGCCGTCCGCAATCCCGCGGTGTGCGGATCGCATTGGGCGCCCTGGTAGCCTGGACATGGATCTTCTCCACACCGGGCATTGCCAACAGCTGGCTGACGCATCTCGAGGGCGAACCCCGCACCCAGGCCTCACCGGTTCGGGATGCGCGGACGCTGATCGTGGTGCTTGCGAGCGGCGAAGTATCGAACCGTGGCGGTTCGCTCGCCGCAAGGCTCGATGCGCCGGGCATGGCACGCCTGGCTGCCGGCGTCGCGCTGTGGCGGCATACAGGCGGGCGTCTGGCGGTGGTTGGCGGAATGGACACGCCCGGGCAGTCCCTGGCACGCACCATGAGCACGCAGGCGCAAAGCTGGGGAGTGCCGGAGGAGGCGATCGACATCTACGAAGGCTCCAGCCGAACGTACGAAGACCTGCAGCTTCTGGTGCCCGTCGCGCGAGTTCACGAGGGCCCCGCCTGGTTGGTGACGAGTGCCATGCACATGCCGCGGGCCATGGCCGTCTCTGAGCACCTGGGTCTGCGACTGCAGCCGTATCCGTGCGACTACCGCCAGTTCACCCAGATCAATTGGGCGGCATGGTTCCCCAACGCCGCCGCGCCCGCTCTTTTCGCGGAAGTGCTGCACGAAGAGGTGGGGCTGCTTTACTACCGGCTGCGCCGATGGGCATAGCGCGGGCAGGAGATTGTTTCAATATGAAACAAATGTGCATCGGCGTTGGCGCACTGTCAAAGCAGGGGGAAGACCGGTTGCCCCAGGAAAGCTGCAAAAAAATGCCCACTCGGGCGCACTTTTCGATCTCTCGCGGCCCGGAAAAAGAGCGCACAAGTTGATTGCGCCCCCCGCCAGAGAGCGTGCCGTCGATGCCCCGGTTACGTGACTGGAAATGACCGGATTACCCTGCGGCCAGCACGTCGTGCGTCGCTTCCTTGGGAGCGTCTGGTCCCGCCGCGAGAGAGGGCGATTGCGGGCCACCTGGATGACGCCAGTGCATGCACTGCCCGTGCAAGGAGGCTGCTGCTCGAAGAATCGACGGAGATCGCATTGAAGATGAATACGAAGAACAAATCCCCCAAGCTCGCCGTTGTCGAGGCGTTGATGTGTCTGACACTGGTTGCATGCGGCGGCGGCGGCGGCGGCGGCGGCG
>CBIHPH010000043.1:0-33389 GCA_966212105.1 uncultured Rhizobacter sp.
CCGGCCGACCCGGGGTCGCCCCTCGGGGGCAGGAGGCGCCAGCCGACTGGGGGGCTCAATCAGCAACAAGTTCACACCCCCCACCCATCACCATGACCATCGAGCGAGAAATGTTCATCTACTATCGTGCCAGGACGGCAGACGCAACCGCGCTGCAATCCGAAGTCATGGCGTTTCAGCGAGATCTGCAGAACCGGTTCCCGGCCTTGCAGGCGCGGCTGTTGCGCCGGCCCGAACCGGCTGATGGATGGCACACCTGGATGGAAACCTACGCGTTACCCGGGCACCCCGAGGAAGCTCACAAGGCGCTTGAACAGGCGATCGCGCAATTGTCGGCAGACATGTCCGTGCGGCTCGGTTGCACCGAGCGCCACGTGGAAGTGTTCCAGCCATGTGTCTGCTGACCCTCGCCATCGACCAGTCGCGCCGCTTCCCGCTCGTCGTGGCGGCCAACCGGGACGAATTCTTCAACCGGCCGACCGCCCGCCTGGCCTGGTGGTCACCCGGCCCCGGACTGCCCGACATCCTCGGCGGCCGTGATCTCCAAGCCGGCGGCACCTGGCTCGGGCTCACCGCAAAAGGCCGCATGGCCATGTTGACCAACGTTCGCGCCCCATCGGCGTCTCAAGACCCTGGTGCCCCATCGCGCGGCGAAATTGTGCAGCGCTGGCTCGCGGGCGACGTCAATGCGGATCGGTTCTGGATGCGCACCGCATTGAGCGGCTACAACGGCTTCAATCTCATCGCCGCCGATTTCCAGCATGGCGCCTGCTTCTATGCCACCAACAAGAGTCCGCACCCGGTCCGTCTGGAGCGCGGTTTGTATGGCGTCTCGAACGGCGCGCTCGACAGCCCGTGGCCCAAGGTGCAGTTCTTGAAAGAAGCGATGCGCGGCGCCATCGACGCCAGCGAAACCGTCGACGCCCTCGCGACCCGGCTGTTCGAGGCCCTGGGCGACCGCACACCGGCAGCCGACGACGAACTGCCGAACACCGGCGTCTCCACCGAATGGGAAAAGGCGCTGTCGTCCGTCTTCATCCGAACGCCGGACCAGGCATATGGCACCCGTTGCTCAACGCTCATCATCACCGAGCGCATCAACAAGCGGCTGGTGACCCATGTGCTGGAACGCACATTCAGCCCCACCGGCGGCATGGCCTTGCTGCGCCGTTCGCTGCTGAAGGACTGGCCTCCGCGCTACACGGATGAGCCCCCCCTGCATGCGAGCGCACAGGAGGTTGTCACGGAAAGCACCGAACCGCACGAGACCGCCCAACCGATGCGTCGCCGCGTCCGCACGCTGCTCAAGCCCGCCACGCCGACACGGCGCAAGCGCGCAACGGCCTGAGACTTCGCGCGGGCGCTCACAGCGCGCACACCATCTCGATGTGCGGAATGCCCACCTCGTCGAACACCGATCCGCGGGACACAAAGCCGGAACGCGTGTAGAACGGCAACGCCGACACCTGTGCATGCAGCACCGCTTCACGGTAGCCCCGCTCACGGGCGGCCTTCATCAGCGCATCGAGCACGGCCTTGCCGACCCGGCTGCCCCGCATCGACTGGCTGACGGCCATCCGGCCGATCTTTGCAACGCCTGGCACATGCTCGAGGAGGCGTCCCGTGGCCAATGGCGCGCCGAAGTGGTTGTAGGCCACCGCATGGATGCAAGCCTGATCCGCATCGTCAAATTCCATCTCCGCGGGAATGCCCTGCTCTTCGATGAACACCTTGCTGCGGATGCGATGCGCGTCTGCCCCCAGTTCCGTCCAGGAGCCCACCCGCACCGTGGTCATCGGCCGTCCGGCCTCGAAGTTCTGCAACAGCTCGCGCAACTCCTGCGGCACCGGCTTGGGTGCGCGCTCGGCCACGTCGGCGAACACATAGACCATCTCGGCGCTCACAAGCGCCTCATCCTGGCGGAACACCACGCCGTTGAACACGATCGACGAATTGCCGATGCGCCCGCAACGGATGCCGATGTCCAGCACGTCGTCGTGACGCGCCGGTGCATGGTATTCAAGGGTGGATTTCCGAACGAACAGATCGCCCCCGAGGTATCGAAGCGTGTCCTCATAGGGCGCTGCCATGGCACGCCAGTAACCCGACGTCGCCGTGTCGATGTACATCAGGTAATGGCCGTTGAAGACAACCTTCTGCATGTCGACTTCGGCCCAGCGCACGCGCAGGCGCTCAGTGAATCGGAATTCGCTTCTTTTCATGGCTTCTCGAATGCGTTGGTCAGGGCGCGGGCGGCAAACGCCTGCGCCGCCTGGGCCTCGCGCAGTGCACGGCCCATCTTGATGAAGTCGTGTGTCATGCCACGCTGGATGTCGATCTCGACCGGCACACCCGCGAAGCGCAGGCGATCGGCATAAGCCAGGCCCTCGTCCACCAGCGGGTCGCATTCGGCAAGCACGACACAAGCGGGCGCGACGCCCTCCACATCGTCGGCATTCAGCGGAGCAAAGCGCCAGTCGGCGCGTTCGGAAACCGCGATGTACTGATCGAAGAACCAGTCGATCAGGCGGGCGTCGAGCAGAAAACCTTCGGCAAATGCTGCGCGAGAAGGCATCGACGCCGCATCGGCCGTTCCAGGCATGATGAGCAATTGCAGCTGCAAGTCGATCCCCTCGTCGCGCGCCCAGAGCGCCGCCACGGCCGCCAGCGTCGCGCCCGCGCTGTCGCCGCCAACGGCGAGGCGCCGCGCGTCGAGGCCGAGCAACGCAGCGCCCGTGTCGTGCAACCAGCGCAAGGCCGCCCAGGAGTCCTCCACCGCAACGGGAAAGCGATGATCCGGTGCGAGACGGTAGTCCAGCGAAACCACGGCCGCCCCGCTGCGCAATGCCAGCTGGCGGCACAGACTTTCGTGCGTCTCGATGCTGCCGACCGTGAAGCCGCCGCCGTGCAAGTACAGCATCACCGGCAGCCGTTCGGCCGACGGTGCGTAGAGGCGCGCCGGCAGCAGCGCTCCATCCGCAGCGGCAATCGTGAAATTTTCAACGCGCGCCATGGGCGCGCGCGGCAAATCCAGCACCTCGGCACTGCGGGCATACAGCGCGCGCGCCTCCGGTGCGGACAAGGTGTGGAAAGGCGGCTGGCCCGCGCGCCGGATGCGCTCGAGCAGGCCCCGCATGGCGGGGCTCAGGGTAGGCAAAGTCACAGGGAATCCATCGAAGATCGAACCGTCGCGATCGCAGACCGGAGCATACTGACTGTTCACCTCGCCGCTCGACACGCCCAACCTTCGAACAAAAAAAGCCCGGAGGCATGCGCCCCGGGCTTCCATCGGTGAGCCGCGCAGCATGTCCATCGCGCGGTCCGACAACAGGGTTCAGTGCTTGCCGTCGAAGAACTGTTCGTCCTCCGTCGAACCCTTGAGCGCCGCGGTGGAGGCATCCCGTTCGATCGTCGTGGTGATCGCGTCGAAATAACCGGTCCCCACCTCCCGCTGGTGCTTGACGGCCGTGAAGCCCTTCTCGGCCGCGGCGAACTCCTTCTCCTGCAGTTCGACAAAGGCCGTCATGTTGTTCCGGGCGTAACCGTACGCCAGGTCGAACATCGAATAGTTCAGGCTGTGGAAACCGGCCAGCGTGATGAACTGATACTTGTAGCCCAACGCCCCAAGCTCACGCTGGAACTTGGCAATCGTCGCATCGTCGAGGTTCTTCTTCCAGTTGAACGACGGCGAGCAGTTGTACGCCAGCAGCTTGCCCGGGTACTTGCGCCGGATCGCATCCGCGAACGCCTTCGCGAAGGCCAGGTCGGGTTTCCCGGTTTCGCACCAGATCAAGTCGGCGTACGGCGCATAGGCCAGCCCGCGGCTGATGGCCTGCTCCAGCCCATTGCGGGTGCGGAAGAATCCTTCCACCGTGCGCTCGCCCGTCAGGAACGGCTTGTCGTTGTCGTCCACGTCGCTCGTCACCAGATCGCCCGCTTCGGCATCAGTGCGGGCGAGCAACACGGTCGGCACGCCCGACACGTCGGCCGCCAGACGGGCCGCGACGAGCTTGGCAACAGCCTCGCGCGTGGGAACGAGCACCTTGCCGCCCATGTGGCCACACTTCTTGGCCGAGGCGAGCTGGTCTTCGAAGTGAACGCCCGAGGCGCCCGCATCGATCATCGCTTTCATCAGTTCGAAGGCGTTGAGCACGCCGCCAAACCCTGCTTCGGCGTCCGCGACGATCGGGGCAAAGTAGTCGATGTCATTTTTGCCTTCGGACCATTGGATCTGGTCGGCTCGGGCGAATGTCGCGTTGATGCGCTTGACGACCTTGGGCACCGAATCGACCGCATACAGCGATTGGTCGGGGTACATCTCTCCATTGCTGTTGGCATCGGCAGCAACTTGCCAACCCGACAGGTAGATCGCCTTCAGGCCGGCCTTGACCTGCTGCATCGCCTGGTTGCCGGACAGCGCGCCAAGCGAATTGATGAAGGGCTCGGTGTTGATCAGGTTCCACAGCTTTTCAGCGCCACGCTTGGCATAGGTGTGCTCGACCTGCAGAGATCCCCGCAGGCGGACCACATCGGCTGCGGAGTAGCCACGCTGGATGCCCTTCCAACGAGGGTTCTCTGCCCAGTCTTTTTCAAGGGCGGCGATTTGCTGTTCGCGGGTGAGTTGCGTCATGTGAGTCTCCAAGGTCAGACACAGTTGAAAAGGAGCATTCCTTTGAGCACAAGCATAGAGAAGAAGTCGCGCCGCGGGAATACTTATGTCTTATACAAGACATGAGCACACCCCCAATAAAATCAACGACTTGCACAGGCCATCCCTGAATGCGAAACGCGATTCATCTGGCAGCCCAGAATTTGCGGCGCCGCAGCAAGCCATCTTTTCATGTAATGAAAGACGCTTTTCTGAATGCGGAATGACGTGGGCCCGCGCCATCCCGTACACGAAAACGCCCGGAGGGCCTAGACTGGCATCGCCACTGACCAGGGAGTTCACATGACCGCCCGCACCGGCCCCGCCGTTCCGTTGACCCAGGCCGCGCTCGATGCGCACTGGATGCCATTCACCGCGAACCGCCACTTCAAACAGGCGCCCCGCCTCGTTTCACGGGCAGAAGGCATGTGGTTCTGGACGCCGGAAGGCCGGGAGGTGCTCGATGGTGCCGCCGGCCTGTGGTGCGTCAACGCGGGCCACGCCCGGCCCCGCATCGTGGAAGCCATCCGCGCGCAAGCCAGCGAGCTGGATTACGCGCCGCCCTTCAACATGGCCCATCCGAAGTCGTTCGAACTTGCCGAACGCCTGACCGGCATCGCGCCGCCCGGCCTCAACAAGGCCTTCTTCACGAATTCCGGGTCCGAGGCCGTGGACACCGCGCTCAAGATGGCGATCGCCTACCACCGCATTCGCGGCGAAGGATCCCGCACCCGGCTGATCGGCCGTGAACGCGGGTACCACGGTGTCAACTTCGGTGGCATCTCCGTGGGGGGCATCGTGGCCAACCGCAAGATGTTCGGCACGCTGCTGGGCGGTGTCGATCATCTGCGCCATACGCATGATCCGCGCAACCTCTTCTCTCACGAGCAACCTGAACACGGCGCCGAATTGGCCGACGACCTCGAGCGTCTGGTGGCACTTCACGACGCTTCGACGATCGCGGCGGTCATCGTGGAGCCGGTCGCCGGGTCTACCGGCGTGCTGCTGCCGCCCAAGGGGTACCTGGAGCGGCTGCGTGCCATCTGCGACAAGCACGGCATCCTGCTGATCTTCGACGAGGTCATCACCGGGTTCGGCCGGCTGGGAGCCCCTTTTGCCGCCACCCGTTTCGGTGTCACGCCCGATCTGATGACCCTTGCCAAGGGCCTGACCAACGGTTGCGTCCCCATGGGTGCCGTGCTCGCCAGGCAGCAGGTGTACGACACCTTCATGACCGGCCCCGAGCACATGATCGAGTTCTTCCACGGGTACACCTACTCGGGCCATCCACTCGCCTGCGCGGCGGCGATCGCCACGCTCGACACTTATGCCGAAGAAGGCCTGCTGACGCGCGGCGCCGCGATGGCCGAGGCTTTCGGCGCAGCCGCGCACCACATGCGCGGCCTGCCGAACGTCATCGATGTCCGAACCATGGGACTCGTGGCCGGCATTGAACTCGCGCCGATCGAAGGGCAACCCGGCGCGCGCGGCTTCAAGGTGCTCCTCGACTGCTGGGAACGAGGTCTGCTGATACGCACCACCGGCGACACGATCGCCCTTTCCCCGCCGTTGATCATCGAACCGGGCCACATCGACCAGCTCTTCAAGACCCTGACGGAGGCGATTCGATCCTCAGCGTGATTTGACTTATGCGCCGGCATGGGCACACACTCGTGCCATCAAGGCGTGAACAGCAAGCCCAACGTACCGCGGCCAATAACCGCAGTGCAGCAAGCCCAATGAAAGCCGCTCTTCCCAACCACACCGCCCTCACGACGAAACGCAAACCCCTTGTGCTCATTCCAGCATGCAGCCGCATGCTGGGTTACCACCCGTTTTTCGTGGCGGGCCAGAAGTATGTCGATGCCGCGCGTCTCGCGGGTGGTATCGCGCTCGTGGTACCGATGGTGCCCGTCGATGAAATCGACGCGCTGCTCGACATGGCCGACGGCATCTTGCTCACCGGCTCGCCCTCCAACGTGCATCCGAGCCACTTCGGCGAAGCGGTGCACGACGAGAGCCTCCCGCTCGATCCGGTGCGCGATGGTTGGACACTTCCGATGATCCCCCGCGCCCTGTCCCGCGGCATCCCGCTCTTCGCCATCTGCCGCGGATTCCAGGAAGCGAATGTTGCCCTGGGGGGCAGCCTCCATCAGGCCGTGCAGGAAGTCCCCGGCCAGCACGACCACCGCGGGCCCGACGATGACGCCCCTGCCGAAGTTCAATATGACTTCGCGCACGAAGTCGAAGTGATGCCTGGCGGCACGCTGGAGGCCATCCTGCAGGAGCGGGTGTTCCGAGTCAATTCCGTGCACGGCCAAGGCGTCAATCGCCTCGCACCGGGCCTTCGGGTGGAGGCGCGTGCTCCCGATGGGCTCATCGAGGCGTTCTCTCTGCCGGGGAGCACCTTCAACCTCTGCGTGCAGTGGCACCCGGAGTGGCAGGCCTCAAGCAATCCCATCTCGACCAAGCTGTTCAAGGCCTTCGGCGCGGCGTGCCAGGCCTACCATGACCGGCGTCGCCAGCCTGCCCCTGATCGATAGGTTCTTCCTCCGTTTCCGCTCGCCGCATGCCGGGGCGTCCTCCCGGTCCACGTACGACAACAGGGGTGAACCATGGTGGCTCATGACAGCAGCTTCTCCTTCAGCGACCTCGAACAATGGCTCAACGATCGCCATGTGACTGAGATCGAATGCCTCGTCCCCGACCTCACCGGGGTCGCGCGCGGCAAGATCCTGCCGCGTGAAAAATTCACCGAAGACCGGGGCATGCGGCTTCCGGAAGGCATCGTGGCCATCGGAGTGACCGGCGAGTTTCCATCCGAAGGACCCTACTACGACGTGATACAGCCGACCGACCGCGACATGCACCTGCGGCCCGATCCGAGCACGGTCCGCATCGTGCCCTGGGCTGCCGATCCCACGGCACAGGTGATCCACGACTGCTTCGACCGGCACGGCACCATCATTCCGTACGCACCCCGTTCGGTACTGCGCCATGTGTGTGATCTGTTTGCGGCCGAAGGCTGGGCGCCTGTCGTCGCCCCCGAACTGGAGTTCTACCTGATCGAACGCAGCACCGACCCGAACCAGCCGCTGCGCCCACCTCGCGGCCGCAGCGGCAGGTCCGAAACGTCACGGCAGGCCTATTCGATCGATGCGGTCAATGAGTTCGACCCGCTCTTCGAGGACATCTACGACTACTGCCAGAAGATGGAGCTCAACGTCGACACCCTGATCCATGAGGTGGGTGCAGGCCAGATGGAGATCAATTTCTTCCACGATCATCCGCTGGGCCTGGCCGACGAGGTGTTCTTCTTCAAGCGCACGATTCGCGAGGCCGCGCTTCGCCACGAGATGTATGCCACGTTCATGGCCAAGCCCATGGCACACGAGCCGGGCAGCGCGATGCATGTGCACCAGAGCGTGGTCGACACCGCCACCGGCCGCAATCTCTTCAGCAACGAAGATGGTTCCCCCTCGAAGGCTTTCTATTGGTACATCGGCGGGCTTCAGAAATACACGCCGGCGGCGATGGCGCTCTTCGCGCCGTACGTCAATTCATACCGCCGACTCGCGCGATCCACCGCGGCCCCCATCAACATCCAATGGGGCACGGACAACCGCACGGTAGGCATTCGCTCCCCGGTGGCCACGCCCTCGGCACGCCGCATCGAGAACCGCGTGATCGGGGCGGACGCCAACCCCTACGTTGCACTGGCAGCCACGCTGGCCTGCGGTTACCTGGGCATCAAGAACCAGATCGAACCTTCGGCCGAATGCAACGGCGACGCCTACCTCTCGGAGTACCAGCTGCCGCGATCACTCAGCGAAGCGCTCGGCTGGCTGGCCGATGAAAGCGACCTGCATCACGTGCTCGGCAAGGATTTCATCACCGTCTACTCCGAGGTCAAGGAGATCGAACACAACGAGTTCATGCAGGTCATCTCGCCGTGGGAACGCGAACACCTGCTGCTGCACGTCTGAGCCAGGAGCTGTCATGACCCGTACCACTCGCCAATGGCAGGCCGCCGACGCCGCGCATCATTTGCACCCGTTCACGGATTTCAAATCGCTCGCCGAGAAAGGAACCCGCGTGATCACCCGCGGGGAGAACATCTACCTCTGGGACAGTGACGGCATCAAGATCCTCGATGCGATGTCCGGCCTGTGGTGCGTGAACGTGGGCTACGGCCGCCAGGAGCTCATCGATGCGGCCACGCAGCAGCTGCAGACGCTGCCCTTCTACAACTCGTTCTTCCAGACCACCACGCCACCGGCGATCGAACTGGCGGAATCGCTGGCCGAGGTGACGCCTTCGCAGTTCAAGCATGTCTTTTTCACCTGCTCCGGCTCGGAGGGCAACGACACGGTTGTGCGCGTCGTGCGCCGGTACTGGGATTTGATGGGTCAACCGAAGCGCGATGTCATCATCAGCCGCCGCAACGCATACCACGGCTCCACCATGGCCGGCGCATCGCTCGGCGGAATGAGCGGCATGCACAACCAGGGCGGCCTGCCGATCCCGGGCATCGTGCACATGGAGCAGCCTTTCTGGTTCGAGCATGGCCGAGGACACACGCGCGACGAATTCGGCCTCATCGCCGCACGCTGGTTGGAGGACAAGATTCTCGAAGTGGGTGCCGATCGGGTGGCGGCCTTCATCGGCGAGCCCGTGCAGGGTGCGGGCGGCGTGATCGTGCCGCCGGACACCTACTGGCCCGAAATCCAGCGCATCTGCGAGCGCTACGGCATCCTCCTCATCTCCGATGAAGTGATCTGCGGTTTCGGGCGAACCGGCCGCTGGTTCGGTTGCGAGACCTTCGGATTCAAGCCCGACCTGATGACCTTCGCCAAAGGCGTCACCTCCGGCTACATCCCGCTCGGAGGCGTGATGGTGGGCGAGCGCGTCGCCCGAACGATGATCGACCATGGCGGCGAATTCGCGCACGGCTACACATACTCCGGCCATCCCGTGGCCTGCGCCGTCGGGCTGGCGAACCTTCGGCTGATCCAGCGCGAGGGCCTGGTGGATCGGGTGCGCAACGAACTGGGCCCACACCTCGCGTGGCATTTCGCCGAACTGGCCGATCACCCGCTCGTGGGCGAAGTGCAAACCTGCGGAATGATGGGTGCACTGCAACTCGTGCGCGACAAGGCCACGAACACCCTCTTCCATCCCTCGCTCGAAGTAGGCATGATGTGCCGCAGCCATTGCTTCGGCAACGGGCTCATCATGCGGGCGGTGGGCGACCGCATGATCGTCGCGCCTCCGCTGGTGATGACCATCGACCAGCTCGACGAAATGGCCGCCCTCATCCGCCGCTGCCTGGACCTGACACTTGCCGACCTGACACAGCGCGGCTGGGTCTAGGGTCTGTTTAGGGTCTGTCAAACACCACACAAGCAGGAGGCGTCATGGACACACCCATCATCGATTGGCATGCCCGCGCAAAGCAACAGGCTTACGACGGCCGTGCGCTCATCGGCGGTCAACGCATCGCCGCCCGGAATGGCGAAACATTCGACTGCCTGTCGCCACTGAACGGCCGCATGCTGACCACCGTCGCCCGCTGCCGCCAGGCCGACGTGGACGCGGCCGTCGCCTCCGCGCGCACCGCGTTCGAGAGCGGCCGCTGGGCGCACCAGCCTCCCGCGGCACGCAAACGCGTGCTGCTGCGCTTCGCCGAGAAAATCCTCGCGGCGCGCGATGAACTCGCATTGATCGAGACGATGGACATGGGCAAGCCTGTGCAATACAGCCGCAAGGTCGACGTCGCCTCCACGGCGCGCTGCATCGCCTGGTACGCCGAAGCGATCGACAAGGTCTACGATGAAATCGCCCCCACCCCCCACACGGCGCTGGCACTGATCACGCGCGAGCCGATGGGTGTGATCGGTGCGATCGTGCCGTGGAACTACCCGATGATCACGTCGGCCTGGAAATTGGGGCCAGCGCTCGCCGCCGGCAACAGCGTGGTGCTCAAGCCGAGCGAAAAATCACCTCTGACGGCCATGCGCCTGGCCGAACTGGCTCTGGAAGCCGGGCTGCCCGAGGGCGTGTTCAACGTGGTACCCGGGTATGGCCACGAGGCCGGCGAGGCGCTCGCCTTGCACATGGACGTCGACGGCATCGGCTTCACCGGCTCCACCCGCGTGGGCCGCAAGATGCTCGAATGCGCGGGCCGGAGCAACCTCAAACGAGTGTTCAATGAACTCGGCGGCAAGTCTGCGTTCGTGGTGTTCCCCGATTTCGACGACCTGCCCCGTGCTGCGCGCACCGTGGCCGGCTCCATCTTCTTCAACCAGGGCGAGTCCTGCAATGCCCCTTCCCGCGTGCTCGTGCATGAACACGTGGCCGACATCTTCACGGCAGAGGTGGTGCGAGAAGCTCCGAAATACCAGCCCGACGACCCGCTCGACCCGGCCACGGAGATGGGCGCACTCGTCGACGACGGGCAACTCCGCACCGTGCTCGGCTACATCGAATCCGGGCATGCGGAAGGCGCGCGCCTGATCACAGGAGGGCGGCAGGCACGTGCCGACAGCGGTGGGTACTTCGTCGAGCCCACGGTGTTCGATCACGTCTCGAACGACATGCGCATCGCACGAGAAGAGATCTTCGGCCCCGTTCTGAGCGTGATCCGCTTCAAGACCGAGGAGGAAGCCATCCGCCTGGCCAACGACAACGACTATGGCCTGCAGGCCAGCGTGTGGACCAGCCACATCGACCGGGCGCACCGCGTGGCCCGGGCATTGCGCGCCGGCACCGTGCATGTGAACCAGTACGACGAAGACGACATCACCGTCCCGTTCGGTGGATACAAGCAAAGCGGCAACGGCCGCGACAAATCACTCCATGCGTTCGACAAATACACCGAGCTGAAGACCACCTGGATTCGCATCAACAGCGCCTGATCCACCGCGTGCGAGCTGGGCGACGCCCCGCGGCCCGGCATCGCGGTATTTCGGGTCGGACCACACCTGCCGACGCTTGCGCGCCCCGGGCAGGCCGTTCCACAACCCGAGCATATGGCGCGACACGCGCTGCCATGGTTCGCCCGTGCCGGCAACGCGTTCCATGTAGTCGACCATGCGCATCTCGACGTCCTCTCGGGTGCGGCCACCGGCGGGTTCGCCATAGAAGCGGGCATCCCAATCGGCCATCAGCCACGGGTTGTGATACGCCTCGCGCCCGAGCATCACGCCGTCCACATGGGCCAGGTGCGCGGCGATCTCCTCATTCGTCTTCATGCCGCCGTTGAGCACAATGGTCAGATGGGGAAACTCCCGCTTGAGCTGATGGACGAATTCATAGCGCAACGGTGGCACCTCGCGGTTCTCCTTCGGGCTCAGGCCCTTCAGCCACGCGTTGCGGGCATGCACGATGAACACCTCACAACCCGCATCGGCCACCGTACCGATGAAGTCACGCACGAAGCCGTAGTGTTCCGTCCGGTCGATGCCGATGCGGTGCTTGACCGTCACAGGCATGTCCACCACATCGCGCATCGCCTTCACGCAGTCGGCGACGAGCGCCGGTTCATTCATCAGGCATGCGCCGAACGCCCCGCGCTGAACCCGTTCACTCGGACAGCCGCAATTCAGGTTCACCTCATCGTAGTTCCATTGCGCGGCGAGCTTCGCACACTTGGCGAGATCCTCCGGCTCGCTGCCGCCCAATTGAAGCGCCACCGGGTGTTCCTCGGCGTTGAAATCAAGGTGCCTGGGCACATTGCCATGCAGCAACGCGCCCGTGGTCACCATTTCCGTGTAGAGCAAGGTGTGGCGGGTGAGCAGGCGGTGGAAATACCGGCAATGGCGGTCCGTCCAATCCATCATCGGGGCGACCGACAACCGCCATGGGCTGTGATTTGTTGAGTTGGCTGTTTTCATCAATGGTTTACCAGTGCCCCCGTCCGCCTGGGCCTGCTCCGGCAAGTCCGGCCAGTGCGACGACATCGGATCGGTTTGGCCAGGATTATCCAGGGCGGTAGCGTTTCGTCGCTTGAGAACGTCGCCAAAACGACTCGTTTGTGCCGGCGGCCGTCTCCCTGGTCTTTTTGGAACGAATGTCCGCAGTTGTGCCAGGGGTGGGCCCCTCACAGGGTGCCGATCTCACGCAGACTCAAGCACCAAAACACTCAAGGAGGTCAACGATGTACACGTCTCGCGTCCTTGTCAGCATCGCGCTTGCCTGGTTTGCCGCAAGCCCGAGCGCCGCAGCCACAGACAGCCTTCCCGCGTACGGCGCGGACCCGCAGCAGACATCCGTGTCCGGGCTTTCTTCGGGCGCCTTCATGGCGGTCCAGTTGCAAGTGGCCTACTCCCGCTCGATCATCGGCTCGGGCGTCGTGGCCGGCGGGCCCTACTATTGCGCCGCCAACAACATGGCGTTCGCCGGCATCTGCATGGGCCAGGTGCCCTTCTTCCCGCCCAATCCCTCCTTGATGGCCGACGCTGCGAGGAACTTCGCGAGCGCACGGCTGATTGATTCGCTCAGCAACCTGGGCAACCGCCGCGTCTATGTCTTCAGCGGCACCGACGATTCGGTCGTGAAACAGCCGGCCGTGGACGCCACCGTTTCGTTCTTCCAGCAAGTGGGCATCACACAGGACAACCTGAAGTATGTGAACAAGGTGCCCGCCGGGCACGCGGTGATCACGCCCGCCTATGGCAATCTGTGTTCTGCCAATGCCAGCCCCTACATCAGCCGATGTGACTTGGACAACGCGGGCTACGATCAGGCGGGGGCGCTGTTGCAGCACATCTACGGCACCCTCAATCCCCGTGTGGATACGCCCACGGGGCAAATCCTGACCTTCGATCAACGCTCCTACGCGCCCGCAAGCACCGGCATGGCCGAGACGGGGCATTTGTATGTGCCGCAAAGTTGCACCACGGCCAACGCCCACTGCAGAGTGCACGTGGCGATCCACGGCTGCCTGCAATCGAGCGAGTCGGTTGGCTCCCAGTTCTACACCGACACGGGTTACAACAACTGGGCGGACAGCAACAACATTCTCGTGCTCTACCCGCAGGTCAACAAGTCCACCACACCGTTCAACCCCCAAGGCTGCTGGGACTGGTGGGGCTATACCGGTGGGAACTACGCCTACAAGTCCAGCCCGCAGATGAAGGCCATCGTGAAGATGGTGAACAGACTCACGCAGCAACCGTGAGCCTGGTGCCTGCATCCGCGTGATCCTTGGAGCGGGCCCGAAAGAAGTCAGGCATTCGAAGGTTCGCTCCCTTGGCGACCAGGCGCCGAACCGCCGTGGTGGCCGCCTCAAACGTCGAGGGTATAGACCTCGGCGCCGAGGCGGTCCTGGCGGCTGCTGCCGGCGAGCGGCCGGTCCCATTCCGGAGCGGTCGCCGACAGGCCGGGCCTCAACCCTTTGACCATCACCGCCACCTCTTCGGACGAGGCGTCGAACTCTCCGACTTGCTGGTATTCGCCGGTGAACAGCAAGGCCGTGCGAGCCCCATCGGCGTCGATGATCACGAGATAGCGCGCAGGCGTTTGATGCATCGCGGCCTCCATTCACAGACCCCATGAGTTTGCCAGCAACGTTGCACGATGTGCCTATTCCGCTGATAGCCAACGGCATGCCAAATGAAAACGATTCCCATCTAGACTGAGTCATCTCCACGCAGAACGCTTGCCATGCCGCCCACCTCTGCCTCAGTCATCACCTCTCGCCGGTTCACGGGCGTTGCCATCGTGCTGACCGGCATGGCCCTCCTGGGTCTGCAAATGCTTCCTCAATTGAGCGTCACGCTGAGCGACGAGGCGGTGCGCGCCGTTCAGGGCGGCGCGCTCTGCGCACTGGCCACCGCCTTGGGAGCACTTCCAGTGCTCATCACTCGAAGCATCCCCATCCGGATTGCCGACGGCATGCTGGGGTTCGGCGCCGGCGTGATGCTCGCGGCGACGGCATTCTCACTGGTGGTCCCCGGGCTGGCGGCGGCGAGCGGTCAAGGCTATTCGAAATGGGGTGCCGGCGCCTTGGTCAGCGCCGGCATGGTGCTCGGGGTCCTGATGATGCTGTGGCTCGACCGCGCCTGGCCGCACAGTCACGTCGATGGCACAGCCTCGTCGGGGCGCCGTGTGGTGCCGGAACGCGTCCTGCTGTTCGTGACGGCGATCGTGCTGCACAACATCCCCGAAGGCATGGCCGTCGGAGTGGCCGCCGGCGCTGGCGCCCCGGGGGCCGGCGGACTGGCCATGGGCATTGCCATCCAGGACGTCCCGGAAGGCCTCGTGGTGGCGCTCGCGCTGGCAGGTGCCGGCATGAACCGCGGCAAGGCGGCACTGATCGGCATGTCGTCAGGCCTCGTCGAACCGATCTTCGCACTGATCGCCGCAGTGGCTGTCGGAACCTTTGGCGCGTTGCTGCCATGGGGCCTGGCCGCGGCGGCCGGCGCGATGCTGTTTGCCGTCAGCCACGAGGTGATTCCGCAGTCCCACCGCAACGGTCATGAGACCGCCGCCACACTGGGCCTCGCGATGGGCTTTTGCCTGATGATGGTGATGGACACCGCGCTCAGCTAACCCGTCAAGGCTGCAACGGCAGCACCTCCGGATTCACAGGGGTGGGCGGGCGCCCCGCATCCTTGCCGACCCCGAGCCCCGCAATGAGGTTGTCCACGGCCAGGTTCGCCATTGCCCGCCGCGTCGCAATCGTGGCGCTGGCGATGTGGGGGGTCAGCACCACATTGGGCACGGCCAGCAACGCCGGGTTCAGCTGAGGCTCGCCTTCGAAGACGTCGAGTCCGGCGGCGGCAATGCGCCTTGAGGCGAGCGCTCGTGCCAGCGCCTCGTCGTCCACGATGCCGCCGCGGGCGACGTTCGTCAGCGTCGCCGTCGGCTTCATCAGCGCCAGTTCGGCCTCGCCAATCGCATGGTGCGACTCGGCGGAATACGGAAGCACCAGCACGAGATGGTCGGCACGTTGCAGCAGCTCGGTCTTGCTCACGTAACAGGCATTCAACGACGATTCGACCTCGGCCTGAAGCCGCGACCGATTGTGATAGATCACCTTCATTCCGAAGCCCAGCGCCCCCCGCCGTGCGATGGCTTGCCCGATGCGCCCCATGCCGAGGATGCCCAGGGTGGCACCGTGCACATCAGCACCGGCCAAAAGTGTCAGCGACCACTTTTTCCACTCACCGCGACGCAGGAAACGCTCGGCTTCAGCCATGCGGCGGGCCGTTGCCATCATCAGCGCAAACCCGAAGTCTGCCGTGGTTTCCGTCAGCACATCGGGCGTGTTGGTGACGAGCACGCCCCGGGCGTTGCAGGCCGCCAGATCAATGTTGTTGTAGCCCACGGCGATGTTGCTGACCACTCGCAACTGGGGGTTGGCCGTCAACACCTCGGCGTCGATGCGTTCGCTGCCGCTGATCAGGGCCCCACGCTTGCCTTTCAGGCGGGCGATCAGTTCGGATCTGGACCATGGCATGTCGGACGGATTCGCCTCGACATCGAAGTGAAGCCGGAGCCGCTCGACGACGTCGTCGAACACGACCCGTGCCACCAGGACGCTCGGGCGGGCACTCATGCGGTTGACACTCGGGAAGGCCGCGAGGCGGCTTGGCACAGGGTAAGGGTCATCGGGGGTACTCCTCGGTCGGTCAATTGAATTCTTCGTAAATTTGCTGCATTGCAGCAATTAGGGGTTGTCAGGCGACGACTCCTGAGCAATACTTCGAGTCATGGTGCAGCGCAGCAAAGGCTGTATCAGCTTCCCTGAACGATACACACTGGAGATTCTCACCATGCTCACTGCAGAACAACTGGTTGCCGCTCACAAGGCCAATGTCGAAACGCTCTTCGGCCTGACCGAAAAGGCATTCGAAGGCGTCGAGAAACTGGTCGAACTGAACATGCAGGTGGCCAAGGCTGCCCTGGGCGAAGTGGCTCAAACCACCCAAGCCGCGCTGAACGCCAAGGATGCGCAGGAGCTGCTCGCCCTGCAAGCCGGTCTGCTGCAACCCGTGGCTGAAAAGGCCGCCGCGTACAGCCGCCATGTCTACGACATCGCCGCAGCCACCAACGCCGACATCAGCAAGGCCGCTGAATACCAGGCCTCCGAAGCCCAGAAGAAGTTCCTGGCCGTGGTCGACAACGCCGTGAAGAACGCCCCCGCCGGCACCGAAAACGCCGTTGCGCTGGTCAAGTCGGCCGTCGCCGCCGCGAACAACGCCTACGAAAGCGTGCACAAGGCCGCCAAGCAGGCCGCCGAAGTGGCCGAAGCCAACTTCCAGGCCGTGACCACCAGCGCCGTCAAGGCCACGCAAACGGCCAAGGCCAAGCGCGCCGCCTGATCAAAGTTTGTCTCGGTACCAGATCCGGTATCTTCGGGGCACCATGGCAACATGGTGCCCCTTTTTGTTGACACCCGTTGCGGCCCGGCTCAATGCGTCTTGGCGACGATGCGGTTGCGCAGCTCGGCCAGCGCCTCGCTCGCTGCCGCCCGCCCGGCCTGGATCGATTTGGCCCGAGACGTGAAATCGGCGCCGGACACGCCTGCAAGCTTGGGGCGAAGCACGAGGTCTGCTTCCCGCAGTTCGAACTGGTTGATGCTGCGGCCCATGATCGCAAAGGTCTGAAGCAGCATGCGCATCGCATCACCCGTGGGGTTGCCGTCAGGCACGGCGGAGATGTCCACGGCAATGACCAGGTCCGCCCCCATCTGGCGCGCGAAGCGCACTGGCACCGGCGACACCAGCCCTCCATCCACGTACTCGCGTGTGCCGATCTTGACGGGCTGGAACACGGCCGGTACCGCGCTCGAGGCTCGCACAGCCACACCGGGGTCTCCACGCTGGAACAGGATGGGATTTCCGTTGTCCAGATCGGTGGCCACGATGCCCAGCGGCACTTTCATCGATTCGATCGAACGCCCGCCGGTTTGATCGCGCACGAAGCGCGCGAGCGCCTCTCCGCGGATCATGCCCCGCCCCGGGAACGCCCAATCCGTGAACATGGATTCGTCCATGCTTTGCGCCGTCGCGGCCAGCGCGCTGCCGTTCTTGCCGGAGGCGTACAGCGCCGCCACCACGCTTCCAGCGGAAGTGCCCACGATCAGGTCCGGCTTGATGCCGTTTTCCTCGAGAACCTGAATGACGCCGATGTGCGCAAACCCACGCGCCGCGCCACCTCCGAGGGCCAGGCCGATGCGGGGCAGCTTGGGCACCTTCGGCACCGCCACCGGATCCGGATGAGGGAGCGGCGGGGCGCTGGCCGAAGATGTCGGCGGCGGCACGATGGTGGGGCCCGTCTGACATGCCGCCAGCAAGGCACCGAGAGACAACGTGATGGCAATGCGCCATCGCCAGAGAGAGACGGAGGACCGGCTGGACGGATGCATCGCGGAATTGTAAAAGCACAGTCGTTTAACGACTATGATGCCAAACTGGAATAAACAATCAACGAAAATGTACTTCGTATATATATAGAAGCTTTGTACATTGCCGCTCAGGTTCGGTTCAAGGCGCTGACTTGCGCCGCGAACACGCGACAATGGCGCAGGTGAACCGGGGTCTGTGGCCGTGCTGATACATGGCTGCCCGGCTCAGCGACCTGCCCGAAAAAACTGAGAAGCCTGATGGCTTGATGCCTGCCCGACCGCCCTGCACTGGGCCCGGCCCGCGTCGAGCTGATCATCTGATATCAACGAACCACTGCACGATGTACCAGTACACCTCCTTCGATCGCCAGTTCGTCAAGCAGCGCGCAGCCCAGTACCGTGACCAACTGGAACGCAACCTCGCGGGCACGCTGGGTGACGATGAGTTCCGTCCACTGCGGCTGCAAAACGGCTGGTACGTGCAACGGCATGCGCCGATGCTGCGCGTGGCCGTGCCCTATGGCGACCTGACCTCTCGCCAGATGCGCACGTTTGCCAAGATCGCACGCGAGTACGACCGTGGCTACGCGCATCTCACCACCCGGCAGAACGTTCAGTTCAACTGGATCCCGCTCGACCGCAGCGCCGATGTGATGGATGTGCTGGCCGAGGCAGACCTGCACGGCATCCAGACAAGCGGCAACTGCATCCGCAACACAACGACCGATTGCTTTGCCGGCATCGCACCCGACGAGATCGTCGATCCGCGCCCGTACTGCGAGGTGCTGCGCCAGTGGAGCACACTGCATCCGGAGTTCGCGTTCCTGCCGCGCAAGTTCAAGATCGCCGTCAGCGGTGCCGCGGAAGACCGCGCTGCCACCGCCTGGCATGACATCGGACTGCATCTGCTGAAGAACGATGCGGGCGAGGTCGGATTCAAAGTGCTCGTGGGTGGCGGCATGGGTCGCACGCCGGTGGTGGGCACCGTCATCCGCGAATTCCTGCCCTGGCAGCAGATCCTCGTGTTCATCGAGGCCATCGTGCGCGTCTACAACCGCCACGGGCGACGCGACAACATGTACAAGGCGCGCATCAAGATCCTAGTGAAGGCGGAGGGTCCGAAGTTCATTGCCGATGTGGAAGAGGAGTTCAAGAACATCCTCGAGCATGACGTGGACGGCGCGGCTCATCTGATCCCGCAAGCCGAGTTGGACCGGGTCGCGCGCAGCTTTGTCGTTCCGCAGGGCGTGGCGCCGCTCGCGTCCCAGTTCCATGTGCCGGCCGATGCGCCCGTGGCGTTCAAACGCTGGGTCGAACGCAACGTGCACCCGCACAAGGTCAGCGGCTATCGTGCCGTCACGCTGTCGCTCAAGCGTGCCGGCCAGGCGCCGGGCGACGCCACGGACACCCAGTTCGAACAGGCCGCCGACTTGGCAGACCGCTTCAGCCACGGAGAAATCCGCGTCTCGCACGACCAGAATCTCGTGCTGCCATGGGTGCGCGAAGATGAACTCTTCGCGCTGTGGGAAGCCGCAAAGGCTGCATCGTTCGCATCACCCAACATCGGGTTGCTGACCGACATGATCAATTGCCCGGGCGGCGACTTCTGCGCGCTCGCGAACGCGCGCTCCATCCCCATTGCCGCAGCCATTGCAGACCGCTTTGCCGATCTCGACGAGCTCTACGACATTGGTGACATCGACCTGCACATGAGCGGCTGCATCAACTCCTGCGGCCACCATCACAGCGGGCACATCGGCATCCTCGGCGTCGACAAGGACGGCAAGGAGTGGTACCAGATTTCACTGGGCGGCTCGGATGGCTCGCGCATCAGCGGTGACGCCACGCCCGGCAAGGTCATCGGCCCATCCTTCGCGGCCGATGAAGTGCCCGACGTCATCGAAGCCGTCATCGAAACCTACCGCCATCAGCGCGCTGCGAACGAATTGTTCATCGACACGGTCAAGCGCGTCGGCCTGGACGCCTTCAAGTCGGCCGCCAACGCCGCCCGTCGTTCCACCGCGAAGGCCGCCTGACCATGAAGTTCATCGACACCCACCACGACCAATGGCACACCATCACGGGCGAGGACGGCCCCGTGGTGACGCTCACTCCCACCGCATACAGCCTGTTGACGTTCGCGCAGTGGCACGCCATCCGCGCCCAATGGCCGCAGCATCTGCCCGTCGGCGTCTCCTTCGGCAACGATGAGGAGATCGAGTCGCTCGAGGAGGACTTGCCCCGCCTGTCCCTCGTGGCACTGCACTTCCCGAAATGGGTCGACGGCCGTGCATACAGCCAGGCCCGCATCCTGCGCTCACGCTACCGCTTTCCCGGCGAAGTGCGTGCCACCGGTGAAGTGCTCGTCGACATGATGGCGCTGCTCAAGCGCACCGGCTTCGACGCTGTCGTGCTGCGAGCCGACCAGGACCGCGCGGCCGCTGAACGTGCGCTGACATTCTTTGCCGGCCACTACCAGGGTGACGTCGAAGACAACCGCCCCATTTTTGCGAGGAGCGGCACATGACGGCCATTGCGCTGTACGACCGCGTCACGAAGGGGTTCGACGAGCGCGTCGCGCACGCCCTGGCGGTGCTGCAAGACGCCGCGCGCGATCACTCGGGGCACATCGTGCAGGCGACAAGCCTCGGCGCCGAAGACATGGTCGTCACCGACCTGATCGCCCGTCACGGCCTGGGCATCGCGCTCGGCACGCTCGAGACCGGCAAGCTGCATCCGGAGACGGTTGCGCTGATTCCCCGCATCGAGGAACGTTACGGGCTGCCGGTCGAGGTGTATCGCCCCGTGGCGGATGCGGTGATCCACTTCGTCAAGTCGCACGGCGAAAAGGCCATGTACGAGAGCATCGACCTGCGCAAGGGCTGCTGCGGCATCCGCAAGCTCGAACCGCTGTCGCGCATGCTCGACGGCCGCACGGCGTGGATCACCGGCCTGCGCCGCGAACAATCGGACAACCGCGGCCATGTGCCGTTCGTCGAGCTCGATGACAAGGGCCGATCGAAGTACAGCCCGCTGGCCGACTGGACGTGGAACGACGTCTGGCACTACATCGCATTGCACAAGGTACCGTACAACCCGCTGCACGACGAATTCATGCCGAGCATCGGTTGCGAACCCTGCACCCGCGCCATCGCTGTCGGCGAGGATTTCCGCGCCGGCCGGTGGTGGTGGGAAGACGAAAAAGCCAAGGAGTGCGGCCTGCACGTCCATGAGGACGAGCAGCCGGCGCCCGCCTCTTCCCTGATTGGAGAACGCTCATGAACGCCCCGTTGACCGTGGAGCAATTGCTGCCCGAGCTCGACCACACTCACCTCGACTGGCTCGAGGAAGAGGCCATCTTCATCCTGCGCGAGACCGTCGCCGCGTTCGAGCGGCCTGCGCTGCTCTTTTCGGGCGGCAAGGATTCGTGCGTCGTGCTGCGTCTGGCCGAGAAGGCCTTCAAGACCCGCGGCGCCGATGGCGAGTTCAAGGGCCGCCTTCCCTTCCCGTTGCTGCACGTGGACACCGGCCACAACTTTCCCGAGGTGATCGAGTTCCGCGACCGCCGGGTTGCGGAAATGGGTGAGCGCCTCGTCGTGGGGCACCTCGAAGACTCGATCAAGCGCGGCACGGTGCGCCTGGCGCATCCGCTGGAATCACGCAACGGCCACCAGACCGTGGCCCTGCTCGAAGCCATCGAGGAACACCGCTTCGATGTGCTGCTCGGCGGCGCCCGCCGTGATGAGGAAAAGGCGCGCGCGAAAGAACGCATCTTCTCGCACCGCGACAGCTTTGGCCAATGGCAGCCGAAAGAACAGCGGCCGGAACTGTGGACCTTGTTCAACACCCGCATCAAGCCGGGCGAGCACATGCGCGCCTTCCCGATCAGCAACTGGACCGAGCTCGACGTGTGGCTCTATCTCGCCCGCGAGAACATTCCACTGCCCAGCCTGTATTTCGCGCACCAGCGCCAGGTCATCCGCCGCAAGGGCCTGCTCGTGCCGCTGACGGAGGTCACGCCGCCGCAAGCTGGTGAAACGATCGAAACCGCCGAGGTGCGCTTTCGCACGGTGGGCGACATGACCTGCACATGCCCGGTCGAAAGCCCCGCCGCCAACGCCACCGACATCGTCGCCGAAACGCTGAAGGTCACTGTCAGTGAACGCGGTGCCACCCGCATGGACGACCGCACGTCCGACGCCTCGATGGAACGCCGCAAGAAGGAAGGATATTTCTGATGACTGCCACCCAAGCCGCTGCTTCCGCGGTCAAAGATCACCGCGCGCTGCGTTTCCTGACGGCCGGCAGTGTCGATGACGGCAAGAGCACCCTGATCGGCCGCCTGCTGTTCGACAGCCGCGCCATCCTGGCCGACCAGCTCGACACACTCGAAAAGCGGGCCGCCGGTGCGCCCATCGATCTGTCGCTGCTCACCGACGGCCTGGAAGCCGAACGCGAGCAAGGCATCACGATCGATGTGGCCTACCGCTACTTCGCCACGAAGCAGCGCAAGTTCATCATCGCGGATGCCCCCGGCCATGAGCAGTACACCCGCAACATGGTCACCGCCGCTGCCGGCAGCGATGCAGCCGTCGTGCTCGTCGACATCACGAAGATCGATGTGAACGCCAAGCCGGTCGTGTTGCTGCCACAGACCCGCCGCCACGCTTTGCTCGCCCACCTGCTGCGTGTGCCAAGCATCGTGTTCGCGGTCAACAAGCTCGATGCCGTTGCCGATCCGGAGACGGCCTTCAACACCACCCGCGAGGCACTGCTCGCTTTCGCCGCGCATGCGGGCATTGAAGTCGCCGGCATCATCCCGGTGTCCGCACTGCGTGGCGACAACGTGACGCAGCCGCTCGATGCCGCCTGGTACGACGGTCCGTCGCTGCTGCAGGTCCTCGAAAGCTTGCCCACCCTGCAAGAGCGCAAGGATGGAGACCTGCTCCTGCCCGTGCAATACGTGGCTCGCGAAGGCGAAGGCACGGGCAACCAGCCGCGCACGCTGTGGGGCCGCATTGCCCATGGCCAGGTCAAGGCCGGTGACAGCGTGCAACTGTTCCCGAGCGGTCAGCAAGCCGTGGTCGCCGAGGTGCGCCTCGCCGGCTCGGCGGTGGATGCGGCAAGCGCAGGCCAGTCGGCCGGCGTCGTGCTGGACCGCCAACTGGACGTCTCCCGCGGTGACTGGATCGGCACCCCCGGCACGATCAAGGAAACCCAGCGCTTCTCGGCGACGCTCGCCTGGCTCGACACCGAAGCGGCCGTCGTTGGCCGCAAATACTGGGTGCGTCATGGCAACCGCTGGGTGCAGGCGCGCATCTCCAGCATCGAAAGCCGCCTGGACATCCATACGCTCGAAACCATCGATGCCCACGAACTGGCCGTCAATGAGATCGGCCACGTCATCATCGAGACGCAACAGCCGCTGCCGGTGGAAGCCTACGACCAGAACCGCGTCGGCGGTTCGCTGATCATCGTCGACCCGACCAGCAACCGCACCAGCGGTGCACTCCTTGTCAAGGGCGCGGCGTAAGCGCATGGGAACCGTCGTGTTCATCGGCGCGGGCCCGGGTGCAGCGGACCTCATCACGGTCCGCGGCGCACAGCGCCTCTCGGCAGCCGACGTCGTGCTGTACGACGCGTTGACTGATCCGGCGCTGCAAGACCTGGCGCCCCGGGCCGTGTGGCACCACGTCGGCAAACGCGGCTTTCGCCCCGACAGCACCGACCAGACGGAAATCAATGACCTGCTGGTGCGCTATGCGCGGGAGCACGGCAACGTCGTGCGACTCAAGGGTGGCGACCCCAGCATCTTCGGCCGCCTGGAAGAAGAACTCGAAGCGCTGGCGAAAGCCGGCATCCAGTGCGAGGTGGTGCCGGGCGTGACGTCCGCGCTGGCCGCAGCTGCATTCGCGCAACGCCCGCTGACGCGGCGCGGCGTGGGCCGCAGTTTGAGCCTGACCACCGCGATGACACGCACCGGCGACATGGTCTCGAGCCGCACGGCCGACACGGAAGTGTTCTACATGGCGGGCAAGCAGCTCGCTGCATTGTCGGCGCGCCTGCTCGAAGCCGGGTGGCCACCCGCCACGCCGGTCAGCGTGGTTTCACGTGCCGGATGGGCCGACAGCCTGCAAAGCGAACACACCGTCGCCACGCTGAACGATGCGACCCTCGTGCACGCGGACCGGCCTGCCGTGGTGGTGGTGGGTGCCGGTGCAGCGGCACTTGACCCTTCCCCTGGTGTCATTGAAACCGCACGGTTGCCGCCCACCCGTTAAAATTCCACGTTTCGCCCCCAAGCGACACCCCCACACCCTCACGTACAAACCACCAATCCAGTCATGACCCACGTCGTCACCGAAGCCTGCATCCGCTGCAAATACACCGACTGTGTGGACGTGTGCCCAGTCGATTGTTTCCGCGAAGGCCCGAACTTCCTCTCCATCGATCCGGACGAATGCATCGACTGCGCGGTGTGCATTCCCGAATGCCCGGTCAATGCCATCATGCCCGAGGAGGATGTGCCGGGCGAACAGCAGCACATGATCCAGCTCAACGCCGAACTGGCCAAGACCTGGCCCAGCATCACGAAACGCAAGGCGGCCCTGCCCGATGCGGACGAGTGGAAAGACCGCGCCGGCAAGCTGCCTGAGCTGATCAAGTGACCCATCGGGCCGACGGCCCAGGGGCTGAGGCTGCCGTTCACGAGGGGCTCTTCCGATGAATCCGATCGAGACAGACACCCTCGTGATCGGAGCAGGCCCCGCGGGCCTGTTCCAGGTGTTCGAGCTGGGCCTGCTCGAAATCGGCGCGCACGTCGTCGATTCGCTGCACGCGCCAGGGGGGCAGCTCATCGAGCTCTATCCCGATAAGCCCATTTATGACATTCCCGGCGTGCCCGCGTGCACCGCCCGGGAACTGGTCGACAACCTGCTGAAGCAGATCGCCCCTTTCAAGCCGCAGCTGCACCTCGGGCAGGAGGTGTCTGCCCTTGCCCTCCAGGATGACGGACGCCTGCTCGTCGAAACGAGCGCCGGCACCCGCTTCCTGGTCAAGGCCGTCGTGATCGCCGGTGGCGTGGGATCCTTCCAGCCCCGTCGCCTGCCGCTCGAGGGCCTTGACCGCCACTTCGATACGCAGGTATTCCACGGCTTGCGTGATGCACGCGCATTCGCGCGGCAGCATGTCGTCGTGGCCGGCGGTGTCGATGCGGCACTGGATGCCATCCTTGCGCTTGACGCCGCCGCTGAGGATCGCCCCGCCAGCATCACCCTGCTCCACCGGCGCGATGTGTTCCAGGCCGATGCGGCCACGATCGATCGCGTGCGCGAACGCATTGCCTCCGGCGCGGTACGATTCATCGCCGGACAACCCACCGGATTCGAGGAAACGCCGCAGGGCCGGTTGGCCGCCTTGCAAGTGACGCATGGTGACGCCCAAGCGCTGCGCCTCCCGGTCGACGCCCTCGTGGTGGGATTGGGGCTCAGCCCCAAGCTCGGCCCCGTTGCAGACTGGGGCGTCGCACTGGACCGCAAGCAGGTGCTGGTGGACACCGGCACGTTCCAGACGAACATCCCCGGTGTGTTCGCCATCGGCGACATCGTCACGTACCCAGGCAAGAAGCGCTTGATCCTGTCCGCCTTCCATGAGGCCGCGCTCGCGTCGTTCGGCATTGCCGCACTGGTCTATCCCGACCAGCGCATCCAGCTGCAATACACGACGACAAGCACCCGGCTGCACGAACTGCTGGGCGTGCCGCACACCTGACGCTTCGTCCCGGCTCGGTCGCTACTTCGCCGGGTTTTCAGAAAGTGCTGCGACGCGATCCGGGGCATCCTCGAACAGGCTGAGCCCTCGCGAGCGGGCGCGCCGGGCCAGTGCCTCGGCTCCGGCGATGTTCATGTGATTCGCATCGAAAAAGGCAGGCACGCCGTCGATCTGCACCTGGCAGCCGTGCCCATTGCACAAGCCTGCGGTCGGTTCGACGTAGCGAACACCGGGCACCTTCGCTACGACGGACTGCAAGACGCGGTTCGCAACCGCCGGCCCCTCTGCCCCGCGAAACTCCGCGGGATACTGCCTGCCGAATACCGTGGCATAGACATACTGCTTGCCCACGCCGGTAAAAAACAGCGGTGACTGCCCCAGCACCACCACATCCGCACCCCGCCCCGTCAGCACGCGCAGGGTCGACTCCACCGCATCTGAAAAACCAGCTTGGCGCATGTACCAGTCCCAGCGGCCCGCAATGATGACCGTCTTTTCATGGCTGACAGCCGCCAGCACATCCTTCTGGAACTGGGCGCAGACATCAGGGTGCACCCCCTTGTCCGCCGTATCGAACAGCGGAGGACAAGCGGCCGACGACAGCTCGTGCACCTTGATGCGCTTCTCGCGTGCAAAGGCGGCCACGAACGGCGAATAGTGGGCTGCATGCGAATCGCCCCACAGCACGGCTCCCGCGGCGCCGTTCGGGTCGCCCACATGGCACTGAGAAAAACTGGGGCGGTACTTGATGTCCTTGGCTCCGCTGCCGTCACCATCGATGTTGTCAACAAAGCACCAGCCATTGCCGATGTTTGCAAACCGAATGCGCGACTGCGCCTCCGCGAATCGCTGGACATTGGGCCGCTCCGGCAGACCTTGCCCCGCCCAGATAAGACCCGCTGCAGACGCCACCATGGCCGATGACAGACCGAATGCCACACCATTGGCCCGAAGGCTCCATCGCCCGAGCATCAAGCGGGACGGCGTTTCGATCCAGCGCAAGGATGCATAGCCGAGCACCACGGAAGCGGCGATCGCTGCGACGGTCCATGCTGCAGAATCTTCAAGCACATACTGGTGCAGCAACACCGTCAATGGCCAGTGCCACAGGTAAATGGAGTAGGAACTGTCTCCCAAGAACTGAGCCACCGGGTTGCAAAGCAGCCGAGAACGGGAATAGTTTGCCCACAACACCAGACCAGCACCTGCCACCGGAAGCATAGCCAGGTAACCGGGCCACGGCCCTTCGGAGCGCAGCAATCCCATCGACAATGCGATCAACAGGAGGCCGAGCGGCCCTGCAAGCGACCGCACACGCGCAGGACCAGAAGAGGCAAACATGAACACCACGCCGCCCGCGATCATTTCCCAGGCGCGCGTGGGCAAAAGATAGAAGGCTGGGATGCGGTTCGTGAACGACAAGGTGGCTGACAGGCCCAGCGACACGGTCAGCAACACGACCAGGGCCACCGTAAGCGCCGCCGGCCTTCGGAACAACCGCGATACAGCCATCAACATGACGGGGAACAGCAGATAGAACTGCCATTCCACGGACAAGGACCAGGTGTGCAGCAGCCACTGGTCGTACTTTTGATTCCCGAAGTAATCGACGTCCTTCCAGTACACGATGTTCGAGACAAAGCCGATGCTGCTTGCCGCATGGCGTCCCAGGCGTTCGAAATCGGGGGGCGTCAACCAGAAGACCCCGTACACCAGCAACGCCAGGCAAAGTGCGGCAAGCGCAGGCACGATGCGCCGCACACGCGCCGCGTAGAAGGTCCACAAGGAAAAGCGCCCGGTTCGCAAGCCCTCCACGATGATCTTCGTCATCAGGAAACCTGAGATCACGAAGAAGACGTCCACGCCGACAAAGCCACCCGCAAATCCCGGCACATCGAAGTGGTAGAGGACCACGGCAAGCACGGCCAGCGCGCGCAAACCGTTGATGTCAGCACGAAAGTTTTGCACGAGGGAAATCTGCATGCGCAGCCCCCAAGCAAGCAGCTCGCCAGGTTGTCGCCCACCCTTTTGGTGTCGCGCTGAGCCAAGTCAGCTCGACAGGCCGATACGAGGCCACTTCGGCGCGATGATGCAGATCCAAGCGTCGAAACGCAGCAGCAGCGACTGGCCGGATCGAACCGCGGCGTACGCTGCAACACGGCAGCAAGCAACTCAGACAGGTAAAAGCGCTAAACCGAAGCGTCTTCAAAATACCGACGCATCAGCTCGGACCGGGGTGGACGACGAGGTGCTCGTCCGGCGTACGAGGTTTCGCCCTCCTCGCGCAGTGGCGGCGTCAGACCTGCGAATGCTGGAAGCACTCTGACGACAGGCGGGCGTCACAGGAAGTGGGATGGCGCCTTGATGAAAGAGCGGACAAGATGCGCGCTTGCGAGCCTTGCCAGGCGCCACCATCAATGCCCGTTGGCTGCAGCTGATTCCCGGAAGGCGCATCAGCCAGATCAACAGATCAAGCCGTACCAAAACCAAAAACTTGATGAACTTGACTTTTGCCCTGTTGGGAATCGCCATTTGCGCAGCCTGGCTGCCGTCTGTTCAACTGAATAACCGTGCCTCACTGCCTCCTTGGGTCGCTTGTTTTACCCTTTCGGCAGCGCTCGGTGTTCTATCCAACGTTCTTTCCTGGTCGGCCATGCTTGTACTGGCCGCGCTCGCAGCAACGACATTCGCAGCAATCCATGCCCCGGTCAGGCTGCTCAGGCAACTCTTTGCGTGGTCGAGCGCAGCCATCGCACTTGCGATGGCATTGCATCTGCTGCCTGGTTTTCACAGCGCCAAGCTGTATGACGGTGTGCGCTTCAGCGCCGAATCCGTTCCGTTCACCGCTTCGATGAATTTTGACAAAGGCGCTGCGGGCCTGTTCATATTGGCCGCCTTTTCACCGCGAATGCGTCGTCTCAGCGATACCAGCATTTTCGCAATGCCCCGGCTGTGGCTCCTTGTCGCGGGCACTCCGGTCATTGTGATCGCTGCCGCGCTGATCACGGGAATGATTCGCTTCGACCCGAAGTTTCCGGAGGGTGCATGGGTATTCATGGCAACCAACCTGCTGGTCACATGTGTTGCCGAAGAGGCATTCTTTCGGGGGCTGATTCAAGAGCGGCTGACCCGCCTGGTAGAACATCGAGCCCATCTGCATTGGATGCCGGTGTTGATCTCGACAACACTTTTTGCAATGGCGCACTGGGGCAGCGGCGCGATGTACCTGGCGCTCGTGGCACTCGCTGGCCTCGGATACTCACTCGCCTACGCAGTCGCCCGGCGCATAGAGGCAGCCATTGCAACCCACTTTGCCCTCAATGCCGTGCATTTCCTGCTTTTCACATATCCATTGGCGACACCCTCCACCATTTGAACGTGCCGATAGCCAGGGCAACTGCCCTTCAGCGCGTCTGCCCTATTTACGCAGGCTGGGAGCAGCAGCAAGAGGTAATCCAGTTTGCAGCAGGTCCTGGCAGTTTCAGTTTGGCCTGAACGCCGAACAATCAGACGAGCGCAAACAAAAATGCCCCGGACCGGGGCATGAGATTTGTCGAGAGGAATTTTGGAGGCGCGATCCGGAGTCGAACCGGACTAGACGGATTTGCAATCGCTATGCACTCCATACGCATCAGCAACTTACAAAGACGCTACTCATCGGCTGCGAACCTACGGCTCGGAGCTGTCGCGAATTTCAAACGCAGGACGCCCTCGTCGCATGACGCTACGCACACAACCGGCACCGGTTTCGATGCTCCTTTAGCGCCCCTGGACCAGTCCTGCACAGATCTGAGCCACCCGAGCATCAGGTTCAACACCCGACGCCGCAGACGACCAGCCTTGGACGTGCTTCCCTGCAATGACAATCCCGGCTTGTCTGTGCCCCGGACACCCCAACCGCCAGTGCTCACCAATCCGAGAGACGACCTGGACGTTGGATAGCAGACAGGAGGCCGCGGTTTCAGCGATCGAACCCATCGGTGGGGAGGCGCGCGGCGGGTATAGCGCGAGGGCCTGACAGCCTTCTCCGCTAAGAACAATTTGTGCAGATTCCAACCGCACCGAGGCGTTAACCATCACCTTGTTTAGTAGTTCGCCGGGAAGTTCCAGGACCAACACCAACCACGTCAGTGAAAGGATGATTACAAGCACCTGCTCGGCAACAGTATTTTTTTTGCCGCCGAGTGCAAAGCTGATGTTAATAGCGGCTGAAGCGGTGATTAAAAGCAACACTGCGATCAAAAGCCATCGGACCAGCTCCACGTTACTCGATTCAATTGATGCAAGGTTCGCCAGAGCGAGAAAGACAAGCATGGGCCCGGCAGCTAAGATAATCAACGCCACAACAAAGACTGCACGCTTGGCAGTTTCTCCAATTGAGTTAGATCTCGACGTGCCCGAAAGCAGGAAGGGCGACACACACAGAAACGCCGTGACGCTGAACAACGCCGAGACCCAGCCGTGAACTGAAGCGCCGCCAAAGTAAGCGGGCATCTGGTACGCGAATACCGCTGCCCAGGGCAGGGTAAACACTCCCAACGATAGCCATACCAGTTTCTTTGGATTAATCGTCTCGGGGCTGGGCGAAGCCTCGCCGTCCTTTCTTTCTTCAACCAGCCACGCCAACATGGAGCGCAATTCCTGATCGTTTGAGATCACATTAGTGAGAAGAGCTGGGAATCCCCACGTTAATACGAGCGAAAAGCCCATTAGAACGGCCAATGTAGCAACAAGTGCAACCACAGAACCGATACTACTGAGGCTTTCAATCGGACTGTACCGATGATGAATGAAATAGAAAAATGTGAGAGCGGTTCCGAAGAACAACGACAATTTATTGATCCGTTTGAACCACAGCGAGGCAAACGTCCAGTCGATTCTGCCGAAAAGGGTCCGGGTCGCAGCTGACGAACAAGGTTCGGGAGCGACACCAGAAGGTTGAGACACGGGAATAACCGGCTGCCTAAGACTTGTCATATTTGAGAGATGAGTAAAATTTTGCGGTAGAGCTGTTTAGAGCAATCACGGCCCCCTCCCGCAGGGGATGGTCAAGCGAGGCTCGGCCTGCGTAACACTTCCCCCGTGCGAACGATTCGCACCGCACCACCGCCTTCGACGGCCACGAGGTCTCCGTTGGCCAGTTGGTGAACGACCTTGCTTGTGGGCACAACTCGGACTCCGTCCCGCGAAGCGTTCTCAATGAACTGCCGCAGAACCCGCACCGTGTGCTTTGCCCCGTAGCGATCGAAAACGACAAAGCGCTCGGTCTCTCGCATGGTCTTCCGCTGCATTGAGCTCACGCAGCCTCCTCGTATAAGCGCGCGTCTTTATCTCGGCCGCCCATTTCTGGCCTCGTTCGTTGAAAGGCCAGTGGTGTACTACCTTCACGCAGCGCGAGAAATCCCTAAAAGGACGATCAAAAAAGGCCGCGTTGGATAACGCCGCCAGCACCCTAGGGATTGCTGTCCATCGCTACAGATCGCGCAGTGCCCCAACAAGGTAATGACTTGTGACGCATCGGGATCAATTGCCTGGTCGGCCCCTATGATCCCCGCCGGCTGCCTCAGGGAGGACGGGACAAGAACACAAGCCCGTCATCGACCGCAGCCTTTCCGGTGAGTGATTTCTTCGCGTCTTGAACTCGTGCCTTCGGCCGCGTTTGGCAGCGCGTCCCCTCCCCGACCGATTCGGCTTGCGGCTCGTCGTTCGAGCCTGCAAAACATTTGACTGCAGCGCCGTACCGGCTGCGATTGACGGTGCTCCACATCGGCGCCGCCCCCGACAAGACGACTCATGACAGAAGCAGCGCGGACCGAACCGGCAACACTCACGCGGCAGACCGCGGTAGGGCCTCTCAACACCTTCGCCAAAGAAGACATTGGTGCGGGGGGCGTCAAGTTCGACCGCTGGCTGCGCAACATCAGCGACGGCTACGTGACGCTGGAGCGGTTGACCACGGTGGCCGGCAGCCTGCCGGTGCTGGGCAACGTCATGGCGTTCATCGACACAGTGATGGATGTCGTGACGGTGGTCGAGAAGTACGCCGATGGCAAGCCTGTGGACCCACTCGACTGGGTGACACTCGGAGTGAACTTGATCGGCGTGATCCCTGCGCCCGGCACAGCCGCGGCACGCATGACGCTGCGGCCGGGCCTGCATTTGGTCAAGCAGCAAATGCGCGCGCTCGGCGGCCGGCTGGGCGATGCGTTGATTGAAGTGCTGGTCACCGCCATGAGCCACGAGTTGGCCGGCAGCCTCGAGGATCTCGCCAAAGGGGCGCAGGAGCTGCTAAAGGGACTGCTGAACGACTGCGCGAACTTCGTCGATGGACTGGTCAACGACCTGATCCACATCCTGCGGCGATGCATCAACAAGGAGCCGCTGTTCAAGCTGGCAAAGGCACCGCCACCCGAAACCCGGGTGTACGACCCGAAGACGCAGAGCCGGGTCGACCGCATGCTGGCCTGGCTATCGGAGGAAGCCAAAGCGATCGAACACGAGACCAAGCAGGCGGTGAAGCGGAGCGCGAACGCGGCGGCCGGATACGCATCAAGCCATCTGCCCCCTGCCGCAGTGAACACCATAACGCAGGCGATCGACGGGCTGGAGCGCTTCAAGCCGGACTTCCGCAGCCGGCTGCACAACCTGGCCGATTCGGCGGTGGAGCAAAGCATCGGATACCTGGTACAGGCACTGCTGTTAGCGGCCAGCCGCAAATTGGCGCAGCGCCGTGCGGTGCTCAGTCCCAACCAGGGCGCACATGTCACCCAGCAGATCCCCGGGCACCCCAACGCTGCGCTCGGCTCTCAGATGCCGGCCAAAGGGGATCCCAACGCGTGCAAGTCCTGCCCTGCGCCGGCAAAAAAAGGTGGCGCCATCAGCTTTGCCACCGGTTGCGAGAGCTTCACGCACACCGACTTCGTGCTGGTCGCACCGCTTCCGATCGAATGGAGCCGCACGTACCGCAGCAATCTGGCCGCCTACGATCAGGGATCATTGGGCGCCCGCTGGATTACACCGTTCAGCTCCCGGATCGATGTGGTGGGCAGCGGCAAGAAGACCTCGCTCGTCTACCAGGGCGCCGACGGCCGCAGTCACACCTACCCGTGGCTCGACGTCGGCGAGACCTACCGCGACGCCATCGAAGAGATCACGCTGATTCGCTGGGATGCCACGCTGCTGACGCTGGACTTCGGCAAGCCGATGCCCGAAGAAGGGATGCCCAGTCCTTGGCGAGAGAGCTACGAACTCGTCAACACCGTGCCATCGAAGGCTGGCACGCAGGGCCACCGGCACTTCCGGCTTGCCGGCATGCACGCCATCGGCGGGGCGGCCATCGGCCTGCGCTACGACCACCTGATCGAGCACGGCCCGCACGCAGGCGAGTACGTGCTCAGCGACATCATCAGCAAGCAGGGCGACGAGATCATCGCCCACGTCGGCACGCAACCGGATGCGGCCACAGGCGAGATCCGCGCGCTGTGGGAGTTGAGCGACGGCAAGGTCGTGCGCCAACTCGCCGCCTACACCTTCGATGGCGAAGGCGACCTCATCGCGGCCCGGGACGAGAACGGCGCAAGCTGGCAGTACACCTACGCGCACCACCTCGTCACGCGC
>CBIHPH010000044.1:0-32628 GCA_966212105.1 uncultured Rhizobacter sp.
GGCGGTGTCTCGTACGGTCACGGTGGAGCTGGAGACAGTGGTCGTGCGGGGGATTCGTAGCCGAAGCGCCTGAGCCAAATGCGGGGAAGCTGGTGTTCCAGCGCCTTCTTTGGCTTCCCTTTCTTGGCGCGACAAGAAAGGGAAGTCGGCTGCCGGGCCGAGACCCGGCGCGGCCTCGCCAGAGAACAAGATTGACATCGAAGAACCAGCCCAAGGTGCCAACCAAGATCCGCCAAAAGCCAACGAAGCAAAGAGAGGCGACAACCGCAATGACGCAATAATCCAGCCATGCAAGTTTTCCGCGGCTTCCACCACCCCGGCGTCGCCCCCGCCTGCGCCCTGACCATCGGGAACTTCGATGGTGTTCACCGCGGGCACCAGGCGATGCTGGCGCTGCTTCGTTCGGAAGCCCAGCACCGCGGCCTGCCGTCGTGCGTGCTCACCTTCGAACCGCACCCGCGCGACTACTTCGCCCGCAAGGCGGGCCGCCCCGAACTCGCGCCGGCACGCATCGCCACGCTGCGCGACAAGCTGAGCGAACTGGAACGGTGCGGCATCGATCAGGTGATCGTGCTGCGCTTCGATGAAAAGCTGGCCACGCAGACGGCCGCTGCCTTCATCGACGAAACGCTCGTGGCCGGTCTGGGTGCCCGCTACGTGCTGGTCGGCGACGATTTCCGCTTCGGCGCCAAGCGCACCGGAGACTACGCCATGCTGGACGCCGCCGGCGCCGACCTGGGCTTCGATGTGGCGCGGATGAACAGCTACGAGGTGCACGGCCTGCGTGTCTCGAGTTCCGCGGTGCGCGAAGCACTGGCCGCCGGCCACCTGGAGCAGGCGGCGGCGCTGCTGGGGCGGCCCTACAGCATCAGCGGCCACGTGGTGCACGGCCGCAAGCTCGGGCGTGACCTGGGGTTTCGCACGCTCAACCTGCGCTTCCATCATGCCAAGGCGGCCTCGATGGGCATCTTCGCCGTGCGCACCCATGGCCTCGCACCCGAGCCGCTGGATGGGGTGGCCAGCCTCGGCGTGCGCCCCACCATCGAAGACAGCGGCCGCATCCTGCTCGAGGTGCATTGCCTCGATTGGCCCGCCAGCCTGGGCGACGAGGGGGGGTACGGTAAACTCGTGCGCGTGGAACTGCTGCACAAACTCCGCGATGAAGCCCGTTACGACGGGCTGGACGCCCTGAAAGCCGCCATCCTGAAGGATGCGGCCGATGCACGCGCCTACCTCGCCTGCGCAGCGCCCCACGCGGCCACGGGCCGCCAGACCACGCGCGACCGAATCTAGTGTGATGTTGCACGCTATGCGGAACATAAAACCGAGTCTTTGGCCCCGTGGCGTCGTTGCAAATCCTCGCGATACCTGCGGGTATCGCTGCGGTTTGCGCCTAGCCACGCGATTAAGTTCCTCATAGCGCGCAACACCACACTAGCGCCCGCCCCGATGCGAGCCCCGGCGCCCCTGGCCGGCCCTCTCCCCTGAAGCGCGCCCTGCCGCGCGCCCCTGCGCCATGACCGACAAGATCACCGACTACCGCGCCACGCTCAACCTGCCCGACACCCCCTTCCCGATGCGCGGCGACCTGCCCAAGCGCGAGCCCGGCTGGGTGCAGCAATGGAACGAGGAAGGCCGGTACAAGCGCCTGCGCGAAGCCCGCTGCGGCGCGCCGAAGTTCATCCTGCATGACGGCCCCCCGTACGCCAACGGCCAGATCCACATGGGCCACGCCGTGAACAAGATCCTCAAGGACATGATCACGAAAGCGCGGCAGCTCGACGGCTTCGATGCGCTCTATGTGCCCGGCTGGGATTGCCACGGCCTGCCCATCGAAAACGCCATCGAGAAGAAGCACGGCCGGCACCTGAGCCGCGACGAGATGCAGGCCAAGAGCCGGGCGTACGCTGCCGAGCAGATCGGCCAGCAGATGTCCGACTTCCAGCGCCTGGGTGTGCTGGCCGACTGGGAACATCCGTACAAGACGATGGATTTCGCCAACGAGGCCGGCGAACTGCGCGCCTTCAAGCGAGTGATCGAACGCGGCTTCGTGTACCGCGGCCTCAAGCCCGTGCACTGGTGCTTCGATTGCGGTTCCTCGCTCGCAGAATTCGAGATCGAATACGCCGACAAGAAGAGCCAGACGCTCGATGTGGCATTCAAGGCCCACGACCCATCCAAATTGGCAGCCGCCTTCGGCCTGCCCTCGCTCGCCAAGGATGCCTTCGCGGTGATCTGGACCACCACGGCGTGGACCATCCCCGCGAACCAGGCCATCAACCTGAACCCTGGCATCGAATTCGCGCTGGTCGACACCCCGCGCGGCCTGCTGGTGCTCGCCGCCTCGCTCGTGGAAGCCTGCCTGACCCGCTATGGCATCGAAGGCAAGGTGCTGGCCACCGCGCTGGGCGAACGCCTCGGCGGCCTCGAGTTCGAGCATCCTCTGTACGACGTGGATGCCGGCTACCGCCGCCTGTCGCCCATCTACCTGGCCGAATACGCCACCGCGGAAGACGGCACAGGCCTCGTGCATTCATCGCCGGCCTACGGCGTGGACGACTTCAATTCCTGCATCGCGCACGGCATCACGTACGACCAGATCCTCAACCCGGTGCAAGGCAACGGCACCTATGCGGCCGACTTCCCGCTCTTCGGCGGCCAGCACATCTGGAAGGCCGTGCCGGTGATCCTGCAAGCGCTGTCGGACGCGGGCCGCCTGCTGCACACCACGACGATCACCCACAGCTATCCGCACTGCTGGCGCCACAAGACGCCGGTGATCTACCGCGCGGCCGCCCAATGGTTCATCCGCATGGACGAAGGCGTCGGCGTCTTCACGAAGGACAAGGCCCCGAAGACGCTGCGCCAGACCGCGCTCGAGGCCATCGGCCAGACGCACTTCTACCCGGAAAACGGCCGTGCCCGCCTGTACGACATGATCGCCAACCGGCCCGACTGGTGCATCAGCCGCCAGCGCAGCTGGGGGGTGCCGATCCCCTTCTTCCTGCACGAGGACACGGGCGAGCTGCATCCGCGCACCATGGAGATCCTCGACCAGGCCGCCGACATCGTCGAGCGAGGCGGCATCGAGGCCTGGAGCCGTGTGACGGTCGAGGACATCCTCGGCGCCGCGGACGCGCCGCACTACACAAAAAGCACCGACATCCTCGAGGTGTGGTTCGACTCCGGCAGCACCTTCTTCCACGTGCTGCGCGGCACACACCCCGATGTGCATCACGCTGCCGGCCCGGAGGCCGACCTGTACCTCGAAGGCCATGACCAGCACCGCGGCTGGTTCCATTCCTCGCTGCTGCTGGCCTGCGCGCTCTATGACCGCGCCCCGTACAAGGGCCTGCTGACCCACGGCTTCACCGTGGACAGCCAGGGCCGCAAGATGAGCAAATCGCTCAACAACGGCATCGACCCTCAGGAAGTGAACAAGAAACTGGGCGCCGAAATCGTGCGCCTGTGGGTGGCCGCCAGCGACTACTCCGGGGACATCGCCGGCGACGACAAGATCCTCGCCCGCGTGGTCGACGCCTACCGCCGCATCCGCAACACCCTGCGCTTCCTGCTCGCAAACACGAGCGATTTCGACATCAAGAAGGATGCGGTGCCGCTGACCGAGCTGCTGGAGATCGACCGCTACGCCCTGAGCCGCGCGTCGCAATTCCAGGCGGAGGTGCTCGCGCACTACCAGGCCTATGAATTCCATCCGGTCGTGGCCAAGCTGCAGGTGTACTGCTCCGAAGACCTCGGCGCGTTCTACCTCGACATCCTGAAGGATCGCCTGTACACCAGCGCCGCGGGCTCCCACGCGCGGCGCAGCGCGCAGACGGCGCTCTGGCACCTCACCCAGGCCATGCTGCGCTGGATGGCGCCGTTCCTGAGCTTCACGGCCGAGGAAGCGTGGCAGTTCGTGGGCAACGGCGAATCCATCTTCACCCAGCGCTACAGCGACCTCGGCACGCCCGATGAAGCACTGCTGGCGAAATGGACCCGCATCCGCGAAATCCGCGACCTGGTGAACAAGGAAATCGAGACCGTCCGTGCAGCAGGCCAGGTGGGTGCCTCGCTGCAGGCGAACGTGACGATCGCCGCCGCGCCTGCCGACCTGGCCCTGCTCGCGTCCCTCGGCGATGACCTGAAGTTCGTGACGATCACCTCGGCCGCGCAGGCCGTCGCCGGTGATGCGCTTGCGGTCACGGTCACGCCCTCCAGCGCCGCGAAGTGCGAACGTTGCTGGCACTACCGTGACGACGTGGGCCAGGACGCGGTGCATCCTGCGCTGTGCGGCCGCTGCCTGTCCAATTTGTTCGGCGCCGGGGAAACCCGCTCGGCCGCCTGACCTCGCCCATTTCAACTTCCCACCCATCCATGGCCACCCGCCCTGCTTCGTCGCCCTCGTCCCGCCTGCTGCCCTGGCTGGGCATCGCCCTCCTCGTGATCGTGCTGGACCAGTTCACGAAGACGCTGATCGTCCATTACTTCCAGTACGGCGACAGCCGCACAATCACCTCGTTCTTCAACCTCGTGCGGGTCCACAACGTCGGTGCGGCATTCAACTTCCTCGCGGGCGCTTCGGGGTGGCAGCGGTGGTTCTTCATCGGCCTGGGCTCGGCAGCGGCCGTTTTCATCGTCTGGATGTTGAGCCGCCACGGCGGGCAAAAGGTGTTTGCCTGGGCGCTCGCACTGATCCTCGCAGGTGCGCTTGGCAATGTGATCGACCGCGTGCTTCACGGCTACGTGGTCGATTTCATCCAGGTGCACTACGCCGGCCGCGCCTTCCCGTCGTTCAACATTGCCGACAGCGCCATCACCGTCGGCGCCATCTTGCTGATCCTCGATGAGCTGATGCGGGTGCGCCGAGCGAAATGATCTGGCCGGAGACGGTCACAAGGCTCACAAAACCGTGGTGAATGCGCACCCCATGCGGAGCGCCTTGGGGCATGATCGGGTTAGCGCCGCTCACCCTGTCACGCGATGGTCGATTTCAGTTGCTTGCCGTTCTATGACTGGCTCGACGTGCCCATCTGGGTGTTCGACGCCGAACGCCTGCAAGCCGTGTGGGCCAATCGCGCAGGCCTGACGTTCTGGCAGGCCGAGTCGGTCGAGGAATTCAAAGCCCGTGACTTCTCCGATGTGAGCGAAGGGGCGCGCACCCGCCTTGCCCTGACGCTCGAGGCCCATGCCCGCGGGGAAATCACCCGGGACTCCTGGACGCTGTACCCGAAGGGCAAGCCGTTCACGTCCGTGCTGGTGTCTCGCGGCATCCGCATGCCCGACGGCCGGCAAGGCATCCTCTTCGCCTCCGAACCGCTGACCACCGGGCTCGACGCCGATTTCCTCCGCGGCGTCGAAGCCATCACCCACACCACCGTGCGGGTCGCCCTTCATTCGCTGCCCGACGGCATGGCGCTCATGCGCAACCCGGCGGCCGTGCAGGCCTTCGGCCCCATCCGCACCGGCGATGCACCACGGCTGTCTGATTTCGACAGCATGTTCCCGGACCAGGCCGTGGCGGCCCGCATCATGGCGCAGGTGCGCAAAGGCCAGACCTTCAGCGCCGAACTCGAGCTGCTGACCCTCGCCGGCCAGCGATGGCATGGCGTGGACGTGCGTCCGGTGATCGATCCTGTGTCGGGGCGTCGGGCGATGCAGGTCAACGCCCGCGACATCGCCGACCTCAAGGCCACGCAAAAAGCCCTCGAAAGCGCCCGCGTCGCGGCGGACAACGCCAACATGGCCAAGAGCGCCTTCCTCGCCAACATGAGCCACGAGATCCGCACCCCGATGAACGGCGTGCTGGGGCTCACGGAACTCGTGCTTCACACCGAACTCAACGCCAAGCAGCGCCAGTACATCAGTCTCGCGAACCAGTCGGCCAAGGGGCTCATGGTCATCATCGATGACCTGCTCGATGTCGCCAAGATCGAAGCCGGCCAGATGATCATCGAACACCGCCCCTTCTCCGTGCGCAAGTGCCTGGAAGACGCGCTGTCCCCGCTGCTGCTGACCAGCCAGCAAAAAGGCCTGCGGCTGGCCTGGCAGGTGGCCGACAGCATTCCGGCCACCCTCGTGGGCGACGCCGTCCGCATCCGCCAGGTGCTGATCAACCTCGTCGGCAACGCCGTCAAATTCACCCATCAGGGCTCCGTCCAGGTGACGGTCGAACCGGTGGTCGATGCACCAGCGGCCGGCGCGCCAGTGCGTTTCACCGTGCGCGATACTGGCATCGGCATGTCTCCCGAGCAGCTCTCACGCGTCTTCGAACCCTTCGTGCAGGCCGACAGCAGCATCACCCGGCGCTACGGCGGCACCGGCCTTGGCCTGGCCATCGTCGCCCGGCTCGTCAAGCTCATGGGCGGCGACATCACCGTCACCAGCACGGAAGGAGTGGGCAGCTGCCTGAGCTTCACCGCCCTCCTCGCCTTGCCGAGCAGCAGCGGCGCCGAGCCCGAGCCTTTCTCGACCACCTCCACCCACACCTCCTTGCCCTTGCGCGGCCTGACCTCCTTCCAATGACGGGCCGCCTGACCGCCCGCGTCGCGCTGGTACTCTCGCTGCCGCCCCTCTTGTGGGCCGGCAACGCTGTCCTGGGCCGCGCGCTCATCGGCAGCATTCCACCGGTCACGCTCAACGCGATGCGCTGGGCGCTCGCCTTCGTGCTGCTGCTTCCCCTCGGCTGGCGCACGCTGATGCGCCCCCGGGACATCCTTGCGCGCTGGAAGTACCTGTGCGTGCTCGGGGGCCTCGGCGTGGGCAGCTTCAACGCGCTCCAGTACATGGCCGTGCGCACCTCCACCCCGATCAACGTCACCCTCATCACGGCCAGCATGCCACTGTGGATGCTCGGCGTCGGGTTCCTCTTTTTCCGTGAGCCGGCGCGGCACCGCCAGCTCGCAGGCGCCGCGCTCTCGCTGGCCGGCGTGGCCCTCGTGCTGTCTCACGGCCATCCGGCCACCCTCCTCGAACTGCGCCTTGTGCCGGGCGACCTGCTGATGCTGCTGGCCGCGGCGCTGTGGGCCTGCTACAGCTGGCTGCTGGCCCGGCCTCCGGCCTCGATGCGCGGGGAAGCCCGCCCGGCCTGGAACTGGGCGGAGTTCCTGTTCGTGCAAGTCATCTTCGGTGGCCTGTGGGCCGGGGCCTTTGCCGGCATCGAGCACGCCTTCTTCCAACCCGAGCCCACCGTCTGGTCGGCCAAGCTCCTGCTGGGCTGGGTCTACGTGGCGCTCGGCGCCTCCATCGTGGCCTATTGGCTGTGGGGCGTCGGGGTGGCCGAGGCCGGGCCTTCCGTGGCTGCCTTTTTCATCAACCTCACACCGTTGTTCGCCGCGTTGCTGTCCGCGGGGTTGCTCTCCGAATCGCCTCGCTGGTACCACGGGGTGGCGTTCGTCCTGATTGCTTCGGGCATCGTGGTCACGTCCCGTCCCTCGAGGGTCTGATGTCCTGAAACGTCAGAGCTTCATTCGTCCCCGTCACCATCGCCGACACCCGGGACAACGGCATCGCGCCCCAGTCCTGGGGAAGTGCCTGCATCGCCTGCTCACATGACATCCAAGCTTGAATGAACCTGCTTCGAATCTCCGATCTGACACAGGCCGACGTACAGGCACTCTGGAAGCGGGTTGGCATGCCCGACAAACGAATGACCGGCACGGTCGCGTGGTCCTTCGAGGGCAATGGCATCCGCACACGCACGACGTTCATACAGGCGTTCCGGGAGCTGGGGCTGTCATTCACGGAGCTTCCCAACCTGCTCAAGACAGCGGAGAGGGCTCGAGATCTCGCCGGCTACCTGGATCCCTTCTACGAGATCTATGTGATCCGCGAGTCGAACCACACCCGTCTCAATGAGTTTGCCGCGGCGACTCGGCGTCCCGTGATCAACGCCATGTCGAACGAAGGGCATCCCTGCGAGGTGCTGACGGATGCCTATTTCGCCGAGACCGAAATCATGCCCCTGGCCCAAGCTCACGTCTGCTTGTGGGGGCCGCCGACCAACGTGTTTCGGTCCTGGCATGAGCTCGCGGCAGTCCTGGGCATCTCGGTCACGCACGCCTGCGCGCCGCGGTTCCACCAACCCATTCCAAACGTCCGGTTCGTGGCATCGGCCCCGACCCATGTCGACTTGGTCATCACCGATGCCTGGCCAGAGGACAGCGGCGCCGAGTCATGGTCCTTGACCGAAGCACATCTGGCACACATGGGGCATCCGAAGCTGCTGCCCACACCCCCGTTCTCGATCGGACGCGAGTTGTCACTGGATCCGCTGACCTGTGCAGGGTTCGTCGGCTACCGGCAGAAGGCGTTGCTCCTGGACGTACAAAAGGCAATCCTGCGCCACGCGTTCGAGCGTTGAGTCTCCTGGGCGGCCGCCCAGAAGCAAGGCTGAGCCCCTTCTTGCCTGCACGCTCCATCGAAGGCGGCATCATGGCGGCACAGCAACCGAGGGGACAGATGTTGAAATTCGTGTTCAGTCATTCCACACGCCATCCGTCTGCCTTCCTGTTCCTGGTGCAGATCCTCGGGGTGCTGCTTTATCCGTTCATGGAGGAAGCTCGCCACGCAGGAATCGCGCTCAACATCTTCGGCATCCTCGTCGTTTGCATCACCACCGGCATGGTGCGGCGTACGCCGGGGCTGACCTGGATCAGCGCGGCCCTTGCCGCCGTCATCATTGTGTTGCTCGCGCTGCAGATGGCCCATGACCTGCCCGGCCTGTTGCCTTGGTCGTCGGGGCTCGAGGCCCTGTTCTATTTCTATGCGGCCGGCAGCCTGATCGCCTACATGATGGAAGACCATCGGACCACGACGGACGAACTGTTCGCAGCCGCCGCCACGTTCACGTTGCTCGTGTGGGGATTCACGCACTGCTTCGTCGTGACGCAGGCCTTGCACCCGCATGCGTTCTCGGCACCCGGCGAGCCGGCGCTGCGAACCTGGTCGGATCTGAACCACCTGAGCTTCGCATTGCTGTCGAGCACAGGCATGGGCGCCATCGTCGCCGTGTCCTCCCATGCACGCGCCATTGCAAGCCTCGAGATGATGGTGGGTGTCATGTACCTGGCCGGCGTGGTCACGCGCCTGATCGCGTTCACGACGCAAACCCGTGAATGACACCACCCCCCCATGCCGGCACGGAACGCCTGGCCCATTCTTCACTCCAAGGCGTCGGACAGGGCCGCGCCTTCCAGTGGAGCGGCCGCTGAAAACAGGGCCTTCCACCTCGCCAATTCGCATAAAACTCCATGAAACAATGGCTCAAAACCAACCGGGGCTTCCTGATCTTCGTGCTGTGCTTCAGCTTTTTCCGCACGGCCCTTGCGGATTGGAACCCGATTCCGTCCTCTTCGATGCGGCCCACGCTGCTCGAGGGCGATGTCGTGCTGGTCAACCGGCTGGCGTATGACTTCAAGGTGCCTCTGACCGACGTGTCGCTTGCCCGGCTCGGAGAACCGGAGCGCGGTGACGTCATCACCTTCACATCGCCTCAGGACGGCATTCGCCTGATCAAGCGGCTCGTCGGCTTGCCCGGTGACGTGGTCGAACTCAGAGAGGATCGGCTCTTCATCAATGGCGCGGCAGCTGAATACGACGATGTCGCGGACATCTCCGAACCGCTGGGGCAGCACACCGTGCCAGGCGTGCGAGCCACGGAGCGCTTCGGCGGCCAGGCTCACGCCGTTCAGTTCCTGCCGCCCGTACCGGCCAAACGCAACTTCGGGCCGATCGTGGTACCGAAGGACAGCTACTTCTTCCTGGGTGACAACCGGGACAACAGCATCGACTCCCGCTATGTCGGCATCGTCCCCCGCCACTTGCTGATCGGCCGTGCCCACCACGTCCTGGTGTCGGCCGACATCATTGGCAATTGGCTGCCGCGCCTCGATCGGTTCGGCAAGACCATCGAGTAAGCCCGGTCTGGACACAACACCGCCATCACTTTGCTGCGTGTGCCCCAAGGGGACGGAAGAAGAGCTCGTCGATCACGTCAAATTCTTTCGCCCTGCCCGTTTCCAGATCGATGGATATCAGAAAGAAAACGGCACTCGCGAGCGGCTTGGAATATTGGGGGGCGCAGTAGTAGATCTTCTGATCAAACTTGAATTTGCGTGACCCGATTCGCTCGAACTTTGATTTGATATAGAACCGATCGTTGGCAATCAACGATCGGTGAAAATCGATGTTGCAACTCGCGACCACCAAGGCAAGCTTGTGATCACGCGCCATGCTCGCAACGTCCACCCGCAAGTGCTCGCGCAGGTATTGATACCTGGCGTGCTCGAAGTAGGACATGTAGTGCGAGTTGTTCACCCCTCCGAGCTGGTCACATTCACCGTCTCGCACCAAGAATTCCACCCGGTGCTCGTTGGGCAGCTCGCCGCCATCCGAAGGCGATTGGGTCGACTCGCTCCTCTGAACAGAATTCATCGATGGATCTCCCTTAGATTGAGCCGGCTCTGCTTTGATTTGCGCCGCCCCGGTCGAGCCGAACCTGCGCTGGTCGAGCCCGAGAGAGGGTTGCCGTCCCGGACGTTCGCACTGGCTTCCGTAGTGTTAACAGGCCCTAGCCAAGGCAAAGCAACCCTCACAACGCCCCGGGGAAATTGCCCCCATCGAGCAAGATGTTCTGCCCGGTGAGGTAGCCCGCATGCTGGCTGCACAGGAAGGCGCACACGGCGCCGAACTCTTCGACCGTGCCAAAGCGTTGTGCAGGGATCACGCTGCGCCGGGTGTCGGCAGCGGCCTCTTCATCCTGCCCGGCGGCTCTTGCTCCAGCGCGCAACGTGGCACGCAGGCGATCGGTATCGAACGCGCCCGGAAGCAGGCCGTTGATGGTGACGTTGCGCGCAGCCAGCGGGCTGCGGGCGAGGCCCGCGACAAATCCGGTCAGGCCGCTGCGGGCACCGTTCGACAGGCCGAGCACCCCGATGGGCGCCTTGACGGCGCTGGACGTGATGTTGACCACGCGGCCAAATCCGCGGCTGGCCATGCCGTCCACGGTGGCCCTCATGAGCTCGATCGGGGTGAGCATGTTGGCATCAAGTGCCTTGATCCAGGCGTCACGCCCCCAGTCACGGAAGTCGCCGGGCGGGGGACCGCCGGCATTGTTGATGAGGATGTCGACCTGCGGACACGCTGACAGCGCTGCCGCCCTGCCCGCCTCCGTGGTGATGTCGCCGGCCACGGCACGCACTTCGCCGGGGCCGAGGGTCCGCAGTTCCGCCGCGGTGGCCTCCAGGGCCTCGGCACCCCGTGCCGTGATCACGACGTGGGCGCCTTCCTTGACCAGCGCCGCGGCGCAGCCCTTGCCGAGGCCCTTGCTGGCGGCGCACACGAGTGCCCACTTGCCTGTCAGTCCCAGATCCATGTTGTTTCTCCGATGATAGAAAGGGGGGCGGATGAGTCAGTCCGTGCGGGCGCGCGCGAGCATCCAGATGCCTCCCATCACGAGCACCGTACCGGCTGCCATCCAAGTCGTGAACGGCTCGCCCAGGATCACGACGCCCATCAGGATGGTGGACAGCGGCCCGAGCATGCCCACCTGGGCGGCCGCGCCAGCGCCGATGCGCTCGATGCCCATCATCATCATCAACACCGGCGCGAAGGTGCACAGCGTGGCATTGAGCACCGACAGTCCGATGACCTCGGGTGCCACCACGGCGGCCGACAGCGGCCGCAGGACGAGGAACTGCACCAGGCACAGCAGGCATGCCACGGTGGTGGCCAATCCTGCCAGGCGCAGGGAGCCGAGGCGACGCACCTCCTCGCCGCTGAAGGCGAGGTACAAGGCATAGCTCAAGGCACTCGCGAAGACCAGCAGGGCACCCCATGCCGCATCGCCACCGAGGTGCGTGATCTCATGGCCGAAGACGACGACCACGCCGGTGTAGCTGATGGCCAGCGCCACCACCTGCCGGCGGACCACCGGCTTCTTGAACAGCACCACGCCCAGCGCCAGCACGAGTGTGGGATTGAGGTAAAGGATGAGGCGTTCAAGACTTGCGCTGATGTAGGCAAGCCCCGCGAAGTCGAGAAAACTTGCCAGGTAGTACCCGGTGACACCGAGGAACACGACCATGCGCCAGTCGCGCCGGGTCAGGGCCGGTTTGCCACGACCGGCCCACCACGCCAGCAGCACGAAGAGCGGCAGCGCGAACAGCATGCGGTACATGATCAGCGTGACCGCATCCACGCCGTGGCGGTACGCCAGTTTCACGATGATGGCCTTGCCGGAGAACGCAACGGCACCGGCGGCGGCGAGCAGAAAGCCCGGCCAAAGGCGCTGCGGACGTGTGGCAAAAACGTTGGCAGCGGCAGAAGGAGAACCCATCAGGGGATTCTATGGAGGACGGTTCTCCCAGGTTGAAGGTCGGAAACCGGCATCCGCACACTCAGTTCTCGAACCGGAACACCACGCATTGCGGGTGCCGGGAGAACCGCGGCAGGCTGCATTGGGTTTCCATGCAGCGGTAGAGGGCGAAGTTGGTCCTCGTGCCGCACACGGCCTTGGGGCCGTCGGGCACCGGTTCCGCAGGGCTCGCGGGCGGGGTGGCTGCTTTCTTCGGCCCGTGCGCCTGGGCTTTGGCCTGACCACGTGGCGGTTCCGGCGTGGCCGCGGGCGCCGGTGAGGGAGGCGTCGGCTCCACCGCCGTGGGTGCCGGGGTTGGCATGGGCGCTGCGGGCATCGAGGCTGGCGCTGCGGCGGGAGGTGCTTCCGACAGCACCGTTTCAACCGATGCCGGATTGGGCACCGCAGCCGGTGCAGGGGCCTCGGCCGCCCGCGCGGGCTGGCTTCGAGCCTGCGCGGGCTCTTGGATGGACAGGCCGAACCAGCCCGCGACCTGCTGGGGATGCTCCTTCGTGTACCAGCCCGCCATGCCGGCGCAGGCCAGCAGGCCGAACATGGCGGCTGCAAGACGCCCCGGACGCTTGCTCGGCGCCGGCGGCGTGCGTTTCGCAGGGCCGGGCATGACGAAGGTCTGCGGGCCCAGGCCCGGCTCTCGAGGCGCGTTGCGGCCCGGCATCGGGCTGAAGCCAGGCGGTTCGGCCGACATCGCAGGCTCTCGCTCATTCGCCCACGGAAGGGACGACACCGCCATCGCGATGGCTGCCGCCGCGGCAGCGTCCACCCCGGTTTCGGGGCTGTTGTTCGGCAAGGCATCGGCGTCGGGCGCGCTTTCGGGCGCTGGCCTGGGCACGGGGGCGGGCTGCGGCGGCATCGACGTGAGCACCGGCGGCTCCGGCCGCGGCGCCACCGGGGGCTGCACCGGCGGGTGAACGGTTTGCGCCGTGTCCAAGCCCAGCAGGCGCCGGAACGTCATCAGATCCTGCGGGCGATTTTCCGGGCGCACGGCCAGCGCCCGGTCGATGGCGGCAACAAAGACAGCCGATGGAAGCGCCGCGGACAGGCGCCCGGGGCCACGCCGTGACAAGCCCTCGGCCAGCGGCGCATGCACATCATCCAGGCCGAGCACCGCAGCAGACAACGGCGGGCGCCCGAGCAACGCGTGGTGCATCACCGCCCCGAGGCTGTAGATGTCGGTCCACGGGCCCACGGGCAGTGCGCTGCCGTGGGCGAACAATTCGATGGGGGCGAACTGGCGGTCGACGTTGTCCGACACCGTTCGCTGGGCCGCCGGAGCGGCACACGACAGATCGAACAGCACCGGCCGGCCGTCCGGTTGCACCCAGATGCTCTCAGGCGACAGCCCGAGGTGAAAGACGCCCGCGGCGTGCATCGGTGCCAAGGCATCGCACAGCGCCGAAAGCAGGGCCCGCAGCTTGGCCTCATCGACCGGGCCCCCATGCCGTTGCGATGCCGCCAGCGACAGGCCTTCGTACATCGGCATCATCAGGTAGGCCGTGCCGCGCTCCTCCCACACCCGCAACGCGCGGCCGATGAACGGATGGTCGAACCGGGTGAGCCAGCGTGCGCCGCGCAGAAAGGCCGCGTAGGCTGCGTGGCGGGCCGGCAGGTCGGCGCCCGTGACGGGCACCACCTCGCCGGCATCGTTCCGGGTGACCAGGCCCTGCGGAAAGTGCTCGCGCACCATCACGTGCCGCTGGAGCAGGGAATCGGTCGCCACGTAAAGAATGCTGCTGTCGTCTTGCCCGATGGGCTCCACGATCTGGCAGCCTCCCACCCACATGCCGGCATGCAGCAGGTCTCGGTCGGGTTCGGAGATCGTCGGCATGGTGCTGGGGCCGAATTCGCGGGAAGCGTCTGTCTTGGGCATCGATCGGTCAGGAAGTGGCGAACGCCCTGCAGCACGGCAACAGCCATGGAACAGGGCGCCGCCCGTTCGAGCAAGCTGCGTGCCCGTCCATGCCGGGCGCTCAAACCACTCATCATGCCAAGCTCGTCGCGCAGTCAGGTAAATCGTGCACGCTCGACTGGGTTATTGCGGCATCGAACGGTTCCGAGACGTTACGTCGCCATGAAACGATCCCTCGGCGGCGGCTGCTCCGGCGCAGGAACGACGAGGCCGCCCGAAGGCGGCCTCGTCGACGAACAACAGGTGGATCAGTCCGCTTCCTGGAACGCTTCCTCGCGCTTGCTCTTGATGGACGGCAGCAGCACGACCACGATCATCAGGGCCGAGGCGATCAGAAGACCGGCCGACAGCGGACGCGTGGCGAAGGTGCTCCAGTCGCCACGGGACAGCAGCAGCGCGCGACGCAGGTTCTCTTCCATCATCGGCCCCAGGATGAACCCGAGCAGCAGCGGCGCCGGTTCACACTTGAGCTTGTAGAACAGGTAGCCCACGACCGCGAAGATGGCCGTCATGTAGACGTCGAAGTTGTTGTTGTTGAGCGTGTAGGTGCCGATGCAGCAGAACAGCGTGATGGCCGGGAACAGGAACCGGTACGGCACGGTCAGGAGCTTGATCCAGATGCCGATCATGGGCAGGTTCAGGATCACGAGCATCGCGTTGCCCACCCACATCGACGCGATCAGGCCCCAGAACAGCTGCGGGTTGCTCGCCATCACCTGAGGGCCCGGCTGGATGCCTTTGATGGTCATCGCACCCACCATCAGGGCCATCACGGCGTTCGGTGGAATGCCCAGGGTGAGCATCGGGATGAACGAGGTCTGGGCACCCGCATTGTTGGCCGATTCAGGGCCTGCCACACCTCGGATGTCGCCCTTGCCGAAGCGGCCGTTGGGGCCGGCGATCTTTTTCTCGACCGTGTAGGCCGCAAAGGAAGCCAGCAGCGCGCCGCCGCCCGGCAGCACGCCCAGCAGGGAACCGAGCGCCGTGCCGCGCAACACCGCCGGCCAGGCTTCCTTGAAGTCTTGCCGGGTGGGCCACAAACCCTTCACTTCTTTCGTGAAGACTTCGCGGTGCTCGGCCGGCTGGCCGAGGTTGGCGATGATTTCGCCGAAGCCGAACAGGCCCATGGCGATCACGACGAAACCGATGCCGTCGGTCAGCTCGGGGAAGTTGATGTTGGTGAACGGCAGCTCGGAGTAGCGCGGCACGCCGGAGATCACGTCGGTGTTGATCTGCGCGAGCAGCAACCCGAGGATGATCATCGAGATGGCCTTGATGAGCGACCCGGAGGCCAGCACCACCGCGCCGATCAAGCCCAGCACCATCAGCGAGAAGTATTCGGCCGGGCCGAACTTGAAAGCGAGTTCGGTCAGCGGCGGCGCAAAGGCCGCGATGATGATGGTGCCGACGCAACCTGCAAAGAAGGAGCCCATGCCTGCCGCGGCCAATGCCGCACCGGCACGGCCCTGGCGGGCCATCTGGTAGCCGTCGATGGCGGTGACCACCGAGCTCGATTCACCGGGCACGTTGATCAGGATGGCGGTGGTGGAACCACCGTACTGGGCGCCGTAGTAGATGCCGGCGAGCATGATGAGCGCAGGAGTGGCGTCGAGCGAGTAGATCGACGGCAGCAGCATCGCGATGGTGGCGACGGGACCCAAACCAGGCAGCACCCCGATCAACGTGCCGAGCACGCAACCGAAGAAGGCATACATCAGGTTGTTCAGCGTGAAGGCAACGCCGAACCCCATTGCAAGGTTGTTGATGAGATCCATGGACGGCTTTCTGTGGCGTTCGAATCAGGTTCGGAAGACGGTGTTGTTCAAGCACCCGGCCACACCGGGATCGTGAGGCCGAGGCCCTTCACGAACACGAGCCAGGAGAAGACCGTGAGCACGACGCTGTTGATCGCCACGCCCAGCCATTTGAATTCTTCGCCTGCCCAGCTGACCACGACGATGAGGACAGGCACCGTGATCACGAGGCCGAGCCGCGGCAGCAGCGCGCCGAACAAGGTGATGGCCACGACGATGACGATGAGCGGCCGCCATGCGATGTGGCCTACGGGATCGCCCCCTTCTACCTCGATGGTGAGCGAGGTGAACACCACGATCGCGCCGAGGATGGCCAACAGCACGCTGAGGATGAGAGGGAAGTAGCCGGGGCCGGGGCGGGCGGCGGCGCCCATGCTGTAGTCCGTGGCGCCGTAGGCGAACGCGAGGCCGACCACCAGAAACATCAAACCGGAAAAGAAATCCTGTTGGCTCTTGATCTTCACCGAAGCACCTCTCACACGTGACGTTGTGAGCGATTCTAGGCAGCAAGACCCAATACGCTTGTGTGGTTTACACGTAGCACTTACAAGGCACCCTCCCACATGGGTGTGGCGCGCAGCACCTCTTCCACCGTGGTGAGGCCTTCGGCGACCTTCATCGCACCGGCCAGGCGCAGGGGCCGCAGCCCATCCTTCACGGCTTGCCGGCGCAGCGCACCCACCTCGAACACGGGGGTGACGGCATTGCGTGCCGCGTCCGTCACATCGAGCAATTCATACAGGCCGGCTCGCCCGCGGTAGCCTGTCATGCGGCACTCGAGGCAACCGACGGGCTTGTACGCCCGCACCTTGCCACTCAGTGACCAGGGCTTGATCAGCGTGTTGAGCTCGTCGGCGGTGACAGCATCATCGGGCTGGCGGCACGCGGGGCACAGTGTGCGCACGAGCCGCTGGGCCAGCACGCCGATCACGGTGGCCCCGATCAGGTAGGGCGGGACCCCGAGATCGATGAGCCGCGTGACGGCCGACGCCGAATCGTTCGTGTGCAGGGTGCTGAAGACGAGGTGGCCGGTCAGGGCCGCCTGGATCGCCATCTCGGCGGTCTCCAGGTCCCGGATTTCGCCAACCATGATGATGTCCGGGTCCTGGCGCATCAGTGCGCGCAGTCCGTCGGCAAACCCGAGTTCGATCGCAGGCTGCACTTGCGTCTGGTTGAACGCCGGCTGGATCATCTCGATCGGGTCCTCGATGGTGCAGACGTTCACTTCGTCCGTGGCCAGGCGCTTGAGCGTGGCGTACAGCGTGGTGGTCTTGCCCGAACCCGTGGGGCCGGTGACGAGGATGATGCCGTGCGCATGGGCCGTGAGGGCTTCCCATCGCTGCGCATCATGGGCGCCGAAGCCCAGCGCATCGAGTTGCTTGACCGTGGTGTCGGGATCGAAGATCCGCATCACCATCTTTTCGCCGAAGGCCGTGGGCAGCGTGGACAGGCGCATTTCCACTTCATCGCCGTTCGGGTTGCGGGTCTTGATGCGGCCGTCGAGCGGGCGGCGCCGCTCCACCACATCCATGCGGCCGAGCAACTTGATGCGCGCGATCATGGCGTTCATCACGCCGGGCGGGAGTTGGTAGACGGTGTGCATGACGCCGTCGATGCGAAAGCGGATCACGCTCAGGTCGCGCCGGGGTTCGAGGTGGATGTCGCTTGCGCGCTGGTCAAACGCGTATTGCCACAGCCAGTCCACCACCTGCACGACGCCCTGGTCGTTGGCGTCGAGCTGCTTGTTGGAGCGGCCCAGTTCCACCAGTTGCTCGAAGCTCGCTGACGCGGCCATCTCGCCCGTCTTGACTGCGTTGCGCACCGATTTCGACAGTGTGTAGAACTCAGTGGTGAACTTCGCGATCTCGACCGGGTTGGCCACGACGAGCCGGATGGCCTTGCGGGTGTGGGCCTCGATCTCGGGAACCCACGCCACATCGAACGGCTCGCTGGTGGCGATGACCACTTCGTGCGCCGCGACCTGCAGCGGCAGCGCCCGGCGGCGTTCGGCATAGTTGATGGACATCACTTCGGACACACGGCCCACGTCCACCTTGAGCGGGTCGATGCGCTGGTAGGGCAGCGCACAGTGCTTCGCGAGCCATTCGGTGAGCAGCTCGGTATCGAGGGATTTGCCGGTGCGCGCATGGCTCAGGCCCGCGCTGCCCAGGCGCACCAGCGGGTGCTGCTTGCTGTCGGCCGCGGCGAAGCGTTTCTCGATGGTGGCGTGGTCGGATTCGGAGATGATGCCGTCGTCGCGCAACCACTTGAGAAGGTGCCGCCAATCGAGCCGGCCCGCGGGGTGTGCACTGACAGTGGGCGGGGAAGCTTTGGAGGCGGCAGTGTTCATGTCACGGAAGTGCTGGGGACGGCCGGCAGCGCACGAAGCATGCGAAGCCACTTGCGGGCGGGCAAGTCGAACCGAGTTTCGATGTTTTCGGCACGCCGGGCAAGCTCGTCCCGGTCAGGAATTGCAAGGGTTTTGCACGCCACCACAATGGTGTTGCCCTCTTTCGTGGGACGCAGGCTGCGCAGCAAATCACTGCCGAAGGCGGCGGCGATGCGCGCTGCGCTCCGTTCAAAGCTCGCATCGCGGCCGAAGAGGTTGACGGTCATCACGCCACCGTCGGCCAGCAGCGAGCGGCAATGGCGGTAGAACACTTCATCGTCCAGCGCGGGGCTCGCGGCGTCGTGGTCGTACAAGTCGACGTTGAGCACATCGACCGTTCCGTGGCGGGCCGGGTCGGCGGCGAATGCCGCGGCGTCGGCGTTGAGCACCGACAGCCGCGCATCGTCTTCGGGCAGGTGGAACCACATGCGGCAGGCCGTGATGACCGTGGGGTTCAATTCGACAGCCGTGGTCTTCATGCGCAGGTTGCGGTGGCAAAAGCGCGTGATGGCGCCGGCACCGAGCCCCAGCTGCACCGCGTGGCCCTTGGCCACTTGCGCCGGATCACGGAACAGCATCCAGGCCATCATGCGCTGGATGTACTCCAGTTCGAGGGCATGGGGCTTGCGCACGCGCATCGCGCCTTGCACCCATGGCGTACCCAGATGGAGATACCGCACGCCATCGGCCTCTGACATGGTGGCCGGAGCCAGTTCGATCTTGGGTTTGCGGGTGGCCATCAAGGAATCCGGGAGTCTGGTTGCAGCGCCGCAGTCTGCCAGAGGCCGCCGGGCGGACGTGCCCGCGTTCAGGCGACCCCATGCATTTCGAACACGGCACGCCAGGCTTCGAGCTTGCGCTCGAAGCGCCAGGAGGCGTTGGCCGGGCTCGTGGACGGCAGCCGCACGACCTCGATACCGAGCGCGGCGGTGTGCCGCATGGCGCGTGCCGATTCACCGCCGTTGTGGGCGACGGCCGTCAGGCCGGGCGCCAGAGTCTTCAGGCCGGCCAGGTCATTGAACACCGCGTCCTCGATGGCGCTGTCGAGGCTGCCTTCACGGCGGCAATGGGCGTACACATCCCACAGGCCCACGCCGCGGTCCTTCATCGCATCGAGCCGGGCCGGGTATGGCAAGGCGCGCAGATCGGTTCCCCACAGCGCCGACAGCAGCGGCCAGAACTGGTTGCGCGGATGCGCGTAGTACTGGCCTGCGGCGAGTGATGCCGCACCGGGGAAACTGCCAAGCACCACCAGCCGCGTGCGGGCGTCGATCACCGGCGGCAGGCCGCGAAGCAACGGGGCAGCGGTGACCATCAGGCCTCCTCCGCCATCAGCGCCCTCAGGCGGGGCAGCGCCGACAACGCATTTTCGCGGCATACCGCGGCCGTGTGCCCGGCCGTCCAGCCGCGAAGCTCCGCCAGGGTGGCGGCGATGCGGGGCAGCTCGGCCGGTTCATTGCGCATGGTCTCGCCGGCCGCACGCTGCGCCGCGGTGCGGTAGAGCCAATGGGGCGGGATGTCGGGTGAATCGGTTTCCAGCACCACGGCATGGTCCGGCACGGTGGCGGCCAGGCGGCGGATCTGCAGGGCGCGGTCGAAGGTCATGGCGCCGCCGAAACCGAGCTTGAAGCCGAGGTCGACGAAAGTGCCGGCCTGCTGGTCACTGCCATTGAACGCATGCGCGATGCCGCGCACCGGCACACGTCGGAAGTGCTTGAGCAATGCGTCCGCCGAGCGGCGCACATGCACGATCACGGGCAGCTCGAAGCGCTGGGCCAATTGCAGTTGCACTGCGAAGAACCGCTCTGCACGTGCCTGGTCGAGGCCGGGCACGAAGTGATCCAAGCCGATCTCGCCAATTGCCACGAGGCGCGGATCACGATGGTGGCATTCCAGCTGGCTGGCCAGCACACCGAGGTCAGCATCGTCGGCGCGGTCCACGAACAGCGGGTGTATGCCGAGCGCGTAAGCGAAGCCGTGGGCGTGGGCGAGTTCGCGGACGACGTCAAAATCGAATGCGCCGACCGCCGGAAGCACGAGGGCTTGTACACCCACGGCACGGGCGCGCGCCACGACGGCGTCGCGGTCAGCATCGAACTCGGGGGCGTCGAGGTGGCAGTGGGTGTCAATCCATGGCATGGTCGCATGATAGAAGCGTCGGCCGGCTCGCTTCGACGGAGGGGCCGCCGTGGCGTTCAACCGACTTGCAGGCCATTCACCTCGCACCAGACACGCAAAGCCGCTTCCGTTTCCGCCTCCTCGAACTCGTACCAACGTTCCACCTTGTTGCGTTGTTCCAGAAGCGCCTTGAACCGGCCGTAAGCGCCCTTTTTGCTGAACATGCTGGCTACGTCGCCGTAGGCCTCGGGCATCTCTTGTCGTGTGAATCGAAACGCCAGGCTGCTGCCGAGGTCCAGATCCGCTTTGGTGGGCACCATGAGATAGCGGTCGGAAGTTTCCACGTCTTCCGGTACCTCTTCCCCAAGATCGTCCTCGGTCGAGGTGACATACACGGCGCCAGTTTCACTGCACACGTACGCAGTGGTACCGAACATGGTGCCGAAGTTTGCAGACTCGTATGCGTTCAGCAGTTCGGAGAAGTTGACGGTAGCCATGGTGGGGGTGCCTTGGTGCAGGTTCAATGTCGGAGCGAAGTTCGCTCGAAGGCGTTCATTGGGTCGAGATTGCCATTCTGCGCTCTCGACCAAGACGCTCAAGCCTCGGTGCGTTTGGGAATGGAAAGCCCCCGCGCCACCGCAGGCCGCTCGAGGAATGCCTTCACGGCCCGGGCGACATTCGGGAAGTCGTCGTAGCCCACCAGGTCGCCCGCCTCGTAGAACGCGACGAGGTTGTTCACCCACGGAAAGGTGGCGATGTCGGCGATGGTGTATTCGTCGCCCATGAGCCACGTGCCCTGGGCCAGCCGCTGGTCGAGCACGTTCAGCAGACGCCTGGATTCGGCCGCGTAGCGGTCGCGCGGGCGCTTGTCCTCGAAGGCCTTGCCGGCAAATTTGTGGAAGAAGCCGAGCTGGCCGAACATGGGGCCGATGCCGCCCATCTGGAACATCAGCCACTGCAGGGTTTCGTAGCGGCGAGCCGGGTCGGTCGGCAGGAATTTGCCCGATTTCTCGGCCAGGTAGATCAGGATGGCCCCGGATTCGAACAGCGCCAGCGGCTGGCCGCCGGGACCCTCCGGATCGATGATGGCGGGGATCTTGTTGTTCGGATTGAGCGACAGGAATTCGGGAGACAGCTGGTCGTGGGTGTCGAAACGCACGAGGTGCGGCTCATACGGCAGGCCGGTCTCTTCCAGCATGATCGAGACCTTCACGCCGTTGGGCGTGGGCAGGGAATAGAGCTGGAGGCGATCGGGATGGCGGGCGGGCCATTTGCGGGTGATCGGGAAGCTGGAGAGGTCAGTCATGATGGGCCGGGCAGCGTATGGACCGACGCATTCTCGGCCGCACATCAAGCCCTCTGCTTCAGTACGGCCTCGTCGGCCAGTTGCCGAAGAAGCCGCTGGCCATCCGCGATCTCGAAATGCCGGCTTATCGGAAGCGGCTGGGCGCATTCCCAGCCGACGGTGGTTCGGATGCGCCCGACGGGTTCTCCCGGATGGGCGACCCCGCCTGCAACGCCTCCAGCATGGGGTACAGCAGCATGAACACCCAACTGTCGCCGTTGCTGCTGTTGACGATGTTGGTGAGCGCGAGACTGCCGCTGCGGCCCGCCTGGTCGACCATGGCCGCGCTGTCGAAGCCTCCCCATTCGCCGGAGTGCATCAGCACCCGGCGGCCATCCGGAGTCACGGCGGCCGCCCAGCCCATGGCGTAGTCGTCGGTCGCCAGCGCTTTCAGCCGCTGCACGTAGCCTGGCGCGAGCGGTGTGGGCTGTCCTTGCAGTGCGAGCAAATGCCAGCGAATCCAGCGGCCGTAGGACGTCGACCGGATGGCGAGGTCCGGGCCTGCGGGACGGATCACTTCGCTCCACAGCGCCTCTTCGGCACTGAACGGGGGAAGTACCACGGGAGGCTTGCCTTCAGCGCCTGCATGGCCGTTCGGGCCGTCAACGACGGCCTCATCGGCCTTCACCCAGCGCACCTCGATGCCCAGCGGCCGTGCCATCTCCTGATCGAACAATTGCTGAAACGACAAGCCGGTGCGGGCCTCCAGCATCATCGCGGCCAGCGCATAGCCGGCGTTGGAATAGAAGAAGTCGCGTCCGGGAGTGATGCCAGGGGGTGACGGCTGCGCGAGCAACCAGGCGGCAAAGAGTTGCTTGCGGGCAACCAGGGTGCTCGGCTGAGCGTTGCCCAGCGTCTGGAGGTACGACGCGAAGGATTCGACGTCGGCCGCGTTGTTGAAGGCCAGGATGCCGCCACGGTGGTTGAGCAGTTGCTCCAGTGTGACCGTGCGATAGGCCGTGCCCATGTTCGCCGCAAGATCCGGCAAGGCCTCGGCCAGGGTGGTCGTCCAGGCGATGACGCCGCGTTCCACGAGGCGCGCCGCAACCGACGCCGTCATGGCCTTGGTGTTGGAACCCAGCAGGAACCAGTCTCCGCGACGGATCGGATCGGTGTCGCCAGCCTTGCGCACGCCGGCAACGCCCTCGTCCGTCTCGTTCGGCGTCACACGGGTGATTGCCACGCCGACCAGTCCCTGTTGCACTCCTTTGTCCGCGGCTTGTTGAGCGCGACTCGGCTCGCTGGGGGCATCATCGCCCCCCCCACAGGCGGATAGTGCCGCGCTCAATGCGGCGACCAGCGTCGTGGTCAGCAGCAGGCGACGTGGCATGAATCTGGAGAACATCATGAAGCGAATCTCTGAGTGAAGATCCGTTCATTGTTCCGAGCCAACCCAAAGCCAAGCCAAATTGCACCTGAACGTCACAGCGGCATCTGCAACACGAACCGGACGCCTCGGCCATCCAGGCCGTCCTCAATGTGCACGTGACCGCCCAGGCGCAGCGCCGCCTGTCGCACGATCGCCAGCCCCAATCCCGATCCCGTGGTCGACTCATGGGCTTGCCCGCGCCAGAACCGCTCGAAAACGCGTTCCCGTGCATGTGGCGGAATGCCCGGACCATCATCGGCGACCGCCAGCGTCAGCCGACGCTCCGCCTGCGCAAGGCTGACCGCCACACGGCCGCCGGCAGGAACATACCGCAGTGCGTTCTCCAACAGGTTGCCCAGCACGGATTCGAAGGCCACGCGGTCCAGCACACAAGGCAGCTGGCCGGGTGCCTCCAGCGACAGTTCGAGCCCCAGCGCCATGGCCTGCGGTGCCGCCTGGGCCAGGGCCTGCTGCACCAGTGACGCCACATCGAACCGTTGCGGTGCGCGCGGATGGCCATCGTCGAGCGCCGCTAGATCCAGCAATTGGCGACTGAGATTTGAAGCGCGATCCAACGCCTGATGCAGCGCATCGCCGGCCTCGCGTCGCTTGCCGGGGTCCGGCGCATGGGTCAGCACGTGAGCCTGTGTTGCGATGGCCGCCATGGGCGTGCGCAACTCATGCGCAGCGTCGTGCACGAAGGCGCGCTCGCGCTGGACGTGCACGCGCAACTGCGCCAGCAGTTTCTCGAAGGCCTGCACCAGCGATTGGAGTTCATGATGCTTGGGGGCCGCGTTGATGGGCGTCAGGTCATGCGCCGGCCGGGATGCCAGATGCTTCGCGAGGTCCGTCAGCGGGCGCATGCCACTGCGCACCGCCACCCAAAGCGGGATGAGCACCACGCAGAACCCGATCAGAAGCGACGGCAACAGTTCGGTCCCCATCCATCGCAGTATCGCGGTGTCCCCGATGCACGGCTCGGCGATGAACAAACGCCACGGTCCGGCTCCCGTCTGGACGACCCAATGCGCCTGGCCGGCAATGTCCAGAATGGCCACCTGGCCTAGCTGAACGGGCAACGCGAGGTCGCCCAGGGCGGGTGACCGGTACAGGATCTCACCGTTCTCACGGCGCAACTGGAACAAGACATCGCCCGGGAACATCCCCGAGTTCCGGCGCTCGGTGTTCGACGCATCGGCGATGACGGCGAGAACCTTGCTGGCATCACGCTCATCGTCGAGCCGGGCGAACGAGGCGACGAGGCCCTCGCCCAGTCGCTTGATGGCGGGTTCGCGCGCCATGGCCCACTTGAAGGTGACGAAGTCCTTTGCTGTCAATACTGCCGCCGCGAGCAGGAACGCCACCAGAAGCGCCCCCAGCACCCGGCGCACCATGGTGGGCCGCCGCACCGCCTGCCACAGCCGCTTCATGGGACCAGCATGTAGCCCACGCCGCGCACGGTGCGGATGCGCTCCGCACCGATCTTCTTGCGCAGGTTGCTCACATGCACCTCGATCACTGAGAAGTCCACCGGCTCGCCCAGCGGCTCGAGGCGCTGGGCCAATCGCACCTTGGCCATCACCGCCCCCGGATCGCGTGCCAGCTCCACCAGCAGCTGGAACTCGCGCGCGGAAAGATCCAATCGCTCGCCCCCAATGCTGGCTTCATGCCGGTTCGGCTCCACCTTCAGGTCGCCCACCATCCAGGTGTTGCTGGACTGCCGGGCCGAACGCCGGACGACGGCGCGGATGCGCGACAAGAGTTCGGGTGTGTGGAAAGGCTTGAGCACGAAGTCGTCCGCACCACCGTCCAACCCGCAGAGCCGATCTTCAACGGCCGTTCGGGCAGTGATGACGATCACCGGGACGGCGTGGCCGGCGGTGCGCCACCGCCGGAGCAGCGAAAACCCGCTGCCGTCCGGCAAGGACAGGTCGAGCAGCACACAATCCACCATGGCCTCATCGAGCCGGCGTGGGGCGTCCTCCGCCCGGCGCAGCCATTCGCTCGTCCACCCCTCCAGCTTCAGGGCGCCTTGCAGGCCGCGCCCCAGGTCCAGGTCGTCTTCGATGAGCAGGATGTGCATCCGGTGATTGTCCCGGCCAAAACCAAATCTTGCCTAAAGGCTGAAAGGGGAGTCAGGAACCCAGCAGCGTGAAGAGCGTGCGCGCCACCACCTTCGTGGCCTTGCGGAGGTCGTCGAGCACGATGTGCTCGTCCGCCCGCTTCGCGTTGGATTCGAGCAGCGTGCGCGGCCCGGCGCCGTAGATCACCGCCGGAATGCCACGCTCGCCGTAGAGGCGCGCATCGGCATATAGAGGGGTTCCGGATTCGGGAATGGGTTGACCAAACACCACCTCCCCGTGCTGCTGCAACGCCTCCACCAGCGGCCGGTTGCCCGGCAGCGGCGTGAGCGGGTTGGCCAACAGCAACCGGCGAACCTCCACGCGCACACCGGGGCATGCGGCCGCGGCATGCAGGATCACGCGCTTCAAATCGGCCTCGACATCGGCCGGCACCTCTTCCGGAATCATGCGCCGATCCAGCCGGAGCGTGACCCGGCCCGGCACCACGTTGGTGTTGGTGCCCCCCTCGATGCGGCCGACATTCAGGTAGGGATGGGTGATGCCGGGCACCGCCGAGCGCACATGCCGGTACAGCGTGTTCTGGGCGTACAAGGCCTCGAGGATGGCCACCGCGCCCTGGAGCGCATCGATGCCGGTGTCTGGGATGGCCGCATGCGCGGGGCGCCCGTGCACCGTCACTTCGAACTGCAGGCAACCGTTGTGGGCAGTGACGACTTGGTAGCTGAAGCCTGCGGCGATCACCAGGTCCGGTCGGGTCAAGCCCTGCGCGAGCAGCCAGCCCGGGCCCACTTCCCCGCCGAACTCCTCGTCGTACGTGAAGTGCAGTTCCACCCCACCCTTCAGCGGCCGGGCCAGCGATTCGAGCGCCCGCACGGCAAAGGTGAACGTCGAGAAATCGCTCTTGCTGACGGCAGCTGCACGGCCGTAGAGGCGGCCATGGTCGATCTCGCCGCCGTACGGGTCGCGCGTCCAGCCGTCTCCGGGGGGCACTACATCGCCATGGGCGTTCAGGGCCACGGTGGGGCCTTCGCCGTAAGGCCGCCGCACGATCAGGTTGGTGATGGACTGCAGGCCACGGGCCTGCACCTCGGCGGCCGGAACGGCATGGCGTTCGGCGGTGAACCCGAAGCCTGCAAGCAGTTCGGCCGTGCGTTCGGCGTGCGGGGCATTGTGGCCGGGCGGTGTGTCGGTGGGCACGCGCACGAGGTGCTGGAGAAACGCCACCTGCTCGTCGAAGTGTGCGTCGATCCAGGCATCGATCTGGTCGAAAGGGGTGCTCATGGGGCAGGCAGCGCTTGCGCGAGTTGGTCGATCAGATGCTGGAAGGCTTCGACGCCGAGCTGTGCGTCGTCGCTCGTGACGGTCTCCAACGGGTTGTGGCTGATGCCTCCGTTGCCACCGCGAACGAAGAGCATCGCCTGTGGCATCACTTCATGCAGCTTCCCGGCGTCGTGGCCTGCCCCGCTCGGCAGGCGAAACACCGGCACGCCGGTGGCGACCACGGCCGACTCCCAACGCAGTTGCCACGCCGGGGAACTTGGCGCGGCCGAGAAGCGCAGCGCCTCTTCGAGCGTATGCCGCAGCCCGCGCCGCGCAACGATGCGCTCGAGCGCCGCGAGCACGTCGGCCACCAGGGCATCCCGCGATTCATCGGTGCCCGCGCGCAGGTCGAGGCTGAACTGGCAACGCCCCGGAACAACGTTGATGGAGCCGTTCGGCACGGTCAGCATGCCCACGGTGCCCACCACCCCCGGCTGCGTGGCGGCCCTCAGTTCGACATAGAGCGCCAGTTCGGCCACGGCCGTGGCTGCATCGCGGCGGCGGTCCATCGGCGTGGTGCCTGCATGGCTGGCCTGGCCGATGATTTCGCCGATGAAACGCACACCGCCATTGATCGAGGTGACGACGCCGAGCGGCAAGTCGAGCTCCGTGAGCACCGGCCCCTGCTCGATGTGCACCTCGACAAAGCCGAGGTAACGCGCCGGATCGCGGCGCAGCGCGGGGATGCCCGCAGGATCGAGCCCCGCTGCGGCCATGGCGTCGCTCATCGGAATGCCCGCCGCGTCGCGCTGCTCGAGCCAGCGTGGATCGAACCGGCCGACCAGGGCACTCGATCCGAGGAAAGTGGCCTTGTAGCGCTGCCCTTCCTCTTCGGCAAATCCGACGACTTCGATCGCGAACGGCAGGCGGTGGCCCTGCCGGTGCAACTCCCGCACGACGATCATGGGCACGAAAATGCCCATGCGGCCGTCGTACTTGCCTGCATTGCGCACGGTGTCGTAGTGGCTGCCGGTCAGGAGGCGCGGCGCCTCGGGCGTGCTGCCGTGGTACACGCCGACGACGTTGCCCACTGCGTCCACCGACACCTCGTCGAACCCGCATTCCTTCATCCACCGATCGAGCTGCACCTGGCACGCCTGGTGCGCAGGGGTCAGGTAGGTGACGGTCAGCTGGCCGAGCGAATCGAAGCCAGGATCGGTGTGCTGTGCGAGCAGTTCGGCGCAATCCCACACCTGATGGCCCAGCACCGGCTCCGCGCTCAGTTTGTCGTTCAGGCGCAGCTCGGCGATGCGATGCACTTGGCGCAGGCTCTCGCCGAACTCGGTGTCCGCATGCGCATGGAGCCGGCGCTCGAAGGTGGAGATGATCTCGGCGCGCGTGAGACCGGTGCCGCGCGGGCCGCGCACGGCGAGAATGAACGGCCAGCCGAAGCGCTCAAGATAGGCTGCGTTCAACTCCCGCAGGCGGGCCAGTTCGTCAGCCGAACAGCTCAACAGCCCGGCCCGTCCCTGCTCGCTGGCCGATTCGGCGGTCAACCTGCCCTGCTCGGCCAGGCGGCCGGCCAGCTCCGGATGGGCACACAGCAGCGCCAGCTGCAGATCGCGCGGTGCGGCACGCACGGCCTGCGCCATCAAGTGCTTGAGCTGGGCCGCACTGGCAAAGGGACGACAGTCGACCACGGCTTCGGCCACCCAGGGCGAGTGTTCGTACAGGCCGTGCAGCCACTGCAGTGCGTCTTCGCGCGATGCGTCGTTCAGCCGGGCAAGGGTCATTCGGCGGTCTCCGGTGCGGGGTGTTCGGTGCGCCAGTGGCGTGCGATGTCGATGCGGCGGCACACCCACACGCTCGGATGCGACGTGACGTGATCGAGGAAGCGCACGATGGATTTGAACCGTGCGGGCCGGCCGAGCAATCGCGAATGCATGCCGATGCTGAGCATCTTCGGTCGGTCGAGGCCCGCCGGATCACCCTCTTCGTACAGAACGTCAAAGGCGTCCTTCAGGTACTGGAAAAAGTGGTCGCCCGTGTTGAAACCCTGCGGCGAAGCGAATCGCATGTCGTTGGTGTCGAGGGTGTACGGCACCACGAGGCGCTGCTGCCGGGTGCCATCGGAGCGGACCACCGGCATCCAGAACGGCAGGTCGTCGCCATAGTGATCGCTGTCGTATTCGTAGCCGCCGTGATCGGCCACGAGGCGCCTGGTGTTGGGGCTGTCACGCCCCGTGTACCAGCCCAGCGGCCATTGCCCGCCGGTCAGCGCGCGGATGACCTCCGTGCTGCGCACGATGTGCTCGCGCTCCTCGGCCTCCGGCATGTGCTGGTAGTGGATCCACCGCCATGAGTGGTTCGCGATCTCATGCCCGCCATCGACGAACGCCCGCGTGAGCTCGGGATGGCGCTGCAGCGCCATGCCCACGCCGAACACCGTGAGCGGCAACCCGCGCCGCTCGAACTCTCGAAGCAGCCGCCAGACCCCTGCACGCGAACCGTATTCATAGATGGATTCCATGCTGAGATGCCGCGCCGGATAGGCCTGGGCGCCGATGATCTCGGACAAGAAGGTCTCGGACGCCGCATCCCCGTGGAGCACGCAATTTTCCCCGCCCTCCTCATGGTTCAGCACGAACTGCACGGCGATCCGTGCTGCGCCCGGCCACCGGGCGTGCGGAGGGTTGCGGCCGTAGCCGATGAGGTCCCGTGGATAGGGCTCTGGTGATGGCGGTGCGGACATGGGCGTCAGGTCTCCGGGCGCAGCACGGCCGACAGGTCGGACACGTGGGGGAGCGTTTGAAGATGGTGTTCCACGTGCTGCAGATGCTCGCCCATCAGGCGCACGGCAGCCCGCGCATCCCGGCGCTCCAGCGCATCCACGATGGCCACGTGTTCAAGGTACGAATGTTCCGCCGAATGGGCCGACTGGTACATCAGTGAAATGAGGGAACTGCGGGACAGCAGTTCGCGCAGGATGTCGGCCAAGGTGGCGTTGTTGAGCATGCCGGCAAGCACCACATGGAAATCGGCCAGCAGCCGCGTGCGTCCGGGCACATCGGTGCGCTGCACCGCGGCACGCTCCTCCTCCAGGTGGTCCCGCAAGCGGGCAATGTGGTCCGGCGTCAGTTCGAGCGCAGCGCGGCGGATCATCGACAACTCGAGCATGTGGCGCACCTCGAACACCTGGCGGGCCTCGTCGATGCTCGGCTGCGCCACGCGCGCACCGCGGGCCTTCTCCAGCGTGATCAGCTTGTCGCGGCTCAACTGGTGCAGGGCCTGGCGGACAATGGTGCGCGAGACCTGGAAGATGTCTGCGATTTTCTGCTCCGCGAGCTTGGTGCCCGGCATCAGCCGCCGCTCGACGATGGCCGTCGTGATGGATTCGATGATGCGCTGCGCCGTGTCCACCGGTGCCCCGCGCGTCACCGCCACAGTGCGCGACACCGATTTTCGGGAAGGCCGGATCGGCGAAAGGGCGGGTGTTGAACGCGGCATGGCTTGAACTTGCATGGCTCGCCAAACTGTATACACTTTCTCCTGCTCTGCAACCACATCCGCAGCCATGCCATGGGAAAACTCACGACCCACGTGCTCGACACCATGAACGGCTGCCCTGCCGCCGGCATGCCCGTCAGGCTGTTTCGCCTCAACGGTGATCTGGTGGTTCCCCTGGGCCAGGTGGTGCTCAACCACGATGGCCGCACCGATGCCCCCCTGCTCGACGACACCACGTTCGCCGCGGGCCGCTATCGCCTGGTGTTCGAGGTGGCCACCTATTTCCGCAGCCGCGGTGTCGCCCTGCCCGAACCGCCGTTCCTCGATGCCGTGCCCGTCGAATTCGGCCTGTCCGGCACGGAGCCGCACTGCCATGTGCCGCTGCTGACGAGCCCTTGGGCCTACTCCACATACCGTGGCAGCTGACGCCTGTTTCCTGTATACAAAAGATTCCACTTGATGGATGCCTACCTGCTGGACTGGCTGAACCTGCTGCTGAGATGGGCTCATGTCATCACCGCCATTGCCTGGATCGGTGCCTCCTTCCATTTCGTCGGCCTGGACAACAGCCTCACCGAGCCGGCAGATCCGGCCGACCGTGACAAAGGCATCGGGGGCGAACGCTGGGCCGTGCACGGTGGCGGCTTCTACCACCAGCAGAAATACCCCGTTTCGCCCGCCCGCCTGCCCGAGCGGCTGCACTGGTCCATGTGGGAGAGCTACACCACCTGGCTGACAGGGTTCGGGCTCTTCACGGTGCTGTACCTGTTCAACGCCAGCACCTTCCTGATCGACAAAAGCCTGTTCGACTGGTCACCCGCTGCGGCGGTGACCGGTGCACTCGGGCTCCTCTTGGCGTTCTGGATCATCTACGACGGCATCTGCCGGCTCTTCGGTCAACGCCGGCACGGCGACCTCGTCGTGGGTGCGCTCGTGTCCGCGTTCGTGGTGTTCGCCAGCTGGCTTGCCTGCCAACTGTTCGCCGGACGCGCCGCCTACCTCCTCGTCGGGGCGATGCTCGCCACCACGATGAGTGCCAACGTCTTCTTCGTCATCATCCCGGGGCAGCGCAAGGTGGTCGCCAGCCTGCGTTCCGGCACGCCTGTGAACCCGCTCCACGGTCGACGAGGCAAGCAGCGCAGCCTGCACAACACCTTCTTCACCCTGCCGGTGCTGATCGCCATGCTCAGCAACCATTTCGGCTTCCTGTACACCGCCCCGCACAACTGGCTGTGGCTGGTGCTGCTGATGGTGGCTGGCGCGCTGATTCGCCTGTCCTTCGTGCTGCGCCACAAGGCGCTGGCCTTCGGCCAGCCGGTGCCATGGCGCTACGCTGCGGCGGGCATGGTGATGCTCATCGGCGTGATCGTCGCCATGGCGCCGCCGAGCGTCAAACCGACAGTGCCGACGGCAGCGGTGCCACCGGCTGCGCCCACGTTGGCCGAAGTGCAGGCCGTGGTCACCCAGCGATGTGCCATGTGTCACAACGACACATTGGCCAACAAGGGTGTGCGACTCGACACCCCCGAACTGACCGTTCGCCATGCCCAGCAGATCTACCAACAGGCCGTGGTGCTCAAGCTCATGCCGCTCAACAACGCCACACAGATCACCGAAGCCGAACGTGACCTGCTCAAGCGGTGGTTCGAAGGAGGCGCAAGGTGAGCCTGCAAACGATCCTCCAACAGGGAACGACTTGTATGATCCCGCCGGGTTTTAGAAACGGGCGAGGGTGTTCCGAACCGACTGAGACTCCATTGGAAGTTATTGGTTTGACAAGTACCTGAGTACAGCAATATGAAAAAGTCCAACACGCGATCACGGCGCCATACCTTCATCGGCTCGGCTGCCCTCCTTGCCGGCGTCGCCTTGGCACCGGTCGCCATTGCCGCTGCCAGCAAGCCCATCGATTATTACGATGCGGCGCTGTGCAAGCCGCCCATGACAATCGATTGGGGATTCAAGGTCTACGACGCAGTGCAGAAGCTGGGCGAGCCGCAGAAGCCCGCTCTTAACGCCGCGGTGTACAAGGCACCCAAGCCCATCGGCAAAGACGGCTTCGAGAGCAAAGAGATCGTGCTGACGTCGGATGCCATCGGCGTTCTGGTGGAGGGTGCCAAGGCCGAAGCGCTGGCGTCCCGCTACCGTCTTTCGCTTGAAAAGCCGGACCCGCTCTTGCGCGCCAACATCACGAAGAGCTATGCGAGAAAGCTGGCCGAGCAGCCGTCTCCGGAGCTGGGAACGGTGTACGTCACCGCCCGCGAGAGCCCGCTGTTCCCCGGCAAAACCTTGCTGGCCTGCCAGTTGCTCTCCCGCAGCGACGAGGAGCGCGCAGCCGCCATGCAAGGCACGACAGACAAAAAGTAAAGCAAGGACCGGCGGACGAGCGTTCCCGTCCGCCACCCCACCGCGCCGGCGCCCTTCATCCATGAAAGCCGAGACCCATTGCTCCGGTGGGCA
>CBIHPH010000045.1:0-31629 GCA_966212105.1 uncultured Rhizobacter sp.
CGGCTTCGCCCGGGTGGATCTTGTTCTCGACGCCGTCCAGGCCGGCCATCAGCATGGCCGAGAAGCCCAGGTACGGGTTCATCAGCGGATCCGGGAAGCGGGCCTCCACGCGGCGGGCCTTGGGGTTCGCCACATAGGGGATGCGGATGGAAGCCGAGCGGTTCTTGGCGGAATAGGCCAGCTTCACCGGGGCTTCGAAGCCAGGCACCAGGCGCTTGTAGCTGTTGGTGCCGGGGTTGGTGATGGCGTTCAGCGCGCGGGCGTGCTTGATGATGCCGCCGATGTAGTACAGCGCGAAGTCGGACAGGCCGGCATAGCCGTCACCGGCGAACAGGTTCTTGCCGTCCTTCCACACGGACTGGTGCACGTGCATGCCCGAGCCGTTGTCGCCGACGATGGGCTTCGGCATGAAGGTGGCCGTCTTGCCGTAGGCGTGGGCCACGTTGTGGATCACGTACTTCTGCAGCTGCAGCCAGTCAGCGCGCTGGACCAGCGTGCTGAACTTGGTGCCGATCTCGTTCTGGCCCGGGGCCGCCACTTCGTGGTGGTGCACTTCGACCGGGATGCCCAGCGATTCGAGGATCAGGCACATCTCCGAGCGCATGTCCTGGAAGCTGTCGACCGGGGGCACGGGGAAGTAGCCACCCTTGACGGCCGGGCGGTGGCCCGAGTTGCCGTGTTCGTATTCCTTGCCGGAGTTCCAGGAGGCTTCTTCGGATTCGATCTTCGAGAAGCAGCCGGACATGTCGTTCGACCAGCGCACGTTGTCGAAGACGAAGAATTCAGGCTCGGGGCCAAAAACGGCGGTGTCGCCCAGGCCGGAGGCCTTCATGTAGGCTTCGGCGCGCTTGGCCAGCGAGCGCGGATCGCGCTCGTAGGGCTTGCCGTCGCCCGGCTCGATGACGTCGCACGTCAGGAGCAGCGTGGGCTCTTCGAAGAAGGGGTCGATGTTGGCCGTGTTCGGGTCGGGCATCAGCTGCATGTCCGACGCTTCAATGCCTTTCCAGCCAGCGATGGACGAACCGTCGAAGGCGTGGCCCGACGTGAACTTGTCTTCATTGAAGTGGGACACGGGCACGGTCACGTGCTGCTCTTTGCCGCGGGTGTCGGTGAAACGGAAATCAACGAATTTGATTTCGTTTTCCTTCACCATGTTCATCACGTCGGCGACGGTCTTTGCCATCAGGAAACTCCTAGCCAGGGTGCTCTTGAGCGGGGTGGATTCGAATGATCTTAAACGGGCGTTCAGTACCACGGCGCTGAAACGCGCACAGGAATGTAGCAGAAAGCATGCCCGCGACTTCCCAGGCAGTCGCCCCACTCTCTTGCGTTTTCAGCGGCGATGGCGCACAGAGGGTGAGTTTCGCGGCAGAACCGATGCGGTTGGGTGAGAGTCCTGCGGTCGAGGGCGAGACGCACCATGTGAGTGCGTCGCCATGGCCGTCACCGCACCAATTCAGGGCCCAACTGTGCACCATGAGCGATCAGCCCGTCAAGCAAGTGACGATAGGCTGCGGCGACGTTGTCTCCCACCCCTTTGACGCCCAGCTCGATGTGCCGACCCCATTGAGGGTGGTCCATGCTCGGCAGGCTGAACACCTTGATGCCGGCAAAGCGGGACTCGACCTCTTCCATGAGTGGCGTCAGCGCTGCCTCCATCGAGCCGAACACGATGACCGATTGTTCGCGCTGCACCTCGCGACGGTGAAGGTGGGCGAGCCGGTGGTCGAGCACCCATTCGATCATCGGCCACGCCATCACGGGAAAGCCCGGCATGAACCAGACGCCCCCGGCACCCATCCTCACCGAGAAACCGGCAATGCGGTTGTACGGGTTCGGAATGATCTCGGCACCTTCGGGAAACACCGCCATGTTCAGCCGGTGGACGTTGTCGTGCCGGTCAGGATCGAAGGGGACGCCTTGCTCGGCCGCCACCTCCTGCATGCGCTGGAAGATCAGATCGCGTGCTTCGGGATGCATCGCGAGCGGCCGGCCGAGCGCCCGGGCGGCGCTCTGGCGGGTGTGGTCGTCGGGCGTGGCGCCGATGCCGCCGCAGCTGAACACCATGTCGCCATCCCGCTCGGCGGCCGTGAACGCGTCCTTCAGGTCGGCGGCAATGCGAACGGGGTCATCGCCCACATAGCGCACCCAGCCGAGCGACAGGCCGCGCGCGGCCAGCAGTTCGATCACCTTGGGCAGGTGCTGGTCCCGGCGCTTGCCGGAGAGGATTTCATCGCCAACGATGATCAGGCCGAAGTTCATGGAGCGGCTCACAGGGGAGGCAAAAGGGGGGGCTGTTCGCCCGCTTCGGACAATTCCGCCGTCTCGAGGGGGCGCGCCATGGCCTGTTCCGCGCGCAGCGCCTGCAAGGCCGAGAGCCCGTAATGCGCGAACCACAACGCGGAGAAGGCGAAAACAAGGGTGTAGATCCAGATGGCCGCCGGAATCAGCACGGGTGCGGCCACGACGAAGAACATTCCACCGGCTGCCCAGACGATCGACGGAGCACTCCCGAGGTAACCGGTGAGGACGCCGATGGCCAGCAGGTAAGGCCGGTGGCGGCGTACGATTTCAAGGCGCTCTTCGGGCGTGGCATGGTCGGCGAGCACGTCGTATGTCATGACCCGGTAGGTGAGCCAGCCCCAGATCAGCGGCGGCAGTATCAGCACGAGCGGCGGGATGAGCCAGAGTGGCATCGACACCACGATGGCCAGGAGGGCCACCAGGGTGGCGCCCAGCCCACCGAGAACGCTGCTGGCGAACGACCCGCCATGGCGCTGCGCCAGTGCGTCGAAACGCCGCGAGGCCACGAACCGGACGATGGCGGGGGTCATCATCGTGGCCACGGCCAGAAGCGACAGCACGACGATCACCGGCGTGGCCAGCAGCAGCACGATGAGGGGGGGCAGCACCGATTTCAGGCCCGTCAGGCCCACGCTGGAGAGCCATTCGTGGGCCAACGACACCAGTTCCCAGGAGCTGAGCGAATCGGCCACGGCGCCAACGGCAGACTCCCAGAAAAACCAGCCTGCGCCGAACGCGATGGCCCCGATCAGGATCAGCGGCAGCAGCGAATAGAAGATCACCCGGATGTGCAGGCAGTTCGCGGCCGCGCGCCACAACGAATCGATGAACAACGTCATGGTGGCGAGGATAGCGGGCCGGCGGCCAGGCCGCCGGCCCGGGGGTTCATTCGTCGTCGCCGCCGAGCAGGCCACCCAGCAGGCCACCGCCGGCGAAACCGCCGAGCACGGAGCCTTCTTCACGGCCACCGCCGCCGCGCTGCGGTGCAGCGGCGAACACGCGCGATGCCAGGCGCGAGAACGGCAGGCTTTGCAGCCAGACGGTGCCGGGGCCGCTCACCTTCGCAAAGAAGAGCCCTTCGCCGCCGAACAGTGCCGTCTTGATCTTGCCGACGTACTGGATCTCGAAATTGATGCCGGGGGTCATGGCCACCAGGCAGCCGGTGTCGACCAGCAGCGTCTCGCCGGCTTGCAGTTCCCGGCGCACGACCGTGCCCCCGGCGTGGACGAAGGCCAGGCCGTCACCTTCGAGTTTTTGCATCACGAAGCCTTCGCCGCCGAAGAAACCGACGGACAGCTTCTGCTGAAAGTGAATGCCCAGGGACACGCCCTTGGCCGCACACAGGAAGGCATCCTTCTGGCAGATGAGCGTTCCGCCGAGTTTGGCGAGGTCCATCGGAAGGATCTTGCCGGGGTACGGGGCGGCGAACGCGACGCGCAGTTTGCGGGACGCCTGGTTCGTGTAGACGGTGGTGAACAGCGATTCTCCGGTGACCAACCGCTTGCCGGCCCCGAGCAGCTTGCCCAGGAAACCGCCCTGCTGGGCGGATCCATCCCCGAAGACGGTGTCCATCGCGATGCCGGCATCCATGAACATCAGGCTGCCTGCCTCGCCCACGGCCGCCTCGCCGGGGTCCAGTTCAACTTCGACGAACTGCATCTCGGAGCCCTTGATCTCGAAATCCACCACATCCATTGCCACGTTCGTTTTCTCCACTTTGGTCAGAAAAAGTGCATCCATCCCATTCTTTAGGGGGAATGCCAACCGCGTCTATCGTTCATCGGAGGGAAGCCCGACAAGGGGTCCACGCCCGAAAATTCAGCTGGGATTCTGACACCGGACATGACCCTTCACCCGCCCACCCTGCTGCTTTGCTCCGTCCTGGCCATGGCCATGTCGGCGGCACTGATGACCTTGTTCGGGCTCTCCCAGCGCGTCTACCGCGGATACGTCCACTGGACCGCGGCACAGGCCCTGGCCGCGATCGGTCTCGGGCTCCATCTCATGCGCGACATTCACGTCGCCGTCCAGGCGCTCGCCAACCTGTTCGTGCTGCAGTGGCCGGTGCTGCTGCTGGCCGGGCTGCGCCGGTTCTACCGGCGCAATGAGATGCCGGTGCCCGCGGCGTTCGACGGTTGGCTCCTGGCGGGGGCCTACCTGCTGTGGCTCGCGACCTGGGCAGTGCATGCCGACCTCATCTGGCCCATCGCGGCATATTCATTCTCGGCGGCGGCACTGCTGCTGTACACGGCCGTGATGCTGACGCGCCTGGACATCTATGCCACGAGCACCGGGCTGAAGACCTTGTCCGTGGCGCTGTTCGTCTCCTGTGCGATGCATGTCTGGCGCATGTTCCACAGCGTCCTCACCCGGCGCCAGCCGGAATCTGCGGTCGACCTGGTGCTGGCCGGAGCGGTGGTCGCGGTGCTGCTGTCGCTCGTGATGGTGTACCTGGCGCTGCAGCTCACGCATGAGCGCACCCAGCACGACCTGGGCGAATCGCAGCGGCAGCTGCGTCAGCTCGCCAACTTCGACATGCTCACGCAGGTGCCCAACCGCAGGCACTTCCATGAACTGGCTGCACGCATGCTGGCATCGACGGACGGGGCCAGCGCCTCCTTGCTGATGTTCGACATCGACCACTTCAAGCGCATCAACGACCGCTTCGGCCACAAGGCGGGCGACGAGGCGCTGTGCGACGTTTCCCGGAGCCTGCGCAATTCGCTGCGCGCCGGGGACATCGCGGGCCGCCTCGGGGGTGATGAATTTGCCGTGCTGCTGCCCCACACATCCGCGGACGACGCCGTTGCGGTCGCCGCCCGCATCGTGGACCCGCTGACGAGCCCGAGACCCGTGCCACTCGGCCTGAGTTTCGGCGTGGTGCAGGTGCAACCCGGTGAGTCGGCCGATGCTGCACTTCACCGGGCGGACCAGGCCCTCTACGAAGCCAAGCGGCAGGGGCGCAGCTGCGCGGTGGTGGCTCACGGCGACAACGACAACCCGGTCTTCACCGAAAGCATGCCACTCGGTCTGATGGCGTTCTAGGTGAATCGACATTCAAGGAATCCGAAGCAGCGAGAACAGATGGGGTTGCGTTGCCGGCCTGTCAATACGATGCGCATCGTTGCGCCCGCGGCTGTCCCACAGCCAAGTGATCCTGATGCTCAGCCTCCCTGCACGCCGTCAGTCGAAGCAATTTCCACGCTTCCTCTTCGCTTGCAACGATTTAACGGTCGAGGCGTGATTGAATTGCCTCTTCAGTAATTCGAATGTGTGCGTCGGTTATATGCACTCCATGGGCTTCCAAATCACGCAAGCAATCATTAACATCAACACCAGGCAGCTTCTCGTCTTTCCGCATCTCAACGGTCTTGAAAGTAGTCCATGGCGCGTACTTCGATGGAAGATTTTCTCCTGATGAGTCTGCCGTGAAACCGAAGATGCGGCCAGGACCTCTGAAAATATGTACTTGCATATTCTTCATCCATGAAATTGTTGCGGAGCACGATCTTAGGACAAACCGAATATGCCCCGTCCGTTCCATGGCATTTGCGAGTGCAGAGCCTGGCGCAGGCAGGCAGCCGAGATACTTTCGACACAAAACCTGCAGCGGCAGCGGCTTCTGCCGGGCGATGCTCGGGCGCCTGCGCTTGGCGGGTGTCTTCGTACATTGGGGGAAACAGATCCTCGAGGCGTTCCAGCGCTTGATTGGTCCGCGCCCGATGCCAACAGGAACGGCTTCGTCGGTGCAAGTGGCTCGACAGCATACGTGTCAGGCTGCCACCGAGGCAGGCATTTCAGCAGCCTGTGGGTCAACGCAGAACACCGAACCAGCACTGTCGAACCAGCACTGTTCCACCTCCGCAAACGCGCCGTGAGGGATAGACTGGCAGCACCGGCCGCATGCCCGCGGCCCGACAGGAGCCCGCCGCTTTCATGCAGTCGTTGCTGAATCTGCTCGCCGCCATTGCCCTGCTGGTCTGGGGAACTCACATCGTGCGCACCGGCGTGCTTCGCGTCTTCGGTGAAAACCTGCGCCTCGTGCTGTCGCGCAGCTTCGGCAACCGGTTCAAGGCGCTGCTGGCCGGCCTCGGGGTCACGACGGTGGTCCAGTCGGGCACGGCCACCTGCCTGATCGTTGCTTCCTTCGTGGGCAAGGGCCTTGTCACCACCGCTGCGGCGCTGGCGGTGATGCTCGGGGCCGACGTGGGCAGCAGCCTGATGGCCGTGGTGCTGTCCTTCGACCTTTCATGGCTTTCGCCGCTGCTGATCTTCGTGGGCGTGGTGATGTTCACCACGCGGCAGGCCTCGGTCGCCGGGCGCATCGGGCGGGTGCTCATCGGGCTCGGGCTCATCACGCTCGCGCTGCACCTGATCGTCGAGGCCACCCGGCCGCTGACCGCATCGCCGGCAGTGCGTGCGCTGCTGACGGCCCTGCCCAATGATGTGCTGCTCGACATCGTGGTGGGGGCAGCCCTGACGGTGTTGTCGTACTCCAGCCTCGCCATCGTGCTGCTGACGGCCACGCTGGCTGCCACCGGGCTGCTCACCACGCCGGTGGCGCTCGGTCTCGTGCTCGGGGCCAACGTGGGCAGCGGGCTGCTCGCGCTGATCGCCACCGGGGGCGCCGCGCCGCAGGCTCGGCGGCTGCCCCTCGGGAACCTCCTCTTCAAATTGATCGGCGTGTTGGCTGCCATCCCGTTGCTGGGGCACGCCCAAGGGCTGTTGCACGAGATCCATCCTGCTGTGCACCAGCAGATCGTCGCGTTCCACCTCGGATTCAACATCACCCTGGCAGTGCTGTTCATCGGCCTGACGGCCCCCGTGGCCCGCCTCGTGGACCGCTGGCTGCCGGTGGGTGAGACCAACCCGGCCACCACGCGCCCGCGCCACCTCGATGCCGTGGCACTCACCACGCCGTCGCTCGCCATCAGTTGCGCCGCACGCGAAGCGCTGCACCAGGCCGACATCGTCGAGACGATGTTGCGCGGCATCTTGCCTGTGATCCGCAACAACGACCTCGAACTCGCCGAGCAATTGCGCCACATGGACGACACGGTGGACGACCTCTACGCGGCCATCAAGTTCTACCTGACGCAGGTCTCCCGCGAGGCGCTCTCCGAACGCGAGGGCCGGCGCTGGGCCGACGTGATGTCCTTCACGATCAACATGGAGCAAGTGGGCGACACCATCGAACGCGTGCTGCAGGACGTGGAGGACAAGAAGGTGCGCAAGAACCGCAGCTTCTCGGACGCCGGCATGGCCGAGATCGCGCATTTGCATGAGGTGTTGCTGTCGAACCTGCGCCTGGCGATGGGCGTGTTCCTTGACGGCCAGGTGCGTGACGCCCAGCGCCTGCTGGAGGAAAAGGCCCGCTTCCGCGACCTCGAACACGAATATGCTGCAAGCCACCTGGCACGACTTCGCGGGAACACGGCGCAAAGCATCGAGACCAGTTCGCTTCACATCGACCTGATCAGCGACTTGAAACGCATCAACTCCCACATCTGCTCGATCGCCTACCCGATCCTGGAATCGCATGGTGCGCTGTCGAAGACACGCATTCGCACCTCGCAACTGGCCGACCTCACCGATTGAGGTCGGCCATCGGCAACCCTCAGCCGACCGTCATTTGGAGGCGCACCGGAACCTCATCTGAAACCGCGGTGTGTTGCCGGTGACGTTCCAGCCAGACGACACCTGTGAATCGATCACCTCCAGCTCGGCCTGGCGTGCATCGCAGAACCGGCGAGCCTCGTCGAGCGTGTCGGCCTTGAGCTTGTCCATCTTCGGGAAACCGCCTGGCGACTCACGTGCGATCACGTAGACGTCGGGGGCGGTGGCCATGGGGGTGATGGCCGGGCCGGTGGTGCAGCCGGCCAACGCCAGCAGGATCGACAAGCTCAGGCGCATGCGGTTCTCCAGCATTCAATGCATCGCACGTTCGAACAGGGTGAGCCACTCGGCATCGGCATGGTTGCGGGCCATGGCCAGTGCGGAATTGCCACGGGAATCCCGGGCGTCGGGGTGCGCGCCATGGGCGAGCAGGAATTCGGCCATGCCCCGGTTGCGCCTGGCCGTTGCCAACATCAGCGGCGTGGCGCCGCGTCGGTTGCGCACGTCCACGGCCAGACCTTGCCGAAGCAGGCGTTCTGCGCAGGCCTGCTGCTGCCGTTGGCCAGGTTCATCCACCGCAGCCGGGGCCATGGCCAACTCGTGCAAAGCGCTCGTGCCACCGTCCGTGGTGTGAAGCGGGTTCGCCCCTCTGTCCAGCAACAGTGCTGCGACATGGCAGTGCCCTGCCTGCAGCGCGGCCAGCAGCGGTGTGCCGCCGCCGCTGTCCAGGGGTCGATCCGGCAAAGCGCCGCCGTCCAGCAGCATGCGGACTTCTTCCAAGTCACCAGAGGCCGCACTCAGGCCCAGCACGCTGACCTCGCCGACACACACGTTGGGGTCCGCGCCGCTGGCGAGCATGCGGACCAGATGCTCCCGGCGGCCTTTGCCGAGCGCGCGTGCAATGGGCGGCGCATCCTTGAAGGCCTGTTGCAGGGCCGCCGGCGAGCCGTCCCCGACAGTGCGGTCATACGGGGGCTCCTGGCAGCGGTCCGGCGGCGCGGCGAAACACGCCGCAGCCATCAGCGACAGCAGGCCACCAGCCGCCCATTTCATCACCCGCCTCCCCTGTGGGCACGGACGGCATCGTTCATCAGCTTTTGCATTTCGACGTACTTGCCCTGGCTCAACAGGTTCTGCGTCTCCGCCCACTGCATCTCGTCGATCACCCCTTGTTCATACAGGCGCCGGGCTTTGACGCGCAACACCTCGTTGCCAACCGATTTTCCCACTTCGGGGTCCAGCAGGGCGACACCGACATCGACAAGCGGCCCGGCGACACGCGTGAACGCCGTGGCCTTGGCCGAGCGCAATGCGGCCCGGGATGCTTCCAGTTCCTTGGCCGCCTCCTTGGCTGCGGTTGCCGCACGGGCGTCCTCCACCTTGAGGTGTTGCCCGAGACGGGAGTTCGAATACGCCGGGGGCTTGGGAGGCGGCAGCGTGCTCGCGCTGGCACCGAGCGCCACATCGGCATACGGCCCCCAGCGATCGCGCTTCATCATGGCCTTGACCGAATTCTCGAACCACTTCTCCACGCTGCCGGTGGAACTGCCTGCGGCGAGGCCGACGACCGCGGTGAGGTTTTTCTCGCCGGCCTTCAGGCCGAGCTGAGTGTCGCGCAGCGGGCGAAACAGCGGGTATTTCTGAAGCTTGAGCCAGGTCTTCGGATCTTCGGCCTGCAGTTCCTGCAGCACCCGGTCGAGCTGGAAGGGCCGGTGATTGCGAAGGTACTCGAGGTAGTTGAGGTAGTCCTCCATCTTCGGAATGCGCTTGCGCGCCTCCGAAATCATGGACTGCGTCTGCTTGTGATCGTACGGCTTGTCTTCGGACTCGCTGGGGCGGGCTTTGCGGCCCATGGGGTCGATGTCACCGGGGCCCGAGGGATGGTCGGAATATTCGATGCTGCCGTCTGGCCGAACGATGCGGTAGATGCCGCCCATGTCAGGCCCCGCCTTGGTGGCTGGCGTGCGCGAGCGCACGGAAGAATGCTTGGGACATGCCGACCTTGAACCCGTTTGCCGAGCCTGGCTTGAAGTGCTGGCGCGGCGAAACGTTGTTGTGGTATTCGCATTGTCATCGCTTGCACAGGCAAAGGCGCCGTGACCAAAGTCAGTGCAAGCGTCGATCGGGCCGCCCCTCGAATGCTGGCCCATTTCGTCACGCCGGGATGCGCACGCCCTGCAGCGATCGCTCAAAGGCGTCCATCGCCTCTGCAGCCGGTGGCCAGGGGCTCGCGCCGTACAAGCCCCGATGGCTCAGGATGGCCTGGAGCACGCTGTCCTCCAACCCCTCGGGGATCTGTCCTGCGACACACTGGCGCCAGCTGGAGCCGCAGACTTCATTGAGCGCCGCAAGCGCCACCAGCGTGTCCTCCCGAAGAGTGCTGACGTTGCGGGCAGGCAAGACAGGCTTTGCAGGTTCTGACCGGGCCAGGGCTTTACCAGGCCGCCCCAGCCAACTGGCCGCCATGGCGAAGAGCACATCCAGGCGTGATGCGTCCAGGTGCTCGGCCTGCTGAAGCATGGCCAGGTAGCGGATGCGATTGCCGAAACGCTTGTGCGCCCGCGGGGTCTTGCGGTGTCGCTGAACGAGGGGCATCCACGCTCTCAGGGCTTGCCGGAACGCTTGCGAGTCATGAACTTGATAGACGCTCGAGCGCAACCGGAGCCAGGCGAAAACGACGGCCCAGCACGCGAGCACGCCCATTGGGAAGGCGAAGGCATATCCGGTGATTGGTCGATCGTCGCCCGGCTGCATCGCGGGCACGGCGTGCGTCGGCGCGGCAGTGGAGGCTGCCGGCCCAGGAGCGCGGCTCGCAATGCTGCTTGCGGCCGGCGCGGCAATGGCGGCGGCGGCGGCGGCGGTGGCGCTGGCGGTGGCCGACGCGTAGACACCGGCCCCGGACAGCGCTTCTTGCGCCGAATCCAGGACTTTCCAATGGACGCCAATATGACAGCCCACCGCGATGGCGGAGGCACACAGCGCGATCGGCCACAGGCTGACAAGAGCGCGCAGACTGTGCCGCAAAGGTCCGGCTTCACCCGGTGGGCTGTGCAGCAGCAAGTGAGGCTCCACGTCACGGCAGGAAGGCACCGCGATCTCCAGGTTCACCAGCTTTTCCATGTAGTCGCGGGCATAGATTCTCCGACGCTCTCGCTCCGTCCGTTCCTTTTCGGCAACCGTGGCTTCACCAGACCCCGGTGCAAGTTCCACCATCTCCGAAGCGATCTTGTCGAATGACAGTGCCAGTGCAGCTTGCACCCGACCCGTGGCCATGCCGAAGATGACGAAGCACGAGCCCGAATTGACGAGAAAGTTGACGGCCTCCATCACATCAAGCACAGCCTCAGGACGGCAGCGATCCAGATCGTCGATGACGATGACCATCCGGTACGGCAGGGACCGCGTGACCTCATTGAACTGCGCGGCAAAGCGGGCACGGAAATGGGTCAAGGCGCTCGCATCCTTCAAGCGAAACTGCTCGGCCGTCGCGGACAGCAGCACGGCTGGATCTGCGCCGAACGCCGTCAGCGCCTTGCGCAGGGCCACCAGCGCCACAATGCCCGGGACCGACTGTGCCGACAGCTTTCCGATGTCATCGGTCGACAGCCGGTCCGCCTTGCCGGCAGCTGCGGCGTCCAGCCACGACAGGTGCTCACTGATGTTCGCCCACAGCTTGTGCCATGCATCCATCTCGTGCGTCAGCAGGAACGCGAGCACCGCCGTGACTGTCACCAGTGAGACGAACGCCAGCAGGAAGTGCTTTTTGGAACGCAGCCAGAGGAGGCGCAGCCTGAAAATCCAGCCTGACGGCGTCCACGAAGAAGGAAGCCCTTGGTCCCGCACGGCCTGGAGCAGCGCGGCCAGCAACTGTTCGTCCTTCTGGTGGTGCCAGGCGTTGAACCAGACGGGCCGGCTGCCATGGCGTCTCAAGTCGCAGCAAACGAGGCTCATGAGGCTGCTCTTGCCGCTGCCCCAATCGCCGGAGACGGCCATGGTCAAAGGAGGCTCGGTCGATGCATTGCGCAAGAAGCGGGAAATGCCTTTGGCCAAAGGCCCGAAGCGCAGGCGGTCCTCGGTGAAGTCTTTGGCCGGTGCATCACTGGCGACCATGGCCTCGGCCCCTTCGGCCACCGCATGGGCAGCGGATCGCAAGGCGCGGCGCCAACACCACGCCGCGGCCACCAGACTGAGCCAGAACCATGGGGCAGGCCAACGTGCATAGCGCAAAGGCCATGCCTCGATGGCCCAGCTTTTTCCGCCGTCGGAGGTGTGGAGCAAAGAGGGCGGATACCCGACGGCCCAAACCTGTCTCGCACTCGCATCGACGATCCAGACCGCCGTGCGCACCGAGCCCACCGTTGGCCCTGCAACGGGTGTCCAGTGCGCTCCGCCGTCCTTGGTGACCAGCATCGTTCCACCGTCACCGACGGCCCAGCCGCTCTGCCCGTCGGCAGCGAATTTCGTAGACCGCAGCACGGCCGGCACGCCGCTCTCCTGCGCGATCCAGCGGCGGCCGCCGTCGCGCGTTGCGATGATGATGCCGTCCGTCCCCACGGACCAACCGCGTTTGCCGTCGGCGCTGAAGTGAACGGACAACAGCGCAACGGGCGCAGGGCTGGCCTTTGCGATCCAAGTGATTCCGCCATCGGTCGTGGCCAGAACCGTGCCACCGGCGCCCACCGCCCAGCCTCGCTGGCGGTCCGCGTTGAAGTGCACTGAATACAGGTCGACCGCCGTGCCACTGGAAAGCGCGGTCCAGTAGCTGCCGCCGTCGCGGGTGGCCAGGATCACGCCGCCGGCGCCCACAGCCCATCCGTGCAAGCCGTCAGCGTTGAAATGCACGGAGAACAGGGCGACCTCACTGCCGCTGGTCTGCGCGGCCCAGTGGCGGCCGCCATCATTCGTGGCGAGGATCGTGCCACCAGCACCCACTGCCCAGCCGCGCTCGCCGTCGGCGTTGAACTGCACCGACAACAAGGCGGCGCGCACCCCGCTGCTCTGCTCGACCCACTGTCGGCCACCATTGCTCGTGTTCAGGATCATCCCACCGCTGCCCACGGCCCATCCGCTCTGGCCGTTAGTGCTGAAATGCACGGATGCCAGAGCAGCCTGCCAGCCACTGGTGTGGGCCGCCCAAGTGCGACCGCCATCGCTCGTTGCCAACAGCGCACCGCCGCTGCCCACCGCCCAGCCCCGTTGGCCATCGGGCCGGAACAACACCACCAGCAACAGACTCCGCACGCCGCTCGCTTGCGCGCTCCAGTGGCCGCCACCGTCGTTCGTGGCCAGGATCGTGCCGCCCCGACCCACCGCCCAACCTCTCTGCCCATCCGGGTTGAAGTGCACCGAAAAAAGATCCTCCTGCACAGTGCTCGTTTGTGCAGTCCAGTGGCGGCCGCCGTCGCTCGTGACGATGAGCGTTCCGCCGCCGCCTGCCGCCCAGCCGCGCTCGCCGTCCGCGTTGAAATGCACCGACACCAGACCGGCGTCTACATTGCTGACCTGCGCCGCCCAATGGCTGCCGCCGTCAACCGTGGCGAGGATCGTGCCCCCGTCGCCCACGGCCCAGCCGCGCTGGCCGTCGGCGCTGAACTGCGCTGACCACAGCGAGGCCCGCACACCGCTCATTTGTCTTTTCCACTGCCGGCCACCATCCAAGGTTGCAAGAATCGTCCCGCCGTTGCCGACTGCCCATCCACGCTGGCCATCGACGCTGAACTGCACGGACCGCAGGGCAGCCTCGACATCGGTTTCCTGCGCGACCCACTGGCGGCCGCCGTTGTTCGTACTCAGGATGGTTCCGCTGTCGCCCACCGCCCAGCCGCGCTGACCATCGGCATGGAAGTGCACCGACCGCAGCGCCGCTTGAACGCCACTGGGCTGCGCGGCCCACTGGCGGCCGCCGTCGCCCGTTGTCAGGATCGTGCCACCCGCACCCACTGCCCAAGCGCGCTGCCCATCGGCCGCGACAGCGAAACCGAAGATTGAGTTTGGCGCCACTGGAAGCCGGCGCGCGGCGTTCACTTCAATCGGAAACCGGAGCAGGTCCCACCAGCTGCGCTCTGACAGGGGCGTGAGCGGGTTCGGATGCGGCGCCTGCATCGAAGCCAGCGTCCAGGAGACCAGCACCAGCAACACACCCAGCAGCGCCCACAGCGGCTGGACATGCAATCGCAGCCGACCGGGACGAGCCGGTCTGCTCTGCGCTGGAGACGCCCCCGAGTTCACGCCATTCATCGCCGACGATATGGATTGCCACGGTCGACGAGGCCGGTCAGGAAACCGGCAAGCGGTTCGCTGATCCGGCCTTCGATCCATAGGACGGCGAGTGGCATGCGTTCTCCCAGGTTCGTGATGCCCGCAGTGTGCTCAAAAGAGCGACGGGCGTGCATCGACAAGCCAGATGACACGAGAGCGTGACACGGGTCCGCGCCTCGCGTTCAGCTTCAATCACGCATGGCAACGATGGAACCAACTCGTGTGCAGGACCTCGTGATCATCGTTCTCCGGGAATAGGATTTGCCGTTCGCATTGCAGGCAAGGAGCACTCTCGGCGATGTTCCGCCTGTCGAATGTCCACCTCCACCCCCCACCCTGTTGACTGGCAGCGTCTGGAGCCGCGCCGCATCTGCGTGCTTCGCGCGCTGCAACTGGGGGATCTCATTTGTGCCGGCCCGGCCTTGCGGGCGCTGCGCCGGCGCTTTCCCCATGCGCACATCACGCTGGTGGGCCTGCGCTGGAGTGCAGACTTCGTTCAGCGCATGCATCCTTTCATTGACGAGCATGTCGAATTCCCCGGTTGGCCCGGCCTGCCGGAGTGCCCGGTGGACGATGCCGCCCGGGCGGCCTTCCTGCAACGGATGCGCGACAGCGAGTTCGATCTGGCGATCCAGCTGCAAGGCAGCGGCCGTCTGAGCAACGATGTGGTGCGGGCGTTCGGCGCACGTCGCATCGCGGGGCATCATCCGCAAAAGCGCATCATGCTGAGCGCCACCGAAGGCCTGTGGCCCTATCCCGAGCAACTGCACGAGGTTCATCGCAACCTGCACCTGATCGGGCGGCTTGGTGCAATCCACGATGACGATCGCGTCACCTTTCCGCTGATGCCGCGCGACCACACCGAATTGCTGCAACGTCGACTCGATCTGCATCGCTTGCCCCCGGGCGGCTATGTCTGCCTCCATCCCGGAGCCCGGGACGCTGCCAAGCGGTGGCCTGTCGCATGTTTCGCAGCGATCGGCGACGCGCTCGCCTCATGCGGCTGGATCGTCGTCATCACGGGCAGCGAGACCGAGCAGGACTTGGCTGCCCGGGTGATCTCGGCGATGCATCATCGTGCACTGCACGCAGCGTGTGACATCTCGATCGGCGCATTGTCCGTACTGCTGTCACGTGCGCGGTTGCTGATCTCCAACGACACCGGCGTGGCCCACATTGCTGCAGCATTGGGCCTGCCAAGCGTGGTGGTGTTCTTCGCCACCGATCCATGCCGATGGGGGCCGCTGGACTGCCGCCACCATGCGGTGATCCAGGCCGACGGGCCGCCACCGGTCGGCGCGGTGCTCAACGCAGCCCTCCATCTCTTGCCGCACCGAACCGGGTGAACCACACAAGGGCTCACGCCTCTTCCCACAAAGGCTCCGCCAGAGCGAGCACCTTGGCCGGTGGGATGGATCCCATGAACGAAACATCGTGCTCGCAGCGGGCTTCGACATTGCATTGGCCGCACCGCGGACAGTCCAGCTGCCAGGACAGCGCGACGGCATGCCGGCGGCTGCTCATCGGTCCGTAGGCCGCATGATTGCCGATCCAGCAGACCGTGACGGTGCGTGTGCCGAGCGCGCGCGCGAGATGCGCGGGCCCGGTGTCGTTGGAGATCAGCAAACGCGCGCGCGACAACAGCCCCACCAGCGCGCCGAGCGGCACGGCGCCCGCGAGGTCGGTGCAGCCGTACCTCATGCACCGTCGCACTTCCGCCAGCCTCGCGGCTTCGTCGGCCGTGCCCTGCAGCACGACATGGGCATCGCGCGCCGCGAAGGCATCGGCCACCGCCGCGAAGCTCTCCGGCGGCCAGGCCCGGCGCGGATCTCTGCAACCGGGCTGCAGCACCAGCAGCGGCCGCCCGTCCTCGGGCAACACCTCGAGTGAAGCGGCCAGATCGGCCCTGGTCACGGCCACATGCGGCTCCACATCCCGGCCACAGGCGCCGACCAGCGCAACCACCTCGAGCAGCCGCAGCACCTCCGGATGCGCCTCGCGGTACGGCAGTTCACGGTCCAGCGGCCGCGCATCCTGGGTGCGCAATCCGGCGGTAACCCGCGCGCCGAGCTGGCTGATGAACGGGTTGCTGTAGCGGCCACCCCCATGCAGCTGCAGCGCCAGGTCAATGGCGCATGTGCGAAGCGCGGCCTGCGTCGTTTCAATCAGGGAGGGATCATCCCCGGCGTCCAGGCGCAACATCGAGGGCAACACGAGCACATCGTCGATCGGCGACGGCCGGGTTCGCAGGAAGTCTGCATGCCAATCCCGAGCGATCAGGCTGATGCGCGCCTCCGGATAAGCGCATCGAAGCGCGGCCAGCGCGGGCAACGCCACCACCAGATCGCCCATCGCATTGGCACGCAGGACCGCCAGATGACGCACGTCGCTCACCCGCGCGCCGAGGCGCGCGTACATGCTTTCGCCACCGCGGCGTGCGAGGGCCTCATCCTCGGGCGACATGGCTCATCTTCTCCCATGCCGGCAGCAACACGCGGGGTGCGTCGATGCTGCGGTCGGCGATTGTCGTGGCCAGCTCCTGGTGATAAGCGCCGGACGGCAGAAGCCCGCAACCGCCGAAGCGCTCCATCACACGCAGCTGCGCCATCACGTCCTCGCCGCAGTGATCGATCGGAAGCTCACGCCAAAAGCCGAAGCCGCCGCACTCTCGCAGCTTGGCCGCGTCGTACAGCACGCAACCGCCCACCCAGGCCACCTTGTAGAGCCGGTCACCAGGGTCCCGACACCGTTGCTGCACATGCCAGAGGTTGGCGGCGCTGTGAAGATGGTGGCGTTGCCAGGCAGGTCCGCCTGGCGCGACGCACTCGGGCTGTACCGGGCCGTCCCAGTACTCGATCGCTTGCTGATGCGGCCTTTCGTCGGCCTGGAAGCTGAGCCCGATGACCGCGCTGCCGACAAAGCCAGCGCCGCTGCGCATCAACGCGCGACGCAACCGTTCGATCAGGTCGGGTTCCAGCAACACGTCATCGTCGACGAACAGCACCAGCGGCGCTCGCGACTGGTCCAGCAGGAACTGGCGCTGCTGCGCCAGACCTCGTCTCGGCAGATTGCGCAGCAGCGTGACGCGGTTGCCGCGCGCCCGCAGCAGTCGCGCGATGGCGGCGGTCTCGCCTGTGTCGAAGCTGGCCTCGCCATCCGACTGGTCGGCCACCACCACATCGAACGTCCGGCAGGTCTGGCCGATCAGCGTGGCCAACGTCGCAGCCAACGCCGTTGGCCGTTCGCACGTGGGAACCAGCACGTCCACGCGCGGCAACCCGTCGTCCCGAGGCGGCTGTTCAGCCATGGGGCGCCTCGTAGAGGCAGGGGTTGAGGCTGGGATCGTTGTACATCTTGAACTGGCGATAGAGCCGATACCCACAGCTGCCGTCGCGCAGGCCGTTCAGAAGGCGCTGCAGGCAATCGAGCAGGTCCTTGCGCTGCCCGTGCATCACAGCGAGCTTGGCCCGGCAGCGGTCGACATGCTCCGCACCTGCCTCGTGGCGTTCGGCTTGTTGCGTCATGTGGTGAATCTTCAACGCATTGATCGACAGCCGGTCGATGATGGAGCCGGCGGTCTCGCTGTTGAGCCAGCCGTCATCTCTGATGGGCGCGCCGGCTGCCAGCAGCCATTCATCGATCACCTCGACCGCATCATTGCGCTGTTGGTTGTAGCGATCGATCGCACGCTTGTTGCCCGCGATCTCGCTGTCCGCGGCATCGGTACGGCGTGCCAGGTCTTCCTCCCTCCACAAGACACGATTCCACGCATGGTTGGCCCGGATCATGGCGAACAGGTCGCTCACGTCACGGGACGAACCGGTGACCGACGGCTCCTCCGGCACATCCCGAAAGGCAGCCCACTGCAATTGATCGACCTGTTCCGCGCTGGGCCATCCGCCGTCGTGGATGAGGCCGCGGGACGTCAGGCCGACTGGCGCCCGCTGATCACGCGCGGAGGGAGCACGGTGGGAATCGCGATGTGCCATGCAATGCTCCTCCTGGAAAGAGCCGGATCGGCCAGCCGGCAAGCTGGGCATGCAGGAAAGCGACGTGGCACTGGGCACGCCCGGCGGACACAACTGGTCGGCTTGGGCTGTACCGGCAATGTGTATTCCGAAGAACTCAAGAGGGTTGCGCCCAGCCCATCCGCCCCTGCCACGTCCTGCGCCATTCATGTGCTCGGCAGCTGCCCCCGGCCGGCCTGTGCATCCGCCCTTCCCTCTTACTGAGTGGCGGGCGGTTCACCGGATGTGCGCTCCTGCTCAATCTTCTTCAGTCCCCTGCGCAGCAAGCCGTCTGGAGTGCGCTCCAGCAGCCCGAGCAACAGGCCGCGTTCAAGCAACAATGCCGCATCAGCAGGGTTGAGACCACGACGGAGGAGTTCCTCCTTGAATTCATCGTCCGTTACCTGGTCACCAGGCAACGTTTCGAATGCACCGACGATGTGCAGGTCCGCTTCCATCAGATGTCCTCCAGGGCCCACGAGGCGGCCCCAGAGGGACCGCTGAAAGCGCGGGCGATGCTCCCCTGTCCATCATGAGCAATGGGCATTCCGCCCACGGCGCTGCCCACATGGAAAGGCGGATTCGGACGATCATTTGAACGCGGGCAACGGTCGAGCCTCCGGGTTCGACGAACCCGTGTCGAGCTGGCGCAGCCATCGCAGGATGCGAGGCCAGATCTCCCGGTGGGCGGTATCGCCGATCAGCACGCCCACGTGCTGCAAGGCAACCCCGACATCGCCCGCATAGTGAAGCAGCAGTTGCTCCCGGCGTGGAGCCGCTCGCAGGAAGTCGATCATCGATGCCGACGGCAGGATGCGGCTGCGGGGGTCCACCACGGCCGCGATCGGAACGGACACATCCAGGGGTGCCACGCGTCGCCCCTGGACGATGAGCTTTCGGCGCATGAGCCGATCGTCCAGGTACAGCTGGTCGATCAATTGCGCCAGCAGCTTTCCAGGCATGGGGAGTTCATCCAATGTCCAGCGGATGGCCAGGAGATGTTTCTTCATCAGCGCGCCTCCTGCCATGGCGGTTGCCACTGCATCGGCATACCGCTCCCAGAGGAACTCCTTTGGAGAAGCGAGTACCGCAGCGAGGCCGAGGATGGTTCCCGGAACGTTGGAAAACGCGGCTTGAATGGCCGCCCCTTTGGGCCCGATGGCCAGCAAGGGAGCGAGGTCACCGGCGTTTCGCCCGAAGCTCAACGGCGACTCCACCATGACCAGTGACGCTGAATGCGAGGCGTGTCGAGCCACATGCAATGCTGCGAGCGTGCCCCCGAGGGAGTGGCCCAGCAGGTGCGGCCGGCGCGCGGTGCGCTGTGCGATCCATCCTGCGCAGCGATCAATGGCCTGAATGTACGCATCCAGCCCCAGATCCGAAGGTGCCTGCGTCCATTCGAGGAGGTAGACGAGGCAACCATCGGCCGCCGCCCGGCGAACCACGCTGCATGAAGGCATCAGATCCCAGATGTAGTGACGCTTGATCGGCGCGGGAACGATCAGCAGCAGCGGCCCCTGTCGCCCGCCTGTGCCATACCTTCGCAGCCGCCAGCCCGGTCCATCGAGCACCATGGTGCTGGGCGTTTGCACAGGGCCCAGCCCCGCGAGATCGAACCATTGGCCGGTGACTTGGCGGGCGCTGTCGAGTCCATGGAAAAACAAGGCAAGCGCCAGCGTTCCGAAGGCAGGGACAACGTCGTCACGCACCGTCCCCGGTGTGGCGCCGACGCGCGACTGATACCGTTCGTGGGCCATGGGATTTCTTTCCCGGAAGACGACGCTCCATGCGCGTGGCAAACGCGATACCTGAAGGATTGCGTCCCGCGCCAATGCACTGACGAACGACCTTTCTCTCTTTGGGCCTGGGTCATCGGCTCCCTGCCTACGCGTCGTCTTCGGATTCCACCTCGCCGGCTCGACGAAGGTCCGCGAGCCAGGCTTCGTAGGCGAGTTTTCTCTCCGCCGGATCGCCGCGAAGAAGCGCCGATGGGTGAACGGTGATCAGGACCTGCAGGCCGTCGTCGCGCTGCAGCCAGTGGCCTCGATTGGCCAGAACTTTGATTGGTCGACCCAGGAGCGCACGCGCAGCGGTCGCACCCAATGCAACGATGCGCAGCGGCTGAACCGCCGCGATCTCCGACTCCAGCCAATGCCGGCACGCAAGGATCTCGAGCTGCGCGGGCGTCTTGTGTTTGCGCACCTTGCCTTTCCATTCGAACTTGAAGTGTTTCACCGCGTTGGTGATGTAGATCGCGCTTCGCTGCCAGCCCAGATCAGCCAGGGCGCGCTCCAGCAGGTGTCCGGCCGGACCGACGAACGGACGGCCCTCGCGATCCTCACGATCGCCCGGCTGCTCGCCCACGAGCATGCAGGCCGCACGCGGCGGACCTTCTCCCCACACCGTTTGCGTCGCCAGTGCGCCCAGCGGGCAATCGCGGCATGTCGCTGCAGCGCGTCGCAGGGCACTGAGATCGGGTTTCTGCATGGAATGCCGCACGCAAGGCAAGTGCGTTCTGCAGTTGATTCTGCGCCCACGAACGCCGCCTGCCTACGAGCCGACCACGGGCCGGCGTCACGCCATTCAGTTTTCACAGGGCCGGGCAATGATGGGTGCGGGAACAACTTTCTTCTTGAGCCGTCGCCACTCCCCTTCCAGGCGAAGCGAGATCGAATTCCGGTGAATGGACACCGACGTCATCGAATAGCTGTTCGACGCCAACTGCTGCTTATAGCGGGCGTCGCCGGCGAGGAAATCGTAGATGTCCAGCCCTGACTCAGCGTAATACTGGATTGCGAGCGCATGCGCGGCCAATCCGGGGTGATTATTCTTTTGAATAAGATCGTAATTGAAGCCGGATTGATAGCACAGCACACGGCCGCGATAAACGAAATTATACAAATAACCGATATCGTGCTCGCCCGCATGAATGCGCAGCAATTGCACCTCACCGCATGGAAATCCGCGGTCAATCAACTGCGCATGATAATCCTCGAACAGTGTGTTCGCGAACGCCCCCGGCTCACCCCGGGCTGCCCAGGAACGCTGATGATATTTTTTGAGACGATCGAAGAACTGCATCGCCTGCTGCGTATCCGTCGCAGCCGTCAAGGTGAGGGCGCCGAGCGCCGCATATTCTTTATTGCAGCGCCGAATCTGCGAACGTGTATTTTGACTGCGTTGACTCAAATAATTTCCACCACTGTGACGGAGCGCAGCCAAATCCACAAAATATGCGACCACTGATTCTTGTCGAATGACCATGTCCCCCACCGGCAAGTGCTGCAGCGACGGCACCACCGACAGGCGCGGGAAGTGAATCTGATCCCAGCCGTGCTGGGAACAAAGAAAAGAGAACATCGCGGCCTCGATCTGCGCGGCACCGGGTTGTCTCACGAGCAACCCGTTGTGTTCAACGCAAATGTCGTCGTGACGCGCATCGCCGGTGGCGTGAAGATGCAAGCATCGCGAAGGCAAGAGCCTCAGCCGGAAGGAACGTTTCGGCACGAAGAACCCCATGCCCACGACACGCCGATTGCTGGTGGCACGCAGCAAATGCGGCCGCCGATAGGGCTCCAGCCGCCGCAGCCAAGGTCCGATCCAACGCCACGAGGTGAAGAAGGAGGGCGTGGATTCGCTCTCCAGGCTCTGCCACTGCGCCTCCAGTTCAGGCAAATCGGGGCATTCGCCCAGCGTCACCGTCAGCCCTTCACCCATTTGCATGTTGCCCATACGAATCACTTCTTTCCGAGATGCGGGTCAGCCGCAGTAGCGGTAGCACTCGACACCCCGATCCTGAAAGTGCGGCGCGTCCGAGTCGCCAATGCGGTGCACCACGAAGCCTGAACGCGGGGGCGCGCTCTGAGCATCAGATTCAAGGCCCTCGTGCAGGGCTTCGTACTGCTCCCGGGTCACGTCCACTGCCCCTTCGAGGGCTGCATGCATCTGGATCCTGGATGCGGCGGCCTGCCAGTCGGGCACGACCTGCGCAGGCAGAACCTCAGACGCGTCGCCGCTTCCGTAGCCGATGAGAAGGATGTCCTGCCGGTCGAGTGCGGTGCCGTTGATCGCAGCTTCTTCCAGCCCCGCCGCAAGCCAAGCCGGAAGCGAGGCGCAGTACAGGTTTCCCAGGTCCTTGGCCACCGAGGAGCCGAGCCGCATCTTCTGATCGACCACTTCGCGATAGCTGTCGGTCTCCTTGAATGGCTTGACCAGGCGCGCAGTCAGTGGATATGGATCGTCCATGAGCTCACCGGAAAGCGCGCGACGGGTGAGGTCTGGCGAAGAGCACATCTCGGCAAGGACGTCGTCGATATCCACCCCGCACGCCGAGCAATAGAGCGCCAGCTCATCATGACCCGCACCACCGTCGGCACCCAGCGCAAACAAGTACCCGAGCGTCCACGCCGCGGCTGGCATGCGGTGGTACGGCCGGTGCATGAACACCGCCCCGAGCTGGCGAAGATGGTCGGCGCGGGTGCCACCGCGCTTGGCGAAGAAGTGGTTGAGTGAACTGAGCGTCGCGTCGATATAGCAGGCTGTTGAGTACTTGCCGTTGAAGACGGGGAAGTCGCGTGGACGTCCATCCCGGCCCGGGTTCTGGTGACAGTAGCGCAGGAATGGCTTGCGGAAGTCAAAAGCGCGGTAGGCGCTCGCGTTGGCCCCGCCATGCAAGTCGATGGCCAACAGGCGCGGCTCAGCCTCGAGAAGCATCGCTACCGAGCCGGCGCCCTGTGTCGGTTCACCGGAACTCCCCAGCGCGTACTCGGCGATATCGGCAGCGACAACGATCGCCTGCCGCCCCGCCCCGTCCGACGAGAGATAGCGCAATGCGCCCTTGATGCCGTACATGCCGCCGAGACAGGCCTGCTTGAACTCAGGAACCTCGATATCGCGTGCGAGCGATGGCATGCGACGGGCAGCCAATGCCTCATCGATGAGGCCTCGCACCACCACGGCTGCCGACGTGGCGTTGTCTGTTCCCGATTCCGTCCCCACGGCGAGGTAGCCCACTCTTCGCGGATCGATGCGATGATCGAGAATGAGCTTGAGCGCAGCATTGGCTGCCATGGTGTACACACTGTGCTCGGGGCCGGTCAGGCGAAAACTGCGTCCGATCACTGCGCGCGTCTTGTCCCAGGAGTTCCCGGTCCATGTGCACCAGGACTCGAGCGATACGCGGTAAGGCGGCACGAAGGCAGACATGCCACTGATGCCGACGCTGGTGATGCTCTTCATCGGGTTGGATCTCCATCAATTTGCTAGAAGGACTGCTGTGCCAGCCACGGCGAATCAATCGCCGTGTAGCCAATGCGCGAGGTCATTGTTGGCTCGAACTCCGCCGTTGTCTCACCGTGACCGCGGGGGAGAGGGAACCCCGTTCCGGGGATGTGAGCGGCCGGGACCTGAAGATGGAAGATCCTCTTGAAATCCGCGCGCTGCTTGCCCCTCAGCGCGCCCCAAGGAAGCGCCATGAAACTGCCATCGACACTGCCCATGGCGTTGATCTGCCTGGCTGCCATTGCACTTGCTGCTGCCACACCGATGGTGCTCCTGAACTGGGTGAGCCCGCGGGCACCGAGCCTCGTCCGCGTCCCGGGAGAGCAAACCGTCGAATTCCCCGATGGGACCATTCGTTTCGAGAATCGTGGCGAAGGGGCTGAGGCTGTGATCCTCCTCCATGGATTCAACGGTCAACTCGGTGACTGGAACAAGGTATGGGACAAGATGGAAAGCTGCGGACGCGCCGTTCGCCTGGACGTCCCTGGCTTCGGGGGCTCCACATGGCATTCCACTGACTTCGCGCTTTCAGCACAAGCGCATCGGATCGTCGCACTGCTCGACATGTTGGGCATCGACCGTGTCACGCTGGTCGGTACGTCCATGGGCGGCTCGCTGGCAGCGTGGATCGCATCGGAGCATCCCGAGCGCGTGAAGAACGTCCTGCTGTTGGCCCCCTCGGGCTACCCGGACTCGTTGCACTATCGAGGCCTGTTTGGCCTGCTCGTCCAACCTGGATTGACAAATCGCATCGGCACGTGGATCGCGCGAACGCATCTCTATGCAGCGCTCTTTCCAGAAAGCCGCGCGCTGCAGGCCACCACGGTCACCGCCTCGTATGGAAGCCCCTGGGCGAAGGCGCTGCAAAAGATCTCATCGCCGGTGCTGCTCATCTGGTCGCGAGGGGACACATCGTTCCACGCGGCGTCGGACGTCGCTGCCACCATCAGGGACAGTCGGCTGTTGCCCGTTGCTGCGGACGCGGGGCACCTGCTGCCCCACACCAGGCCGGACCTGGCCGCTCTCGCGGCGTGCCAGCTGGCAAGCGGTTTTGCATTGCACGAGATACACGACCGGGTTCGGCCACTGCTTGCGTCTGCTGGGGACCAGTGATTTCCTCCGCTGGGCCGGAGGGCAGAGCTTGAACGCGAGCAGATGAGCCACTCCGCCCCACATCTTTAACCCCCCTGACCAAGCACCTCTGAAGCACTCAGTCTGGGGGCGTCGGCAAAGGTGGATCGCTCCTAAACTGAATTACGGTTCGGCCCTTGATGATGGTTTCAACATCAAGAAGGGGACGGGCAGCTGCATACAGGGCTGCGACCGCACAGGTCGCGCCGGCGTGGACTCCGTCGCTCAATCACGAGTCGCAGACGCACAGAGGTTGTCATCATGAATGCTGCGCTTCCAGAGGCTGTTCAACGCGCCATCGGAGTCACAAGGAAGCGTCGATTCGAGGTAACCGCGCGGGACATCCATCGGTTCGCACAAGCCATCGGTGAGACCAACCCCATTCACCGCGACCAAGATCGTGCGCGCAACAGCAGGTACGGCGGGATCGTTGCGCCGCCACTCTTCTGCCAGGCGCTCACGTACGAAGACGTTCCACCGGAGCAACTGCTTGCGGACGGATCCCCGCGGGAAATCTCCGTCCCTGTCCCGGCGGTGCGAACAGTGGGGGGTGGAAGCGAATACACGATTCATCGCCTGGTACGAGCAGGGGAAGTGATCGAAATCAAATCGACCCTGAAGGATGTGTATACAAAGCAGGGGCGGAGCGGATTGCTGTACATCATCGTCGTGGAAACCGTGTTCACGGACGCCGATGAGCAGCCAGTCGCCACCGAGCTGGCAACCTACATCAAGCGCGCGTAAGGAGTGGCAATGAGCAAAATGGGAATAGATTGGAGTGAATTCTCTCTACCGACCATCTTGCCAGAGCTTGTGGTCACTCCAACGCACAGCCAGATATTCATGTTCAGCGCGGCGACGTGGAATCGGCACCATATTCACTACAGCCGGGACGCTGCCATAGCCGAGGGCTTGGAGGATATCGTCGTCCAGAGGGCCCTGATCGGCAATTTTTTTGTGCGGCTCCTGACCAATTGGCTGGGCGATACCGGAGAAGTCAAAAACATATCCTGGAGGGTTCTCAGCAGCGCCGTACCCAATCGGAAATTGCGCTGCCAAGGCGTCGTCACGGGCCATGACCCCGCGCTGAGCCGGGATGACCTGACCTGCGAAATGACGATCATCAATGACGCCGGTGAAACGGTCGCCACCGCGAGGGCAACGGTATGCATCCAAGATTTTTCGTGAAATCGGCCAGAGATGTCTACGTCCGATTCGGATGGATGGCAGCAGCCAGGTTTCTGCTGGACGGCATGCTGAACACATTCATGTTCTTCGACTGCCTGCACATCATTGTTCTGGACCGTGCGGCGCTCAAGCCCCTGTCTGCTGGCGGTTGCACATTCGACTCTCGGGTCGCGACGGAAGCCGAGCTCAACAGCATGGGTGCCGATCCGCGCTGGGAGATCAACGACACAAAGATGAGCTCCTTCCGCACGGGGGACTCCTGCGTTCTGAGCCTCGTGGACGGGCAACCCGCCGGATACACGTGGGTGCATACGGTCGGCAGTCCGGAGCTCATCCCCGGCCTGACGCTGAACATACCCGCAGAGTATGTATACAACTATGCCGGCTTGACGCTTCCGGATTTCCGCGGGGCCGGGTTGCAGACTTATCGCCACCATTCCGTTCTCAATCATGAGCGGTGGCGAAACAAGCGGGCTCTGCTCGGATATGTCAGGGCGACAAACTTCGCCTCACAAAGGGGGCAATCCAAGAGCGGCTACAAGAAGGTGGGCACTCTCTGGCTCCTCGGCACGCGAAACCACTTCATCGCAATACCCTCCAGGAGCCTTGGCGAACTAGGGATTCGCCGGCTTTCACCCCGGCACGGTGCAGCTCGGCCTGAAACTGTTTGAGCCACTTGGCATTTGTTCAGCAGAAAGCATGTGAGGTGACGAATGAATACCATCGCCAGCCACTCCGGCTATCAGGTCAAACAAGGATCTCGCTCAAAAAGCCGCATGCGCAGCCTGGCGAGAAGCGCGCTCAACTTTTTGAAGGTAGGAGTTCTGTACAACGTCGTTCTCTATCCCTACGGGCAGTGGAGGCATCGCGCCCTGCTCAAGCAGGCGAATCGCAGCCAAGCGCATACCTACACATGCTTTTATCGATCGCCGCTGCAGCTTGAGGCTCTGACTGGCCCCGTCGTTCAATACCTGGCCACCGAGGGCGGCAAACCCGCCAAACTTCGCATACTTCTTTTTGCCTGCTCCAATGGCGCGGAAGCCTACACTTTGGCCGCCGTATTGATGAAGGCCTGTCCGCAGCTGGATTTTCAGATTGAAGCTTCCGACCTGCATGAAGAGATGGTCGACAAGGCGAGGAGCGGAATCTATCTGAGGGATGAGGTACTGTGCAGCGACTACGCCAGTGATGAATTCATCGACGACCTGTTCGACAAATCAGGGCAGCATTTCACTGTCAAACCGGCGATCAGATCGAAGGTTTCCTTCTCCTGCGCCAATCTTGTCAATTCAGACCTGAGCCAGCGCTTCCAACCTGCGGACATCGTTTTCGCGCAGAACGTTCTATTCCACTTGAATCCAGCGGAAGCGCGCGCAGCGTTCATCAATATCACGGGGCTTCTCAAGGAGCGCGCGGCATTGTTCGTGGAAGGCATGGACCTGGACAGCAAGATCGCGCTCACGCAAGAGTTTCGGCTCAGCCCGCTCAAATACAAGTGTCGCCAGATCTACGAACAATCGAGAACTCACATCTCGGTCGCATGGTGGAATTACTACTATGGAGCCGAGCCATATTCGATCATGCGCCGCAATCGAGCGCGTCGCTATGGCTCGATCTTCGTGAGGTGACTGGGGCCCTGTGCCCTGAGCGCCCCTCTTCCCGGCGACCGAAATCACCCTGGAAAAAAAGAAACCCTGGAGAGTTGACCCTCCAGGGTTTCCGTGTCCACGGAATGATGTGGACTGTGTCATGGTGGAGCCGGCGGGAATCGAACCCGCGTCCGCAAGCCATTGCCGGGCAGTTCTACATGCTTAGCTGTCTGATTTGGATTTGAGCCCCTGGATCGCGCAGCAGCACGCTATCCAGGAACCGAGTCACTTGATTTGATCCCGTGGTGAGTGACCCACCCCGGGACGAGCCAATGTGCATGACTTCGCAGTCTTCGGGTTGCCCCTCAGACCCGGCCCATCGGCCAACCGTTGCGAAGCTCACCGGTATTAAGCGGCGAGAGCGTACGTAGAGTCGTTCGCAGTTACTTTGATCCAGATGGATTTACGAGGTGACTGGTCCTCGGCATGCCCTGATCCAACTCCGCACCCGCGTCGAAGCCAGGTCGGCCCCAGGGAAGTGAGTAGTTTAGGCGATTCCAGGCAATTTCAAGAGCTCGTCCGGCAATTCGATGACGTGATCAGCCCCCCATTGGCCGATGGCCTCCCCTGCGCCCAGGTACCCCCAGGAAGCAGCCACGGTGCGCATGCCGGCAGCGCGGCCGGCCTGCACGTCGCGGAGGTCGTCGCCGACATACACGCACGCCTCGGGCGCCACGCCCATCTGCCGGGCCGCTTCGAGCAGCGGGGCCGGGTGCGGTTTCGAATGGGGCGTGGTGTCGCCGCTGACGATGGTGACCGCCTCCCGGTCCAGGCCCAGGGCCTTGACCAGCGGCGTCGTGAAGCGCCGGGCCTTGTTGGTCACGATGCCCCAGGGCATGCCGCGCTCGCGCAGCGCATCGAGCACGGGGCGCACATCGGCGAACACCTCGGTCTCGATGGTCATGCGCGCTTCGTAGCGTGCAAGGAATTCATCGCGCAGGTCGATGAAGTGCGGATGGTCCGGGTCCACGTCGAGGGCCACTTTCACCATGCCTCTCGCACCGGTTCCCACCAGGGGGCGAAAGCGCGCATAAGGGAGCGGCTCGAGACCGCGCGCCGCACGCAACTCGTTGCCAGCGCCGGCAAGGTCAGGCGCGCTGTCGATCAACGTGCCATCGAGGTCGAACAAGACCGCGTGCAGCCTTGCGTTCATGCCGGCCGCCTGCAGGCAATCAGATAGTTGACGCTCGTGTCAGCGGACAACCAATAGCGCTTGGTGAGCGGGTTGTATTCCATGCCGCGGCTGGATTCGGCTTGCAAGCCGGCATCGCGGCACCATTGCGCCAGCTCGCTCGGGCGAATGAACCGCGCGTACTCGTGCGTGCCCTTCGGGAGCAGCTTGAGAACGTACTCGGCACCGAGGATGGCAAACAGGAACGCCTTGGTGTTGCGGTTGATGGTGGAAAAGAACACCCATCCGCCCGGTTTCACGAGGGTGGCGCAGGCGCGCACGATGGAGGACGGGTCGGGCACGTGCTCGAGCATTTCCATGCACGTGACCACATCGAACTGGCCCGGCGCTTCAGCGGCCAGCGCCTCTGCCGCCACTTCTCGGTACTGGACCGACGGCGTTGCCGCCTCCAGGGCGTGCAGTTGGGCCACCTTCAGCGCCTTGGTGGCCAGGTCGATGCCGAGCACCTCGGCGCCTTTGCGCGACATCGAATCGGCCAGGATGCCACCGCCGCAGCCGACGTCGAGCACGCGCTTGCCGCTCAGGCGGGCCAAGCCGTCGATCCATTCGAGGCGCAGCGGGTTGATCTGGTGGAGGGGGCGGAACTCGCTTTCAGGGTCCCACCAGCGGTGGGCCAGCTCGCCGAACTTGGCGAGCTCTTGAGGATCGGCATTCGTCATGGGGTCCGATGGTAATTGATGGAGCCCCCTACGGCGCTATCGCGCCGGTCCCCCCAAGGGGGAGCCACGGGTCGCCCGGCAAAGCCGGGCTCGCGTGTGGCTTGATCTGCGGCTTCGCTGCGCTTGCCTGCCTGTCGCATGCGGCTCGGGGCGTTGCTCGCTTCGCTTGCTCGCCTCTCGCTCCTCTTTGTCGCACTGGCGCCGCCGCCGGTCCCCCCAAGGGGGAGCCACGGGTCGCCCGGCAAAGCCGGGCTCGCGTGGGACTTGATCTGCGGCTTCGCTGCGCTTGCCTGCCTGTCGCACGCGGCTCGGGGCGTTGCTCGCTTCGCTTGCTCGCCTCTTGCTCCTCTTTGTCTGCCGCCCGGGTGCCGCATACCTTGCGTCGGATGCTCGGCCGGCGCGCCCCATAAAAAAACCCCGCCGAGGCGGGGTTTGCGGGACGACACGAGGTCGATTACTTCTTGGCGCGGGTACCGACGACTTCGATTTCGACGCGGCGGTTCTTCGCCTTGCCTTCCTTCGTCTTGTTGTCGGCGACGGGTTGCTTTTCACCCTTGCCTTCGGTGTACACGCGGTTGGTTTCGATGCCCTTGCTGACCAGGTACTTCTTGACCGACTCGGCGCGAGCGACAGACAGCTTCTGGTTGTAGGCGTCGGAACCGTCGGAGTCGGTGTGGCCGACTGCGATGATGACTTCGAGGTTGACGTCCTTGGTCTTGGCGACCAGGTCGTCCAGCTTGGTGCGTGCATCCGGCTTCAGCACGGACTTGCCCGTATCGAAGAAGGCGTCAGCGGCGAACGTGACCTTCTCGCTCACAGGGGCAGGCGGAGCGACCGGCACGACCGGTGCAACAGGGGCCGGAGCCGGGGCCGGCGCGGGTGCGGGGATCGGCGCCGGGGGGGCCGGGGCGGGAACGCCGTCGCACCCTTGCTTGCCGTTGGCCGGCGTCCAGAAGTTGTTGCGCCAGCAGTATTCGCCCGAGCCGTTCTTCCAGGGCTGGCCGGAGCTGTCGACCCAGTTTTGGGCGAACGCACCAGTAGCGGAAGCAGCGAGAGCGGCCGTTGCGAAGAGCGATGCGACTTTATTGAGTTTCTTCATGATTCTCCTCTGAAGGAAGGTGCAGTGTTCTGCAAAACGTCCAAACCGGAATCGGAAAGTACAGGCGACGCATCGATTTCTCGAGGGATCACCACCGACCGGCGGATTGTGCCATAGGGTCTTGAGCCCGCTGGATTTTGGGCGCCCGCCTGTTCTTTGTCTTGGCGCCTGTTGCGCAAGCACGACATCGCAGCCGACTTAGAATCGCGGATTGCGCAAGCAGATCCGCCTGCGCTTCCCCGATCGCATTGACGCCGAGACCGAATGACTCAGTTCGCCAAGGAAACCTTGCCCATCAGCCTCGAGGAGGAGATGCGGCGTTCGTACCTCGACTACGCCATGAGCGTGATCGTGGGCCGCGCCCTCCCCGATGCGCGCGACGGTCTGAAGCCCGTCCACCGCCGCGTGTTGTTCGCGATGCACGAGCTGAACAACGACTGGAATCGCCCTTACAAAAAGTCCGCCCGTATCGTCGGCGATGTCATTGGTAAATACCACCCCCACGGGGACCAATCCGTGTATGACACGGCCGTCCGCATGGCCCAGGATTTCTCGCTGCGCCACATGCTGGTCGACGGCCAGGGCAATTTCGGCTCGATCGACGGCGATAACGCCGCGGCCATGCGGTATACGGAAATTCGCCTGGCCAAGATCGCCCACGAAATGCTGGCCGATCTGGACAAGGAAACGGTCGACTTCGGCCCCAACTACGACGGTTCACTGAAAGAGCCGCTGGTATTGCCCACGCGGTTGCCGAACCTGCTGGTCAACGGCTCGGGCGGCATCGCCGTGGGCATGGCCACGAACATTCCGCCGCACAACCTCAACGAGGTGATCGACGCGTGCCATCACCTGCTGAAGAACCCGCAGGCCACCATCGATGAGCTGATCGAGATCATCCCGGCGCCCGACTTCCCCACCGCCGGCATCATCTACGGCACGAGCGGCGTGCGCGATGGCTACCGCACGGGGCGCGGCAAGGTGGTGATGCGCGCGAAGGTGCACTTCGAAGACATCGACCGCGGCCAGCGCCAGGCGATCATCGTCGATGAGATCCCGTACCAGGTGAACAAGAAGACCCTGCTCGAGCGCATCGCGGAGCTGGTCCATGAAAAGAAGATCGAGGGCATCAGCCACATCCAGGACGAGTCCGACCGGTCGGGCATGCGCGTGGTCATCGAGCTCAAGCGTGGTGAAGTGCCCGAGGTGGTGCTGAACAACCTGTACAAGCAGACCCAGCTGCAGG
>CBIHPH010000046.1:0-31152 GCA_966212105.1 uncultured Rhizobacter sp.
AGGAGATCGCGAACCTGATGGGCATCAAGTGGTTCACGGTCAACGACCACATCAAATCGATTTACAAGAAGTTGAACGTCTCGAGCCGCGCTGAAGCCGCCGTGCTCGCGAGCAAGCACGGCCTGGTCTGACGCCAGGCCCGATGGATCACTCCTCTTCATCCCGCGGCACGTCTCCCGAACTGCGCGGGGGCGCACCGCTGTCTTCATCTCGCGCACGCGGCGCGCCCCACGACTCCCTGCTTGACTCCCGCCTGATCGAGCAAACGCTGGGCCGCGTCGAGCATCTGGCGCGCTGGATGGGCTGGCGCCTGCGCATCCTCGTGGTCGCCGCGCTGGTGGGCTGTCTGGGCGTGTTGCTGCTGGCCCGCTGGATGTCCGGCACGCCGCAGATTCCCGCCGAATGGGTAACGACCCCGACAGGCCAGTTGCAGCTGGCGGGAAGTGCCGATCCACGACTCCATCCCCATGTGGGCAAGGTGCTTGCCGGCGTGGGCAGCCCACGCCAAAGCTCCGTCTTGCCCGACGTGCTGGCCGTGACGCCGTCAGCGCGCTGGATCATTGACGATGAGGACCGCCTTCAGCAGCAAGGCATGCATGCGCAGCTGGACCGGCTGTTGCATCAGCAGACGGTGCGCCTGACGTTCGCAGACGGGCGGACGGCCGATGTTCATCCCGTCTCGCGCGGCATCGCCAGTCTCGGGGCGCTGTTCTGGCTCCTGACCGGACTGGGCCTCGTCGTGTACATGGTGGGCATGATCGTGGTGCTGGCCAGCCCATCGATGCGCACGCTGCTCTACACCGCGATGTGCTGCAGCCAGGCGGGCAACCTGATCTTTCTCGCGGTCGAATCGACGGTGGCGCTCGGGCTGCCGGAGCCGCTGTCCCGGCTCGATTTCCCCTGCCGGGTGGCGTTCGACCTGATCACCTGCGCGGCCGTGGTGCACGCCGCAGCGCTTCATCCGCGCAAGGTGCCTGGTTTTGCCGCCATTGCCTGGGCGGCCTGGGCATCGATGATGGCCCTGGGGCTGCCGACGATCATGGGCGTCCTGACCGAGGCCTGGTGGTGGACTCAGGCCAGCGTTGCGGTGATGGGCATGGTCACGGTGGCCTTGCTCGCGTGGTCGTACCGCCTGCTGCGGCATCCCTTTGCCATCGTCATGCGACGTTTCGGCCTGATGGCCGTATCGACCTGGATTCTGCTGACCTTGGCCGTGGCCATCGCATCGGCCGACCGGGTGCCGTCGGTGCAGCAACAAGTGGCCGAAGTGGGGCCGGTCATCTGGTATGTGTTTCTCGCATCGCTTTTGCTGTTGATGCCGTTCTTGTCGAAGTCGCAGCAGGTGATGCGCGAGTTCTCGCTTCTCGCGGCCATCAGCACCGTGGCGACGTCGCTCGACCTGTTGTTCGTCGCCGTCTTCTCGTTCGGCCAGTTCACGTCGGTCACCTTGGCGCTGTTCTTGTCGCTCGGCCTGTATGCCGGCGCACGCGAATGGGTGCTCAACCGCGTGCGAAGCCGCAACATGCTGACCACCGAGCGCATGTTCGAGAAGCTGTACCGCATCGCCCGCGAGGTGGAAGCTCATCCCGATCGGGCGCCGTCGCTGCTCGTGCATTTGCTGCAGGAACTCTTCGAGCCACTGGAGGCGGTGGTCGTCGAAAAGCGCAGCCCCACGGTGCGTGTGGTGGGCGACGGCTCCACGCTGTTGCTGCCCGTGCCGGCATTGACCGACAAACAAGTCAGCGCGCCCGCCTCGATCGTGATGAGGTTCGCCAACCGCGGCCAGCGGCTGTTCACGTCGGACGATGCCCGGCTGACCGACCGCATCGTCGAGCAGCTGTGCCGCGCCGTGGCATTCGATCGCGCCGTGGAACAAGGTCGCAGCGAAGAACGCCTTCGCATCGCCCAAGATCTTCATGACGACATCGGCGCCCGGCTGCTCACGCTGATGTACAAAGCCCAGTCGCCGGAGATGGAAGATTATGTGCGGCACACCTTGCAGGATCTCAAGACGCTGACCCGGGGCCTTGCAGCGCCGAACCACCCGCTCTCGCATGCCGCCGGAGAATGGAAGGCCGATCTGACGCAGCGCCTGAACGCGGCCCAGGTGCACCTCGGATGGCACCTGACGTTCGATCGTGATGTCTCACTGACCGTGGTGCAGTGGTCGGGCCTCACACGGGTGATGCGCGAGTTGTGCACGAACGCCATCGCCCATGCAGGTGCCACTCGCGTGGACATCGATTTCCAGCTCGCTGCAGATCGCCTGGATCTGTCCATCACCGACAACGGGCAAGGTCGCAACCCTCAGGCATGGGCCCACGGGCTGGGGTTGGGCGGTGTGCGCAAACGGGTCAAGCAGCTCGGCGGTGAGGTGGAATGGCGTGAGGTGGAGCCGCACGGGATCCGCTGCCATGTGGTCATCCCGCACCTGTCCGAGCGGCCCTGAAAGCCGGCATCGCCGCCGCGGTCACCGGGCGGGGGATTCGTCGCTCTCTTCCTCGGCGTCTTCGTCGACGATGTCTTCAACGTTGGTGTCGTCGGCCTCCACGGCCTCTACGGCCTCTTCCCCCACATCGCTGATGGCGTCCACGTGGTCGGGCCGGATGTCCGCCCCTTCGTCGACATCGTTTCCGTATGCGGCGCCGCGTTCGCCGGTGCCGGAGGAATCGGTATCGCTCTCGAGGTCGGCGGGCACGGCGCCCGCATCGTCGGGATCGCTGGCAAGGTGGGTGTGTTCGCCTTGCACGTCGCTGCCGCTGTCGGAGCTGTCGCTCGGGCCGAGCGCGTCGGTGTCGCGACCCGGGGCCTGGGTGGGTGCCTTCTGGCCCCCGAGGATACTGCTTTGAGACATGGGAACTCCTGCTGGTGTCAGGACTTGGTGTTCGGCCCACCGGGCGCCGCGTCTTCGCGCGTCATCGTCAAGATGACGGGCGCGGTTTCGGGCGCATCGGCCAGGCGGCCTTGCGACAGGTCGAACATCACGGATTGAAGCCAGGCCGATTCGGCATCGGTGGCATAGGCCCGCTCTTCGCCGGTGGACCGGCGGCGCACGATGACGAGGCCCCCCGTCAGTTGGAACAGCGCGGCGAGCGGCGATGTGCGGTCGGCCTCGATGTCGAAGTCCCGCGGGTCGTAGCCGGAATTGCCCAGCGCGCGGCGAAGTGCCTGAGCCTTGTCCTGGAACGTGGAACGCTTCGGTTCGAGCGGCATGACAGCTTCTCCTGACGGCGATGCTCACGAAGAACGATCGTCGCAGAAACCGCGGGCCATGGCTGTAGGACACCATGCGCTCGAGGGGCGATTGCGCAGGCGCATCGGTCTGGTGAGCAGCATGTGCATGAACGCACGCGAAATCTCACACAGCTGATGCATCCGGTGACCGTGCGCCCGCCCGTTTGGTGCATTGTTCGCGGGGCCCCGCACCACGCGCTGCACGGTCTCCCTTTTTCACCAGTGCCGTCGCATCATGCGCTGGCGCCGGGGCCGCATCATCGAACAAGAAGCGGCCCCGTGTGCAGATCGTTTAGCTTCAATCTCCAGGGAAATCATGAAAACGCTGACCCATGACGAATACGAAAAACTGCAGGCCAAGGCGAAGGAATTCGACCGCCTTCATGCATTGGTGAACACGCCCGAACTTGTCGACTTCCCCGCCGCGGTGCACCTGGAGGCGGTGCATCAGGAAGAACGTTGGGGCAAGAAGGAACAGGAATCGAAAGCCGCGATCGATTGGTTCTGGCTGGTCGGCTATTTGTCGGGCCGCGCGCTGGAGCACGATCGCGAAGCCGAACGTCTCTCGGCGCAAGTGGACGGCTCTGATGCCGAGGCCGATCGCGCGTTCTATGACCAGCAGATCGCGCACCATCGGGAGAAGGCCGTGCACCACACGATCACCACGGCAGCGGCGCTCAATCATTGGCATGCAAGCATGTTGCGCAAGGCCCGCGTGGCGCAGGCCGGGGGCCTTGCCGCCAACAGCGATCATGCACCGCTCGAGACGGAGCCGATGCGTTTCACCGGCTGAGCGGCGCGCCGCTTCAGCATTCGATGATGTTGACGGCCAGCCCGCCGCGCGCCGTTTCCTTGTACTTGGTCATCATGTCGGCGCCGGTCTCGCGCATCGTCTTGATGACCTTGTCCAGGCTCACGTGGTGGACGCCGTCGCCGCGCAGCGCCATGCGCGCTGCGTTGATGGCCTTGACGGAGGCCACGGCGTTGCGCTCGATGCACGGGATCTGCACGAGCCCGCCGACCGGGTCGCACGTGAGGCCCAGGTGGTGCTCCATGCCGATCTCGGCCGCGTTCTCGACCTGGGCGGGTGAGCCGCCCATCACGGCGCAAAGGGCCCCGGCGGCCATGGAACACGCCACGCCCACTTCGCCCTGGCATCCCACTTCGGCGCCGGAGATGGACGCGTTCTCCTTGTACAGGATGCCGATGGCCGCGGCGGTGAGCAGGAAGTCGATCACGCCGGCGTCGTTCGCGCCGTCGATGAAGTTCACGTAGTAATGCAGCACGGCGGGCACGATGCCCGCCGCGCCGTTGGTGGGTGCGGTCACCACCCTGCCCCCGGCGGCGTTTTCCTCGTTGACTGCCAGCGCATACAGGTTGACCCAGTCCATGACGACCAACGGATCCTCGCCCGGCGGCCGCGCGGTGCGCAGCGCCCGCGCCAATCCCGCCGCGCGACGGCGCACCTTGAACCCGCCCGGAAGCACGCCTTCGGTGGCACAGCCGCGCTCGACACACGCCTGCATCACCCGCCAGATCTTCAGCAGGCCGGTGGCGGTGGCCTCGTCGGTCCGCCAGTGGCGTTCGTTGCGGCGCATGACCTCGGCAATGCTGCATCCATGCTGCGCGCACTGGGCCAGCAGGTCCGCGCCACTGTGGAACGGCAGCGGCAGCACGGTGGTGTCGGGGGCGATGGCCTTTTGCCGGGTGCCGTCGCTCGCCACTTCGTCGCTGACGATGAACCCGCCGCCCACGGAGTAGTAGGTGCGCGTCTCGATCACCGCTTCTGACGCATCGAATGCGGTGAAGGTCATGCCGTTCGTGTGAAACGGCAGCACCGCCTTGCGGTGAAAGACCAGGTCGGCCCGTTCGTCGAACGGCACGCCGGCGCCCCCGGCCATCGGCAGCACGCCCTGAGAACGGATGGCGGCCAGCAGCCCGGGAATCGCGTCCACGTCGACGGTCTCGGGATCGTGCCCCGACAAACCCAGGAGCACTGCCTTGTCGCTGCCATGCCCCTTGCCGGTGGCCCCGAGAGATCCGTAGAGCTCGGCCTTCACGCGCGCCACATCGGCCCGGCGTGCGGAGACGGCCAGAGCGTGCGCAAACATCTTCGCCGCCCGCATGGGCCCTACTGTGTGCGAGCTCGAGGGCCCGATGCCAATCTTGAAGAGGTCGAACACGCTGACGGCCATGTGAATTTCCAGTGAAGTGTTAGCGGGATTGCAGCAGTTGAAGAATGCTCGAGAAATCGAGCGCGCCTCGGCCGGCCAGGCTGTGCGCTGCGTACAGGCTTCGGGCCAGCGCACCGAGCGGCGTGGAGGCGCCGGTGCTCACGGCATTGTCCTGTGCCAGGCCCAGGTCCTTGAGCATCAGGTCGGTGGTGAATCCGCCGGCATAGTGGTTCGAGGCGGGCGCCGCCTCCATCACACCGGGGTACGGGTTGTATTTCTCGAGGGCCCAGTTGCCGCCGGAGCTGCGCCGCATGATGTCGGACAGCACCGCCGGATCGAGCCCGTTGGCGACCCCGAGTGCCAACGCTTCGGATGTGCCGATCATCAGGACGCCGAGCAGCATGTTGTTGCACATCTTGGCCGTCTGGCCGGCACCCGAGCTGCCGGCATGGAAGATGTTGGCGCCCATCTGCGCCAGCAGGGGCCGGGCGCGCTCGACATGGTCGACCGCCCCGCCCACCATGAAGGTGAGCGTTCCGGCCCGCGCACCGGCCGTGCCGCCGGAGACCGGGGCATCGACGACGGCAACACCGCGTTCGGCACCGGCCTGCGCCACTTTGCGGGCTGACGCCGCGGCAATGGTGCTGCTGTCGATCACCAGCGCGCCCGAGCCGATGTGCGCGAGCAGCCCCGGCGCCCCCGCTTCACCCAGGTAGAGCGCCTCGACATGCCGGCTCGCCGGCAGCATGCTGATGACCACCTCTGCCCCGGCCACGGCATCCGCGGCGGATGCGGCCATCGGGACGCCGGCCTCGGCGAGCGGCTGCATGGCGGCGGCCGACAGGTCGAAAGCCCTCAACGTGCGGCCGGCCCGGTGGAGGTTCAGCGCCATGGGGCCGCCCATGTGGCCGAGGCCGATGAATGCGATCTTCATGAGGAGACTCCTTCAGCGGATGTCCGCGTCGCCTTCCAGCAGCTTGCGGGCGATGATCACCCGCATGATCTCGTTGGTGCCTTCGAGGATCTGGTGCACCCGGGTGTCGCGCACCAGGCGTTCCATCGGAAAGGCGTTGAGATAGCCATAGCCGCCGTGCAATTGCAATGCATCGTTGCACACCTGGAAGCCGGCATCGGTGGCAAAACGCTTGGCCATCGCGCAATAGGCGCTTGCATCGGGCGAGCCGGCATCGAGCTTGGACGCGGCCAGGCGCACCATCTGGCGCGCTGCCACCAGTTCGGTGGCCATGTCGGCCAGCCGGAATTGCAGCGCTTGCAGGGTCGCGAGCGGCTGGCCGAATTGCTCTCGTTCGTGCAAGTAGCGGCGCGCCGCACCGAACGCGCCCTGCGCCGCGCCCACCGAGCAGGTGGCAATGTTGATGCGCCCGCCGTCGAGCCCTTTCATCGCGATGCGAAAGCCTTCGCCTTCCTGCCCGAGCAGGTGATCTGCGGGGATGTGGACATCGTCGAAGGTGACGGCACGTGTGGGCTGGCTGTGCCAACCCATCTTGGTTTCGTTGATGCCGTAGCCCACGCCCGGTGCATCGGCCGGCACGACGAAGGCCGAGATGCCGCCCGCGCCCGGGCCACCCGTGCGGGCCATCACGATCAGCACGTCGGTGGCGCCAGCGCCCGAAATGAACGCCTTTCCGCCGTTGAGCAGGAAGCCGTCGGGGCGGCGCTCGGCGCGGGTGGCCAGCGCCGCGGCGTCCGATCCGGCACCGGGTTCGGTGAGGCAGTACGAGGCGAGCCGGCGACCGCTGGTGAGTTCCTCGCCCCAGCGGGCGCGAACGGCGGGGGTGCCCCAGGTGCCGAGCATCCACGCGGCCATGTTGTGGATGGTGAAGAAGGCGGCCGTGGAGGGATCGGCTTCGGCCAGCGCCTCGAACACGAGCGTGGCGTCGAGCCTCGGGAGTGCGAGTCCCCCGATGGATTCGGGCGCATACAGGCCGCAAAAGCCGAGCGGTCCGGCCTTGGCGATCACGTCCTTCGGAAAGATCGATTCGCGATCCCAGCGGGCGGCGTGCGGGGCCAGCTCATGGGCCGCGAACTGGCGAGCGGCGTCGGCGAAAGCACGTTGTTCGGCGGTGAGTTCGAAATCCATGCGGCGTGGTCACTTCAGGCTGATGGTGGTGTTGACGGCCGAGGAGACGGTGCTGTCTTCGAACCAGCGCGCGGTCACCGTCTTGGTCTGGGTGTAGAAGAGCACGACCTGCTTGCCGTAAGGCCCCAGGTCACCCAGCTTGGAGGCGCGGGAACCCGTGAACGAGAAGACCGGCACAGGCACCGGGATGGGCACATTGACGCCCACCTGCCCCACGTCGATGTCCTCCTGGAAGCGCCGCGCGGCCGCACCCGATTGGGTGAAGATGGCCGTGCCGTTGCCGTTCGGGTTGGCATTGACGAGGTCGATCGCATCGTCGAGGGTGTCCGCGTTCACGACGCACAGTACCGGGCCGAAGATCTCCTCATCGTAGATGGCCATCCCGGGCCGGACGTCCGAGAAGATCGTCGGGCCGACGAAGTTGCCTCGTTCATACCCGGGCGTGTGCGGCTTGCGGCCGTCGAGCGCCAGCGTGGCGCCTTCTTGCGTTCCCCGAGCGATGAGCCCGCTCACCCGGTCGAGCGCGGCGCACGACACCAGCGGCCCCAGGTCCACACCCGGCTCCGTGCCGGCCCCCACCTTCAAGGCCCTGGCCTTGGCGACCAGGTCAGGCACCCAGTGGCGAGCCTCGCCCACGAGCACGGCGACCGACACCGCCATGCACCGCTGCCCGGCGGCGCCGAAACTTGCGCCCACGAGCGCGTTGAGTGTCTGCTCCTTGTGGGCGTCTGGCATCACGACGGCATGGTTCTTGGCCCCCATCATGCACTGGACACGCTTGCCGGCCAAGGTGGCCCGGCGGTACACCTGCGTGCCCACCCGGGTGGATCCGACGAAGCTGACGGCCCGGATGTCGGGGTGGTCGCAGATCGCGTTGACGACCGACTCACCCCCGTGGACCACGTTCAGCACACCCGCCGGGATGCCCGCTTCGAGCGCCAGTTCGCACAGGCGCATCGTCACCATGGGGTCCTGCTCCGAGGGCTTGAGCACGAAGGTGTTGCCGGTGACGATGGCCATCGGGAACATCCACAAGGGAATCATCGCCGGGAAGTTGAATGGTGTGATGCCCGCGCACACGCCGAGGGGCTGCATCAGCGTATACGTGTCGACGCCACCTGCCACGTTGTGGGCCAGCTCGCCCAGTTGCAGGTTGCCGATGGCGGCGGCGTGTTCCACCACTTCGAGGCCCCGGAAGATGTCGCCTTCGGCGTCTGGCAGCGTCTTGCCCTGCTCGGCCGTCAGGATGGCGGCGAGCTCGGCCATGTGCTCCCGGATCAGTTGCTGGTACTTCAGGAAGATGCGGGCGCGCGCGCCGATGGGCGTTTTGCACCAGCTCTTGAATGCCTCCTTGGCCGAGGCGACCGCGGCATTCACCTCGGACACGGTGGCGAACGGCACCCGTGCCAGCACCTGCTGGGTGGCTGGGTTGACCACGTCGCGCCATTCGGAGGTGGTCGAATCGACCCAACGGCCGCCGATCAGGAGCTTGACGGTGGGAGGGACAGGCATGGCAATCGCTCCGGCTGAAGAATGGGCCATCCTAGCGGCGCGCACGGGCGTCCACAAGAACCCGCCTGTCCGCGGGTTGCATGGCGTTTTCCCGGGTGGACCGGCCCGCCGGCGGGTGCGACCGTGTGATGGAACGACGAGGGGGCGCCCCACGCCTCTGCCGCCCATGACGTCCATCCAACCGTCCCAGCTGACCGAACTGCAGCACCTGGTCGAGGGTGCGCCTCGCCAGGCCGACGTGTCGGTGGTCTGCCAGGTGGATGCCGGCGGGCGAACCTTCCCCGTCTATTCCGTCGCCATCGGGAACCGCTCGCCGGGCGTGCCGGCCGTGGGCTTTTTCGGCGGCGTGCACGGGCTCGAGTGCATCGGTGCCGACGTGGTCATCGGCTACCTCCGCAGCATCCTCGACCGACTGGCGTGGGACAACCTGCTCACGCTGCAACTCGACCGCATGCGGATGGTGTTCATGCCCATCGTCAATCCGGGCGGGCTCTGGCTCGGCACACGGGCCAATCCCCACGGGGTGGACCTGATGCGCAATGCCCCGATAGAGTCCGCCGAGGCGGCGCCCAACTTGCTGTGCGGCCAGCGCATCAGCGCCCGGCTTCCCTGGTACCGGGGCGAAGCGGGCGCGCCGATGGAAGCCGAAAGCCAGGCGGTGTGCCGTGTCGCGGAAGCCGAGCTCCTGTCCCACGAATTCAGTCTGAGCGTGGATTGCCACTCCGGGTTCGGCGCGCGCGACCGCCTCTGGTTTCCGTACGCCCACACCGCCCGGCCGGTGAGCCACCTTGCGGAGCTGCATGCGTTCTCGCACCTCCTCGACCGCGGCCACCCGCACCACCGCTACATGGTCGAACCGCAAAGCCGCCAGTACCTCGCGCATGGCGACCTGTGGGACCATCTGTACGCACAGGCCTGCGCCCTCGGCAGGGGCGTCTTCCTGCCACTGACGCTGGAGATGGGGTCCTGGCTGTGGGTACGCAAGAACCCGCGCCAGTGCCTGTCGAGGCACGGGTTCTTCAATCCGCTGATCCCGCACCGCAGGGAACGCGTCGTTCGGCGTCACCTGGGCGGCCTTGATTTCGTCGCCCGGGCGGCCTGCAGCCATGCCGAATGGATTCCGGCAGGCGACGCCCGCGCCCTGCACCGAGAGCAGGCGCTCGACCTCTGGTACCGGAGGCGCCGGTGAATGCCTGGCTGCTGCTGCGCGGGTTGACCCGGGAGGCGCGTCACTGGGGGCCTTTCCCCGCTGCGTTGTCCGATCAGTTCCCTCGCGTGCCGGTCGTCACGATCGACCTGCCGGGCAACGGCGAACGGCATGCCGAACGCAGCCCCCCCGACATGCCGGAGATCGCACTCGCTTGCAGGCAACGGGCGTCGGCGCTCGGCCTGCGTCCCCCGTTCGGCGTGCTGGCGATGTCGCTCGGGGCGATGGCGACGGCCGAATGGGCGCGCGCCTGTCCGCAAGACCTCGCCTGTGCCGTGCTGATCAGCGCGAGCCTTCGGCCGTTCTCACCCGCTCACCGGCGCTTGCGGCCATCGGCCTGGGCGAGCCTGCTGCGGGCTGCCATCGCACCCGATCCGGTGCAGCGGGAAAGAGAGGTGTGGCACATCACCAGCCGGCGGCCCGAACGCGACCGGGAAGACGTCGTCGGCACCTGGGCGGCGCTCCGGCGCGACCGTCCCGTGACCGCGGGCAACACGCTGCGGCAGTTGTGGGCAGCCGCCAGATACCGTGCCCCTCCCGAGGCGCCGGCCGTGCCATTGTTGCTTCTGTCCGGCAAGGGCGACCGGCTGGTGCATCCGAGCTGCTCGGCCGCCATCGCGCGCGAATGGGGGGCGCCGCTGCACACGCATCCCTGGGCCGGGCACGACGTTCCGCTTGACGACCCCGCCTGGGTGGCCGATGCCGTTGCAGCGTGGGTGCAGACCCTCCACGCGCGGTAGATCGAGTCGTCAGACGGTGCGGTCGGTGCGCACCGCGAGCACCACGGAGGTGGTGGTTTTCGTCACCCCGTCGATTTCACCGATCTCGTCGAGCAAGGCATCGAGCCTGGCCATCGATTCGGCCCGGAGCAGCGCGATGTAGTCGAACTGGCCGCTGACGGAACTCAGCTGGCGCAGCTCCGGCAGGCGAGCGAGGCGGCGGGTGACGTCCCGGGCGGACTTGGGTTCGATGGCGATCCCCACATACGCGTGCACGGCGCGGTCGGTCACGTCCTGCCCCAGGCGCACTGTGTACCCCACGATGACGCCATCGCGCTCGAGCCGGGACAGGCGCGCCAGCACGGTGGTGCGCGCCACGCCGAGCTTGCGCGCGAGGTTGGCGGTGCTTTCCCGCGCGTTGGCCTGCAGCAAGGCGAGCAGGTCACGGTCGAGCTGGTCTTTCAACACGGGCAGCGGGGAGGGAGCAGCAGCGCGGGACGGGGCCATGGCAGTCGGCATCGTTGGTTTGACGAATCGTACGCCAGTTGATGTCATTTCGTCAAACAAACGCGCGTTTATGACGAACTCACGCAAGCTTTCGTCGGCGACCTTCCCTAGACTGCTCTCAACACACCAAAGGAGAAGTCCATGCGCGTCGTGCTGTTGGGGGCGGGTCACATCGGACACACCATTGCCCGGCTGCTGAGCGAGAGCGGCGACTTCGAGGTGAGCGTGGTGGACCAGAGCGAGCAGGCCCTGGCGCGGCTCGGCGACGCCGAAGTCCGCACGCATGTGGCCGACACGGCCGACCCCAACGCGTTGCTCGCGGCGATGCGAGGCCATGAGACCGTGGTCAACGCGCTGCCCTACCATTTGGCCACCCTTGCGGCCACCCAGGCTCGCGAAGCCGGCTGCCATTATTTCGACCTGACGGAAGACGTTGCCGCCACCCGCGCCATCCAGCGCCTGGCCGACGGTGCCCCGACGGCATTCATGCCGCAATGCGGGCTGGCGCCGGGGTTCGTGGGCATCGTTGCCCACCACCTCGCGCGCCCATTCGACACCTTGCACGACGTGAAGATGCGCGTGGGCGCCCTCCCCGCGTTCCCCACCAACGCGCTGAAATACAACCTGACCTGGAGCGTCGACGGCCTCATCAACGAGTATTGCCACCCGTGCGAGGCGATCCGCGATGGCGAGGCGCTCGAGATGCTGCCGCTCGAAGGGCTGGAGCATTTCTCGCTCGACGGCGTCGAATACGAGGCGTTCAACACGTCCGGCGGGTTGGGCACGCTGTGCGGCACGCTCGCCGGCCGGGTGCGCACGCTCGACTACAAATCGGTGCGTTACCCTGGCCACCGCAACCTGGTGAAGATGCTGCTGGAGGAACTGCAGTTGAAGGACGATCCGGAGACGCTCAAGCAGATCCTGCGCAAGGCGGTGCCCAGCACCATGCAGGATGTGGTGCTCGTGTTCGTGACCGTCAGCGGCCTGCGCCACGGTGCGCTCGTGCAAGAGGTGTTCGCACGGAAGATCTTTGCCGACCGGAGCGAGGCACGCCCCTTGTCAGCGATCCAGATCACCACCGCCGCGGGCCTGTGCGCCGTGCTCGACCTGTTCCGCGAAGGCGCACTTCCGCAGCGCGGGTTCATCCGGCAGGAGCAGGTGGCGCTGCCGGCCTTTCTGGCCAACCGCTTCGGACGCGCGTACCAGCAATCGCGCCAGGTCGAATCCATCGCCTGATCCCACGGAGGCTTCGAGATGATCCACGATTTGTTGACCCGATTGGGCGTGCCCCCCGCCGCCCTCACGGGCGGCGACCTGCCGGTGCACTCCCCCATCGACGGCTCGCGGCTCGCCTTCGTGCACAGCCACACCGAGCACGACATGCAAGATGCCATCGCCCTTGCCGGCCAGGCCTTCCTCGCGTGGCGGCAGGTGCCTGCTCCCCGCCGTGGCGAACTGGTGCGGCTGCTGGGCGACGAACTCCGGCGCCACAAGGCCGACCTCGCCCGCCTCGTCACGCTGGAGGTGGGCAAGATCGCCAGCGAGGGCGACGGCGAAGTGCAGGAGATGATCGACATCTGCGACTTCGCGGTGGGCCTGTCTCGCCAGCTGCATGGCCTGACCATCGCCTCCGAGCGGCCGGGGCACCGGATGATGGAGCAATGGCACCCGCTGGGGGTGGTGGGCGTCATCAGCGCGTTCAACTTTCCCGTGGCCGTGTGGTCGTGGAACGCGGCGCTCGCGCTGGTCTGCGGCAACCCGGTGGTGTGGAAACCCTCCGAGAAGACCCCACTGACCGCCTTGGCCGTGCAAGCCCTGTTCGAACGTGCCGCTGCGCGCTTCGGCAGCGATGCGCCGGATCACCTGTCGCAATTGCGAATCGGCGGTGCCCCGCTGGGGCAGACGCTCGCCGACGATCGGCGCGTGGCCCTCGTGTCGGCCACCGGCAGCACGCGCATGGGCCGCGCCGTGGCCCCACGCGTGGCAGAACGGTTTGGCCGATGCCTGCTCGAGCTGGGTGGCAACAACGCGATCGTCGTGACCCGCTCGGCCGATCTCGACCTCGCGGTGCGCGGCATCCTGTTCGGCGCGTACGGCACGGCGGGGCAGCGCTGCACCACCACCCGCCGGCTCATCGTGGAAGACGGCGTTCACGATGAACTCATCGATCGCCTCGATCGCGCGCGCTCTCGCCTGCCCATCGGCGACCCGCGCACGCCGGGGACGCTGGTGGGTCCGTTGATCGACGCCGCGGCCTTCGAGCGCATGCAGGAGGCGCTCGTTCGGGCGCGCGCCGAAGGTGGCGTCGTCCATGGCGGCGAGCGCATGCTGGCGGCCGAATTTCCCAATGCGTGGTATGTCGAACCTGCGCTCGTGCGCATGCCGGCGCAGACGAATGTGGTCCGCGAAGAAACCTTCGCGCCCATCCTCTACGTCATGCGCTACCGTGACTTCGATGAAGCCATCGCATTGCACAACGACGTGCCGCAGGGCCTGTCGTCGGCCATCTTCACGAACGACCTGCGCGAATCGGAAGCTTTCTTGTCGGCCGCAGGTTCCGACTGCGGCATCGCGAACGTCAACATCGGCACCTCCGGCGCCGAAATCGGCGGGGCCTTCGGTGGCGAGAAGGACACGGGCGGCGGGCGTGAATCGGGGTCGGATGCGTGGCGGGCCTACATGCGGCGGGCCACGAACACGGTCAATTACTCACGGGCGTTGCCGTTGGCGCAAGGGGTGAAGTTCGACTTGTGAGTCACCTGAAATCGAGGACGTTCGATCAAACGATCTCACGTCCGCAGGCTCCCATTCCATCAACACGACTGCGTCACCGCGCCCCAGCGTTGCGTTTCCATAGCGCCACGGCATCTTTCAGATCGTCTAGCAGCCATTCAGCAATCCTTTGGTCGCGCTCCGATGCATCAGGATGACTCACCATCCAGTTCTCCAACGCTCTGATCATTTCAGGTGCTTTGGTATCGCCATGGGGCTGCACATGCTGGTCGGGTGAAAGCACACGACCGACCCGAAGGCCCGTGCGCCACTCCTCCCACCTGATGACATCCGCGGTACTCCCGTTGCCTAGGATCGGCCATTTCCGCGCCGTGGTACAGCTGATTGACGATGTTCTGAAGTTTCTCGTTCGATACGTCCGGCTTGGCGTACCTCGCGGCGTCCGCCCTGGCCGACTGAACGAGGGGATCGCTGATTCGAGGGAAATCTTCCCCGAACCCGACCACGAAGTGCAGACCGTCAGATCCATGGACCTGGATCTGCTTTCCAGGAATCGGGTCGCCGTCGAGCTGGTGCCGCTCGTATTCCAAGAACTTTCCCTGCGGGGTACGAACCCAGATCGTGACGCCTGCGTCTCCACCTTTGCCTGCATCAGAACTGGGGCTGACTTGTTGCGCCCGTGGGAAAGGGTCGATGGAGGGGTCGCGCGGAAGGAGGTCCGGTGAGGGCGCGTTCAGCGGCAACGCAGCTTGCTGCAACGAGCGCGGATTGGCAGGGGTGAGGTCGGGGGCAGCCTCTGGCCTGGGCAGCGGTGCTGACTGCCGGGACGGCCCCGGGTTTCGTTCGAACATGACATTGGCTCCGGTGTTCGGTGTCTGTCGCGCCATCGCAGGTCCCCGGCGTTGCCGCCAGGTTCAATTCTGTGAGATTGGCGGGGCTCCATGCTCCCAGTACTTCGCGTATTCGGACATCACGTCCTGCGGATACTTCTTGCCGTGCACGAGCCCGGTGAAGACCTCGGCGACCAGTTCGGTGGGGCTCATCTTGCTCTGCGTGTAGCTACTGACTTGCTGTGCGACGCCTGCCGAAACGAGTGTGTCCGAGTTCCTGCTGTCCCAGAACCCTTGGCCCCCCATGCGTTCGTGGATGATGTGGCCCAACTCGTGTATCACCACGGCTGCGGCTTTGGCGTCCAGTTTCGAAGCCTGGTATTTTGTTTCCCCTTGAGCGATGCGTTGGGGGTGCACTCGAAACTTGCGGTTGTCGTCATAAACCTGATCTGCCACCCCGCGCACGCCGTTCTCGCCATACGCCCAGACGCGGGCGGTGCCCTTCGTCAACGGCTTGTCACCCAGCTTGAGCGCGACATCCCTCTTGACCGCGTTCAACTGCAGCGGGTCGACGTTGTTTCTATCGAAAGCTTTTGCTTTGTCGCCCAGGTACAGGGTTGGTTTCCCCCCCGGCTTGTCCGGGGTTCGAACGACTTCACATGGGAGGCCCTTGCCGAGATAGATGGGCAGTTCGTCCATGCTCTGGAGGCTGTCGAGTGCGGTCGGACACTTCGACTGCAGTATTTCAAACGCGTCGTGGATCGCCTTTTTCTTGCCCGCGACATTGTGCTCACTGCTGTCGACGAAAAGCTTTACCTTCACCTCGACACCGGCCGGTGGCTCGAACTCGTGCGCCGTGACTGTGCCCTGCAGCCTGCTCACGTTGATGTGAGGCTCGACTGCCGTGCCACTGCTTTCAGCTTCGAACCGCGAAGGCGGCTCCACGTCTGGAGGAGCGAGCAGCGACGCCTCAGCGGGCGTCGGGTGTCCCATGGCAGTCAGTGCCGGGCTTTGGGAAAGGCGTGACGGTGCGCTCAAACTTTCCGAACTCGTCCGAGGAACACTGTTCGCGAGGGTGGGACGCGCATCTCCCGTGAAACGGGCTGGAGCACCTCTTTCATCTGCGGCGATCCCGCGCGGCAGCTCGGCAGCGGGATCGCGCTGATTGAGATTTGGTGGGGGCACGTTCAGCTGCGAAGCGCCTGGCTGCGCCGAGAGCGGATTGGCCGGGGACGCAACCGGCTGAGTGGCCTGCCTCTGGGCAGGCTGTCGGGCTTGCTCTTGTGATGATCTTTGCATGACGATTGCTCCAGTGCTCGGCGTGTGTCACGCCGTCATGATGAATGCCCTGAGGAGGAGGCGTTCAATCTACGCATGGGTTAGGCGCGATCAGGTCCCCAATGGTCGTGAGCGAACCTGCAACGTTCGCTCGGGGCTGTGAAGGCCCGGGGCCGTGATGCCCCCGTTTCCGTTCCAGCGAAGCGTTCTCAGATCGACGGACTCCCATCCCACCTCGTTGCCCCTGCCAACGCAGTTGTTCTTGTTGCCGCAGGCATGGCCGTCACCGACGCTCAGCATGACGTGAACGGGCCGCTCGCCCTCGAAGAATCCCACAGCGACGCCCGCCGGCAGCCTTTCGACCGCGTCGCGGTCGGGAACGAGGGCGTCGGTATGCGAGACGAGTCCGTGCTGTGCGTCAACGTTGCGGCCCACGGCACCGGCCTCGACACCGCAGCGCTTCACAGCGTCCCAGCACATGTCGGCCGAGAGATGCAGGTACTGCTCATGGTTCGGATCGGTCGCCGCTCGGGCCAGCCTTGCCGCGTCGCCTGCGCGCCCAGGGTCGGCCGGTGCGTCGGGAGCCCGCTCTTCCCCGGCTTGCGTGCGCCCCTGACGGTCGCTCCGCGCTGCTCCGCCCATCCCCAGGGCGGATGTGAACTTGGTGGCCACTGTGCGTACGACATGGCCCACGCCACAGCAGGGGTCGGTGGCAGGGTCGCGTGGACCGAGGTCCGGTGGGCGAGTGTTGAGTGGCGATGCGGCTTGCATTGCCTGGCGCTGGGCAGGGGTGACGTGGGGAGTCACCTGCGGAGCAGTCTGCTGCTGAGCGGGCTGCAAGGCCGGCTGCCGCGACGGCCCCGGGGATCGTTCGAACATGACGTTGCCTCCACTGTGTCCGGCGTGTGTCACGCCACGTGATGAATGCCTTGAGGGCGCCAAAGGAAAGCCGCCCCAAGACGCGTCATCTCCATCTACTCTGCTCCTTCGGATTCATCCCCCGAGTCAAGGGGCTCGAATTTGTACGTCTTGCGTTTGGCAGCCACGGCGGCGGGCGCATCCTTCGTCGTCTGCCTGTGGCGGTAACCGAACTCTTCCAGACCGTCAGAGTCGGAACCTTCCTCCTTCAGTTGCATGTCCGTCCCCTCAAGCGCCTTGCACGATTCCAGCCCGTAGATGCGGTTGTGTGTGCTCTCGGCTTCATAGGCGCGGGGATGCGGCGTGGTGATGCTGACGCTCATGTCCTTGCGTTCCATGGCGCCGGGCAGGCTCAAGGTGTCGTGCACCAGCTTCTGGGTGGAATACCCAGACACACCACGCGGCACTCTCGGCATCTGGAAATGCAGGTTGGCCCCGGAAGGCAATTCCGATAGACGCTGCGCCGTCTGATCGGTCTTGCTGATGTCTACGCCGGGCACGACAGGAACACCCAGAGCGTTCAGGTTGCGCTGGTTTCCCTTGAATTCCTTGTAGTTGGGCTCGTGTTCGAACGTGGTCACTGCCATGCGATCAGCGAGACGGGGATCTCGACGCTGGAGAGCCATGGGTTCGGAAAGATCGGCCGCGGACAAGTGGACGCGGTCGCGACCCGCCAGATTCTCCTCAGGTGGGCGAACCCGGCCCGGGGGATGCATGCCGCCCACGGTGGGCCGGTAACCGAGAATCTGGCCTTCGGGGACGGGAAGTCTTCCGTGACGATGAACATCGAACAGATGCTGGCCGTCGTTTCCAGGGCCGACGTACTTGCCGATGAGCGGCCCTGATTCGGGCCCTGGATGGTGGATCTGAAAGTCCCGGCCCACCTCGGACGGATGCGGGCGATAGCCGACGGCGCGCTCCTGGCGCACATTTGGCAGCGACGCGGCTGGCTGCGACAGCGGATCAGGTGGCGTGAGGTGGGAGGCGCTGGCCTGCTGTTGCCCACGCTGCCGTGGTGCACGCTGCTCTTGCCCCGGCTGCTGTTGCACAGGCTGTTGCCGCCCTTGTGATCTGTCCATGATGTTGGCTCCAGTGCTCGGCGTGTGTCACGCCACCGTGATGAATGGCTTGAGGACGGCGCGTTCCCCGCGGCATCAGTAGAAGTGAAGGCCAGGGCCATGCGCGGCGCAAACTCGCGCGAGCGCTGCCCTCGCCTCTGGCGTGTCCGCCTCGGCCGCATCGCCCAGGCGCAGAAAGCGCAGTTCGCTGTCGGGCTGCTGCGCCTTGATGGTCATTGGCGCGCACCCGAGCGCGGCCAAGGCCGCAAGCGAGGGGCGGTTGTCGGGCTTCACCGCGGCAAACAGCTGCCGGATGCCGAAGGCTTCGAGCATGGGCATCAGCAGCCGCGCGGCCTGCACGCCATGGCCCTGCCCCTGGCGGTCCGTCCCGATCCACAGGCTGAAGAGGCCGGCCTCGTCCGTCACGCCGGCACCGACGATGCCGATGGCCCCCCAGTCCTCGTGCAACACCACGCAGTCGAGCCTCTGTGGAGCGCCGGTGGCCTTGTCGATCCAGGCGGCCAAACCGTCTGGCGACGCCGAGTCCGGCAGCCGGAACGCCATCGAGACGTCAATGTCGCGGTATTGGAGCCACAGCGCCTGCGCATGGTGAGGCGCCAGGGGCTGCAGCCGCAGCGGTCCCTGCGACGCCGCGGCAGGCAGGAACCAGCGGTGGCCCTGCAGCAGCCGCTCGCGCTGTTCGAGCTCGGCACGGACCGCGAGGCAGGTGGGATCGGCAGGCACGGCCGCCAGCACCTGCGACGCATGGCTTGCGGCGGACTCGTGGTCGCCCGTGTGCAGGCCACACACGGCCAGCGTGCTCAGGTCCTGCAGGTTGTCGCCGCACGTCGCCATGCCGACCAGGCTGACCTCGCGCGCCAGGCCATAGTGCCTGGCCTGCAGCGCGAGGTAGCTGAGCGCCTGATGCATCGGATACGCCGCCTTCGACGCCAACCAAAGGCGCCATGTGGCCTCGAGCGCACGCTGCCATGGCGCGAGCGCGAAGTCGGCCCGCGCCCAATCGAGCGACGTGAGGGCACGGTACATCGACAGCAGGACTTGCGGGTCGTGGTCGGACTGCCGCAATGCCGACAGGCACTGGGATGCCGATGCTGAGGATGAGGCGACGACTGCAGCGGCATGCGTGTCCTGGCGCACGCCCGCGACCCGCTCGGCCAGGCGGGCCAGGCCCCCGCGCCCCCCCTCCGGCCGCCCCATGATCAGCAGCAGATCGGGCACACCCTCGCCTCCCGCACCGACCGCCCATTCGGCGCCAAGCCGTTGGGCCCCTGCGCCAAGCGCGTGAAAGTTGGCGGCCTGCCGAGGCGGCGGCAGCGTCAGCGCCGCCGGCAAGACGACCGCGCCGGAGCGGATCTCCCGATCCTGCGAGACGGCCTGGTCGGCCGCCAGCAGCAGGAAGCGACCGGCAGTCAGCCGATGGATGAGATCGAGCATCCAGAGTCCCTCCAGCGGCACACGCACCTGCACGGACTCGGCCGCGGCGGCGTAGGCGTCCACGACGGACCGCGCAAGGTCCGACAGCCGGGCGCCATCATGCGCGGGGTCGAACGGACGCCACTCGGCCTCCAGGGCGACCGAGCCGCTGCCAGCGGGCCGCGCGAGGACCTGCGCGACCGAGGCCGCCCCACTGCCGCAGTTCATCAGGACATGGGGCAGCGTGGCGAAGTAGCGCTCGGCCAGCACCACCACCGGATTCGCTTTCGACAGTGGTTCGACGCGGGCCAGCAATTCGTCGCGCTGCAACGTCCCCAACAGTCCCTGCTCCGCCCACGCCACGAGGAAGGGATGCCCAGTCAGCGCGAGCGCTTGCCCCTCGTCATCCACGCAGACGAGATAGCGCAGCGAAGGTCCATCCTCACCGAGATCACTCAGCCGTGCATGCAGCGACAGCAGCAGCTTCCACAGGAACGCTCCGTCGCCTGGCCACAGGTCGAGCACGGTCAGCGGTTCGTCGAGTGACAGCTCGGCGTGCTGCCAGTAGGTCACGATGGCATCGGCATAGGCCCGGGCCACCGCGATCGGGGCCGCCGCTTCCTGGTCCTTGACGCCCGCCCTCAGAAGGACATGAAGGTCGTCGAAAGGCATGGCACCGCGGGGCAGCGCGGGGATCGTCACGCCGTTGTCCGCGGGGGTAGTCGACGCCGATCGCGTCTCGGGGTGCGCGGGAGATGGTTCCGGCGACGCGGGAGTCGCCGCGAATGCCTTCACATAGAACTCGCTGCTCTCCACGGCAGCCTGGTAGTCCGCCCAATCGCCCCGGGGCAAGGCGGCCGGAATGGGCACCTTCCGCCTGTCCTGCCCGATGGTGACTTCGTGCATCGGCACCGCGGTGAACCGCTCATTGAAGTAAGGGTCTTCGTAGTACCGAATCTTGTCAGCCCGGATCACCGGCATGCCCGAACGGACCACCAGCTCGAGATCCTTGCTCATCTGCAGCAGTTCCTGAGGCAGCATGATCGCGCGCGACTGGTACTGCTCAGTGGTGCTGGGGTTCCCACCCTCGGCCTTCACGCCAAACAGGCTGCCCTTCGGCGTCTGCCGGCTCGACGTGGACACGGTGTCGTTGCCGATCATCTTCGAGTACTCCTCGGCCTCGCTGATCTGCGACGGTGTGAAGTAGATGACGGCCCCCATGTTGCTGACGATGTTGTGGGCGTCCTCCTTGCCATACACCGCTTCGAGCTGGTTCTTGTCCTGGATGATGATGGCCAGCCGCATGTTGTAGCCGGCCATGTACCCCACGCCCTTGGCGATGATCTCCACCTTCCCCATGGCCGTGAACTCGTCCAGCATCAAAAGACACTGGTGCTTGAGCGCCGGGTTCTGCTCCGGCAGCTCCTTCACGTTCTCGTTGATCAGCTGGGAGAAGAAGAGCTTGATGATGGGCGCGGCCTGCAGGATCTCGCCGGCCGGGATGTTCAGGTAGATGGTGACCTTCTTCTTGCGCACGTCGCGCAGGCTGAAGTCATCGCCGGACGTTGCCTTGTCGATGACGGCGTTGCCCCAGGGAGTCAGCGATGCGGTGAACGTGGCGTGCACGCCCTTGAGCGCCTGTTCGCCGCTGTTGAGGAAGCGGTTCAGGGCGTCGCGGCAGCTGTTGGACAACGGCCGGGCACTGCCTGCCCGCAGCGCCATCACCTGCTTGAGGTACTCGTCGATGGCCATGCCCTTGCCGGAACCCTGGCGCAAAATCTCTCCGATCGTGTGCGGCAGCTCGGGCGTTTCCAGCACCAGCAGCCCGAGCCCGATGAACAGGTTCTTCGCGGCATCCGACCAGAACGGGTCTTTCTCGTTGACGGGGTAGATGATGGTGGCCAGCGCCATCAGGTCATTGGCCCGGAAGTTGGCATCGTCCGAGACGTAGCTCAGCGGGTTCCAGCGGTGGGTGTTCTCCGAGAACGGGTTGAAGTAGACGATCTCGTTGCCGAGGTACCTGCGCCTGAACTCCGACGTCAGGTTGTAGTTCTCGCCCTTGATGTCCAGCACCACGGCGGACCCGTCGAACTGCAGCAGGTTCGGCACGCAAAAGCCCACGCCCTTGCCGGTTCGGGTGGGTGCAGCCAGCAGCACGAACTCATACCCGCCCAGCCGGAGCAGCTTGTCGTTGAACTTGCCGAGCACAACCCCCTTGTCGCCATCGAGCTTTTCCTTCTTGATGTCCTGGCGCGTGGCGAAGCGGGCCTTGCCGAACAGCGTCTTGTCGGCCGTGCGGGCGCGGGCGGACATGAAGGCCGCGAACGCGCCACCAAAACAGGTCAGCACCGACATGAAGAACAAGGTCTTCACGCGCTGCAGCACGGCCGGATCGGTGTACGAGAAGTAGGCGCGCTGGATGGTGAACAACCCTGCCTGTGCGGGCGATTGCTTGTACGAGAGGAACAGCAACACACCGGCCAGGTAATTCGCGATGCCCAACAGCAGCAACGCCCCCACCACGCCGCCGATCCACATCGGCCATCCTGAGGTTTTCGATTTCATGAGAACGCCGCCTGCTTCTTCTGTGGGTCGAAGTAGATTTCGCTGATGAACCGCTCGCCATCGTGGTTCTGGAACTGCACGACGATGTCGATGGTCAGCGTCAGCAGCCGCTTGATCACGTCGAACGTGAGGTTGGCCCCGCCTGGGGAGTCCTGGATCATGATCGCCAGCTGTTCGAACGCCAGCGCCGGTGAGCCGGCGTGGCAGCTCGTGATGCTGCCGGGGTGGCCCGACGCCGCATTGCGCACGTAGTAAAGGCATTCGTCCCCGCGAACCTCGGCAAGCAGGATGCGATCGGGTTTCATGCGAAGGCAGCTCTCCAGCAGGTCCTTGGGCCGCACCTTCGATTTGTCCTGGCCGCCTTTGCTGTACAGCAGGTGCACGCTGTTCTCGTGGGGCAGGAACAGTTCCCGCACGTCTTCGATGGTGATGATTCGCTCGGTCAGCGGAATTTCGTGGACCAGGCCCTTCATGAACGTCGTCTTGCCCGAGCCGGTGGCACCCGACACGATGATGTTCTTCCTGTACCTCACCGCCTGCTTGACGAACCGCTCGTACTGCTCTGACTCCAGCAGGCCGAGCAGTTCCTCATCCTGGGCACCGACTTGACGCTGCACCGGAGCCACCTTGCGGAACAACCCATCGGCCGCGAAGTCGTCGATGCGGCGCACCAGCCTGGACGGCTTGCGCATCGTGAACGAATACTTGTCCTCCTCCACGGCGGGCGGCATCACCAGCTGGATGCGCGAGCCGTCCGGCATCGATGCGCTGAGGATGGGCGCGCTTTCATCCCACTTCTGGTTGGAATAGGTGGCCACGGCCGTGCCCAGTGCGCGCAGCAGCGTCGCCACGGCGTCCGGGCACGGATGGCTCGTCCAGCTGGACTGCGCCTCGACCCACACCACACCGGGGGCGTTCACAGCGATCTCGGTGACCGCCGGATCATCGATCCACGCCTGGAACGGCTGCAGGAAGATGAGGACCGACGACTCCCTCACCAGCACGGGTTGATTCTTCGCGTTCATGGGTTGCCAGCCTCCGCTTGGGTGTACACCGTGTTGAACCACAGGTCGCGGTTGAGGTACACCATCACCCGGTCGCCCCGGTTCTTGGAGATGGTGGGCGGGATGTTGATCGTCGACTCCAGGACCCGTTCGGCCAGGCTCTTCGTCGTGCTGCGCGTGTTCTCGGCCGTCACCACGGTGGTGCCCCGGCTGCTCTGTTCCTTCTTGATGTCGATGACGTCCCCAATGATCGACAGCAGCACGGCGGCGCCGATCCGCTGCGGCCAGTGGTAGTCGATCCCCCCCTGCACACCCATCGAACCCACCGCGTCGGTGGCAGGTGAATCGACGTCGATGACCACGCCGGTGGGCGTCTTGATGCGGTGCCACAGAATGGCAATGCGGACGTCGCCCTGTTTCACGTCGGACCGGTACTCACCGATGATCTTGCTGCCCTTCTCGATGAGCAACACCTTGCCGTTCTCCGAGTACACATGCTCGGGCACCACGCAGTTCGAGCTGCCCGCCACCGTCGAGATCAGCTGGGTCTCGAGCACGCAGGGAATGAACGACCCCCGTGCCAGCAGGTACGAGCGGTCGCCGAACTGGCGCGCGCTGACCTGCGGCGTGGTGGTGGGCGCCTTCATGCCGTCGGCCACCTGCTCGCCGTACGCTTCGATGGTGCGCATGCGGGGCGGCTCGGATGCGGCCGGCTCGCTGACCGTGGAGCCGCCCAGCATCATGTTGGGCGGCTCCGGCTTGGGTGCGACACCGCCGCGAGCGGAGCTCGCGGCGCCGATCACGGGGATGGGTGGGGCGGAGGCCGCCTGCGGCGTCAGCGCCGTTCGCACCACCTCCTCGAACTTGCGGGTCTCAGGCGCCTTGTCGTCCACCCGCAGCTGCTTTTCGACCGCCGAGGGTTCGCTCCGGGCACGCATGAAATCGGAGATCTTCGTCTTGATGAAATAAGCCGTGCCGCCGATCACGCCCAGCGTCACGACGAACGCCAGCACGATCTTCGGGAAGACATTCGACTTCCGCCGCTGCCGCTCCACGTCGAATCGGTGCGGGTCGTAGTCCTCCTCGGGCACGGCCGGGCCCGTTGTCAGATTGCCGCTCATGGCTTGTCCACCCGCACGATGTTCGGGAACACCGTCTTGTTCTCGCTCGACGCCCCCATCGCGTCGTACGCCTCGTTGAACACACCGATCACCGACCCGGCCAGACGCAGGTTCCAAAGCGGGGCCACGGCATGCAGCACGAGGTAGTCGCCTTCCATGTGGGAGTTCACGATCACCTCCTCCTCGGTGCCGGGCACGCTCTTGTAGACGGCCGGCACTTCCTGGTTGCGTGGGAAAAGAAGCCAGGTGAAGCGCCCGTCGTCAAACGCCTCGCGGGGACGGATGTCCACGGTTTCCGTGACCACCTGCATCGTGTAGTTGGCGTTCCGATAGGGGTAGCGCCCCGATTGGCCCATCGACACGGACTCGAGCTTCGTACCGCCCGCTTTGGCTTTGTCCGCCGCGCCACCGGACGCACCGGGCTCCATGGTGTCGTATTCGAAGATCAGCTTCGACATCCGGCCGGTCGCGCCCCCCTTGCCGGGCCGCAGCGGCACGAGGTCGAACACATAAGACCGCGTGCGGGTGGTTACCAGCATGGTGGCCGTCGAGGCATTGCTCAACGCACGCACGAACAGGCGGTGGCCGCGCTTTTGCACCTCCCAGCCGGAGATGCCGCCACCCGCGACGTCCTCGATGGGCTCGCCCGGGCTGAACTCCACCAGCACCGGATGATCGATCGCGCCGATCACACGCGTCACGTCGCTCGGTGCGTACTTGACGCGCGTGATCCGCGCCCGTGCCTCGTCGCCCTTCAGCATGGGCGCCGAGAATGCGCAGGCACAAAGACCCACGCTCAGGATGAGACCCACACTGACGTGTTTCATGGCGCCGCTCCCGGGGAGGTGGATGTTTCCTTGGTGTACTCTTGGTCGGTGTGATAGGCGACGACGGTGAAGCCCAGCGGGTTGGCAATCAGGTCCACTTCCTTCGCGAAGGTCTTCGGCTCGTAGGCGAACTTCAATGTGGCGATGCGCCGGGTGGTGGAACCCGCGCTCCCCTGCTTGGTGTCGCGCTTGGCCAGGTCATAGCGCACTGTGGCCGTGTTGTCTGCATGCAGCACGATGCTGAGAATGGTGGGAATGACCTCGATCGAATCGCCGATCTTCTTGTCCAGCGCATTCGCGCCGCTGAACTGGGCCGAGTACTCCTTCCACAGCCCCGTGTCGGCCAGCACCCGCACGGTGTCATAGTCGCGCTGCAGCAGCTTGTAGATGTAGCGCTCGCGCGCCACCACGTACTCACGGATCCAGTACTTGTGGGTCAGCTCGTTCTGGCCCACGAACTTTCGCGCGGTGGATGCCAGCTGGGCCTCCCCCGTGAGCTTGTCCACGGTGATCACATAGGGAATGGCCTGCTTCAGCGGAACGAGCAACGCGAGGCAGATGGTCATGATCACCAGCAGCACGCCGGAGGCCGTGGCCACGCGCCAAGCCAGGATCCTGGACTGCCGCTCATGCAGAACCACGTCCTCTTCCCAGCTGAACCTGGGCGGCAAGCCGCTTTGTGCCTGTTCCTTGCTTTTGCGCAACTTGATCATGGGGTCTCCGTGTGCATGGATGTCAACGTCGTCACGATCGGCCTCCTGGCACAGCGCCTTGTTTCTGCGGGGGCGCCTCCTTCTGTGTGTTGATGGGGATGCGGACGCTGCCGTCCGGATACGCCAAATCGGCCACCGGGTGGGAGCAGGCAGAGATCAGCGCGAGGCTCAGCAGGGCTGCGGAAACAAAGAATGTTTTCTTGTGCATGACTCGATTGCAAAATGAAGAATGCGGGGGCGTGGGGCGGGTCACGGCTTCTTTCCCCGTTGCCAGGCGTCTTTGAACGAAGAAGAGGCACGCTTCGACGAATTCACACTGGCGTTGATCGCCTGGCGCCTCTCGGAGCCACGCAACGCCTTGACGGCACTTTGCTTTGCCTGTTTGGCGATCGCCGGCAGCCGCGTCTGACCCACTGTCTTTCCTGCCACGTGGCCGAGGGAATACGCCGCCATGTTCACGGCCCGTTGTTTGGCCCGGCGGGCGAGCGACTTCGGCGCGTCAGGGCCACCGGACGATGAGCCGGAGCCACGACCGACCGGTTTGTTGCCACCACCCATGCCCGCCGACCCGGGCATGCCGGCGGCGCCATAGGCCATGCCTTTCATGGCACCGCGAAAGCCCCCTCCTCCCATACCTCCCTGCACCATGCCCCTGGCCGCACCGAGGGCCGCGCCTTGTGCAGCTCGAAACATCCCGACGGCCTGGCTCCCGATCCCCATCGACCCGACCATGTCGGCGGCGATGCTGCTCGCCTTGGAGAGCAAGGCCGTCAGCACGATCATGATGGCCACGAGCTTGCCCTGCTCCTCGTAGAGAGGCAGCCCGACGGTGCCCTGCCAAGGAATCAGGTCGTACCCTCCGGCCTTGTCTTTCAACAAGGAGACGAAATGCTCGGCCCGCTCCTTGGCAGCCAGCACCACGACCAACAGCACAATGGCCGTCATCAGGTACTTGACCGTCGAGGTCAACCAGCCCTCTGCCCATTTGGCTGTCGCCTCGAACGCGAAGCCGGCCAGGAACAGCGGTCCGAACGCGAGCACGATCACGATCGTCTGGCTGATGATCTGGACATCGATGAACGCGAAGATCCCGAAGGCCAGGATGAAGAAGCTGACGATCGCCTGCAGGATGATGGCCGGCACGCCATCCAGGTGGACGCCCTTGCAACCAATGCACATGATCTCGATGGACAGGTGCTCCCGGTCGTACAGCAACCAGTGCACTTCCTGGAAAGTCGAGATGCCTGCCTGCATCACCCCATCGAGCTTCTCGTAGATGTCGCCGCTGCCCTTGTCCTCCGTGTCGATGTCGGTGCTTCTGCTCACGTACGTCGTCAGGTTCTCCTGCAGGTCCGTGAAAATGGGGCGTATCTCGTCGACGTAGGCACTGCCGGTCAGGCACAGCGCGAACACCAGGAACGCCCGCATCGCCTTGGCAAACACATCGAGGAAATGGTTGGATCCCCCGGTGCCGCGAATGACCGCGAACCCATGGAAGAGCACCTGCAGGCTGACACCGGCGGCCACGAGCGGGATGACACCTGCGGCGAGCTGACCGGGCAGGTCCGTCGCCAACGGCTCGAAGACCGTTTTCATCCACGAGTTGATTTCGGAGAATGCGGAGAATGCCATCGCTCATCCCAGGAAGTGCGGCATCCAGTCGGCCGGGTCCTCGCCATGAATCGCACGCAGGCGGTCCAGCTTCTGCACATTGGCCGTGGTGCCCGACAGCACCTTCAACTCTTCTTCGAAACCGGTGAGGTTGAAGCTGCCCAGCGACACGGTGTCGCCCTGCTTGATCAGGAAGGCGCGAGACCCTTCGCCCAGGTCCTTGAGCAGCTCGAATTCGGTGGGGGTCAGCTTGAAGCCCTCCACATAGTCCTCGGCGTCGGCCGTGGGGTTGGGCAGGAAGATGAAGGTGGCCGTCTGCTCGATCAGAGCCCGCGCAATGGGGCTGCGCAGCGTGTCCGACGGGCTCTGGGTCATGTAGACACCGAACCCGTTCTGCTTGCGGATGGTCTTTTGCTTGTTCTTCGCGAAGTCCTCGAAGTACGACACCGAAAGGGCCTTCCAGTATTCGTCCATGAAAAACGTGAACCGGCGGCCGTCGATCATCGCTTCGACCCGGTACATCAGGTAGATCATGATGGCCGGGCAGGTGGCCGGGTCGTCCAGCAGCTCGGTGTAGTCGAAGCCGAAGATGCCCCCGTCGTCGAACTCGAGCGCGTCTTCATCGCAGTCCAGCGCCCATCCCAAGGGGCCCGACGAGGTCCAGCGCTTGAGCCGCTCGGCCACGCTGTTCTGGTCCACGTTCGGGAGGTTCTGGATCACCGCCTGGAAGCCGCGCAGCTCCTTCGGCAGCAGGGCCACGGCACGCACCGCGTGCGTGATCTCCGCCTCCTCGCGCGGTGAATGCGGCATCTCCGGCCGGTAGGTGCAAAAGCGCACCAGATCGTCCCAGAACAGCAGGTTCGCCTCGGTGGGCTCCATCTTGAACGGGTTGAACTGCGTGGGCTGGCCCTTCCTCAGTGAGAGGTACCTGCCCCCTGCCGCACGGATTGCAATCTCGGCACCACGGTCCTTGTCGAAATACACCACCTGGGTGCCGTACTTGCGCAGGTTCAGCAGCAGGTACAGCGCCAGCACCGTCTTGCCCGAGCCGGACTGGCCGATGATCTGGCAGTTCCCGAGCGCCGACTGGCCGGTGGAATCCTCATGCAGCGGCGTCGCATGGAAGTTGAAGTAGTAGGGCTGGGCCGCCGGGGTCCGGAAGATCGTGACGGCCTCGCCCCAGGGGTTGCCGTCCCGCTTGCCGGACTGGAAGTTGTGCAAGGAGCACAGGCCGGTGAAGTTGCGAGAACTGAGATGGGCCGAACGCGGACGCGCGCGCCAGTTGCCGGGAAACTGGGAGAGGTAGGCCTGGTCCACCACAAGATCGACCGGCACGCCCAGGAACCCGATGGACTGCATGCGCTCCAGCGCCAGGGCGCGGCACTCCTTCACGTCCTTGACGCTGTCACCGACGATCTGCATCACGTAGTGGTATTCGCCAAAGGCGAAGGATCCGCTGATCACCCCGTCGATGGCCGCATCCAGCTCCACGATCTGGCTCACGGCACCGTCGTCCGCACTGGCCAGGCGCTTGCGCTGGATGCGCAGCGCGGCCAACGCGTCCATCGTGTGCTTGGGCGAAAACGATTGCGTCTCGATGTATTCGAACGGCAACGCGATCATCGTGTTCAGGATGCCCGGCTCGGAATACTCGGCGTAGTCCTTGATGTCGATGAAGGTCGAGTAGTGGGTGCCGGCCACGCCGCGCGTTTCCACGATCTCGTTGCCGAACAACACCCGCGACAGCGAAAGGTAGTGGTAGAGCGGTACGTCCTTGACCGGGATGGGCCGCCAGACGCTGTTGATCAGGTAGGCGTAGAACTCCTGCTGGCGGCTGCACAGCACCCCGTCGTGTTCGTAGTCGGTCAACAGCGTGGGGCCGTAGGCCGACAGCGACGTCGTCACCTGCTTCTGCAGGTCGCCCATCCGCTCGATGGTCTCCTGCTCTTCGTGGCGCCGCTCCTCGATGGTGCTGGCCGTGCGTGCGCTCAGCCGGCCTGCCTTTTGAGGAAAGGGCCGGTACAGGATCGTCAGGTAGATCTCCGTGGCCATCAGGCCTTCGTCGTTCAGCAGCGCGTAATACTTCTCCACCACATGCTGGGCGAAGGTTTCGGTGGGCGCCGTGAGCTGCGCTCCGGTGAATCGCCGCAGCCGGTGCACCCAGAACGCGTACTTCCCGTTGGACAGGCTGCGTACCAGGACATTGAACGCCTCCATCTTGGCGTAGGCCTCGGCCACGGAGAGGCCGTCGAACGCCAGGCCATCGATCTGCCAGGTGGACATGTAGTCCCCGCTGCGGGTCGACACGATGGTGCTCGTGATGCGAGCAGACATGGGAATGTGCCGGCTCAGCGTGTCGTCCTGGTTGGCCAGCCGTTGCGAGGACGTCATCACCGCGTGCCCTCCTCGACCGTCGTGCTGCGCCGGATGTACTTGTGCGCCGAATAGCTCTTGGCACCCCAATGAAGCAGGTTCCGCTTGGCCGGAAAACCATGGATGACCAGCATGTACTGCAGCAGGCGCTGATCATCCTGCGAGCTGATGTACCGCATGACGAGCACACAGGTCACGCACGACAGCGCGATGGCCGCCGCCACGAAGAACCCCAACAAAATCATGCCCCACATGCCGGCCAGGATGTGGGCACCGACCACGAGGATGAACGGCACCACAGGCACCCCCGCCATCATGGCCGGGCGAGTCGCGCCTTTGAAAATCGTGTCGCGATAGTTCATGGATGATCGAGTTGAGGTTTCGAAGGAAAACGCCGGCGTTCAGTGATTGATCAATTGCGGCCCGACGGCGGCCGCCGAGCCGATCAGCACCCCACCCCAGAACACCGGCGCAACGTCCTTCCATTCGGCAGCCTGGAACACCATCCGAAAACCCACGAACATCAAGGCGCACGTCACAATGATTCCGCCGATACCCAGCATCCAGTCATTGACGTTCTTGATCAAATCTTCTGCAGTACTGCTGATCTGCGCGAAAGCCGGGTGGGAGGACAGGACCATCGCGGCGACGATGATCAATGCGCGCGCATGTGAGTCGGAGAATTTGATAGACATATCGACCTCTCTTTCTTGGTGGAATCAATCAAACATGGATTTATTGACGGGAGCGGTGCGAGAAACACTGCCTTTTGCGGACCCGGCACCTGTCAATACTTTGTCCACATAGCCATGCCTCTCTCCGGTGACGAAGTTTCCGGAGTAGTAACACGACAGTGCCGCGCGGTGCACCGATGTGGCATCACTTGTTTTCAACGAACGCGCCGCATTTTCCTTGCATTGCGAATAAATTCGAGCGCCGGCCCGAAGGTTCTGGCACACGTCAAAACCACTCTGGATCTTGCCTTGCCAACCCAGCTGCTTGAAATGCACGCGGTTCACCTGGCTCAAGCCGATCGAATAGTTGTAGCCTGCCTTTTCCAGATAATCGACCGTAGATACGGCCTCCTGGAGGCCGGCCGGCTGACGCTCCAGCCGCCCGCCCACCACACCGATGGCATACGGATTACCCGAAGATTCAACCCGCACGATTTTCGCCAACATTTACGCTTCAATAAGGTCCGTGCACTGCAGCGAATCAATATAAAATGAAATA
>CBIHPH010000047.1:0-30201 GCA_966212105.1 uncultured Rhizobacter sp.
GGCGAACGCCGGTATCCATTGGCAGCGGTGGGCCCCGGCTTTCGCCGGGGTGACGAGCTGTGTTGCGCTTTGCAGCTTGGTCGCGATCCACACCATGTCATACCGGCGGACGCCGTAGCCACTGGCTGCGGTGGGCCCGGGCTTTCGCCGGGGTGACGTGCTGTGTTGCGCTTTGCAGCTTGGTCGCGACCCACACCATGTCGTACCGGCGAACGCCGGTATCCATTGGCAGCGGTGGGCCCCGGCTTTCGCCGGGGTGACGTGCTGTGTTGCGCTCTACGGCTTGACCGCTGACCGCACCGCGGAGACGAGCTGTGCCGGATGGGCTACCACGGCGGGCCGGTCCGGCGTGACGATCTTTCCGAACTCGAGCTTGATGTGCCGGTCGGCAAGGTGGAAGTACGCATCGTCGTGGGTGATGGCGATGACCACCTTGCCCCGGGCCTTCAGCATCGGGAGGATCTCGGCATAGAAGATGCGCTTGAAGACGGGATCCTGGTCCGCCGCCCATTCGTCGAAGAGGTACAGCGGGCGGTCCTCGAGGATGGCGCCGAGCAGTGCGAGGCGCTTGCGCTGGCCCTGGGACAGGGCCGTCGTGGAGAAGCGGCCCTGGTCGAGCCTGACTTTGTGATCGAGGCGCAAGAGTTTGAGCAATGCGTTGGCTTCAACGAGCCTGGCCTCGTCGTTCAGGCCGAGCAGTTCGTCGAAGAGATGGAAGTCGGAGAAGACGGCACTGAAGAGTTGCCGGTGGGCCTCGCGCCCGAGGTCGTCTTCCACCGGGCTGCCGTTGATCAGCACTTGGCCGCTGTCGGGTGTGTACAGGCCCACGAGCAGCTTCGCCAGGGTGGTTTTGCCGCTGCCATTGCCGCCGGTGATGAAGACCGTCTCGCCTGGCCTGAAGTTCAGGTCGATCGGGCCGAGCAGGAAGTTGCCGTCTTCGTGTTCCCTCCGGTAGGCATGGGTTGCGCCTGCGAATGCGAGTTCACGAAAGGCTTGCGCGCCGGTGGCCGCGGTCTCGCCCGGCGCGGGTCGCGCGAGCGTGAGCTGCAGGTCGCCGAGCGTCTTCAACGCGACGCGGAAGTTACCGAAATCGGGCGCCGTGTTGACCAGCACTTCGATCGGGGTGATCAGGTAGAGGAACGTGAGCGCAAAGCCGGTCAGCACCACGGAATCCTGGCTCGTCGACGAGGGGGGCAGGAAAATGAGCAGGCCGATGAAGATGAAGAACACGAGCAATGCAAGGCTCTCGGCGCGTGCGTAGGTGCTCATGCCGGCCACGAAGTTGTCTTTCACCCTGGCGGCCGTGACATCCAGGTGATCGGCCAGGAATGCACGCCGACGTCCTTCGTGGAGCTGCAGTTCCTTCGCGCCTTCGGTGACGGCGATGAAGTGCTTGTAGAGCTGATCGCCCGCATCGCGTGAGCGGCCGAGCGCTTGCTGGGCGCGTCCCTGGGCCAGGCAGAAGCCGCCCACGGCGAGCCCGATGCAGGCCATCGCGGCGAACATCATGGGGATCGAGAGCCAGCCCATGTACAGGAAGCAGCCGGCAGCGACGGCTGTGTTGATGCAGAAGGTGGGCAGGCGCGTGAGGAGCGCCGCGATCTTCTGCACGTCTTCGGTGAGGGCGGCCAGCAGGCGGTGCGCTCCCTGCGCCTCCAGGCGCCGCAGGGGCGATGCGAGAATCTGCCGCGACAGCTCACCCCGCAGGGTGGCGATCACCCGCTGGCTCAGCCGAACCAGCAGCATTTCGCTGTAGGTGCGGGACACGAAGACCGTTACGCACAGCGCCGCGAACGCCACCATCAGCGGCGGGAGGTCCGCACGCGGGACCGAAAGCGCCGTGTTGATGAGCGCGATCAGACCGGCGACGCCCAGCCCGCTCAGGGCACCGCTGAGCACGGCGCCCGCAAGTTGCCGGCGCGAGCCGCGCAGGAGTGCGAGAACGGTTTCCATGCCGTCAGTGCGTCAGGCGGATGGATGCGAGGACGGTGAGCGGCTTGCCGATCGCGATTTCGTCGCGTGCACCGCTCGGTTGGTAGTACGTGATGTTCCCGACGTTGAGCACGTTCAGCTGGGCGGTCCAGCGGTGCTCGGCGGTGCGCCATTTGTACGATGCCATGAGGTCCATGCGGACGTAGCCCGGGATCTGGAAGCTGTTGGCCGTGTCGCCTTGCTGCTGCCCCATGGCCAGCACGCCTGCGCCCACGCTCAGACCTTGCGACCCGCCTTGCTGCAGGTCGTATCGCGCGAAGAGCTTGGCCGCATGCCGGGGGACGCCGTAGAGGCGATGCCCTTCGTTGCCGGTGGTGTCGCGGGTGACCGTGGCGTCGGTGTAGGTGTAGGAGCCCATCAGATTGACGTGCGACATCACGACGCCGCCGACGTCCAGTTCCAAACCTCGGCTGCGCGCCTCACCGATCTGGACCAAGAGCGAACTGTCGAGTGGGTCAGGAACGACGATGTTCTTCTTGGTCAGGTCGTACAGCGCGACGTTCGTGAAGAAGCGTTTGTCGGCGGACTCCGCCTTGAAGCCGATCTCGTACTGGTTCGCCGTGATGGGCTTGAGCGCCTGGCCGTTGGCGCTGTTGCCATCGCTGAACGACTGGGTGTAGCTCGCGTAGAGCGCGCGGCCGGGAGACAGCGTGTAGAGCAGGCCGATGCGTGGGCTCAATTTGTCGTCTTCGGAATCCGTTGTCGTGACCCCGACGTTGTCCATGTGTTCGCGGGACACGTCGTAGCGTGCGCCCAGCATCAGGTTGAAGCGCTCGCCGAATGCGATCTGGTCCTGCGCATAGACGCCTGTGGACCGGCCGCCGTTGTGGATCAGGTCTTGCGTCGGGGTGGCCGGCGCGCCGCTCGGGAACGCGGGATGGAACAGGTCAGGCGTGGTTTCGAGGTCTCCATAGCGGAAGTCGAATGAGCCGTCGTGGCGGGCATGGTCCACGCCGACGACCAGGTCGTGCTTGAGACCCAGCCAGTTGGGCGTGCCACCCAGCTCGAACGAGAGGAACTGGTTTTCAAGATCGCGCTGCTCGATGCGACGGGCCATTCGCATCACTTCGAGGCCGTCGCCTTTGGCCTGCAGATACTCCAGGCCCTGGCCTTTGCCTTGTTCGGCCAGACCATTCAGGCGCAGCGTCCAGGTGTCGTTGAGGTGATGTCGCGCGTTCAATGCGAGCAGCGCCACGTCGTTGCGATAGTTGGTGAAGCCTTCGCTGTAGCTGAGGTGGCGTGGCACGCGGGCCGGGCGGTCGCCAAAAGCGACGATGCCGCGGTCGATCGGCGATTTGTCGCGCGACAGCTCCAGGTCGAGGTCGACGCGCGTCGACGCATCGGGAACCCAGCTCAGGGAGGGGGCGATGAAGGCCCGGTCGGTGCCGGCGTAATCCCGGAACGACCCGGCGTTCTCGTAGGCCAGGTTGACGCGGTAGCGCAGCGTTGCGTCGGCGTTGACGGGGCCGGTGGCGTCCACCTGGGTCTGGTAGAAGTCACGGCTGCCCACCTGCTGCTGCACCGACCAGTAGGGAACGGCCTCCGGTTTTTTCGTGATGACGTTCAGGAGGCCGCTGATGTCTCCGCGGCCGAACTGGGCAGACGACGGGCCTTTGAGGATGTCGACCCGTTCGGCGTTTGCAAGCTCAGTGACCCCGATGCGGCGTGTGCGGGCGCCGTTGCGGTAGGTGTCGTAGAGCGGAAAGCCGCGGACGATGATGTCTTCATGCAGCGAGGTGCTGCCGGCGAAGACACCACTCACGGTTTCGAGCGCATCGCGCAGCGTGTTGGCCTGGCGGTCTTCGATCAATGCCTGCGGTATCACTTGCACGGACATCGGCGTCTTGATCAGCGGTGTGGTGCCCTTGGTGGTGGCGGGGGCGGCATCGGCCCGCAGGGCGATGTTGCGGTCTGCCGTGACCTTGACCGGCGCCAGTGTGGTAGGTGCCGGTGTGGCCGCTGTTTCGGAGGCGGCGACCGTCTGTGCATGCGAATGGCATGCGACGACGGCCAGGCCGACGATGGAGAACTTCTGGTGAATCATGACGTTGCTTGCTTCTTCTGGATCGACATGGCTGGGGGTCGTGTCCACGTCTGCCGCGGCGAAATGGATTCTTCGTGCAGCATGCGATGGCACATCGCAGGGCCCCAGTTCTTCGGACTGCAACTTTCCCTGAATACAATTAAAACTCATTCTTGTTCACCGGTCGTCACGTCGTCACAATCGCTTGTAAATTGACCAATGCGGCCTTCACGCCCGCATGCAGTCCCGGATGGCGCATCACGCTCCAGTGGTCGGCCGAAAGCGTCGTGCTGCGCACGCCGCCGCGTGTGGTCCCTTGCCAGTCGGCGAGGGCGTCTGCCTGTGCAGCCAGCGTGTGCTCGGCCCACCACACCGTCAGAGGCGCATCGATCGTGTCCACGCGGTGCTCTCGCATCAGGCGATGGGCGCTCTCGTGGGCCTCGAGCTGCAGCTCGATCGTCTCCACATCGACGTCATCCTTCAGCGCCGCATGAACCTTGGCCCAGCCGAGCAGGTGCAAGGGCTGGTCTTCGGGGGGCAGCGCTGCGAGTTCCCGCTGCAGCGCGCTGCGCACGGCCGGTTCCAGCGGCGACCGGGAGAGCCCGTCCAGCTGATCGACGAGGTCGCTTGCGCGATCGTGGCGCCGCGCGACGGCCGCATCGCGGTGGCGCGTGGTGTCGATCAGCCCGACGAATGAGACCGGCTCTCCATCGCGTTCCAGCAGCGCGGCCATCGCATGCGCGACGAGCCCGCCGAGCGACCACCCCAGCAGCTGGTACGGGCCGCTGGGCTGCAGTTCGCGCAGCGCAGCGACATAGTGCTGCGCCATCTCGGCGACCGAGGTGTCCTGCCAATGGGGGTCGAACAGGGAGCGCGACTGCAGGCCATGGACAGGCTGGTCCGGTCCGAGGGCCTGCACCAGCGGCAGGTAGGACGCGACGTGTCCCCCGGCAGGATGGATGCAAAAGAGCGGCCTGAGCGAGCCTTGCGATTGCAGCGCGATCAGCGGGCTGGTCGTGGTGCCTGCGCCGTCGGCATGCAATGCTGCGGCGAGTTCGCGCAGCGTGGGCGCCTTGAACAACAGCGTCAGAGGCAGATCACGGCCGAGCAGTGTCTTGAGCCGCTGCATGACCCGCACCGCCAACAAGGAGTGGCCTCCGAGGTGGAAGAAGTTGTGGTCGCGTCCCACTTGAGGCTGCTGCAGCAATTCCTCCCACACGTTGGCCACCAGTGCTTCGATCGCATTGGCGGGGGGCGCGTGTCTGCCAAGGCCGTCTTGGACCGGTGGGGGCGTGAGCGCCTTGCGGTCGACCTTGGCGTTGGGCGTGAGCGGCAGCGCCTGCGCCCACACGAAACGCGCCGGCACCATGTACGCGGGCAGGGAACGGGCGAGCGCGGCACGGACGGAGGCCGAGCAGGGCACCGTGCCGGCGGTCGCCACGCCATAGGCGACGATTTCTTTCGACTCGCCGTCACCGAAGACCACGACGGCGGCCTGCTCGATGCCATCGACTGCCGCCAGCGTCGATTCGATTTCGTCGAGCTCGATGCGGAAGCCCCGCAGCTTGATCTGCCGATCGCTGCGGCCCAGGCACACCAGGGTGCCGTCGGGCCGTTGCCGTACGACATCGCCGGTGCGGTACAGACGCTGGCCAGGGCGGCTCGGATGGGGCACAAAGCGCTCGGCGGTGTGGTCAGGGCGGCCGCGGTAGCCGCGGGCCAGCCCGTCGCCACCCAGATAGAGTTCACCGGCGACGCCCAAAGGGACGGGGTTCAGCCGATCGTCCAGCACATGGGCCTCCGTGCGATCGATGGGATGGCCAATGGGGGGTGGCAGCACCGTGTCGGGCAGCACCCGCTGCATTGTCGACCACACGGTGGTCTCGGTCGGTCCGTACACGTTCCAGAGTGCATCGCTTCGCTCGAGGAGGCGCGCGGCGAGTTCCGCGCCCATGGGCTCGCCGCCACACAGCAACCGCAATGGCGGGCGGCGGCCCGGTGCCCAGCCGGCATCGAGCAGCATGCGCCAGGTGGCGGGGGTCGCCTGCATGGTGCGCACGGGATGCGATTCGAGCAGTTGCAGCAAGGCGCCTGCGTCCGACGCCTGCGCATCACCGGCCAGCAAGATGGTGCCGCCCGTGACGAGCGGGAGATACAGTTCCAATGCGGCGATGTCGAACGACAGCGATGTGACGGCCAGCAGCATTTCGCCGGCTAGGATGTCGAGCCGCTGTTGCATCGAGCCGAGCAGGTTGCCCAACGCATGGCGCGTGACCTGCACGCCTTTCGGCGTGCCCGTCGAACCTGATGTGTAGATGCAGTAGGCCAGGTGCTGGGGACGCGCGGCGCTGGATACCGGTGCGCCGCGTTCCTCCGCACGACGGTCCAGGCACAGCGCTTCGGCGGCGTGGGGCGGCAGACGCCGCAACAGCGTGGTTTCGGTCAACAGCAGGCGCGGTCGGGCATCCTCCAGCATCCACGCGAGGCGATCGGCGGGGTAGTTGGGATCCAGCGGGACGTAGGCGCCGCCGGCCTTGAGCACGGCCAGCAGCGCGACCACCAGGGAGGCGGACCGTGGGAGGCAGATGGCCAGCAGGTCGTCCGGGGCCACCCCCCGGGCGATCAGGTGGTGTGCCAGCGCCGTGGCGCGGCGGTCGAGCTCCCCGTAGGTGAGCGATGCCGCGGGGTCATCGCCAACGATCAGCGCTGTGGCGGCAGGCCTGCGCAGCACCTCCTGTTCGAACGCTTCGATGACCGACACCGGCGTGCGCGCTTCGGACCACGCTTGCGGCGGTGCAGGGTCGAAGAGGGACCAGTCCGCCACGGGGCCCGGCGTGGCCTCGGCTGCGTGCCGCAGGATGCGGACGAGGTGAGCGGCCATGCGGGCGATCGTCGATGCGTCGAAGAGGTCGGTGTCGTATTCGAAGCTCGCGCGGAGCGCTCCGTCTTCGCCTTCCTCCGCGATCAGGCTGATGTCGAACTTCGACGTGCCATGGGATGCGGGCAGCGGCGTGACCGCCAAGCCCTCCAGGGCGGGCGGTGCCAGGTCCATGTTCTGGAAGATGAACAGGGCCTGGAACACGGGGGTGCGGCTGAGGTCGCGTTCGGGTTGAAGTGCCTCCACCAGTTGTTCGAATGGCAGGTCCTGGTGGGCCTGGGCGCCGAGCGCGGTCTCCCGGACCTGCCGCAGCAGCGTGGGGAAGTCGGGGAGATCGTCGAAACGGCAGCGCAGGACCAGCGTGTTGGCGAAGAGGCCCACGATGCCTTCCGTCTCCACCCGCTGCCGGCCGGCCACGGGGGTGCCGATGCGAAGGTCGCGCTGCCCGCTGTACCGGTGGAGCAGCGTGGCGTATGCGGCGAGCAGCACCATGAAGGGCGTCGCGCCCTGTCGCTGGCCCACGGCGCGCAGCGACTTCATCAGCTCCGCATCCACTTCCAGGTCGAGGCTCGCGCCCCGATGGGCCTGCACGGGGGGGCGAGGGCGGTCGGTCGGCAGTTCCAGCGCGTCGTGCCGGTCGCCGAGCTGGGTTTGCCAGTAGGCCAGTTGACGGGCGAAGCGCGATGACTGCCCTTCCGTGCGCTGCCAGGCTGCGAAGTCGGCGTACGTCCGTGTCTGAGGCGGAAATGCGGGTGCCTGTTTGGCCATGAGGGCGCGGTACGCCTCGGCAAGTTCGCGCATCAGGACTCCCATCGCCCAGCCGTCGGCTGCGATGTGATGGAGCGTCAGCAGCAGCCAGTGGCGGTGCGGCCCCAGCCGCAGCAGGCGTGCGCGCCATGGCGGCGCGGCCGTGAGGTCGAAGGGCCGTTCTGCTTCGCCCCATGCACGTTGCCGTGCCGCAGCATCCAGGTCATCCGGGTGGGTGGCGGTGATGTCCTCCACCGGGAGCGGGAAAGCGGCCGGCGGCAGGATGCGAACCAGCGCCTGCGGCTCGGCGCGCACGATCACACTGCGCAAAACCTCGTGGCGTGCCTGCAGGTGTTCGAAAGCCCCTGCCAATGCCGCCACGTCGAGTTCGCCTTCGAGCTGGAGCACGACGGGCAGGTTGTACAGCGCGCTGCGGGGATCGAGCTCGGCCAGGAACCACATGCGCTCTTGCGCAAAGGACAGGGGGACGAGGTCGCCCGCCGGGTGGCGCGCCGGAATGGGCGATACATCGGTGGCGGCCGCTGGCGCCGCGCTGCCGAGAACCTCAGCGAGCTGCGCGATGGTGGGCGCATCGAACACGGCGCGCAAGGGCAGTTCCGCGCCGAGTTGGCGGCGGATGCGGGAGACGACCTGGGTGGCCAGCAGGGAATGTCCCCCGAGTGCGAAGAAGTCCTGATGCAGGCCGACGCGGGCGAGCCCCAGCACATCGGCCCAGATCGAGGCCAGCGCCGCATGGAGGGGATCGGCCGATCCACGGGCGTCGTCTCCGTCGTCGAGCGGCCATTCGGGGGCCGGCAGGCGGCGGCGGTCGATCTTGCCGTTGGGGTTCAGTGGCCACGCGGCGAGGGGGAGCACCAACGAAGGCACCATGGACGGCGGCAGTGTCAGGGCCAGGGCGGAACGGAGTGCCTCCGGATCCAGCGCGGCATCCTGCTTCGGAACCACGTAGGCCACGAGGCGCTGGTCGCCAGGGCGGTCCTCCCGGACCAGCGCGACGGCCTGGGCGACGCCTGGCTGTCCGGCCAGGCGCGCTTCGATCTCCCCGAGCTCGATGCGGTGTCCGCGCAGCTTGACCTGGTGATCGATCCGGCCGAGGTATTCGAACACGCCGTCTTCACGCTGCCGCACGAGGTCGCCGGTGCTGTACAGGCGCTCGCCGGGGAAAGTGGCGTCCGGATGCGGCACGAAGGCCGCAGACGTGCGACGCGGGTCGTTCAGGTAGCCGCGACCCACCCCGATGCCGGCGATGCACAGTTCCCCCGCAACGCCCACCGGCAGCATGTCCATCGATGCATTCACGACGTGCAGCCGGAGGTTCGCCACCGGCCTGCCGATGGGCAGGTGCGGGCCCCGGACCTCCTCAGGCGAATGGAACGCCTGCAAGGCCACATCGTCGGCGCATTCGGCGGGGCCATACACATTGAGCAGCGGCACGTCCGGATGGCGTTGGAGCCAGTCCCGTGCGAGCTGGGGCGGGAGCGCCTCGCCGGTGGGGAGCAGCCATCGAAGGGGGAGCGCTGCAGGGTGCTCGTCCGCTTCCGTGAGGAAGCCGCGCAGCATGGCCGGGACGCATTCGAGCACGGTCACCCCCCGCTCGATGACGTGGCGCTGCAAGGCGCGGGGATCCTGGGCGAGCTCGTCCGGCACGATCTCGATGGTGGCACCGCAGAGCAAGCCGCTGAGGAACTGCCATACCGAGATGTCGAAGGCGGCCGACGCGGTCTGTGCGATCACGTCGTGCTCGGTGAGCCCGAGTTGAACATGCTTTTGCAGCAGGTTGTTCAGCATGCCGGATCGCTCGACCATCGCGCCTTTGGGCACGCCCGTCGAGCCGGAGGTGTAGATCACATAGGCGAGGCACCGGCCGCCGGCTGTGGCGCGCATGGTGCGGCGGCCGTGCGACACGTCGGAGATCCTCAGGCTGCGCGGTGCTGCGTTCCCCATGTCTTGCAGCGCGTCTGCAAGCGCCGCAGGCGGATGGTTGCCTTGCAGCACCAGTGCGCACTTCGCCAGATGGAGCACCTCGGCCAGCCTTGCCGGAGGATGCCTGAGGTCCAGCGGGAGGTAGGCCGCGCCGGCCTTGTACACGCCGATGATCATGGCGAGCAGGTCGATGCCACGGTGGTCGTACAGGGCGACCACGTCGTCCGGACGGACGCCCGCGTCCACCAGCGTGCTGCCGATGGCGGAGGCCATGTGGTCGAGTTCGGCGTAGGTCACCGACCGGTCGCCGCATCGGGCTGCGACCGCATCGGGCCGGCGCTGCACCTGTTGTTCGAACAGCGGGACCAGGTCGGCCGGCACCGCATTCCCGTAGCCGGTGGCGTTCCAGGCCGCCAGGCGCGCGGCCTCGTCATGGCCGAGGCGGGGGAGGTCGCCGAGCCGCGCGTCGGGGTGCGACACGAGCGCCAGCAGCAGCGACTTGAAGTGCGCAAGCATCCGGTCGATCGCCGCTGGTTCGAAGCGCTCGCGGTCGCAGGTGAGCTGCAAGGTCAGGCGCTCTCCCGGGATGATCACGATGGTGAGCAGGTAGTTCGTGTGCGTGCGGGCGTTCTTCTCGTCGATGTGCCAGCGCAGTTTCCATTCGTCCAGCGAGCGGTCGACGGGCGCGTTCTCGAACACGAACAGGCTGTCGAACAGCGTCTGGCCGCGCCCGAGCGGGCTGAGCGCCTGAACCTCGCCCAGCGGAAGCTGCTCATGCTGTCGCAGCTCGACGTTGCGCCTGAGCACATGCTGCAGCCAGGTGCCGACCGGTTGGGTCGGGTCGATGCGAAGGCGCAGCGGCAGCGTGTTGATGAAGAGGCCCACGCTGTTTTCCACGCCGTCGAGCTCGGTGGGGCGTCCGGCGACGGTGATGCCGAACAGAACGTCCGTCTGGCCCGCGTACCACGACAGCAACAGCGCCCACGCGGCCTGGGTGCAGGTGTTGACGGTGATCTGCAGCTTCTGCGCCATCGCGTGCAGGCTCGCCGTCTCGGCTTCGTCGAGCTGAAGAGCGTGGTCTTCGACGCCGATGTTCATGCGGTGGTCGGGCAGCTTGTCGATGCCGAGCGAGGTGGGCTGCGTGAAGCCTGCGAGGTTTTCGGTCCAGTAGCGGCGGGCGGACTGCAGGTCCTGCTGTCCGAGCCAGCGGATGAAGTCGGCGTAGGGGCGCGGCAGCGGCAGGGGCGGCTCGGCCTCGCCGTCGCGAAGCGCCCGGTAGTGCGCGAAGAAGTCGACCATCAGCAGGGAAAAGCACCAGGCGTCGATCAGGATGTGGTGATAGCTTTGCGTGAAATACCAGCGGCCCTGGCCCAGGTCGATCAAGCGGAAGCGGATCAGCCTCGGTTCGGACAAATCGAAGCCTTCGCTCAGCTCTCGGGCCAGCAGCGCGTCGAGCCGCTGCCGTTGCGCTTCGGGCGCCAGGCCTTGCCAGTCCTCTCGGGTGACGGGCGACGGAACCTGGCGGTGCACCACCTGCAGGGGCCGGTCTTCGCGCTCCCAATGGAACGAGGTGCGCAGCACGGGATGGCGCTCGACCACCCGTTCCCATGCGCCAACGAATGCTTCGGGATCCACGTCGCCTTCCAGGCGGTAGCGGTCCTGCATCAGGTACATGCCGGAGCCGGGGTTCAGCAGCGTGTGGAGCAGCAGGCCGTGCTGCATCGGGGCGAGCGGGTAGATGTCTTCGACCCTGTCCCATGGCAGTGTCATCGCATCGAGTTCGCCTTGCGCGATGGCGCACAGGGGGAAGTCGCTCGGCGTGGCGCCTGCGGGAGCATTCGCCAGCGCGTCCACGATGGCTTCGAGGTGGCCGATGAAGGCGTGCGCCAGCCGGTGCGTCTCATCCACCGCGCGGGGGTCTCCTCCGGAGGTCCAGTCGACGGTCAGCACGTCGTCGTTGACCTGGGCGTCGACGTCGAGCGCGTGGGTGCGGCGTTCGTCCGCATCGCGGGTGGCGCCCGGCGAACCGTCGTCCAATGCGAAGGCGGCGTCGCGGTGGAACACGCGGTCGAATCGTCCGAGATAGTTGAAGCAGACGTCCGGCGAAGGCAGGCGTCCCAACTGCGCTCGGTCGGCGTCGGTCCCCAGGTGCCGCAGCAGGCCATGGCCGATGCCGCGCCGGGGCACCTGCCGCAATTGCTCCTTGACCGCCTTCAGTGCACCGAGCGGACCGTCGGCTCCGGGTGCGAGGCGCACGGGATAGCGGGTGGTGAACCAGCCGACGGTGCGGGATGTGTCGAGGTCCGGGAAGATGTCTTCACGGCCGTGGCCTTCCAGTTCGACCAGCACGGCGGCATCGCGGCCGTCGCACAGCGCCTGCGTGAGGGCGGTGAGGAGCAGGTCGTCGACGCGCGCACGCTGGCGTGCGGGCACGGGGCCCAGCAGTGCCGCGGTGCGACCGGGATCGAGTTGGACGCGCAGCCGGACCGCTCGTCCCAGCGGGCCCCGCTCAGGCGCCCGCAGTGCCGGGACGACGCCTTCGTGCGTCTGCAACCAGTGGGCCAATTCGGAGCGCGTCTCGTCCGCACGAGCGTGGGCTTGCAGGCGCTGCGCCCATTGCCGGTATGAGGTCGGCACGGGTGGCAGCGTCGGTGGACGGCCGGCGCGCAAGGCTTTGCAGGCGCCCTGGAGGTCGTCGAGCAGGATGCGCCAGGACACACCGTCCACCGCGAGGTGGTGGACGGCGATGAGCAACCGTGGCGGCTCCTCTCCGCCCGAGGTGAACAGGGTGGCGCCCCAGAGGGGGCCGTCGGACAGATGGAACCGGGCCTGGAGCGCATCGCCGTGGCGTTCGATCGCCTCTCGACGGGCGCCGGGGGCCACGGACGAGAGATCCACCTGCTCGACATGGACCGCCATGTCGGCCGCATAGCGCTGCTGCCATCCGCCGTCTTCCGAAGGACTGAACCGCAGCCGCAGGCAAGCGTGCCGCTCGACCACGGCCTGAAATGCCGCAGGGAGCATCGCGGCATCGTCCGCCTCGCGCAGCGTCAGCAGCACCGCCTGGTTCCAATGCGATGGCGTGCGAAAGCGCGCGTCGAAGAACCAATGCTGGATGGGTGTGAGCGGCACATCGCCGGCGAGTGCTTCGTCGGCTGGCGCGTTGGCAAGCGTGCTGTCGATCACCGTGGCCGCCGCGGCGAGAGAGGCCACGGTCTGGTGCTCGAACATCTGCCGCGGGGCGAGCTTCAGCCCGCGCTGGCGGGCCCGCGCGATCACCTGCAGGCTCAGGATGGAATCGCCGCCGAGTCGGAAGAAATTGTCGTGCACGCCCACGGACGGCAGGGCCAGCACATCGCACCATGCCTCGGTCAGGATCTGTTCGGTGGCGTTGCGAGGTGCCGCGTTGTCGCCGGTGCTCACCAGCACGCGCGGTGCCGGCAGCGCCTTGCGATCGAGCTTGCCGTTGGTCGAGAGCGGCATGGCGTCGAGCCGGACCCATGCGGCCGGCACCATGTGCTCGGGCAGGGCCTCGCGCAGGAACGCCACCAGGGTGTCTTCGTCGGGCGCCGCGCCGTCGGCGACCCAGTACGCCACCAATCGCTTGTCACCCGGACGGTCCTCGCGGGCCACCACCACCGCATGCGCCACCGCGGGATGCGACAGGAGCCGGGCCTCGATCTCACCGAGTTCGATGCGGAACCCTCGCACCTTCACCTGGTGGTCCAGCCGGCCGAGGTAGTCGATGGCCCCGTCGGCACGCCCACGGGCCAGGTCGCCTGTGCGGTAGAGGCGTTCACCGTTGGCGTGCGGATCAGGAATGAAGCGTTCGGCGGTCAGGTCCGGACGGCCGAGGTAGCCTCGCGCCAGACCGATCCCGCCGATGAACAGTTCACCCGCTACCCCGGCGGGCACGAGGTTCAGCGCATCGTCCATCACATGGAGACGGGTGTTGGCGATGGGGCGGCCGATCGGCACCTGTGCGTCGCCCGCGTCGCGCCGGCAGGCCCAATGGCTCACGTCGATGGACGCCTCGGTGGGCCCGTACAGGTTGTGCAGTTCGGCCGGCAGCAACGAGAAGAAGCGGTCCTGCAAGTCGGGCGGGAGGGCTTCACCGCTGCAGATCACGCGCTTGAGCGAATGGCACCGGGACGCATTCGGGTCGTCGAGAAAGGCCCTGAGCATCGACGGCACGAAGTGCAGCGTGGTGACGCGCCGGGCGCGGATCAGCGCGGCGAGCCGCTCGCTGTCGCGGTGGTCGCCGGGTTCGGCCACGACGAGCGTGGCGCCGCTCATCAGCGGCCAGAAAAACTCCCAGACCGAGACGTCGAAGCTGAAGGGCGTCTTCTGGAGCACCCGGTCGTCGGGGCCGAGGCGGTAGGTCGCCTGCATCCATTGCAAGCGGTTCAGCAGGCCGCCGTGCGGCACGGCCACACCCTTGGGCCGTCCGGTGGAGCCAGAGGTGTAGATCACGTAGGCGAGGTGGTCGGATCGCAGCGCGGCCGGTGAGCCGTGCGACGGACGGCGCGCGAGGTCGGCGGCCAGCTCGTCCAGCACCAGCAGGCACAACGCGTCACGATGGGCCGGGCGCCATGGTGCCGCATGGTGCGTGATGAGCCAGCGCGCCCCGGCGTCGTCGAGCATTTGCTGCAGGCGGTCCGACGGGTAGTCCGGGTCGAGCGGCAGGTAGGCGCCGCCTGCTTTCAGGATGGCCAGAAGCGATACGACCATGTCGATGGAACGCACGCAGCAGACGCCGACGACGCCATCGGGGCCCACGCCTGACTCGCGCAGCCTGTGGGCCAGCTGGTTCGCGCGGCGATCCAGTTGGGCGTAGCTCAGCACCTCGTCGCGGAACAGCACCGCCGGGGCGTCGGGTGTCTCAAGGGCTTGCTGCTCGATGTGTTCATGCACCCATCCGCGTTGAGGGTAAGCCGTGGCCGTGTCGTTCCATGCGCGCATCACCTGTTCGCGCTCGGCGCGGGTCAGCAGCGGCAGTGCATCGAGCCGCATGTCCGGCGCTTCGACGACGCCTTGCAGCAGCGTCAGGAAATGCCGTGCGAGCCGTTCGATCGTCGAAGCGTCGAACAGATCGGTCGCGTAGTTGAACCCTGCGCGCAGCGCATCGCCTTCATCCGCGAACTCCAGCGTCAGATCGAATTTGGCGGTGGTGGTGGGCGTGCCGAACGGGCGCACGTCAAGGTTGCGCCATTCGACCGATTCCTGCGGCGCATGGACGATCAGCATGGCCTGGAACAGCGGCGAATGCGACAGATCGCGCGCGGGCTGCAGCGCATCCACGAGGCGCTCGAAGGGCAGCGGATGGCGCGATTGCGCATCGATCAGGCGACGGCCGACCAGCGCCAGCAGTTCATCGAAACGCAAGGCACCGGTGGGTTCGCTCTTGACGACCAGCGTGTTCAGGAACAGGCCGACGACGCCGTGCGTCTCCACGCGGTCCCGGTTGGCCACGGGCGTGCCGATGCGGATGTCGCGCTGGCCCGTGTACCGGTACAGCAGTGCATGCATCGCCGCCATCAGCAGCGTGAACAAGGTCTTGCCCTTGCTTCGGGCCAGGGTGCGCAGGCGCTCGGCCAGCCCATCCGGGATGCCGAAGCCATGCGTTGCGCCGCGATGGCTCTGGCGCGGCGGGCGAGGGCGGTCGGTCGGCAGCATCAGCGGGGGATGCTCGTCCCCCAGCACGGTCTTCCAGTACGTCAAGGCCCGGTCGGAGGTGTCGCTCTGCAACAGTTCGCGCTGCCAGAGGGCGCAATCGATCGGATCGATGTCCAACGGCGCGAGCCGGGCCTCGGGGCCGCCCGAGAGCTCGGCGTAGAGCGCCGCCGCTTCGCCCAGCAGCAGGTCGAGGGACCAGCCGTCGACCACGATGTGGTGGAGCGTGAACCAAAGCACGTGGGCCTGCGCCCCGGTTCGCGCCAGCAGCAGCGTCAGCAGCGGCGGTCGGGTGAGGTCGAACCGCACGGCGGCCATCTCATGGCCGATCGCCTCCAGGCGATTGGCCTGTTCGGCCGGAGACAGGTGCGCCAGGGAGACCTCGCGCCATGGCAGCGCCACGCCGTCGACGAATCGCTGCGTTGCGCGGCCCTCATGGGTGGTGAGCGATGTGCACAGGCCGGCGTGGCGCGCCAGCAGCAGCTCGAAGCTGCGCCGCAGCGCTGCCGCATCGAGCGGGCCATCCATCCGCAGCGCGGTGCAGATGTTGTAGGCGGCGCCGGGGCCGTCGATCTGGTCGAGGAACCACAGCCGCTCCTGTGCGGGGGAGAGCGGCGGGGTTCGCCGGCTCTCCTCGCTTTGGCGCACCGTCGGCAGGTTGGTCAGGGGGATGCCGCGCGCAGCCAGCATGCGGCGGAATTGATCGCGCTGGGCGCCGGGAAGTCTGGCCAGGCGATGCGCGACATCGGTCAGTGCGTCGGGAGCGCCGTGGGCGGGGGCGGGCGAGGGGACGTGCAGCTTGTTCAAGACGCTTCCTGTTCGAGTTCTTTCAGCAATTCCGACATGACGTTTGCTCCACCGTCACACGAGATGGATCCGGCGTCCCGGTGTTCGGCCAGGCGGAGGGTGATGAGGTTCGCGAGCGCTGCCACCGTGGGGTGTTCGTAGAGATCGGCGATGGTCAGCGGCAGGCCGGTCGACTGCCGCAACCGGGCCACGACCCGCGTGGCCAGCAGTGAATGGCCGCCGAGGCGGAAGAAGTCGTCATGGATGTCCAGCTGCTCGAGCTTGAGCACATGGGACCAGGCGTCCGCCACCTCGGTCTCGAGGGCGTCGCGGGGGCCCTGGGCCGTTGGAACGCTGTCGAGTGACGGCGCAGCGAACGCGGCCAGGGCCTTGCGGTCGAGCTTGCCGTTCACGGTGATCGGCAACACCGGCACGGCCACGAACGTGGACGGCACCATGTAGGCCGGCAGGGTGGCGTGCGCATGCCGGCGGAGCGCCTCCCATTCGGTTCCGTGGTCGTGAACGACGTACGCGACCAGTTCCGTGGCGCCATGCCGATCCGGCCGGGCGAGCACGGCAAGGTCGCGCACGCCCCGGCCTTGGCGCAATTGCGCTTCGATTTCACCGAGTTCGATGCGGAACCCCCGGACCTTGACCTGCTGGTCCGCGCGTCCGATGTATTCGAGGTCGCCACCGGGCAGGCGGCGGGCGAGATCGCCGCTGCGATAGAGGCGGGCGCCGCAGTCGCTCCACGGATCGGGGACGAAGCGCTCGGCCGTCAACCCTGGCTGTCCGAGGTAGCCGCGGGCGAGGCCTGGGCCGCCGACGAACACCTCGCCTGCCACGCCGACCGGCACGGGGTGCATCGCGTCGTCGAGCAGCCGCAGTTGCAGGTCGGGCAGTGCATGCCCGATCAGGCTGCGGCGTTCGAGATCGCCGCGCCGCAGCCGGCGGTAGGTCACATGCACGGTGGTCTCGGTGATGCCATACATGTTGACCAGCCGGGGCGTGTCGTCACCGAAACGGTTGCACCACTTCTGAAGGCGCAGGGGATCGAGTGCCTCGCCGCCGAAGATCACGCAACGCAGGGCCCAGTCGGGGCGCGCACCCTCGGTGGCCAGTTCGGCCAGTGGGTAGAACGCCGAAGGGGTCTGGTTCAGCACGGTCACGCCTTCCCTGCACAGCAGGGAGAGGAAGGCGGTGCTGTCACGTGCGGTGTCCTGGGGCACGACGACGAGCCGCCCGCCATGCAGCCACGCACCCCAGATTTCCCAGACGGAGAAATCGAATGCGCACGAATGGAACAGCGTCCAGACGTCGCGGGCATCGAAGGCGAACTGCTCGCGTGTCGAATCGAACAGTCGCGTGACATTGGCGTGCGTGACTTGGACGCCCTTCGGGCGCCCGGTGGAGCCGGAGGTGTAGATGACGTAGGCCGCATGGTGCGCGCCGGCGCGTGCGGGCAGCGGTGAGGACGCGGCGGGGTCACCATCGGCCTGCAACGATTCGAACGGCAGGGCCGGGATGGGCAGCGTCGCGAGCCAGCAGGCCGCGCTGTGGTCGTGCACCACGCACCGTGCGCCGCTGTCGGTGAGGATGTGGCGCAGGCGATCGGGGGGCGCGGCCGGGTCCAGCGGGACGTAGCAGCCGCCTGCCTTCAGCACCCCGAGAAGCGCGACGAGCAGCGCGGACGATCGCTCCATGCACACCGCCACTGGAACGTCCGGTCCCACGCCCTGTGCCACGAGGGCATGGGCCAGGCGGTTGGCGCGCGCATCGAGTTCGGCATAGCTGATGTCTGCGCCGGCGCCGGACAGCGCAATGGAATCCGGCGTGCTGCGGGCCTGCGCTTCGAAACGCGCCACCAGGGTGTCCGCCCACGCGGCCTTCGCGGCGGGAGACGGCAGCTCCACAGGCGCTGGCAGCGCGAGCGCAGCCACTGGCCGTGCCGTACCCTCGGTGAAGTCGGACAACACATGAGCCAGCTGGTCCCCGAGCCGTGCGATGGCATCGCCGTCGAATGCGTCGCGCCGATAGGTCAATTCGAACGCCATCTCGGCCCCCGGGTAGACCACGAGGGTCAATGGCAGGCTCAAGGTTTCGTCGGCATGCACCGCGGCGATGTCGAGCGTCTGGCGCAGTGTCGCCAATCCCTGCCGGTCCACCGGGTAGTTCTCGAACACCAGCACCGAATCGAAGAGCTGGATGCCCGGCGCGAGGCCGGACATGCGCTGCAGCTCGGCCAGTTGCGCCTGCTCATGCTCGCGCATGTCGAGGTTGTGGCGCTGGAGTGATTGCCACCAGGCGGACAGCGAGGCCGTGGCCGGCACCTGCACCCGAAGCGGCAGCGTGTTGATGAACAGCCCCAGCATCGCCTCGGCGTCCGGCACGTCGACCGGTCGCCCCGACACCGTGACACCGAACACGACATCCCGCCGGCCGACATGCTTCGACAGCACGAGGGCCCATGCCGCCTGCACGAGGGTGTTGACCGTGACCCGCTCCGTGCGGGCGACCCGGGCCAGCGCCTCGCCCACGCCGGGCAGCAGTGTGCGTGCGCACCTGCCCATGCCGCTCTCAGTGGACACATGGCCGGCGTGTGCCTGCAGCAGCGTGGGTTCGGCGAGCCCGGCGAGCCGGTCGCGCCACCAGGCGAGGTCGCCCGTGGCGTCGCGCTGTTGCAGCCAGGCGATGTGGTCTCGGTACGCCGGAGGGCGGGGTGCGGCCGGCGTGGCCAGGCCACGCGCGGCGGCGTCGTAGTGGTGGAACACCTCGCTCAACAGCCGGGCGCTCGACCAGCCGTCCATCAGCAGGTGGTGCCGCGTCCAGACCAGATGCCATGCGCCAGGCCGCTGGACCAGGGTGACGCGCATCAGCGGCGCCTTGTCGAGCGGGAACCCGCGGGAGAGATCGGCTGCCAGGAAGTCGGCCAGCTCGGTCGCATCGTCCATCGCGATGTGATGGACGGCCACATCGGCACGGTCGAGCACCAGCTGGTGCGGCTCGTCCAGGCCGTCCCAGGCAAAGACGGTGCGCAGGATGTCGTGGCGCGAGACCGCCTGTTGCCAGGCGGCGGCCATCGCATCCGGGTGAAGCGGCGAACGGACCTCGCAATGCAGCTGGTTCAGGTACATCGCAGGGCCGGCACGCTCATGGAGCACATGGAAGAGGATGCCGGACTGCAATGGCCCGAGGGGGTAGATGTCCTGCACACCGGGCCAGCGCGCCCGCACGCCCTCCATTTCGGCAGCGCCCAGGCGCGAGAGTGGAAATTCGGCGGGGATGGCGCGGCGCGCTGCTCCGTCGGCCAGCGCGAGCAAGGCTTGGAGGCGGCGCATGAAATCGGAACCGAGCCGTTCGATGCTGTCGGCATCTCGCGCTGCGCCCGGCGCCCATGTCCACTCGACCGTGAGCACGCCCTCGTGCACATGCGCATCGACGTCGAGTGCATGGGTCCGCAGGTTTCGCGGGCTCCGTGTAGGACCACCCGGCTCGTCCACCGGGCGCAGCCAGCCATCGGCCAGTCCGGCGTCCAGCCGTCCAAGGTAGTTGAACGTGACGTCCGGCCTCGGCAACGCGGCAAGCGCCTCGCGGGGGGCGATGTCATCGGCCAAATACGCGAGCAGCCCGTGGCCGATGCCCTTGCACGGCACCGCGCGCAGCTGGGCGGTGATGGCATCCAGCGCCGCCCGCGCATCGCCGGAGCCGGGAATGAGGCGCACCGGGTAGCGGCAGGTGAACCATCCGACGGTGCCGGACACGTCGGGGGCATCGGGGTGTGTCAGTGCATCACGCCCATGCCCCTCCAGCTCGACGGCCACCTCGTTCAATCCCTGCACCGCGCAGAGCGCCTGCGCGAGTGCCGTCAGCAGCAGATCCTCGCTGCTGCACTGCAGCGCGGCGGGGGCGGCGGCGAGCAGCGCGGTCGTCTCGTCTCGGGACAACTCGGTGCGGTGTCGACGCGCCGAGGCGTAGCGCAGGTCCGTGTCGGCCGCCACGAGGTTGACTGGGGTGGACTGTTGCGTCCAGAACGGCAATTCATGGGCGATGCGTTTGGCTTCCGCAGGCAGGCGGCGTGCCCATTCCAGGTACGTCATGCCCACCGGCGGGAGGGTGGGGGGCGTGCCCGCCTGCAGTGCGCTGCAGATGTCCTGGAGTTCGCCAATCAGCAACCGCCACGAGACGGAGTCGATCGCCAGGTGATGCGCCGCCAACAACAGCCGGGCCGGGCGTTGCGGGCCGAGGTCGAAGTAGGCACACCGCAGCATCGGGCCTTCGGCCAGGTTCATGCGGCGCTGGAGATCGGCACCCGTGCGTTCCACGGCAGCGCGTGCCTGGACGGCATCCAGGCCGGACAGATCGTGCGCCTCGACCGGGGTTGGTGCATCGATCGCATCGGCTGCCCGTTGCCGCCACGAGCCGCCCGGCTCGCGCTGGAAACGCAGGCGCAACGCGTCGTGCCGTGCGATGAGCACGCGCAGCGCGGCTGCCAGTTGCTGCGCATCGAGCCGCCGCTCCGAGGTCAGCACCACCGCCTGGTTCCAGTGGTCCGGCTCCGGCTGGGCGCTTGCGAAGAACCAGTGCTGGATGGGCGTCAGCGGGGCGTCGCCCGTGATGACGGGTGGCGTCGGCACGGCGGCCGGGGAGGGCGCCGCTGCCAGGGGCACGGCGACGGCCGCCAGTCGCGCGACGGTCTGTTGTTCAAACACCTGCTTGGGCGTGACTTTCAAACCGGCGCGCCGCGCTCGGGCGATCACCTGCAGGCTCAGGATGGAGTCGCCCCCGAGGTCGAAGAAGTTGTCGTGGATGCCGACGTGCTCGCGTTGCAACACCGCAGACCAGATGTTGGCGAGCACGGTCTCCGTGTCGTTTCGAGGGGCGGCATCCTCGCTTTCCGTTCCGGCGCCTGGGCATGGCTCCGGCAGCGCCTGGCGGTCCAGCTTCCCGTTGGGCGTGAGCGGCATCGCCGCCAGCGGCACGATGGCCGCGGGCATCAGCGGTTCGGGCAGCTGGGTTGCGAGCAGCGCGCACAGCGGGTCGGCTTGCAAGGTGTCGGGCGTGACGTACGCCAGGAGGCGCAGTCCGCCGCTGTCTGCGGCCCGCACCGCCACCGCCGCGTCCGTCACGCCCGGAAGCGCGCGCAAGGCGGCGAGGAGTTCGCGCGGTTCGACCCGGTGGCCGCGGATCTTCACCTGGTCATCGACCCGGCCGAGGAAGGCGAGCCGACCGTCCGCACGCCAAGCCACCCGGTCGCCGGTCCGATACAAGCGCTGGCCGGGCAGGTGCGGGTCGGGGACGAACCGATCGGCCGTCAGGTCCGGGCGCCCCAGATAGCCTTGTGCGACGCTGTCGCCGCCGACATAGAGTTCACCCGGCGCCTCGTGCGGCAGCGGTTGCAGCGCGGCATCGAGCACGAGGAGGCGGCATCCCGGCAGCGGTGAGCCAAGGTGCAGCGCGTCGGTGCCGGTCACATGCGGCGCTTCATCGGTCAGCACGCCCACCGTGGTCTCGGTCGGGCCGTAGTGGTTCAGCAACCGCATGCCGGCCGGTGCCAGGTTGCGAACGCGGGCCAGCAGCGCGGGGGCCGCGGCCTCGCCGCCCAGCACCAGCGCATGCCGCGGCAACGCAGGCGATTCGGCGGCCAGGAGGCCACTCAGGTGGCTCGGGACGATCTTCAGCACATCGATGCGCTGCGTCCGCATCCAGTGGGCGAATCCATCGGGATCGAATGCGAGCGACGCCGGCAGCATGCACACGGTGCCGCCGCTGGCGAGGGCGCCAAACAAGGTGGTATGGCCCAGGTCCGCGGCGACGGTGGACACCATCGCGTGTCGCAGCCCCTCGGGCGCCTGAAGCCGATCCAGGATGCCCGCGGTGTACTGTGCGAGTCCGGCATGCGTGACCACCACGCCCTTGGGCACGCCGGTGGAGCCGGAGGTGTAGATCACATAGGCGGGCGACTGGAGGACCAGCGCCCGCGGCAGGTCGGCGCCGGGCAGCGGCGGGAGGTCGGCTGCGATGTCCCACGCTGGCAGATCCGGAGCGACAGACTGCGCGAGGGACAGGTCCTCTGCAAGCAGCATGGCCGGTCGAGCGTCTTGCAGCAGGTGCGCCAGGCGCTTCGGGGGCAGCGCGGGGTCGAGCGGCAGGAATGCCGCCCCCGCCTTCATGACGCCGAGCAGCGCGACCACGTACGCCACGCTGCGCCCGGCCACGATCGCCACAGTGTGACCAACGCCAACACCGGATGCGCACAGCGCCACGGCCAGCCTTGTTGCGCGCGCATCGAGTTCGGCATAGGTCAGTGCCCCATCGGCGCCGATGACGGCCAGGGTGTCGGGCCGTTGGCGGGCCCATCCTGCAATCTGTTCGGGCAGCGGCCGGAGGGGCGGTGCCTCCTGGTTGCGCCAGATGCCCTGGCCGGCAAGCGCAAGCGATGCCGCCTCGGCGGGCGTTGAGAGCGCCAATGCATCGAGTGGGCGCCGCCCGTCCTGGAGCAGCGAATCGAGCAGGGTGCGCGCCTGCGAGGCGAGGGCACGAATCGCTGCATCATCGAACCGTTGGCGGTCGAACGCGAAGACCAGCCTGGCCGCTGCGCCGGGCGACGATGCGCCACCGGGCACGAACACGAGCGTCAGCGGGTAGTTGTTGCGCGCGCGTTCGGTCGGCAGCACCTCGCCTTCTGCGGCTTCCGGCAGATGCAGGCGTGCGCGGAGGCGTTCGGCTGGCGGCGCATCGTCCTGTGCCAGCAGCGCCGCATCCACGGGGAAGTTCTCGACGACGATCAGCGATTCGAACAGGCTGCGGCCGGCCCTTGTCGCCAAGGCCTGGATGCGTGCCAGCGAGAAGTGTTCGAACTGGCGGATGCGCGCGTTGCGCGATTGGATGTCGCGCAGCCATGCACCGACCGGCTGCGCCCCATCGAGGGTTACCACCAGCGGCAGCGTGTTGATGAAGAGACCGGCGATGTCGTCGGCACCCGGCAGGTCGGCGGGGCGGCCCGCCACCGTCACGCCGAAGGTGACCTGCCGGGAGGCGCTCAGCCGGCCGAGCAGAAGCGCCCAGAGGCCCTGGCACACAGTGCCGAGCGTGACCTGCTCGCGCTGGGCGAACGCTGTCAGCACGGCGTCCGCTGGCAGCGTGACGGCCAATTCGCCCCAGAGCGATGCCGGTGGCCGGGCGGGCGCCGGGAACGGGAGCGGCGTGACGAGGTCGGTGCCGGTCAGTTCTTCGCGCCAGAAGCGCTCCGCGGCGTCATGGTCCTGCCGTGACAACCAGGCCATGTAGTCGCTGAAGGGCCGTGCCGGGGGCCGCTCGGCCGGCACGCCGCTGCGCCGCGCCTGGTAGCAGGTGAGCAGGTCCCGCAGCACCAGCGCATAGCTCCAGCCGTCGATCGCGATGTGGTGGTAGGCCCAGACGAGGAACCACCGGTGCTCGCCGATGCGCGCCATCGTCAGCGTCGGGTCGGCTGCGCGGGCGAAATCGAATCCCGCAGCGCGCAACGCGGCGCAGTGCCGAGCGAGCGCGGCATTCGCATCCGGCTCCTCTCGCCAATCCAGCCACGTCAGGCGGGCCGGCCGGTGGCCGAAGACGATCTGCAGCGGCTCGGGTACGTCCTCCCAGCGGAAGTCCGTGCGGAGGATGGCGTGCCGCGCGACGACGTCGCACCAGGCCTGCTCGAACGCATGCGGATCGACGTCGCCTTCCAGGATCAACGCGTCCTGGCTGAAGTACGGATCGCTGTCGCCCACAGCCTGGCCACGGGCATGAACGAGCAGGCCTTGCTGCTGCGGGGTCAACCGGTGGATGCCGGTGATGTCGGCCTTGCGGCGGGGGGCCGGCGCGTTGCCGGCGTGCTGTGGTGCGGCCATCATTCCATTCCTTCGAGCAACTGGTCGAGCATCGCGGCATCGAGGGCCACGTCGGGAAAGTCCTGCGGGGTCAGCAGATCGGCGCCTTCGCGCATCGTGCTGTCGATCACCGCCTCCAGGTCGGCGGTGTAGCGGGCCGCGAGCGAGGTCACGGTGCCCGGGTGCCAGCGGCCCCGGCTGTGGCTCCAATCGATCTGCAGCCGACCGTCGAGCACGTACGCATTCAGATCGAACTCGACCTGGCGCGGCGCATCGGGGTGGTACAGGCGTCCGCTGCGATTGCAGATGGCCGAGAACACGCCACCATCGAGGCCGGCGTCGAGCTGCCCCAGGTAGTTGAAGGCGATCTGGGCGCCGCTGGGCGGCAGGTGCCCGTGCACATGCCTCAACACGCCATGGCCCAGCCCGCCGCGGGGCACGCCCCGCAACAAGGATTTGACGTGCCGCACATGGGCGGCCGGCGATGGATCGGACGGCAGGGTCAGCCTGAGCGGATAGGCTGCGGTGAACCAGCCCACGGTCCGGCTCGTGTCCGGTTCGTCCGGTCGGCCATGGCCCTCCTGCTCGACGAGCAGTTCCGTCTGGCCGCTCCAGGCGAGCACCACCCGAGCCAACGCGGTCAGGAGAATGTCGTCGGGCCGGGCGTTGAACCGGGCGCTTTGCAGCAGCCGCGCGGTGCGGTCGGCGTCCAGACTGATGTTGACGATGTCCACCTCGCCCTCGGCATGGCGGCCGGTGGGCCGCTCCACCGGGAACGGTGGCGCGACCTGCTGCCGCCAGTAGGCGAGTTCTTCTGCGCTTCGGCGACCTTCGGCCTCCGAGTGGAGGTGCTCGGCCCACTCCTGCAGCGATGCGGTGCGTGGGGGCAGGCGGATCTCCCCTCCATCGGCCCGCTGCCGGTAAGCCGTCCCGAAATCCTCCAGCAGGACGCGCCATGACACCCCGTCCACCACCAGGTGGTGGGCCGCGAGCAGCAACCGTTGGCTGCCGTCGTCCAGATCGAACAGGCCGGCGCGCAGCAGCGGGCCCTTGTGAATGTCGAGGCTCGCCTGCAGCGCATTGCACGCACTTTCGAGGGTGTCCACGGAAAGGGTTTGGGTGGACAACAGCACCGCGTGTTCTGCATCGGCATAACGCTGCTGCCAGCCGCCGGCCGCGGGGGAAAATCGCATGCGAAGCGCGTCGTGGTGTGACACCAGATTGTCCAGTGCCGCTTGCACGAGCGCTTTGTCGAGCGGCCGGGCCGGCTTCAGCAGCAGGGACTGGTTCCAGTGGTGGATGGCCTGCGTGCCCGTCCATGGCTGATCGAAGAATGCCAGTTGCACCGGCGTGAGTGGCGATGCGCCCCGGGGGGCGGTTCGCTCGGCCGTTGGCCGGTCGATCCGGGTGACGAGCGCCAGCGCCTCCAGGGTGGGATGCTGGAACAGATCTCGCGCGGTGAGCTTCAGCCCCGCCTGTCGCGCCCGGCTGACGACCTGGATGCTGACGATCGAATCGCCACCGAGCGCGAAGAAGTTGTCGTGGGGACCGATCGACGGCACGCCCAGGACTTGCGACCACACGTCCGCCAATCGAGCCTCCATCGCCGTGGCGGGTCGGCTGCCCACGGGTGCATCGGCATGGAATTGGGGCTCCGGGAGGCGGGCCCGGTCGATCTTGCCGTTCGCGTTCAGCGGCCATTGCACCAAGGGCACGATGGCGGCAGGCAACATGTACTCGGGAAGGTCCGCGGCCAGATGGCGCCGGAGGTCGGCCGCATCGATCGCGGCGTCGCCTGCGCCCACCACGTAGGCGACCAGACGCATGGGTTCGCCCCTGGCCACGGCCACCGCGCCCCGCACCGCCGGATGCCTCATCAGGCGCGACTCGATCTCTCCCAGCTCGATGCGGTGCCCGCGCACCTTCACCTGATGATCGTTCCGCCCGAGAAAGGTCAGCACGCCATCGACCGAACAGCGCGCCAGGTCGCCGGACCGGTACAGCCTCGCGCCGGGCGGACCGAAGGGGTCGGGCACGAACCGCGCCGCCGTGAGGGCGGGATCGCCGAGATAGCCGCGCCCCACGCCCACCCCGCCGATCACCAGCTCGCCCGCCACGCCGACCGGTTGACGCTGGAGCGCCTCGTTGACGACATGGAGGCGGAGGTTGTCGGCCGCGGTGCCGATGGGAGCCTGGGCCAGGTCCACCGGCGGGGGCGTGTCGATGCGCCACAGAGCCACGTCGTCCGCGCATTCGGCGGGGCCGTACGCGTTGAGCAGGGGCACGGTGGGATGGCGTTGCAGCCAGCGTGCTGCCAGCGAGGGCGGCAGGGCTTCGCCGGTCGGGAGCAGCCAGCGCAACGAAGGCAGCGCACCGCCGGCGTCCGGATCGTCGAGCATGCCGCGGATGAGCGACGGCACGCTTTGCAGCACCGTGAGACGGGCGGTCCGCACCGCGTCCAGCAGGGCCGCGGGTTCGCGTGTGATGTCGTCCGGCACGATGTGCACCGAGGCGCCGCACAGCAGTGCCGTGAGGAACTGCCACACCGAGATGTCGAAGCTCGGCGACGCGGTCTGCGCAATGCGGTCGGCCGGCGTGAGTGCCAACTGGTCGATCTTGCCGAGCAGGTTGTTGAGCATGCCCGCCTGGGTGACCATCGCGCCCTTCGGCGTGCCGGTGGACCCGGATGTGTAGATCACATAGGCCAATTGGTCGGGGTGCGGAGGCGTGGGTTGCCATCCCGCATCGCATTCGGCGGTTGCAGCGCCAGGCGTCACGCAGGGGACGCCGGTCTCGGCCCACAGGCGTGTTGCCTCGGCAGGACAGACGAGCACCGAAGGCCGAACCGCCGCCACGATCTGCCGAAGGCGTGACGGCGGAAGCATCGGGTCCAGGGGCAGGTACGCCGCCCCCGCCATCAAGCAGGCGACGATCGCCACGAGTCCATCGGCCGACCTGGGCAGCAGCACACCGACCGGGGTGTCCGGGCAGGCGCCCGCAGCCTGGAGCCGGCCGGCGAGCGACCGGGCCCGTGATGCCAATGCCGCATAGGTCAGGGACACGGGGCCGTCCACCACCGCCCAGGCACCGGCGTGGCGATGCGCGGCTTCGAGGAACAAGGCGGGGAATCCCTCCGCCAAAGGGCGCTCGCGCACCGGACGATGCGGCAACGATGCATCGTCCTCTCCGATGAGCGGCAGGTCCGCGAGCGGGCACCGGGGCTCCCGCAGGGCAGCCTCCAGGAGCTGCGCATAGTGCCGTGCGAAGCGCTCGACGGTGGCCGAATCGAACAGGTCGGTGCTGTATTCGAAGTTGCAGTCAATGGCACCGCCTTTCTCCGCGACGCTCAACGACAGGTCGAACTTGGCCGTGGGGGTGTCGATGGCCGAGAGTTCACCGCGCAGTCCGGGCATCGCATCGAGCGCGGCATAGCGCTCGGTCTGCATGTCGAACATCGCCTGAAAGAGGGGCGGATGGCTCAGGTCCCGTTCGGGCTGGATCGCATCCACCAGGCGCTCGAACGGCAGTTCGGCATGCTGGCTCGCATCGAGCACCGCATGTCGCGTGGCAACGAGCAATTCGGCGAGGTTCGGTGCGGCGTGCAAATCATGGCGCAGCACGACGGTGTTGACGAAAAGACCCAGCAGCGGTTCGAGTTCCAGCGTGGGCCGCGCCGCCACTGGCGTACCGATGCGGATGTCCGACTGGCCCGAACAGCGGGACAGCAACGCCGCAAAGGTGGCTTCCAGCAACATGAACAGCGTGGCGTTGTGGCGGCGCGCGAAAGCAAGCGCCTCGCGGCCGAGTTCCGGCGGCAAGCGAAGGTGCACATGGCCACCCCGGCCCGACAGCACGGCCGGGCGCGGCCGGTCGGTGGGCAACGCAAGCAGTGGCTGCGCATCGCCCAGCACCGACTTCCAATGCGCGAGTTCGCTCGCCAGCCTGTCGGCGGTCAAATACCGGTGCTGCCATGCGGCGTAGTCGGCGTATTGGAGCGGCTGGGGCGGGAGGGCCGGGGCATGGCCGGCGATGGCCTGCGCGTACAGCGCTCCCAGCTCTTCCAGCATCCGCTCCGTGGACCGGCCATCCGAGATGGCATGGTGCAGCACCATCACCAGCTGGTGCCGCTCCGGTGCGAGGTGCAGCAGCGAGAAGCGCAGCAGCGGCCCGTCGCTGAGGGAGAAGGGGGTCATCGCCTCCCGCAATGCGAAGTCATCGGCTTGCCGCTCATCGGCAACGTCGATCTGCAAGAGTCTGGCAGACGGCTCGGGATCGATCACCTGGCGGGGCCGGCCGAGGGCATCGACCACGATGCGGGTGCGCAGCACCTCGTGCCGCATCAGCAAGGCATCGAAGGCCCGCGACAGCGCCTCGGCGTCGAGCGGTCCGGTCAGGCGAACCCGGCCCGGGATGTGGTACGAGACGTCCTGCGGGTCGAGCTGGGCGAGGAACCACAGGCGCTGCTGCGCGAACGACAGCGGCAAGTCCGCCTTATCGCGAGGCACCGCATCGATCGCCGGGATCGCCGGTGCCGCCGGACGTTGTTGCCGTACCAGGTCCGCAAGCCCCGCGACCGTGGGCGCCGCGAACAGCTCGCGCACCGGCAGGTCGATGCCGAAGCTGTGCCGCAGCCGCACGACCACCTGCGTCGCGACAAGCGAATGTCCGCCAAGCTCGAAGAAGTTGTCATGCACGCCGATGCGGTCCGTGCCCAGCACGTCCGACCAGATCGATGCGATGAGCGATTCGGTCATGTTGCGCGGTGCGATGTAGGGCGCGGTCGCCGCGGCTTCCGGGGCGGGCAGTGCCAGGCGATCGAGCTTGCCGTTCGGCGTCTGCGGAAAGGACGCGACGACGACGAAGGCCGATGGCACCTGGTGATCCGGCAGCGCACGTGAGACATGCTGGCGAAGCGCCTCGGCCGAAGGGGCGTCTCCACGTGGCACCACATAGGCGACGAGGCGGCGTTCGCCCGGGCGATCCTCTCTCACCACCGCCGCGGCCTCACGGATGCCGGCGTGCGCCAGCAGCCGTGCCTCGATCTCGCCCAATTCGATGCGATGGCCGCGAATCTTCACCTGCTGGTCGGACCGGCCCAGGAAGTCGATGCGGCCGTCCGGTTGCCAGCGCACGCGGTCTCCGGTGCGGTAGAGGCGCTCGCCGGGCGGGCCGGAGAAGGCGTTCGGCACGAACCGCTCGGCCGTCAGATCGGGCCGGCCGAGGTAGCCCCGGGTCACCGCAGGTCCGGCGAGGTACAGCTCCCCGGCCACCCCCGGCGGCACGGGTTCGAGGCGATCATCCAGCACATGCGCCCGGATGAATGGGATCACAGTGCCGATGGGAACAGGGTCCTCGCCAGCGCGGGTGCGGTGCGCAACACTCCACACGCTGACCTCGGTGGGCCCGTATTCGTTGAACAGTGCAGCGCATGGCAGCGCACGATGGTGCGACGCCACCAGCAGAGAGGGGCACGCTTCCCCGGCAACGATGACGTCGGTCAAGCTGGCGAGGTGCGGCGCCTCGTCGAGCACTTGGGCGTAAAGCGATGGCAGCGCGAGCAGGTGGGTCACCTGGTGATGCGCGACGAGACGTGCGAGGGCCTGCGGATCACGGCGTTCATCCTCGCGGGGAAGCACCAGCGTGCCGCCCTGGGTGAGCGTCCAGAAGATTCCGGCCACCGAGCTGTCGAACGCCACCGACGACAGCAGCAGGTAGGCGTGCACGCGGCGTTCGTACCAGCGTTCCCGCGCGGCCGTGGAATGGGCCGCGTTGCGATGGGTGACCGCCACGCCTTTGGGCTGGCCGGTGGATCCCGACGTGTAGATCACGTACGCCAGCTGGTCCGGATGAGGGCGAACGGCCGGAGGGCTGGCTGCTGCCCTGGGGCCGTCCACATCGCCCAAGGGCGCGCGGGTCGGGGCATGGTGGCGCGTGGTTTCATGGACCACGACACCGATGGCGCCGCTGTCCCTGACCATGTAGGCCAGGCGCTCGGACGGGTAGGCGGGATCGAGCGGAAGGTAGGCCGCGCCGGACTTGAGCACCCCCAGCAGCGCGACGATCAGGTCCGTGGAACGCTCGATGCAGACACCGACGATCTTGTCCGGTCCGGCACCCGCAGCCACGAGGCGCGCGGCCAGCCGCGTCGCGGCCTGGTCGAGGTCGCCATGGCTCAATGTCGAGTCGCCGCAGACCACCGCGGCATGCGTGGGGCGCGCGAGCGCCTGCGCCGCGATGGTGTCCTGGAGCAGCGGCGGATCGGCCCATTCGGAAACGGGCGAGCTGACCAGGCCGGCTGCCGCCTGCGC
>CBIHPH010000048.1:0-28028 GCA_966212105.1 uncultured Rhizobacter sp.
CGGGAATGACACCGATCAAGTTCACGCCGAGCGTCACCCAGTCAAACAGCTCCACGGGCTTGCCGTCGGCGTACTTGTCGACCACGTTCACGACATCCATCACCGTGTCGATGAACGCCATGATGTTGCCCAGCACCGGCAGGCTGCCTGCGACCGTTTTCAACCGCTCCAAAGTCACGTAGCCGTCGCTGATCTCGCGCAACCACAGATCGAATTTTGCGGCCCCCGCACCAAGGTCTTCCTTAGTGAACGTGTTGAGCGGTCCTACCGCGGTCTGCCGCGTGAGTGTTGCGAATTGGGACTGCGTTGCTTCGGTCATCGGTCGTCTTGTCGAGGCGATACGCATCTGAGCGCCGCCGGTCGCAGCCGTAACGGCGCTGCAGTCATGTTCTTGCAGGCTCGAAACAACGAGCCGCAAGCCGGATCGGTGGGACATAGGTCGGTAGAACACGGACGGCGCGCGGGTTCAGGATCCGAGAAAATCACTCACCGGGAAGGCTGCGGTCGACTGCGGGCTTGTGTTCTTGTCCCGTGCTCCCTGAGGCAGCCGGCAGGAATCATAGGGGCCGACGTGGCCAATTGATCGGGGCGAGTCACAAGTCATTACCTTGTGGGGGCGCTACGCGGTGTGGGCCCGCGAGCCGCAATCCCTAGGTCGGCTGAGCCGCCGCCCCCACTTCGATGGCCTCTTAGGATTTTCGACGTCACATCGGGTACCACGTTCCTCGGTTCGCGCGCCTCGCGGCTCGCACGGCCGATTGTGCGTGCAGCCGCTCGTAGATCATCGGGCCTCGGGCACCTTTTGCCTCAACTGAACGACCGTCAACCGTGCGCGACCACTGTTCGTGACATAACGCACGAGCCCTCCGAGCCATTCATTGCCCATCGAATGATCAGCCGGTTCTGATCCTCAACTTGGCGATATCTTCTGCCAAGGCGCCATGAGACAGAGAAAGTCACCATGCGCTGTCATCGCAGGAATCTCGAACATGGATCGAATTGCTGGAATGTCGGTGGGCCGCAAGCTGCTTTTGCTTGGATTGCTGGTGTTGTCCACGGTATGCGTGCCGCTGTTCCTGCAACTGAAGCTCTCCCGCGAGTTGATCGCGGCAGCAGACAGCGAGCGTCGGGGCGTTGAACCGGCACGCCAATTGATGAAACTGGTGCAGCTGACCCAGCAACACCGCGGGTTGTCAGCCGGGTTGCTCGGTGGCAACGCCAGCGTGGCCAGTGCGCGGGAGAGCAAGCGCGACGAGGTCGAGAAGGCCATTGCCCAATTGCAGGCGTACTTCAGGGACGAGCCCATCCCGGACAACCTGGCCACCGTCTGGCAACAGGCACGGGACGACTGGGCCCAGCTCAAATCGCGAGTGGACCAGAAACAGTATTCGGCGACCGATTCGAGCACCGCGCATGCCGCGCTGATTGCCAAGCAGTTCAAGACGCTCGACCTGCTGCTGGACCAGACCGGCCTGATCCTCGATCCGCAGGCGGATTCGTACTACTTGATGAGCGCGGCGTTGACGCGCCTGCCGGTTGCCGCAGAATCGCTGGGCCAGACCCGTGCCCGTGGTGCCGGTTTCCTTGCGGAAGGGCAGGTCACGCCGGAGGGCCGCGCCATGCTGGCCGGGCTGGTGAGGGCCTCCACCGACCAGTTCGAGGCGATGACCGCCGCCTTTGGCAAAGCCTTCGCGGCCAATCCCGCGCTGGAGACGTCGCTGTCCAAGAAGCTGGCCGAGGCGCAGGTGCCGATACAGGAGGCCCTGGCCCTGGCCAGCAAGGAAATCGTCGGTGCGCCGACGTTGCAATATGCCGCACCCCAATACATCGCCACGTTCACGAGCACCATCGATCACCTGTTCGTGCTCGAAGGGGCTGCACTCGACGAGCTCGAGGCGATGCTGACCGAGCGCGTCAGGGCGCTGCAGCGAACCGAGCTGACCCAGTTCGGCCTGCTCGGCCTGATGCTGCTGTCGGTGGGCTGGCTGGCGCGCCGGGTGGTCCATGGCATCACGGAGCCGCTCGGCCGTGCCGTGCGCCTGGCCGAACGGGTGGCCGCTGGCGACCTCACAGGCGAAGAGCAGGTGCAGGGGCGCGACGAAATCGCCCAGCTCCTGGTCTCGCTCAATGCGATGAAGGACAGCCTGCACCGGGTCGTGGGCGAGGTGAGGAGCAATGCCGAGGGCGTGGCCATTGCTGCGCGCGAGATCGCCAGGGGCAACGTTGACCTGTCGCAGCGCACGGAGCAGCAGGCCTCATCCCTGCAGCAGACAGCCGCCTCGATGGACGAGATGACAAGCACCGTGCGCAGCAACGCGGACCACGCTCAACATGCCAATGTGCTGGCCCGGCAAGCCAGTGAGCTGGCTTGTGACGGTGGCGCCTCGGTCCAGCAGATGGTGACGACGATGCGCGGCATCGAATCGAGCAGCAAGCGGATCGTCGACATCATCGCTGTCATCGATGGCATTGCGTTCCAGACCAACATCTTGGCGCTGAACGCTGCGGTGGAGGCGGCGCGGGCCGGAGAGCAGGGCCGTGGCTTTGCCGTCGTGGCCGCTGAAGTTCGCACGCTTGCGCAGCGCTCGGCGTTGGCGGCGCGCGAGATCAAGTCGCTGATCGGCGCGAGTGTCGAACAGGTTGGCAGTGGTGCTCGGATCGTCGAGGAGGCCGGCGCCACCATGGAGCAGGCCGTCGACGCCATCCAGCAAGTGGCCTCCGCGATCGCCCAGATCACCCAAGCCTCCAGCGAACAGAGTGCCGGCCTCGGCCAGGTCAGCGTGGCGGTCAACCACATGGACCAGCTCACGCAGCAAAATGCGGCGCTCGTGGAGCAGGCCGCGGTTGCGGCCGAGAGACTGAACGATCAGGCGGCCCGCCTGGCGTCTCTTGTCAATACGTTCCGGTTGAACAATGAAGTCAAAGGGTCGAAGGATCGTTGACAGCCAGCGCCGCGACGCGGGTTCCCATTGACGAAAAGGTCAAGAAAACGCAGTGGCGGCACCGACGATGCGCAGCAGTTGTCCCGCGATCTCGTACGCCCAGGCGATGCCGGTCAAGGCGCCCCTGAGGGCCTGACTCGTCCCGCCCGGCTCAGGTGCGCGCCCGCATCGCCGCCCGCGCCTGGACGAACTCGTATGCGAACGACACCGACTCGCGGATGGCGGTGTCGATCTCGCTGCGCTCCTTCTCGGTGAGGTAGAAGGAGAAGTCCACGCTGTGGCGGATGTACCGCGGCGGCAGGCGGTTCAGCGCCACGCATGCGACGTCGGCCACCAGCGCGCCGTCCGTGAAGTAGGGATGGTCGGGCAGGGCCGCCATCACCGCGTCCATCACGGCGCGCTCGTGGAAGTTGTGGATGGATTCGAAATCGGTGGTGCTCATGCCAAAACGCCTCGCCAAAACGCCTCGCGCCCTGCACGGGCCAGTGCCTCCCACTGTAGGGGCGCTGGCTGGTGCGTTGGGGCCCAAAAGCGTGACGGCTGCCACGCGGCGGTGCCGTCAGAGGCGTTCGAGCACCCGCATCGAATAATCCGTGGCCCGCACGTCCTTGGTCAGGCGGCCGATGGAGATGCGGTCCACCCCGGTGGCCGCGATGCTGGCCATCTGGTCGAGCTTGACGTTGCCCGACACCTCGAGCAGCGCGCGCCCGGCGGTCACGGCCACGGCCTCGGTCATCATCGGCGGCGTGAAGTTGTCCAGCAGCACGCTGCGGGCGCCGGCCGCCAGGGCCTCGCGCAGCTCATCCATGGATTCCACTTCGATCTGGATGTCCACACCCGCGTCGAGTGCCTCGGCGTTGCGCAGCGCAGCCGTCACGCCGCCGGCCGCTGCGATGTGGTTTTCCTTGATGAGGATGCCGTGCCACAGGGCCAGCCGCTGGTTCTGGCCGCCGCCCACGCGCACGGCGTACTTCTGTGCCTGGCGCAGGCCCGGGAGGGTTTTCCTCGTGTCGAGCACTGCGCAGCCGTTCGGGTTCGGCGAGGCCGCGCCCATGGCGTCGACGTACTGCCGGGTGATCGATGCGGTGCCTGACAGCAGCTGCAGGAAGTTCAGCGCCGGGCGCTCGGCCGTCAGCAGTGCCCGAGCGTCGGCCTCGATGTGGCACACGAGCGTCTCGGCGGTCATCCGGGTGCCTTCGGCCACATGCCAGTCGATGGCGGCGTTCGGGTCGATGGCCTGGATGCATCCGTCGAACCAGTCGCGGCCGCACAGCACGGCGTCTTCACGCACCAGCACGCGGGCGCGCACGCGTTGGCCGGTCGGGACGAGCCGGGCCGTCCAGTCCTGGCGGCCGATGTCTTCCATCAGGGCGTCGCGGATGTTGCGGGCACGCGCCTGCTCGAGGGTTTCGTTGTAGTCGAACATGGGAAAAGGGGCGGGCGGTCAGGCCGCGCCGATGTTTTTGACGAAGCCGGGTTTCTGCACGCTGGAGGGGTTGTTCCTGACGAAATCGAGCATGCGGTCGATGCAGCCGAGTGCCTGCGTGCGAATGGGTTCGTCCACGGTGATCTCGCCCGTGCCGCGTTCGAGGCAATCGATGACCCCCTGCAAGGCGTTCATGGCCATCCACGGGCAGTGCGCGCAGCTCTTGCACGTGGCGCTGTTGCCGGCGGTGGGCGCCTCGATCAGCGTCTTGTCCGGGGCCAGCTGGCGCATGCGGTGCAGGATGCCGTTGTCGGTGGCCACGATGAAGGTCTGTGCATCCATCTGGAGCACGGCGTTGAGGATCTGCGATGTGGAACCGACCACGTCGGCCTGCTCGACCACGCTCTTGGGCGATTCCGGGTGCACCAGCACCTTGGCATCGGGGTACTGGCCCTTGAGCAGGTCCAGCTCCACGCCACGGAATTCATCGTGGACGATGCAGGCGCCGTTCCACATCAGCATGTCGACACCGGTCTGCTCCTGGATGTAGCGGCCGAGGTGGCGGTCGGGTGCCCACAGCACCTTCTTGCCCTGGTCCTTCAGGCTTTGCACGATCGCCAGTGCGCAGGAGCTGGTCACCATCCAATCGGCGCGTGCCTTCACGGCGGCGCTGGTGTTGGCGTAGACGACGACCTCGCGGTCGGGGTGGGCGTCGCAGAAGCGGGCGAATTCGTCGGCGGGGCAGCCGAGGTCGAGCGAACAGGTGGCGTCCAGGTCGGGCATCAGCACCCGCTTTTCGGGGCTCAGGATCTTGGCCGATTCACCCATGAAGCGCACGCCGGCGACGACAAGCGTGGTGCTCGCGTGCTCGCGACCGAAACGGGCCATCTCGAGGGAATCGGCGACACAGCCACCGGTCTCCAAGGCCAGGTCCTGCAAGTCCCCGTCCACATAGTAGTGAGCCACCAGCACCGCATTGCGTTCCTTCAGCAGCGCCTTCGCGCGGGCTTTCAGCGCCTCGCGGCGGTCTGGAGACAGCGGCTCGGGCACCTTCGCCCAGGCGTGGGCGGTGCAGGTGTCTCCGCTCGAATCCTGCTTGGTGTAATCGAAAAGGACTTGGCTCATGGGGAACGACCGAAGGCAGGCCGAACGCCCGCCGAGCCACGATGTTAGCCGAGCCACCAAACCATTGCCGGCACAGGCGCGGTGCACGGCCGCGAAAGGGCGCCTGATTCGGCCGTTCAGAGGCTTTGCTCGGCCTCCATCAGCTTGTAGCGGGCCAGCGCCAGGTTCGCACGCTTCTTGTCGAGCAGCGCGAACAGAAAGAGGCCCTTGTGCCGGGTCACCGCCCGCAGCACATGGTGGCGGTTGCCCGCGCTGGTCATGATTTCCTCGATGTGGTCATCGAGCCCCATGCTGGTGGACGCCTGCTGGTGCGCACGCAGCACTTGGGCGCTGCCTGCAGCGGCCAGCTCGACATGCACGGGTTCGCCCTCGCAGGTCTGGCGCGCCAGTGTGAATCCCGTGGCGGCATCGACCACGGCGCAGCCGAGCAGGCCCTCGATGCCGGCCATGAAGGCCACCGCACGATCCGCCGCCTCGGCGGCCAGAGGTCTGCGCGCTGCCTGGCTGTCGACCACCACGGGCGGCAGGGTAGGGCGATCGAAATCGGCGACCTTGATGGGGAAGCCATCGATGGAGTGCTCCTCGGCCACCTGCGCGGGCTGCCATGGCGGCACCGCCTTGACGCGGTTCCAGATGCCCAGCAGCGCGTTCCACACGGCCGACGCGCTGGTGAGTGCCTCGTTCAGGATCTGCACCTTGAGTGCGTCCGGCCAGTCGTACATGGCGATCTTGTTCGAGATCCAGACGGCGTTGGGCGGCAGCATGAACAGCAGCGTGGGGCAGCGCCATTGGGGCTCCTGCACCGCCTGCTGCAGGGTCGCCAGGAGGTCGTCGATGTCGTGCGGCGACATGGCGCCCACGATCACCGCCGTCATGTGGCTGGATTCCATCAATGCCGTGGGGATGGCGTTGCCGGAGCCGGGCGCCCGCACGTCGGCATGGTAGATCCGCAAGGTGTTTTCATGGCGGCGCTCGACCGTGGTGCGTTCGATGACGGCCAGCGTGCGCAGCGTGGCCTGCTCACGCAGGTGCAGGCGCTCGATGGGGCGCCCCGTGGCGTCGGACAGCGCCTTGATGACCGACGAAGCCCACACGCCGGTGGGATCCATCAGGGTGATCTGACGGTTGGCATTGTCGAGGTCGGCGCGCGTGGTGGCGAAGTGATCCCGGATGGCGTGGGCTGGAGAACCGACCACCACCAGATCCTGCTGGTGGTTGTCGACCATCTGACCTGCTTCGGTGACCTCCGTGGCGACGCGCTCCATCAGGGTGGTGGCGGCAAAGCAGCCGTCGTCGTCAACAGGGTGCTCGGCCCGGTGCCCCCGGATGGCACGGAGTTCTCCGAATAGGGATGAAAGCATGTACAGGCTCCTCCAGCGTGTGCTCTTATCAGTTTGAGCACTTGGTCACGAAAGTCTAGACCTTGAACGTGGTGGAGCATGGCGGGTGTTTGCAACCAAAAGTTCCCGGCGCGCAGAATTCGGCGGGCAAGCTCCCCCGGGCATGGCATCCGTCGAGCGCCAACTTTCCGGATGTGACTTCAACCCGATTTTCGAAACTCTTCGAAAAATCACCGCTTATTGAACCTGTCGTCTCTGCAAGAGCGGTTTTGGCTGCTGAAACTAGGGGCTTGTTCTCAACAGGAAAGAACACCAGCATGGCCCTCCGATCTAACCAAACAGAATAGGGGTTCATGTGAATATCAATCGGAATTGGGCTCATGTTTCTTTGATCACCACATCGTGCCTCCTGGTATCACTTGGAGGCTGTGGCGGAGGAGGCGACGCCTCTCCAGAAAACTCGAACTCCGCTTCAAGCGAGGCGGTGCAGAGCCAGATCGACCGCGTTTTGAGTGAGAGCACCGGCGGCACCCAGACAGGAGCCCATGAAGTTTCTTTCGAAGGCGGCGACGTGGTGCTGGAAATGCAGGACCCCGAGCTGAAGGGCGAGGATGCGTCGACGCCCCTGAAGGCCGAATCGGACGACCCGACGGAGGAGAAGGTGGACGCAAGCACCCTCTACTACCAACGATGCCCCATCGGCTGGTATTGCTTTTATGAGCACATCAACTACAACCGCTCGACGGGGGGATGGATGTTGCGCTACAGGGGGTGTAATCGATCGGGTTTGACCGGGGTCTTCCCAACCTGGTTCAGGAACAAGACCAGTTCATGGGTTAATTACTCAGGTGTTCGCTACGTTGTCGTCAAGGATGGAAATACCGTGATCTGGACCGAACCTGGTTTTCGAGCGAGCCCGTGGGTGGGTCAACGAAATAATGACCGGGCTGACAAATTCACCTGCTACAGCCGTTGACGGACTCGATTCACTCAAAATAATGGGTCCGGATACTAACTAAAAAACCGGCTCGGCGGTGCGCCCACCGAGCGGCGCACCATCGCCGTGAATGCGCTGGGGCTCGCATAGCCGAGCTCGGCGGAAATGACAGCCATCGGCACCTTGCGGGCGGCCATCGCGAGGGCCTTGGACAGCAGCACCTGCTGGCGCCACTGCAGGAAGGTGGTGCCGAGTTCGCTGCGGAACAGGCGCGCAATCGTTCGCGGGCTGGCGCCCGAGCTCTCGGCCCATTCGTCCAGCGTGCGCCAGCGGGACGGGTCGTCGATCACCGCCTCGCACAAGGCGAGCAGGCGCTTGTCTTGCGGCAGGTCCACCCCGAGGGGGATCGACTGAGCGAGGCGCAGCTCGTCCAGCACCAGCATGCTCAGGTGGTACTCGCGGTCGGTCGGAGTGCGCTCACCTGGCTCCACGGTGAGCTGCATCACGAGCTCACGCATCAGGCTGGAGACTTCCAGCACCCGGCATTCACGCCACGGCGAATCGGGCGGGGCGGGACCGTCCGGGCCGCAATGGTTCTCGTCCTGGAAGAGGTAGACCGCGCGCAGCTCCGCGTCCTCGACCACGTTGACCACATGCTCCACGCCGGGCGGGATCCAGACGGCCCGCGACGGCGGCACGATGTAGGAGCCCCGCCCCGCGGTCACGCGGATCACGCCGGTCATCGAGAACGCCAGTTGGGCCCACGGGTGCTGGTGGGGGTCGATCGATGTGTCGGCCTTGAGCTTGCGGCTCTTGGCCCGCACCGGATGCTCCCGGGTGGGGGTGAACTGGTTGGGGTCCAGCGGGGGCACGCTGGCGCGACGGCGGTCGGGCAGGGTGGTTCGGGCCATTGGCAGGATCTCGATAGAGATTGACAAGTTATCGTAACTCGGTCGTGCCGGCGGCGCCTAGAGTGCTCGCATCCCCCTAGAACATGGTTCCCGACCCCATGACCACCGCCTCTGCTGCCTCCCCTGTTCCCTTGCGTCAAGATGCCCGCACCATCGGCCTCATCGGCCTGGCGCATGGGTCCTCGCACTTTTTCCACCTCATGCTGCCCCCGTTGTTCCCCATGTTCATCCGGGAGTTCGGGCTGACGTATGCGGAGCTTGGCCTGCTGGTCACCACGTTTTTCGTCGTTTCGGGAGTGGGCCAGGCGCTGGCAGGGTTCGTGGTGGACCGCGTGGGCGCGCGGCCCATCCTCTTCGCCGCGCTGAGCTGCTTCGGGCTGGCGGCATTGGCCACTTCCACCGCGCACGGCTATGCCGGGCTGATGCTTGGCGCGGCGCTGGCCGGCCTCGGCAACTCGCCGTTCCATCCGGTGGACTTCACGATCCTGAACAAGCGGGTCTCCCAGCCCCGGCTCGGGCATGCCTTCTCGGTCCACGGCATCAGCGGCAACCTCGGCTGGGCGGCCGCCCCGGTGTTCCTGACGGGCGTCACCGCGCTCACCGGGTCGTGGCGCATCGCGTCGGCCGGCATGGCGGGATGGGCGCTGCTCGTGATGGCCATTCTGTGGTGGCACCGCGATGCCATCGACGACAAGACCGGGTCCTGGGCGCATGAACGCGCCGCCAAGCCGGGAGCGGCGGTGAGCAGCGAGCATCCGCTTGCCTTCCTGCAACTGCCATCGGTGTGGCTGTGCTTCTCGTTCTTTTTCTTCTCGACTTGCGCGCTGAGCGCCATCCAGAGTTTCGCAAGCCCGGCACTCAAGAGCCTGTATGGCCTGCCGATCGAGGCCACGGCCTTCGTCGTGACCGGCTACATGCTGTTCGGTGCCGCCGGCATGGTGGTGGGCGGATTCGTGGCGGCCGGCGCGGATCGCCTGGAGAAGATCATCGGTTCTTGCCTGATGGCATCGGCCGTGCTGTTGTGCCTCGTGGCCACCGGTGTGCTGCCGGGCATGGCGGCGGCTGGCGTGGTGGCCGTGGCCGGGTTCGGCACAGGGCTGGCGGGGCCGTCGCGCGACATGCTGATCAAGCGGGCGGCGCCGCCGGGGGCCACCGGCCGTGTCTACGGGACGGTGTATTCGGGTCTCGACATCGGATTCGCACTGGCTTCCCCCATCTTCGGCTCACTGCTGGACCATGGCACGCCGCGTGGGGTGTTCTATGGCTCGGCGCTGGCGCTGGCGCTCGGTGTGCTGTCGGCGTCGCTGGTGGGGGCAGGTGTGGCACGCCGCCGTGGAGGTTTTAAAGTGGCCGCATGACGCGCGCCACGCCTTCGACTCGATCGGCCGGCCACCTGCTGGTCGAGGCCCTGATCGCCCAGGGGGTCGAGACGGTCTTCGGCGTCCCGGGCGAGAGTTTTCTTGCGGTGCTCGACGGCTTTCACGAGCACCGCGACCGCATCCGTTTCGTCACCTGCCGCCATGAGGGCGGGGCGGCCTTCATGGCCGAAGCACAGGGCAAGCTGACGGGCCGGCCCGGCATCTGCTTCGTGACCCGGGGGCCGGGTGCGGCCAACGCGAGCATCGGGCTGCACACCGCTTTCCAGGACAGCACTCCGATGGTGCTCTTCATCGGCCAGGTGGCGGGCGACCAGCGCGACCGCGAGGCCTTCCAGGAACTCGACTACCGCCAGGTCTTCGGCCCGGGCACGCTCGGTTTCGCGAAGTGGGTGGGCGAGGTGCACGACGCCGGCCGGCTGCCCGAGTACATCTCCCGCGCCTTTCATGCCGCGATGCAGGGCCGCCCAGGCCCCGTCGTGCTGGTGTTGCCGGAAGACATGCTGGCTTCGCCCACCGCTGCGCCGGTGCTGCCGCGAGCCGAACCGGCCACGGCATGGCCTGCGCCCGGCGCCTTGCGCGACGTGCGCCAACGGCTGTTGTCGGCACGGCGCCCGTTCGTGATCGCCGGTGGCAGCGGCTGGGACGGCCCGGCGTGCCAGGCGCTGCAGCGTTTCGCCGAGAACTGGCAGTTGCCCGTGGGCTGCGCCTTCCGGTTCCAGGATGTGTTCGACAACCGGCATCCCAACTACGCCGGAGACATTGGCATCGGCATCAACCCGGCCTTGGCCGGGCGCATCCGTGCGGCCGACCTCGTGCTGGCGGTGGGTGCCCGGCTCGGCGAAATGACGACCGGCGGCTACACCCTGCTGAAGGCACCGCGCCCCGAACAGCAGTTGATCCACATCCATGCCGGTGCGGAGGAACTGGGCCGGGTGTATGCCGCAGACCTGTTGCTGCAGGCGTCGATGCAGAACGCCGCCAAGGCGCTCGAAACCCTCGCCGCGCCGGTGACCGTGCCCTGGTTGGACTGGACCACCGCGGCCCACGCCGACTACGAGGCCAGTCATCTGACCCGGGCCATCGAGCCGCTCGACATGGCCGTGGTGGTCAAGACCATCCAGCGGCTGGCGCCGCCCGACACCGTGTACACCAACGGCGCAGGCAACTATGCCGGCTGGCTGCATCGCTTCGTGCGTTACCCCGGCCTGCAGCACCACGGCCGCACGCAGCTCGCGCCCACGGCGGGGGCGATGGGCTACGGCGTGCCGGCGGCCGTCGCCGCGGCCCTGCTGTATCCGCAGCGCACCGTGGTCAACCTCGCCGGGGATGGCGACTTTCTCATGACGGGACAGGAGCTGGCCACGGCCATCGGCCATGGCGCGCGCCGCCTCATCAGCATCGTGGTGGACAACGGCACCTACGGCACGATCCGCATGCACCAGGAGCGCACTTATCCCGGGCGTGTGAGCGGCACCGACCTGTGCAATCCCGACTTCGCCGCGCTCGCCCGGGCGTTCGGATGGCGCGGTGAGGCGATCACCACCACGGCGGCGTTCGAGCCGGCTTTCGATGCCGCGTTGCGCAGCGGGATGCCGACCTTGCTGCATCTGCGCCTCGATCCGGAGGTGATCACGAGCCGCACCACGCTCACGGCCATCCGCGGTACGGACGGCGGTGCAGACGCGCCATCGAGCGGACCCTGACCCGGTTGGACATTCTTGGTGATTGACCTCGGCGGCCAACGCGTGGACAACTTGCAGGTGGTCCACAGGGAGAAACCGCATGATCTATCCAGCGCTATACAGGCAACCCGTGGTGCTCGACAAGGCCCGACATGGCCGCCTGAAGATGCAGGAAGGCCGGCTGATCGACTGGCAGCGCATCGCGGGCATCCCATCGTGCTACCTGCATGCGGCCGAATTCGCGGACGCATGCCTGGAATTTCCCATCGTGTTCGTCCGCATGCAGGCGGATCCGCAGACGGGTCATGCAGACATCGGTCCGGCAGCGGTGTTCGGCTTCGGGGAGCACGAAAACCTCTATGTCGAAGGAGGAAGATGGCGAGCCGGCTATGTGCCCGCGCACTTCCGGGCCTGGCCGTTCGGCATGCGGCAGGCTGCCGATGGGACGGCGCAGGTGGTGCTCGATGAATCGTGCCCCGGGCTCGATGAAGAAAGTGGTACCCCCTTGTATGACGAAGACGGTGCGCCCAGCGCGTACACGCGGGAGGCGGTCGATTTCGTGAAGAAGATCCATGAAGAGATCCCGCGCACCCAGGCGTTCTGTTCCCGGCTGATGCAACTCGACGTCTTGCAGCCCAGGCGCTTCGAGCTGGATCAGGGCTCAGGCGGTCTCATCAAGGCCGAGGGCTTCTGGGCGCTCGACGAGGGCAAGGTGGGCGCCTTGTCCGACGAGCAGGTGCTCGAACTCCATTCGAGCGGCTACCTCGGGGCGTTGCATGCGCACCACCTGTCTTTGCGCCATCTGGCGCGCATGGTGCCGTGGCGTGCGAAGCGCATGAGCGATGCCGGCTGAGCACGCCCTGTCCCGCCAGGTTGGAAAATCATCGCTTGACCCTCACCACACGTGAGGCTCCAGAGTGGCGGCAGAGGAGAGAACAGACGCATGTTGTTGAAGGTAGGTGAACTGGCAAAACGCACAGGACTGACGATCAGGACCTTGCACCACTACGACGAACTGGGTCTGCTCAAACCCTCGCACCGATCCGAAGCCGGGTATCGCCTCTATGGTCGAGACGATCTGGCGCGGCTGCATCAGATCCAGGCACTCAAGCAGTTGGGCCTGGGGCTGGCGGACATCGGTGACACGCTGGCCACCGAAGGCGTGGCACTCCCGGGCATCATCACGCAACAGCTGGCTGTGCTCGACAGCCAGATGGAGAAGATCGAACGGCTGCGCCTGCAGCTGACGCGGCTGAAGGTGAAGATGGACCGGGGTGACATGCCGGAGGTGGCCGATTGGCTCACCACTCTGGAGATCATGACCTTGTACGACAAATACCTCACGCCCGAAGAACAGAAATCGCTCGAGGAACGCCGGCAAAGCGCCGGCTCGGACCTCGACACCCGCTGGCCCGAACTCGTGAAGGCGATGCGCGACTTGCTCGACCGCGGCGTTCCGCCCACGACGTCGGACGCACAACGGCGGGTGGCCGAATGGACGGCGCTGGTGGACGAAACCACCGGCAACGATCCCGGCCTGGTGCACAAGCTGGACGCCATGACCCGCCATGAAGCCACCGTGCAGGCGCAGACGGCCATCGACCCGGCGCTGCTGAACTATGTGGTGGAGTGCATGCAGGCCCGCCAACGGGCGCTGTATGCCAAGTACCTCACGCCCGAGCAGCTGGAACGGGTGATGCTGGGGCGTGCCAGCACGGGCAAGCAATGGCCGCCCCTTGTGGCGGCCATGCGCCAGCTGTTCGATCAGGGGGCCGAGCCGCACGACCCTGCCGTGCGTGAGCTCGCCGTGCAGTGGAAAGCCTTGTTCGACGTGACCCACGCCGGCGACGACGGGAGCTTGAAAGTCAGGCTCCAAGCCGCCTATGCGCAAGAGCCTGAGCTCTTGCGCGGCACGGGTCTGGACATGCCGTTGCTGTCGTTCGTGGGGCGGGCGATGGCGGCGTTGTAGGCCGGCCGCTGCTCAGGTCAGTCGCTGCTGCTGGACGAACCGCTGTCGTCGCTCGACGACGACGAAGCATCGCATTGCGATGAGCCTTCGTCGCTGGAAGAAAAATCCGCCGCGTGAGAGCAGGGTTCAGTCTCCGGCAGCAGCGCATCGGCGAACGCCACCGCCGCCCCCGCGGCCAATGCGGGCGCCAGCAGGTCACTGCCGGTGCCGGCCGACGGCGTGCCGGTCTCCGTGAACCCTGCCCGGTGCGGTGGTGCGTCGTCGTCGTCGTCTGGGTTGCCGGCGAAGAGCTTGGATGGCTCGACGCCATGCACATGCTTCATCAACGCCCGAATCAGGATCACCACGACGGTCGCGATGCCGATGATGCCGAGCAGGCCGATGCCGCCGAAGACCAGATAGAAAAAGGCGCCCATGGGCGAAGCATATCGTGGGAGGGCGGATGTCCGTTCCTGCTGGCTCACCTTGCGAGCCAGAGGGCATCGATACTTGGTGCATCCGCATCGCGGAGAATGCGCGCTGCACCGATCGCCCTCCATGCCGTCCTCGCCCATGACCTCCACTGTCCAGCCCGGCCTGCTGGTCCTGCACGGCAACCGCGCCGAGCTGCTTCGGGACGCCCTGTTCGAATGGATCCAGCGCCAGCCGCTGGGGCCGCTCGAGGAAGAGGTGTTCCTCGTGCAGAGCAATGGGGTGGCCGAATGGCTGAAGATGGCGCTCGCCCAGCGGCTGGGCGTGTGCGCTGCCACGCGGGTGGAGTTGCCGGCTCGCTTCATGTGGCGCACGTTCCGGCAGGCGCTCGGGCGCGAGGCCGTGCCGCCTGTGTCGCCGTTCGACAAGACCGCGCTGACCTGGCGCCTGATGGCCCAGGTGCCGGCCGTGCTGGGGCGGCCAGGTTTCGAGCCGCTGGCACGGTTCCTCGAGGGCGGCGATGTGGCGCGCCGGCTGCAGCTCTGCCGTCGGCTGGCCGACCTGTACGACCAGTATCAGGTCTACCGCAGCGACTGGCTGGAGGCCTGGGCCCAGGGGCGGGACGTGCTGCCCACCGGGCAGGGGGCCGGCGCGCCCGTGCCGGACGACCAGGCTTGGCAGCCCGCGCTGTGGCGCGAACTTCTCAGCCGCCTGGATGGCGTCGAACGGGCGAGCATCCGGCCCCAGCTGCACCGCCGGTTCGTCGATGCCATGGCCGGCGATGCCCCCATCGCGGCGCCGCTTGCTCGACGGGTGGTGCTGTTCGGCATGTCGCATGTGCCGGCGCAGAGCATGGAGGTGCTGGCTGCGCTGTCGCGCCGGGCCCAGGTGCTCCTGGCGGTGCCCAATCCGTGCCGCTTCCATTGGGCCGACATCCTGGACAGCCGTGCGGCGTTGCGTGCGCCGCGACGCCGCCATCCGCTGCGGCATGGGCGTGATCTTGCCGAGGTGCCGCTGGAAGACATGCACCTGCATGGCCATCCACTGCTGGCAGCCTGGGGGCGCCAGGGGGGCGATTTCATCCGGCAGCTGGATGCCTTCGATGATGAAGCAGCGCGCAGGCGCCTGGCCATGCCGCGCGTGGACCTTTTCGACGAGGAGGATGGCGACACGCTGCTGGCGCAGGTCCAGGCGCGTGTGCGGGATCTGGTGCCGCTGGCCGAGCACCCGCCCGTTGCCGCGCGCAGCAGCGACCGCTCTATCGTTTTTCACGTGGCCCACAGCGGTCAGCGGGAAGTCGAGGTGCTGCACGACCAGTTGCTCGCGCTGCTGGCCGCCCCGGGCGGCACGCCGCTGCACCCGCGCGACATCGTCGTGATGGTGCCCGACATCGAAACCTTTGCGCCCTCCATCCGCGCCGTCTTCGGCCAGTACGGAAGGGGGGATGCACGGTTCATCCCCTTCGACATTGCCGACGTCAGCCACCGCGGCACGAACCCGTTGGTGCTGGCCGTCGACTGGCTGCTGCGCCTGCCGCAGGAGCGCTGCCGGCTCAACGACGTGCGCGACCTGCTGGACGTGCCGGCCGTCGCGGGCCGCTTCGGCATCACCGACGCCGACCTGCCGCAGCTCACCGCATGGATGTCCGGCGCCGGCGTGCGGTGGGGGCTGCACGAGGCACAGCGCGCGGACCTCGGCCTGGCGGCCTGCGGCGAGCAGAACACCTGGCTCTTCGGCCTGCGGCGCATGCTGCTCGGCTATGCGAGCGGTCTCGTGGCGGCCGGCACCCCGTTCGACGGCATCGAGCCCTATGCGGAAGTGGGCGGCCTGGAAGCCGCGCTGGCCGGGTCGCTGGCTGCACTCGTGGACGCGCTGGCAGGGTGGTGGCAGGCCGCGGTGATGCCTGCCAAACCAGCCGTTTGGGCGGAACGGCTGCGCGAGCTGATGGCGGCATTGATCGAACCCACCGACGAGCGGGACCGCATCACCGTGGCCGCGCTCGACGACGCCTTGCGTCGCTGGCTCGAAGCCTGCGACACGGCCGGCTTCGATGAACGCGTGCCCCTGGCCGCGGTGCGCGAAGCATGGCTGTCGGAGCTCGATGAGCCGGGCCTCGGGGGCCGCTTCCTGGGCGGCGGCGTCACGTTCTGCACGCTGATGCCCATGCGCTCCATTCCGTTCGAGGTCGTGTGCCTCTTGGGGATGAACGACGGCGACTATCCGCGCGCCAGCCCGCGCAGCGATTTCGATCTGATGGGGCTGCCGGGCCAGGCGCGGCCGGGCGACCGCTCCCGGCGCGACGACGATCGCCAGCTGATGCTCGAAGCCGTGTTGTCTGCCCGGCGCGTGCTCTACATCAGCTGGACGGGCCGCCATGTGCGCGACAACAGCGAACTTCCCCCGTCCGTGCTCGTGTCCCAGCTTCGCGACTACCTGGCGGCGGGCTGGACGGGCGACGTGCTGGGGCCGCGCACCACCGAGCATCCATTGCAGCCCTTCAGCCGGCGCTATTTCGAAGGCGGCGGGCTTTTCACGCATGCCCGGGAGTGGCGGGCCGCGCACGAGGCGCAAGCGGGTGGCACCTCGGCGTTCCAGCCATTGGCATTCGAACCGGGTGCGGCACTCACGCTCGACATGCTGGTGGCTTTCCTGCGCCATCCGGTGCGTGAGTTCTTTCGTCGGCGGCTGGGCGTTGTGTTCTCGGAGTCCGATGCCGCGGCCGAGGATGAGGAGGTGTTCTCGATCGGCGGCCTGGCGGAATACCAGCTCGTGCGCGAACTGATCGCCGACCCGGGCGACGGGGAGGTGGGCGAGGCCCTCGCGCGGCGCGTGGCTGCATTGCAGCGGGCAGGGCGCCTTCCGATCGGCGCGCTCGGCGTGCGAAGGCAGGCCCAGCTGATTGGCGAAGTGGGGCCGATGCTGCTGCGATGGCGCGAGGTCATGGCGAGCTTTCCGCAAGCCGCGCCCAAGGTGCCGCTGCGTCTCGAACACGAGGCCGTGCTGCTCGAGGATTGGCTCGACGGTCTGCGCACCGACGGCAAGAGCATCCTGTGGAGCGAGCTGCTCCCCAACCGGGTGTTGCACGGCAAGGGAGCGCGCACGCCGGTGCCACGGCCCGACCAATTGATGCGCGCATGGGTGCGCGCGCTGGCCGCCGGTGCATGCGGTGCATCCGTGGGCGGGGTCATCGTCGCGCGCGACGCCTGGGTGTCCGTGCGGCCGGTGCCGCAGGCCGAGGCGCGGACCTTGCTCGAAGAACTGATCGACGGATGGCGCGCCGGCATGGCGGAGCCCTTGCCGGTCGCGGCGAAGACCGCACTCGCCTTCGTGAGCGACGAGGCCCAGGCCGGCGCTGTGTACGACGGCGGCTTCTCGCCCGGCGAGCGGGACGAGGCCTGCCTGGCCCGCACATACCCCGATTTCGAGACGCTGGTCGCCGACGGCCGCTTCCCCCGGCTGGCCGAGCAGCTGTACGGACCGATGGTCCGCTGGATTGCGCACGCCGTGACGGTGACGCGCCACGATGCCGCGGGAGGGCTCGATGAGTGAACCCCTGGCCGCCCTGAGCCTGCCGCTGTGGGGCAGCCGCCTCATCGAGGCGAGCGCCGGCACGGGCAAGACCTGGACCATCGCTGCGCTGTACCTCCGGCTGGTGCTGGGGCATGGCGATGCCGGCGCGGCGTTCGATCGGCCCTTGGCACCGTCCGAAGTTCTGGTGCTGACGTTCACGCGTGCGGCCACCCGCGAACTGTCCGACCGCATTCGTTCTCGGCTGCTGGAAGCGGCGCGCTGCTTCCGCGGCGATGCGAGCCCATCCGATCCGATGCTGGCCGACCTGCTTGCCGCCTATCCCGAAGGGCCGGCGCGTTCGGCCGCCGCCTGGCGCCTCGCGGCAGCGGCCGAGGGCATGGACGAGGCCGCGGTGTTCACCATCGATGCCTGGTGCCAGCGCATGCTGCGCGAGCATGCGTTCGACAGCGGCAGTCTCTTCGACGAGGAGCTGCTGCCCGACGACAGCACGCTGCGCGACGAGGCCGTGCGCGACTATTGGCGCCAGCATCTGTATCCGCTGTCTGCCGCGCAGTTGGACGTGGTGCTGTTGGTCTGGAAGGATGTGGATGCACTCGGCGCCGATGTGCGCAACTTGTTGCGTCATCCTCCGTCCGAGCCCGCGCAGGAACCGCTGGGCGCACTCGTCGACCGGCTCTCGGCCGATTTCACATCGCAGCAGGCTGCCTGGGTGGTGCGCGCGCAAGCCATGCGGCATTGGTTGCAGGCCCAGTGCGACGCCAAACGCGTGGACGGCAAGCGCCTGCGCGCCGGTTGGTTCAACCCCTGGCTGGACAGCCTGGCGCGATGGGCTGCCTCGCCCGATGAATTGCGCGCGGCCCTCAAGAAAGGCGCGCAGCGCCTGACCCCGGATGGCATCCTCGAAGCATGGATCGATGGCACGCCGCCTGCGTTGCCGCCCGAATTCGAGGCCTTCGCCGAACTCATGGCCTTGCCGGGTTGGGCGCCCGCGATCCGGCAGCACGCCGCCTTCCACGTGGCCCAGCGCCTGCAATGGCTCAAGCGCCAGTCCGGCAGCGTCGGCTTCGACGACATGCTCGAACGGCTCGACGCCGCGCTCGCCGGCCCCAACGGCCCTCGGCTGCGCGAGCGCATCGTGAGGCAGTATCCGGTCGCGCTGATCGACGAATTCCAGGACACCTCGCCCGTGCAATACCGGGTGTTCGACCGGCTGTACCGCACGGCAGACAACGACCCGTCCACCACGCTGCTGCTGATTGGCGACCCCAAGCAATCGATCTACGGATTCCGGGGCGCCGACATCCACAGCTACCTGCTGGCACGCCGCGCCACCGAAGGGCGCCACCATGTGCTCGACACCAACCACCGCTCCACCCACGGGCTGGTGGCCGCGGTCAACCATTTGTTCCAGCTCGCTGAAGGGCGTGAAGGCGCGGGCGCTTTCCTGCTGCGCGCGCGCGACGACCATCCGCTGCCTTTCCTGCCGGTCAAGGCCAGGGGCCGCAAAGAGCACCTTCGCACCGCTGCCGGCCCGATGTCGGCCGTCACGCTGTGCTTCGACGCCGAACTGCTCGACGTCTCGGCGAGCCAACGGCGTTTTGCCGCGGCCTGCGCGGAGCGCATCGTCACCTGGCTGAACGACCCCCAGGCCGGCTTCGAAGGCGGCGACGACGGATTCGTGCGGCTTCGTCCCGCGGACATCGCCGTGCTCGTGCGCACCAGCCGGGAAGCCGAGGCCGTTCGGCGTGAGCTGCGCCGGCGTGGCGTCGCATCGGTCTTCCTGTCCGACCGCCATTCGGTGTTCGACAGCCGCGAGGCGGCCGATCTGCTGCGCTGGTTGCGTGCCGTCGCCGAACCACTCGATGCGCACCTCGTGCGCGCCGCGCTCGCCACCGAGACCATGGCCCGGTCGCTCGACGAACTCGCCACGCTGGCCGATGACGACACGGCCTTCGACCAGCGCACCGAAGACCTGCGCGAACTGCACCGCATCTGGCTGGGGCAGGGCGTGCTGACGATGTTGCGCCAGACACTGCATGTGCTGTCCCTGCCGTCCCGCTGGCTGGCCTTGCCCGATGGCGAACGCCGCATGACCAACTACCTTCACCTGGCCGAACTGCTGCAGGCCGCGAGCACCCGGCTCGACAACGAGCATGCGCTCGTGCGCTGGCTCGCCGAACGCATCGAGGATGGCTCCGAAGGTGCGGACGAACAAATCGTGCGCCTGGAGAGCGATGCCGACCTCGTCAAGGTCGTCACCGTGCACAAATCCAAAGGCCTCGAATACCCGGTGGTGCTGCTGCCCTTTGCAACGGCGGTGCGCTCCATGCGCCCGCGAGGCCTGGCCGCGGTGAGTGTGATGGGCCCGAACGGACGGCGCGAGTTGCATCTCGAACCGTCCGACGACGTCATCGCCCTGGCCGAGCGCGAGCGGCTGCAGGAAGACCTGCGGCTGCTGTATGTGGCGCTGACGCGAGCACGGCATGCGCTGTGGGTGGGCGTGGCCGCGCTGCAGCAAGACAAAGTGTGCGTGGCCCACCGGAGCGCCTTCGGTTACCTGGCCGCCGGCGGCAGCCCGGTCACCGAGGATGGGTTGCTGGCCGCAGTGGATGCGCTGGCCTCCGGCCACGGGGAAGTGGTGGCCGAAGCGGTGGACCCGTCGCCGCCGCGCACCCTGCTGCGCCGACAGGATCGGGAGACACCGCTCATCGATCCGGAACCCTACGCCGGCGAGTTCGAGCGCCGTTGGTCCGTGGGCAGCTTCTCATCGATGGTCCGGCACATCTCGACAGCCCCCATGCCGGCGCTGGCCGGTGTGGTGCGGGAAGACGAGGTGCTTGCCTCCACCGGTGAAGATGCTGCGGTGCCGGCGGCCGTCACCCAACCCTGGCACACCTTCCCGCGCGGGGCCTTGCCGGGAAACTTCCTGCACGACCAGCTGGAATGGCTGGCCGACGAACAATTCGCCCTGGCCGGCTCGGACTTGCTTCAGGAGCGCCTGCGCAAGCGCTGCGAACGGCAGGGCTGGGGACACCGGGCCGATGACGTGGTCGCCTGGCTCGGCGACGTCGTGTCGCGCCCGCTGCCCCCGGTGGGCGCGGCGCTCCATGCCGTCACCCAGCGCCTGCCCGAAATGGAATTCTGGTTCCCGAGCGAGGCGCTGCCGACCGGCGAGGTAGACCGCCTCTGCCGTGAACACCTCCTCCGAGGCATCGCCAGGCCCGCGCTGCCCGAGCGGGAACTGCGGGGCATGCTGATGGGTTTCGCCGACCTGGTGTTCGTCCACGCCGGCCGCTACTGGGTGCTGGACTACAAGTCCAACGCCCTGGGCACCCGAGACGCCGACTACACCCCCGCCGCACTCGAAGCCTCCATGGCGGAACACCGCTACGACGTGCAGGCCGCGCTGTACCTCCTCGCATTGCACCGGCTGCTCCGGCTTCGTCTCGGCGACGGCTACGAGCCTGAACGGCACCTCGGCGGCGCCGTCTACCTCTTCCTGCGCGGCATCCACGGCCCCGCGGCGGGCTGCTGCCATGTGCCCGCATCCCCGTCCTTTCTCGATGCGCTCGACGAGGCCTTCGGCATGTGTGGAAAGGACCGGTCATGAAGGGCATCCAGATGGACGCGTTCGAGGACCTGCTGCCACCCGGAAAGCGCCCACCGCTGTCCGGGGCCGAAGCGCTGGACGCGCTGAAAGCCTGGGCCGACGCTGGCTGGCTCCGGCACCTCGACCACATGTTCGCCCGCTTCGTGTCCGAACTCTCCCCGCACGACCCGGCCCTCGTGCTCGTGGCCGCCGCCGTGCTGGTGCACATGGAAGGACGCGGTCACACCTGCCTCCTCATCGATGAACTGGTGCTGCGTCCGCATGAACTGCTGGGCTGGGCCGGCGCGCCGCTCGAAGCCTGGGAATCGATCGCCGCCCGTCTGCCGCGCCGGCCTGCCGATTGGGCATCCGCGCTGCAGCACAGCCCGGTCGTGGGCAGCGATGCCGCGGGCGGCGAGCCCCTCGTGTTCGCCGGCGGCCGCCTGTACCTGCGGCGGTACTGGATCGACGAACAGCGCGTCGGGGCCCAGGTGGCGCGAAGGGTGGCGGTGCGCGAAGCGGTCGATGAATCGGTGGCGCGGCGCTGGCTCGATGCCTTGTTCCCGCCCGCCTCCGGGTTCGACTGGCAAAAGTTCGCCTGTGCCGTCGCACTGCGGTCCCGCCTGTCCGTCATCACTGGCGGCCCCGGCACGGGCAAAACCTTCACCGCGGCGCGCCTGCTCGCGCTGCTGTGGGCTGTCGATCCCGCACCGGCGCGACTGCGCATCGCCCTGGCCGCACCCACGGGCAAGGCCGCCGCCCGGCTCAAGCAATCGATCTCCAACGCGCTGGCCGACCTGCAGGCCAAGGTGGGCGATGCGCTCCCGCTCACCGATTGGGTCGCGCACCTCGAAAGCGCCCGCACACTGCATTCGCTGCTCGGCGCGCGGCCCGACACCCGACGCATGCAACACGATGTGGCCCACCCGCTCGATGTGGACGTGCTGCTCGTCGACGAAGCCTCCATGGTGCACCTGGAAATGATGGCCGCGCTGCTCGATGCCTTGCCGCAGAACGCGCGCCTCGTGCTGCTCGGCGACAAGGACCAGCTCGCCTCCGTCGAGGCCGGAGCCGTGCTGGGCGACCTCTGCCGCGATGCCGAAGCCGGCCGCTACGACGGCGGAACGCTGCGCTACGCCGAGGCCGTGACAGGCCAGCGCCCACCGGCCGCCTATGCCGGCGCGGGCCCCGCACTCGCGCAGCAAACCGTGATGCTGCGCGAGAGCCGGCGCTTCGAAGGCGCCATCGGCCAGCTCGCGCTCGCCGTCAACAGCGGCGACACCGCGCAGGCGGTCTCGCTGCTCCGCGATGCACGCCATGCCGGCGAACTGGCGTGGCCATCCGACAGCTCGGCGCAAAGCGCGGTGCAGCTCGCCGTGACGGGCTACCGCGCCTGCCTCGACGTCCTCCACGCCCGCCCGGCGGACGACCACCAGCATGCCGCATGGGCCCATGCCGTGCTCACCGCCTTCGACCGCTTCCGCCTGCTGTGCGCGGTGCGCGACGGACAGTGGGGCGTCAGCGGCCTGAACGATGCCGTGCAGGCTGCGCTCGCGCAGCACCGACAGCTGTCGCCCCGCGGCGAATGGTTCGAGGGACGGCCCGTCATGGTGACCCGCAACCTGCCCGGCGCCGGCGTCTACAACGGCGACATCGGCATGGCCTTGCGTGCACCGGGGCAGGGCGCGCCGCTGCGCGTGTACTTCTTGGAGGGCGACACCGTGCGGTCCGTGGGCGTGAGCCGGCTGCCCGATGTGGAAACCGCGTTCGCGATGACGGTGCACAAATCACAGGGGTCTGAGTTCGAACACACGGTGCTCGTGCTGCCGGACACACCGAGCCGCGTCCTCACGCGGGAACTCGTCTACACCGGCATCACCCGTGCCCGGAAGCGGTTCACGCTGGTGACCGGGCGGGAGCGGGCGTTCGCCGAGGCGCTTGGGGAGAAGACGCGGCGCTATAGCGGATTGCTCGACCTGCTGGCACAGAAGAATTGAAGCTCGCTCGCTGAACCGTGACTTGAGCTTGAACACATGATCGCAATCATTCCTGCCCTCGACTTCATGCGAAGCCTCTGCGGTTCTTATCGATCGGCAGAGTCAGTTGCGACCCTCCGAATCTGGGCCTGTGGGTACGGGATCGCGATGGACTTGGCGGAAGAAGGGCAAACCAAGTGGGTCGGTGTGATGGGTGCGTGCGGAGACGGCGTCGAATGCTTCGGGCAGTTTGGTCTACCTAACGTATTGCGCCTAACTGGCCAACTCACTTCGAAAACCGCAATGGGTTTCGAGTGCGACGATCTATCCCTCACTGTTTCAATCGTTCGCCATGCGGAGGGCCTTCACTTGGCCATGGCCGTTCAAGGGAACGAAAGGGCAGCATACAACTTCATTGCTGCGTGACCGAGCGATCGCTATTGCGATCAGGGTTTGCCAGGGCGACTGTGTGCGGCCGATGACTGCTTGCAGCGCCTGAAGCGAAGTGGGCCCGCAATGCACGGGTGACCGCGTTCGACCCATGGCCGACCTTCGGTTCGCAACGGCAAACGGCAGGACCAGACTGACAGCAGTCATCAGCGCACCATCAAGCCCACCCGATTGCACGTGACGCATGCAAGACTTCAGGCCTCGTCGGTCTTCCGAGGCTCGGTCCGTTGAAGGTAGCACATCAACCCTTTGCGCAGGACCGTGTCCTCGATGTTGAAGACGTCGGTGATGTCAGGGTCGCGTTCGCGGGCTGCGTTGAATACCAGCTGCCCAAGTCTGGAATCGGTGTTGCGAAGTTGAGCCTCGCGCAGCAGTGCCAGCATTTCATCGATTCGGCTAGGATCTCTCATGCGAGAAGTCTAGCGACCGCGTCAGGCTGAAGGCGGGCGGTCGTCCAAGCGATGTGCTTGAACGTGCTTAGCCAAAACTTTGAGATACCTACCGCTCAGGCTTGAAGCTGATAATCAGAACCGGCGGGACCTTCCCGTCTACATCAAGCGGAATTCGCCCTGCCTTTAGAACTGCGCGACGGACGGACGTGTCCCAGGTTGGGTAGCCACTGCTTTCGACCACCTCTGCGTCAACTACTTCACCGTTTGGCCGGGTGGTTACCTTGACCTGAGCAGTTGGGTTTCCTTCTATAGGCTCGGCCAGAACGACATACGGAACGATCGCGGCGCGGATGCGTTGAGCATAGCTTGGGGCCTGGGGTCCGCCATCGTTCATAACGGGAGGAGACACCGATCCCGTTGACTTTAGCTCCGACGCTCGCTCCTGCATTCTTGCGAATGCATTTTCGACTGCCTGTTGGAGCGCCTGGACGGACACTGATTCGAGCGTTTGAAGAAGTTGGGGACAGAACGTCAATGCTCCCTGCCGCTTGCCGTGCTCAAGCATAGATCGTGCAGGATCAAGTTCAGGCGGCATTTGTGGCGCAGGTTCTGCAAGCGCTGCGCCCATTCTTTGACGCAACGGCCTTGTCGCTTCTTCTGCGATTCCTCGGAAGCGCTCGTTTCCAGCCAGCAGTGCTCCTCTCATCTGAGGAAGCGTCTCAGCACAGTACGTGACCGACGGGGTCATGAACTCCTGCTGTCGACGTAGCAGGTCTTCTGCAGCGGTCGCCGGAGTTCCCACAGCGAAGCCGGCAAACGAAGCGCTGCCAAGCAACAAGATTAGTTTGTTAGAAATCGATGCCATGTCGAGAGCGTACCGGAAGGCGGGCGCCACCATGCCGTGGCACAGTGACTGCTTCCGCTGCAGAACGGCGGCCAGTCCAGGCTGGAAGCGAACGCCCGGTAGGATGCAGTCTCGCACTTGCCACTGCACTGCGACGCTCAATGGGAAACTACGTTTACTTCAATTCAGGAGACCGGGACGGAATCGAAACGCGCTTCCTCTCGGACATCGGCGTTTTCGCCCAATGGTTCGTTCCTGTGGCAGAGGAGTTTCCTGGAGACTACCCCCCTCCGCTCCGAGAGAAGGTGAAGGAAATCAGTGCCCGAGGGCGGGCCGCCTTGGACGCAGAGAGTGGCGACGAGGCCAATCTCATCGACCGGGCCGTCGATGAGTACTGGAGCTTCTGCTTAGACACGGGACGATATTCAGAGACGGACATCACCCCGAGCGCGCACAAGTGGGAACGGTACGCTGCCGAGCTTTCGGAAGTCTTGCCAGAGGCATCAAATGCCTCGCGGCACGCCTACCTAGGGCTGTTCAGTGGCCGGTCCATTGCGCGCTTCCCTGGTCATGCTTATCAGTCCGAAGACGGAATATTCCGTCTGTCCTGGTTGCTGCCAAATGAAGCCGTGCGACTCAGAGAGGAACTGCTTCCGTATGAGAAGCGATTGAGGCCGACGCACGATGCCGAGGCGGGCGTGCTTTGGATTCTCCGGTCGCTTCACGAGGTAGCGAGGACAGGTCGGAGCCTAGTGGTGACCGTGGCGTGACCGCCTTGTCGACTCTGCATGCCGGGGTTACGCGATGTCCGCTTCCGCTGCACCGCTGCCGGTCGCTCGGCCGAGTCGAGCGACAGCTTCTGGCCGAGACTGTGAATTCCGCAAGGTCGTTGAAAGCTGCCCTTGGCTGGCCAGGCCCACGCGTCGAAAGCCGGCTTCCTCGCGCGGCCGCGTACTCACACTGCCGGCCACAACCAGCCAATCGCGAGCGTCGGTTTCGGGTACGCTCGCTTGCCCGATCCATCCGCTGGCGCCCCCTTACATTCCAGCACGGCACGGCCAGCTGCGAGAATGATTGAAACTCTTCAACGATCATGACGCTGACACCCAAAATTCGGTTTGCAGTGGACACCGCGATAGCGCGCGGGATCGGTCGCTTTGACGCAGCGCCGCCGATTCATCGCTTGCTCTGGGCCGTGGGTATCGATGCTCGGCCGCCTCACTATGCGAGCTTTGGCAGGAACGCCTTACTCATGGGCGGCTTTTGGGGCGCCTGGATGGCCGTTTTCGGGGCAGCGTACGCGTTGCATTTGCACCCTGGGGGCGGCGCGGACATGATCGTTAAACCGATTTGCATTGCTCTGCTGGCGGCGGTGGCCTTCGGACTGGTAATGGCAATGGTCTTTCGTTCTCGCGCCCGCAAAGCGGGCCTCCCAGACTGGGATGAGCTCGGTGTTCCCGAGCGTTGAGAGACGACGACCGGCCACTTCCAGTCATGCGATCGGTCGGGAAATCTCCGTGCCAATCACCGGTTTCAAGTACAGTCGCCGTAGGCCGACGGCCGCTCGAACCTACCCATTTTCCAAGCAGTCGCTGACGATCTCGCGGCGCCCATCGGCACCCGATGCAAGCCGTACGTCCGCAGCTCGATCAGCCGACCGGGTGCTGCCGACCCGTTGCTTTCCTTGGATTCGCCGCAGTGGATGGCCGCGACGCAGCGAAAGCGGTCGTTCAGTCCAAGGCAACGCAGGTAAGCTGCCGCCCATGAATCCCAGTTGCCCTCGATGCCAAGGCCTTGTCGAGTCCTCGTTGCACGGCAGGCTGTTTGTTGATCGCTGTTCCGCATGCGGCTGGGAGCAAAGTGGCACCGCGAACTCACCCGAGTGGGTTCGAGGATACGCAGTCGAAGTTGAACGCGAGTTCTGGGTCAGGGTTTCACTGCGCCTGCCCTTGACGCCTGCGCATTTGCGGGCTGTCCGAGCAGTCGACCCAGGCATTGCCGCCGAATCCGCTCAATCCTTCGTCGCCAGAATAAAAAGAGCAGAGGAGTTGCGGCTGGGGCCTTTCTGGCCAAGGCCGCGAGCGCTGGCTGCGCTGCAAACTCTTGCCGACGCTGGTTTCGACGCCACGATGGAGGCGTAGCGTTCGTCCACCAAGTTCCGCTTCCCGCCTGAAGCGGGCGGTCAATGGGATCCTTCGTTTGGCATTGCTGAGCGAGCGACTGCACAATGGCGCTGCCAACGCCAAGAACGTCGATTGAATGGGGCACGCAATGGAGAACATCGTCCGAGCACTGCTGAGCACAGCTGCCTTTCTTGAGCTTTCAGGCGACGAGGTGGTCGACACAGACGCTGCTGTTCAAGCCCTGGAGCAGTTGAGCGGGCATCTCCAACGTGCTGGCGAAGCGGAGCGCGAAGTCATCGCTCGAATCGCCAAGGAGTGGGCTGCAGAGGCAGGCGCCAAGGGCACCGACGGCGCGGCCTCCGCGAATTTCTATGAGTCTTTCGTCGAATCGATGGGCCTCGACGAGTGAAGGCGAGATGCGCCGCTTCCAGCCTGAAGCGGCCGTCGCTGCTGGCTCAGCAAAGCAGTCTAGGTTGCCTCGTCGAAGGCGCTTATCCTCACCTCTCTTTCCGTAGTGCTTAAAAGCAGGAGATATGGCAACAAATCAAGTTCAGATCAACGCGGCATCGGCAGTCGCGCAGTTCCAGGGAGCTGCCGGAGGAAGGCTGGACTACTCCGGCGCGAGTCTTCAAGCGGTGGAAGAGTTGCTCGCGGAAGCATCACAACAGCCCATCCGACCCGAGGCGCGCGAGTCAATCGTAGAACTTCTCGGTTGCTACATCCTTGAAGTTGGCTTTCGAGAATTCGGGGGCAAGTGGAGTTGGTATGAGGAGCGTCAGCAGCCCGTTCTCATCGTCGGCGAGCCGGAGTTTCACGTGGCCATGAGCACGTTCGACAGAGTGCGGGGACGTTTGTCGGGGGATGTGGGCGACAACATTCCATTCTTCTATGAAGGGTTCGCTGAACGAGCGCGAGATGCTCAGCCCGGTGTTCGAGCTTTCTACGTCTAGCTGTGAAGTGTCAACAGGTTCTTTCGTGAGACTGAGAGGCGGCTCATGGGA
>CBIHPH010000049.1:0-27630 GCA_966212105.1 uncultured Rhizobacter sp.
CGCAGCCGTTTCACGTGCACATCGACCGTGCGCTCTTCGATGAACACATGATCGCCCCAGACGCGATCGAGCAGTTGCGCACGGCTGTGCACGCGCTCGGGGTGGGTCATGAAGAAGTGCAGCAGCCGGAACTCGGTGGGGCCGAGGCGCACTTCCTGTGTATCGCGTGACACGCGCCGCGTGGCCGGGTCCAGGCGCAGCTCCCCCACTTCCACGGCGCAATCGAGTGCCTCGGGCGCCTTGCGTCGAAGCACCGCGCGGATGCGGGCCATCAGTTCGTTCGTGGAGAACGGCTTCGTGAGGTAATCATCTGCGCCGGCGTCCAGTCCGGCGATCTTGTCCGTCTCTTCGGCGCGTGCGGTGAGCATGATGATCGGCAGTTCGCGCGTGCGGGCCTGGGAACGCCAGCGCTTGGCCAGCGAAAGCCCCGTTTGGCCCGGCATCATCCAATCGAGAATGACCAGGTCGGGCAACACCTCGTCGACCTGCCTCAGCGCTTCATCGGCCGTGCTGGCGATCACCACCTCATGGCCGGCATGGCGCAGGTTGATCGCCATCAGTTCGGCAATCGCCGGCTCGTCCTCCACCACCAGGACTCGGCTCATCACAATCTCCTGTCGCCCCGGGTCATTTCACCATGGACTCGACCGCGGCCACCGTGTTGTGGCGCACGTCGGTGCCCTTGACGATGTAGATGATGACCTCGGCGAGGTTCTTGGCATGATCACCGACACGTTCGATCGCCTTGGCGACGAACACGAGATCGATGCTCGATGAGATCGTGCGCGGATCTTCCATCATGTACGTGATCAGCTTGCGCATCAGGCCGTCGAACTCCTGGTCGATCTGATCGTCCTGCTTCAGAACTTCGACCGCCTTTTGCGTGTCCAGGCGGGCAAACGCATCGAGTGCTTTGCGCAGTTGCACGACGGCCAATTCGGCCTCATGCGCGAGATCATTGACCGGCAGGCGCAGGCGGCTGGAAACCTCGGCGTTGATGAGGCGCTGCACGGTGCGCGCGATGCGCGCGGCCTCGTCGCCCACGCGCTCGAGGTTCGCAATGGTCTTCGAGATGGCGATCAGCAGACGCAGGTCGCGCGCGGTGGGCTGCCGGCGGGCGATGATGGTCGAGAGGTCGCGGTCGATCTCGATTTCCATCGTGTTCACACGCTCTTCCTTGCGCAGCACATCGCTTGCGATGTCCGCGTCAAAGTGCGTGAGCGCATGGACCGCCTGGGCCACCTGGGATTCGACCAGGCCGCCCATTTCGAGCACGCGGGTGGAGATGCCGCTCAGTTCGCTGTCGAACTGCGTAGAAAGGTGTTTGTCGGTCATGTCGATTCCCTTGTGTCGATGGGTGGGTCGGGTTCAGCCGAAGCGTCCGGTGATGTAGTCCTCAGTGTCCTTCTTCTTCGGCTTCATGAACAACTCTGCCGTGGGGCCGAATTCGATGAGGTCGCCGAGGTACATGTACGCCGTGTAGTCCGAGCAACGCGCAGCCTGCTGCATGTTGTGCGTGACGATGACCACGGTGTAGTCGTCTTTCAGTTCGTGGATCAGTTCCTCGATCTTGCCCGTGGAGATCGGGTCAAGCGCCGAGCACGGCTCGTCGAGCAGCAGCACTTCGGGCTTGATGGCAATGCCGCGGGCGATGCACAGGCGCTGCTGCTGCCCGCCTGAGAGGCCGGCGCCGCTCTGGTTGAGCTTGTCCTTCACCTCATTCCACAACGCGGCCTTCTTGAGCGCCCATTCCACGCGCTCATCCATCTCCACACGCGGCAAGGTTTCGAACAGGCGCACGCCGAAGGCAATGTTGTCGTAGATTGACATCGGGAACGGCGTGGGTTTCTGGAACACCATGCCGATCCTGGCGCGAATCAGCGAAACATCCTGACGGGACTTCAGGATGTTCTCGCCATCGATCATGATCGCCCCCTCGGCCCGCTGCTCGGGGTACAGCTCGAACATGCGGTTGAACGTACGCAGCAGCGTCGATTTGCCGCACCCGGACGGACCGATGAAGGCGGTGACCTTCTTCTCGGGGATGTCGAGGTTGATGTGCTTGAGCGCATGGAACGCGCCGTAATAGAAATTGAGATCACGCACCGACAGCTTCGGGCGGTCGCTCACGAGAAGCTCGACTTTGGTGTCCATGGAACGGGTTCTCTCGAAGACTCAGTTTTTGTGGCGGAACAGCACACGCGCCAGGATGTTGAGCGCGAGCACACCGATGGTGATGATGAACACGCCCGCCCACGCAAGTTTTTGCCAGTTCTCATAGGGACTCATCGCGAACTTGAAGATCGTGACGGGCAGGCTGGCCATCGGTTCGGTCAGGCTCGAGGTCCAGAACTGGTTGGACAAGGCAGTGAACAGCAGCGGCGCGGTTTCACCGGCGATGCGTGCCAAGGCCAGCAGAACGCCGGTGATGACGCCGGCCCGCGCCGACTTCAGCGTGATGGTCAGGATCACACGCCATTTCGGCGTACCCAGCGCGTAGGCAGCTTCACGCAAGGCGTTGGGCACCAGCGCCAGCATGTTCTCCGTGGTGCGGATCACCACCGGGATGACGATCAGCGCCAACGCCAGAATGCCCGCGATCGCTGAGAACTTCTTGAACTGCGCCACCACCACGGAATAAATGAACAAGCCGATCACGATGCTCGGCGCAGACAGCAGGATGTCGTTGATGAACCGCACGGTGTTGCCGAGCCAGGTCTTCTGCCCATACTCGCCCAGGTAGATGCCGGCGAGCACGCCGATCGGTGCGCCCACACCCGTTGCCAGCCCCACCATCACGAGCGAGCCGAAGATCGCATTGGCCAGGCCACCCGTTTCTGCCATCGGCGGAGGCGTCATTTCGGTGAATGTGGCAAGGGTCAGGCCGCCGATGCCCAGACTGACGGTCTCGAACAGGATCCACAAAAGCCAGAACACTCCGAACGCCATCGCAGCCATCGACAGGGTCAATGCGACAACGTTGACGGCCTTGCGGCGACGGTGTTTCGCCAGCCGGCCGGCATCGAGCTTGATGAAAGGCGGGTTGACGCTCATGCGCGCGCTCCTTCGTTCTTCTTCAGGCGGGCAAGCAGCAACCGGGACAAGGACAACACGACGAACGTGATGAAGAACAACACCAGGCCGAGGTAGATGAGCGAAGCCTGGTGCAGGCCTTCGCCGGCTTCAGCGAATTCGTTGGCGAGCGCCGACGAAATGCTGTTGGCAGCCTGGAACAGCGACAGGCTGTCGAGTTGGTTGAAATTGCCGATGACGAACGTGACGGCCATCGTTTCTCCCAGCGCCCGGCCCAGGCCAAGCATGATGCCCCCGATGACACCCGTCTTGGTGTACGGCAGCACCACCTTGAACACCACCTCCCAGGTCGTGGCCCCGAGGGCGTACGAGGACTCCTTGAGCATCGGCGGCGTGACGGCGAACACATCGCGCATCACCGAGGCGATGAACGGGATGATCATGATCGCGAGGATGATGCCGGCAGACAGGATGCCAATGCCGACGGGGGCGCCAGAGACGAGCCCGGAGAGCACCGGCACACCATCGAACAGCTTCTGCAGTGGCTGCTGGACATAGGTGGCCAGCACCGGGCTGAACACGAGCAGGCCCCACATGCCGTACACGATCGAAGGCACGGCGGCCAGCAACTCGACGGCAATGCCCAACGGGCGGCGCAACCAGTTGGGCGACAGTTCCGTCAGGAACAGCGCAATGCCAAAGCTCACAGGCACCGCGATCAGCAGCGCGATGAAGGATGTCATCAGCGTGCCGTAGACCATCACGAGGCCGCCGAACTTGTTCTGCACGGGGTCCCAGTCGCTCGTCCAGAGAAAGCTGAGGCCGTATTCCTTGATCGAGGGGGCCGCACCGATGAGCAACGAGACGATGATGCCTGCCAGCAGCAGCAGGGTGACCACGGCGGCGCCATGGGTCAGCACCGAAAAAACCGTGTCAGCCCATGGTGACGACCGCCGGGGTTCGCGGGGCCGCCCCGCGGGTTCAGAACGGGACATCTTGTCTCTGTCGTAGTGCGATGCGGGAAGTGTAGCGACCAAGGCCCGTCTCCATTGATTCGGTCCGCTGGCACCGGACACCGGTGCCAGGACAACTCACTTACTTGTATGCAATGGCCTTGCCGCTCGAATCCTTGATCTCGCCCCATTGCTTGCGCACCAGGCTCTTCACGGATTCGGGCAGCGCCACGTACTCCAGATCGGTGGCCGCCTTGTCGCCGTTGCCGTACGCCCATTCGAAGAACTTCAGCGCGGCCGCTGCCGAGGCCGGCTTGTCCTGCGTCTTGTGCATGATGATGAAGGTGGCGCCGGTGATGGGCCACGATTCCTTGCCCGGCTGCTCCGTCAGCACCTGGTAGAACGACTTGGACCATTCCGCACCAGCCGCAGCCGCCTTGAAGGCCGCGTCATCCGGCGCAGCGAAAGCGCCATCCTTGTTCTTCAGCAGCGCGTACGTCATCTTGTTCTGCTTGACGTAGGCGTACTCCACGTACCCGATCGAGTTCGGCAGGCGCTGCACGAAGGCAGACACCCCCTCATTGCCCTTGCCGCCCGCACCCGTGGGCCAATTGACGGCTGTGCCTTCACCCACCTTGGCTTTCCATTCCGCATTCACCTTCGACAGATAGTTCGTGAAGATGAAACTCGTGCCCGAGCCGTCGGCGCGGCGCACCACCGAAATGGCAGCATCCGGCAGCGGCACGCCGGGGTTCAGCGCGGTCAGCGCCGCATCGTTCCACTTCGTGATCTTGCCGAGGTAGATGTCGCCCAGCACCTGGCCGGTCAGCTTGATCTGGCCGGGCGAGATGCCCTTGATGTTGACGACGGGGATCACCCCGCCGATCACCATGGGGAACTGGACCAGGCCGTCCTTGGCCAGCTCGTCGTCCTTCAGGGGGGCGTCAGACGCCCCGAAATCAACCGTCTTTGCGCGGATCTGCTTGATGCCCGCGCCGGAACCCACCGATTGATAGTTGATGCGAGCGCCGGAGGCCTTGTTGTACAAGTCGGCCCACTTGGCATAGAGCGGCGCCGGGAAGCTGGCACCGGCGCCCGTGACATCCTGCGCCATGGCCACGCCGGCGCTGGCGGTCATCGCCACGATCGCGGCGGCACGGATCAGGGGAAAGTTCGTTTTCATGGCTTTCTCGCTTACTGGCTGAGGGATGCCGCGAACTGTAAAACTGGCATATGACAATCACGTGACAATTCGCGCCCCCAGTTGTCATGGACCACCGCGCCGGATTGTCACAATTGAGTTGTCATCCGCGGGTCATGAGGCTGTCACAGGGGCTCCATACGCTTCATCTGCCGCGACCGAGAGGCTCCGCGCCCTCGCAGGCAGGCATGTCACCCCTCAGGATGTCTACCCATGATGAACAAACGCGCCTGGCTGCTCGCCGGCACCGCCGCCATCGCCCTGGCCCTCTGTGGCTGCGCTTCCTCCCCGGCCACGCCCCGGACGGTCGCGGAGGCCATTGCAGCCCACCCTCAATTGAGCACGCTGAACAAACTGATCCAGGACAACGGGCTGGCCGCAACGTTGAACGAAACCGGCCCATTCACCGTGTTCGCTCCCACCGACGACGCCTTCAAGGCCGCCCCGGCACGCACCTCGGAATCACTCAAGGACAAGGAGCGTGTCGTTGCGCTCGTGAAATTCCACGTCGTACCGGGCACCATGACCTCGGACGAGGTGCGCAACGGCAATGCCCCGACGCTCAATGGCGCGACCGTCGCGCTGTCGAAGTCGGGCGCCTTCGTCACCGTGGAAGACGCCGTCGTCACGACCCCAGACCTGCCGGCGGGCAACGGCGTGGTTCATCTGGTGGACCGCGTGCTCACCCCGCCGCAGGCGAAATGACGGACCGACCGGCCGCGCCCTCCCGGGCGCGCCGGTGAGGCATCAGGCGCGAAGCAGTTGAGCCAAACGCTCGGCGCAAGTGTGAGCGACCTGGGCGTCACGCGCCTCCACCATCACACGCACCAACGGCTCGGTGCCGGACGGACGAATGAGCAAGCGCCCCGCCTCGCCCAGTTCCCGCTGAACCGCCGCCTGCTCCTCGGCCAATCGAGGCGTGGCCTTCCAGTCCTGACCCGGCTTCAGGCGCACGTTGATCAATGTCTGCGGGAACAGGGTGACCCCCTCCAGCAGCTGGGCGAGCGATTTCCCGCTGCGGGCGATGGCCTGCAGAATCTGCAGCGCGCTGACGATGCCGTCGCCCGTGGTGTGCTTGTCGAGCGCCAACAGGTGGCCCGAACCTTCCCCACCCAGCAGCCAGCCCCGGTTCGCCAGCTCCTCGAGCACATAGCGGTCACCGACCTTGGCCCGCACGAATTCCACGTCGCGGGCTTTCAACGCGACTTCCACCGCCATGTTGGTCATCAGCGTGCCGACCGCCCCGGGCACGCGTTGCCCTTGCGACAGGCGGTCGACGACCATCACGTAGAGGAGCTCGTCCCCGTTGTAAAGGCGGCCCTTGCCATCGACGAGCTGCAAGCGGTCGGCGTCGCCGTCGAGCGCCACGCCGTAGTCCGCTTCATGGTCCTTCACGGCCTGCACCAATGCCGCAGGCGATGTGGCACCGCAGTTGGCGTTGATGTTCACGCCGTCCGGGCTGCAGGCGATGCACACCACCTCGGCACCCAATTCGTGGAAGACTTCCGGCGCAGTCTGGTACGCCGCGCCGTTGGCTGCGTCGACCACGATCTTGAGCCCCTTGAGCGACAGATCATTGCCGAAGGTGCTCTTGCAGAACTCGACGTACCGGCCGCGAGCGGCCTCCAGTCGGCGCGCCTTGCCGAGCTGGGCCGAAGGCACCCATTCGGGTTCCTGCGCAAGCGCCGCCTCGACCTGCATTTCCCACTCATCGGGCAGCTTTTCTCCGCTCGCGGAGAAGAACTTGATGCCGTTGTCGGGGTAGGCATTGTGGGACGCACTGATCACCATGCCGAGATCGAGCCGGAGCGCCCGCGTGAGGTACGCGACGCCCGGCGTGGGCAATGGGCCGGTCAACAGCACATCCACGCCGGCCGATGCGAAACCAGCTTCGAGGGCGGATTCGATCATGTACCCGGAGATCCGGGTGTCCTTGCCGATCAGCACCGTCGGGCGGTTGGTCGAAGCCTTCAGCACGCGCCCCACCGCGTTGCCGAGGCGCAACATGAAATCCGGTGTGATGGGCGCCTGCCCGACGGTTCCACGGATGCCGTCGGTGCCAAAGTAGATTCTGCTCATTCGTTATTCCCCGCTGAAAGCTCGTGGCCTGCATTGTGCGGTAGCAAGACGCTGTCACCACCCCCCAAACCGGCGCTTTCCCACACCTTCAGCGCATCCACCGTAGGACCGACGTCGTGCACCCGCAGCACGCGGGCCCCATGGGCCACCGCCGCCAGTGCCGCAGCGATGCTGGCCGGCATGCGGTCACCCACAGGCCGGCCGGTCACTTCGCCCAAGGTGCGCTTGCGCGACCACCCCACGAGCAGCGGGTAGCCGAGCGCCAGCAGATCGCGTTGCCTGGCCAGCAGCGCGAGGTTGTGAGCCGACGTCTTGCCGAAACCGATGCCCGGATCGAGCACGATGCGCTCTGCAGCCACGCCGGCCTCCTGCACGGCATCGGCCCGTGCATTGAGGAAGGCCGCGACCTCCGCAACGACGTCTCCATAGACAGGCTCGCCCACTTGCATGGTTTTCGGCTCACCTCGCATGTGCATCAGACACACGCCGCACAGCGGGTGGGCAGCAACCGCCTGGAGTGCGCCAGGGCGCCCGAGTGCCTCGATGTCGTTGACGATGTCCACCCCGAGGTCCAGCGCCGCCCGCATCACTTCCGGCTTGCAGGTGTCCACAGACAAGGGAACACCCAGACCAGCAGCCGCCTTCAGCACGGGCATGACCCTCGCCAGCTCATCCTCCAGTGAGACCGGATCGGAGCCCGGCCGGCTCGATTCGCCGCCGATGTCCAGGATGTCAGCTCCCTCCTTGACCAGCTGTTCGGAATGCCGCAGGGCCGATGCGGTGCTGGCATGCTGCCCGCCATCGGAAAACGAATCCGGCGTGACATTGACGATGCCCATCACCCGCGGGGTGCGCAGATCGATTCGGAAGCGGGTGGTTTGCCAGTACATCGACGGTGAATGTCGTGAATGAAAAATGCGCGAACCATGGAAAACGGGGCCGAAGCCCCGTTCAGATGGTGTCAGACCTCACCAGCAGGCATCAGGCCGCAGCCGGTGCACCGCCCGGATTGACCGGCGGCGTGGGGCCGCTCGGCTTGGCGGTGGGAGACGACCAGTCCTTTGGCGGACGAGGCGGACGGTCGTTCATGATGTCGTCGATCTGGTCCGAATCGATGGTTTCCCATTCGAGCAGGGCCTTGGCCATCGCGTGCATCTTGTCCTTGTTGTCTTCGATCAGCTTGCGTGCGATGCCGTACTGTTCGTCGATGATGCGGCGGATCACGCCGTCGACCTTCTGCATCGTCTGCTCGGAGACGTTGACCTGCTTCGTCACCGAACGGCCGAGGAACACCTCGCCTTCGTTCTCGGCGTAGACCATCGGCCCCAGTTCATCGGTCATGCCATAGCGGGTGACCATGTCCCGGGCAATCTGGGTGGCACGCTCGAAGTCGTTGCTGGCCCCGGTGGTCATCTGGTTCATGAACACTTCTTCGGCAATGCGGCCGCCGAACAGCACGGAGATGGTGCTGAGCATGCGTTCCTTGTCGAGGCTGTAGCGATCGGTCTCGGGCAACTGCATGGTCACGCCCAGCGCACGGCCTCGGGGGATCACCGTGACCTTGTGGACCGGATCGGTCTTGGGGAGCAGACGCGCCACCAATGCGTGGCCGGCTTCGTGGTAGGCCGTGTTTCGACGCTCCTCCTCGGGCATGACCATGGACTTCCGCTCGGGGCCCATCATGATCTTGTCCTTGGCGCGCTCGAAGTCGACCATGTCGACCACACGGCCGTTGCGGCGTGCCGCGAACAATGCAGCCTCGTTGACGAGGTTGGCCAGATCGGCGCCCGAGAAGCCCGGCGTGCCGCGGGCAAGGATGTCGGCACGGATGTCCTGGCCGACCGGCACCTTGCGCATGTGCACCGTGAGGATCTGCTCGCGGCCCCGCACGTCGGGCAGGGTCACGTACACCTGGCGGTCGAAACGACCCGGGCGCAGCAGGGCGGGGTCGAGGATGTCAGGCCGGTTGGTGGCGGCCATCACGATGACACCGAGGTTGGTTTCGAAGCCGTCCATCTCGACGAGCATCTGGTTCAGCGTCTGCTCGCGTTCGTCGTTGCCGCCGCCGAGGCCAGCACCGCGATGGCGGCCCACCGCATCGATTTCGTCGACGAAGATGATGCAGGGAGCGCTCTTTTTCGCCTGTTCGAACATGTCTCGGACGCGGGCTGCGCCGACGCCGACGAACATTTCAACGAAATCCGAGCCCGAAATGCTGAAGAACGGCACCTTGGCTTCGCCCGCGATGGCCTTGGCCAGCAAGGTCTTGCCGGTACCCGGAGGGCCGACGAGGAGAACGCCACGGGGAATGCGCCCGCCGAGCTTCTGGAAGCGTTGTGGATCTTTCAGGAAGTCGACCAGCTCGCGCACTTCCTCCTTGGCTTCGTCGCAACCGGCAACGTCGGCAAACGTGGTGGTGTTGTTGGCTTCATCCAGCATGCGTGCCTTGGATTTGCCGAAACTGAACGCACCGCCCTTGCCGCCGCCCTGCATCTGGCGCATGAAGTAGATCCAGACGCCGATCAGCAGCATCATGGGCCCCCAGTTCAGCAGGATGCTCATGATGACCGACGGCTCCTCGCGCGGCTTGACGTCGAATTTGACGCCGTACTTGACCAGGTCGCCGACGAGGCCGCGGTCGAGGTACGTCACCGTGCTGCGCAGGCGCTTGTCGTCGGTGGTGATGGCGTAGATGTCGCCACCCACCGGACCTTCCGGAAGCGTCACGGACTTGATGCGCTTGGCGGCAACCTCTTCGAGGAAGTCCGAGTAAGCGATGGGTTGCCCTTGCGTTCCACCCTTGTCGAACTGCTTGAACACGGTGAACAGCACCAGCGCGATCACCAGCCAAACAGCGACTTTAGAGAACCATTGATTGTTCACCGCGGCTCCTTCTTGCAATCTGAATCTTCGTCGCCGGCACACGATGTGCCACGCATCCACGGCAGATGGGGGTGATTCTAATCCAGTCAAGTGCCATGGCTCGACGGCAAGTGTCACCATTCCATACGGCTTTCCGCGCTTTCACGCCACCTTGGACACCATTTTCCCGCCCGCTTTCAGACCGATGCCCACCAGAAAGGTTTCAGCAGACTTGTCCCGCGAGGCCTTGGGCTTGATGGCCTTGACCACCCGGAAGGTCTTCTTGAAAAGGTCTACCAGAGGGTTGTAACTGCCGCCGTGGAACACTTTGGCCACGAGCGCGCCGTTTTGCACGAGGTGAGCCTGGGCAAAATCGACCGCGAGTTCCACCAGGTGCTCGATGCGGGCCGCATCGGCACTCTCGATGCCTGACAGGTTCGGTGCCATGTCGGAGACGACCACGTCGACGGGGCGCCCGGCGACGGCGGCATTCAGTCGCTCGAGCACCGCTTCTTCTCGAAAATCACCTTGGAGGAAGAGCACGCCTTCGATCGGCTCCATCGGCAGCAGATCGAGCGCGATGATGGTGCCATGGAGCTGCCCCGCCGCCGCCCCGCCGGCACCAGCCTCTTTCGGGGCGAAACGGCGCCGCAGGTACTGGCTCCAGGCCCCGGGGGTGGCACCCAGGTCGACCACGAGTTGCCCCGGCTTGACGAGGCCCAGCTGCTCGTCGATCTCCTTGAGCTTGTAGGCGGCACGGGCGCGGTAGCCCTCCTTCTGGGCCAGCTTCACGTACGTGTCATTCACATGGTCGTGCAGCCACGCCTTGTTGACCTTCTTGCTTTTTGTCTGCGTCTTCATCGAGATCCTCTTGCCGCAACGATAATAGCGGCATGCCAGCCATTGAACTCACCCCCGCCCAGCGCAAGGAACGGCGCTCGGCCGCCCACCACCTCGACCCGGTCGTCATGATCGGCGGTGAGGGGCTCACACCTGCCGTCGTCAAGGAAATCGACCTCGCCCTCAATGTCCACGGGCTCATCAAAGTGCGCGTGTTCTCCGACGATCGTGCCGCCCGAGAAGGCATGCTGGCCAAGCTCAGCCACGACCTGAACGCTGCCCCCATCCAGCACATCGGCAAGCTGCTGCTCCTCTGGCGCCCGCCGGTGGCCAAGGAAAAAGCCGAGCGCGACGACCGGATGCCCGGCCCGCGCGTGGTCAAGATCCTGAAGTTCTCGAAGAGCGGCAACCACCGGCCGCAGGTCAAGAAGATCAAGGTGCTTGGCAACGAACGCATTGCCGCAGGAGGCCAGGTCAAGCGCGCCCGCAAGCGCGTGACCAGCGTCAAGAAGACCCAGACGGGCTGATCCAGCTCAGCGAGGCGCCGTGAGGCGCCACGCCAGGGCCAGCACGAGCAGGCCCTTCAAACCGAAGATGGCCACCGACAGCCCGTGCAGCGCGCCGAACGACCATGCGCCCTGCCCGGCCCGCGCCGCATCCATGGCCGAACGCAGCCCGTAGTGGCCGAGCACCGTGCAGAACAGGGCGCCGAGCACCAGCAGCACATTGGCGCTCAACACGGAACCTTTGCCCGCCCGCGCGGCATCACGCGCCTGCCGGCGCACGATCACGAACAACACTGCGCTCATGGCGATGCTCAACACCGCCTCGCGTGACAACATGAATCCGGCGAGTTGGCCCGCCATGTCGCGCGGCACAAGGGCAAACCCGGCCGGGGTGCCGATCAAGGCCACGGCGAGCACGGCCCCGGCCCAGATGCCTGCGAGCACACCGCCGGCACGCAAGGTGTCGATACGGGCCACGGTCAGATGTAGCGGACGTCGATGATCTCGTAGCTCTTCAGGCCGCCCGGTGCATTGACCTCGGCAACGGCACCCGCTTCCTTGCCAATGAGTGCGCGCGCGATGGGCGAGTTGATCGAGATGCGGCCTTCCTTCAGGTCCGCTTCATCTTCACCGACGATCTGGTACGTAACGGCCGCACCCGAATCCTCGTCCTCGAGGTCGACCGTGGCACCGAACACGATGCGGCCATCGGCGTTCAGGGCGGAGGGGTCGATGACCTGAGCAGCCGCGAGTTTGCTGTCGATCTCGATGATGCGGCCTTCGATGAAGCCCTGCTTGTCCTTGGCCGCTTCGTACTCGGCGTTTTCGGAGAGGTCACCCTGGGCGCGCGCTTCGGCAATGGCTTGCACGACGGCGTGCCGTTCGACGGTTTTCAGGCGATGCAGTTCTTCCTTGAGTTTTTCGGCACCGCGTTTGGTGAGAGGGATCGTGGCCATGTCCAACCTTGAATCGCAAAGACGTGAAGCTGAAAACAAACCGCCGCCCTCTCCCTCGCGGGAGGCCGGCGGCGGCCGACGGAATGGATGAAGTGTGTCCCGATTGAGTTTAGTGCAGTTCCGCGTGCAGCTCCTGCAGGGACACCACCGCGAGATCATCCTCGTGTTTCATGCCCTCCACCGCGGCCTCGCAGCCCGCCATGCTCGTGTAGTACGTGATGCGGTTGGCGAGTGCGGCCTGGCGGATGTGGCGCGAGTCCGCAATGGCGGTCCGCGTCTCGTCCACGGTCGTGAAGACCAGCTGGATTTCGCCTGCCTTGAGCATGTCGACGATGTGCGGACGGCCATCCTTGACCTTGTTGACCGCGCGCACCGGCACGCCGCCTTCGGCGATGGCCGCGGCGGTGCCCTTGGTGGCGACGACCTGGAAGCCCAGCTGATGCAACTCGCGGGCGAGCACGACGGCACGTGCCTTGTCACGGTTCTTGACCGTGATGCACACCGTGCCTTTCGTTGGCAGGCGCGAACCGGCACCCAGCTGGCTCTTGAGCATCGCCTCTCCGAACGAGCGGCCGGCGCCCATGACTTCACCGGTCGAACGCATTTCCGGGCCGAGGATGGGATCGACGCCAGGGAATTTGTTGAACGGGAACACGGCTTCCTTGACCGAGTAGTACTGCGGAATCACTTCGCGCGGCGGCTTGCCGTCGCGTGAACGCTGTTCGGAAAGCCGCTGGCCCACCATGCAGCGCGCCGCGATCTTGGCGAGGGCTTGCCCCGTGGCCTTGGACACGAACGGCACCGTGCGCGAAGCGCGCGGGTTCACCTCCAGCACGTACACGACGGCATCGGCCCCTTCGCCCTGGATGGCGAACTGCACGTTCATCAGGCCTTTGACGTTGAGCGCCTTGGCCATCAGCATCGTCTGGCGGCGCAGCTCATCTTGCAGCGCCTGGGGCAGCGAGTAAGGCGGCAACGAGCAGGCCGAGTCGCCCGAATGGATGCCGGCCTGCTCCACGTGTTCCATGATGCCGCCGATCATGCACTCCTGGCCGTCGCTGATGCAGTCGCCGGGGACCTCGACCGCATCATCGAGGAACCGGTCGAGCAGCACGGGAGACTTCTCCGAGACCTTGACGGCCTCGCGCATGTAGCGCTCGAGGTCCTTGTCGCCATGCACGATCTCCATCGCGCGGCCGCCCAGCACATAGCTTGGGCGAACCACCAGCGGATAACCGATCTCGCCGGCCATCTGCAGGGCTTGTTCTTCGGTGCGTGCGGTGCGGTTCGGCGGCTGCTTCAGGCCCAGCGTGTTCAGCAAGGCCTGGAAGCGCTCGCGGTCTTCAGCGATGTCGATGCTGTCGGGCGTGGTGCCCACGATGGGCACGCCGGCGCGCTCGAGGTCGAGCGCGAGCTTGAGCGGGGTCTGGCCACCGTACTGCACGATCACGCCGACCGGCTTTTCCTTGTCGACGATCTCGAGCACGTCTTCGAGCGTCACGGGCTCGAAGTACAGGCGGTCGGACGTGTCGTAGTCGGTCGACACGGTCTCGGGGTTGCAGTTGACCATGATGGTCTCGTAGCCGTCTTCTCGCATGGCGAGCGCGGCATGGACGCAGCAGTAGTCGAACTCAATGCCCTGCCCGATGCGGTTCGGGCCACCGCCCAGCACCACGATCTTCTTGTTGTTGGTGGGCGCGGCTTCGCATTCGGCGTCGTACGTGGAGTACAGGTAGGCCGTTTGGGTCGCGAACTCGGCAGCGCAGGTGTCGACCCGCTTGTAGACCGGGCGCACGTTCTGCGCCCAGCGTGCCTCGCGCACTGCGTGCTGGTGGGTGCCGAGCAGCACGGCCAGGCGACGATCCGAGAAGCCCTTTTGCTTCAGGAAGCGCAGTTCGGCGGCGGACAGGCTTTCGAGCGCCCTGCCCTTCAATGCCTGCTCGGTCGCCACCAGCTGCTCGATCTGCGCGAGGAACCAGGGGTCGATGGCGGTTTCCTCGTGGATCTCATCCAGGGTCATGCCGATGCGGAACGCATCGGCGACGAAGAGGATGCGCTCGGGGCCGGGTTCGCCGATCTCCTCGATGATCTCGTCGCGGTCGGTGCTGCGCTCGGTCAGGCCGTCGATGCCGGTCTCCAGGCCGCGCAAGGCCTTCTGGAAGCTTTCCTGGAAGGTGCGGCCCATGGCCATCACCTCGCCCACCGACTTCATCTGGGTGGTGAGGTGAGAATCGGCCGCGGGGAATTTCTCGAATGCGAAACGCGGAATCTTCGTGACGACGTAGTCGATGCTGGGCTCGAACGAGGCCGGCGTGGCGCCGCCGGTGATGTCGTTGCGCAACTCATCGAGCGTATAGCCCACGGCCAGCTTGGCCGCCACTTTGGCGATCGGGAAGCCGGTGGCCTTCGATGCGAGTGCCGACGACCGGCTCACGCGCGGGTTCATCTCGATGACGACCATGCGGCCGTCCCGCGGGTTGATCGAGAACTGCACGTTCGAGCCGCCCGTGTCGACACCGATCTCGCGCAGGATCGCGATGCTCGCGTTGCGCAGCAGTTGGTATTCGCGGTCGGTCAGGGTCTGGGCCGGTGCCACGGTGATCGAATCACCGGTGTGGATGCCCATGGGGTCGAGGTTCTCGATGGCGCAGACGATGATGCAGTTGTCCTTGCTGTCGCGGACCACCTCCATCTCGTACTCTTTCCAGCCGATGAGGCTTTCCTCGATCAGCAGTTCCTTCGTGGGCGAGAGGTCGAGGCCGCGCTTGCAGATCTCGTCGAACTCCTCCGGGTTGTAGGCGATGCCGCCGCCCGTGCCGCCCAGCGTGAAGCTCGGGCGGATGACCATCGGGAATCCCGTGCCGCCGATCTCCTGCATGATGCGCCGCTGCACTTCGAGTGCCTCTTCCATCGAATGTGCAATGCCGGAGCGGGCAGACCCGAGGCCGATGCCGGTCATGGCATCCTTGAACTTGAGACGGTCCTCGGCCTTCTCGATGGCCTTCTCGTTCGCCCCGATCATCTCGACGTTGTACTTGGCCAGCACGCCGTGCCGGTGCAGGTCGAGCGCGCAGTTCAGCGCGGTCTGGCCGCCCATCGTGGGCAGCACGGCATCGGGGCGTTCTTTCGCAATGATCTTCTCGACCACTTGCCACGTGATGGGTTCGATGTAGGTCACATCGGCCATCTCCGGGTCGGTCATGATGGTCGCCGGGTTGCTGTTGACGAGGATGACCTTGTAGCCTTCTTCACGCAGCGCCTTGCAGGCCTGGGCACCGGAGTAGTCGAATTCGCACGCCTGGCCGATGATGATCGGGCCGGCGCCGATGATGAGGATCGATTTGAGGTCTTCGCGCTTAGGCATTCTTCTTCTCCATCAGCGCAGTGAAGCGGTCGAAAAGGTACGCAATGTCATGGGGTCCGGGAGAGGCCTCGGGGTGGCCCTGGAAACAGAAAGCGGGTTTGTCGGTGCGAGCGAGGCCTTGCAGCGTGCCGTCGAACAGGCTCACGTGCGTGGGACGCAGGTTGGCCGGCAGGGACTTCTCATCCACCGCGAAGCCGTGGTTCTGGCTCGTGATGCTGACGCGCTGGGTGTCGAGGTCCTTCACCGGATGGTTGGCGCCGTGGTGGCCGAACTTCATCTTGAACGTGCGCGCGCCGGAGGCGAGCGCCATGATCTGGTGGCCCAGGCAGATGCCGAACGTGGGCACGCCGGTGTCGATGATCTGGCGCGCGGCCTCGATGGCGTAATCGCACGGCTCCGGATCACCGGGGCCGTTACTCAGGAACACGCCATCGGGGTTCATCGCCAGCACGTCTGCCGCAGGGGTCTTCGCGGGCACGACGGTGACCTTGCATCCGCGGCTGGCGAGCATGCGAAGGATGTTGCGCTTGACGCCGAAGTCGTACGCGACGACGTGGTACTTCGCGTCCTTGACTTCGCCGAAGCCGGTGCCGAGTTGCCATTCGGTCTCGGTCCAGGTGGTGACACCGCCTTGCGTGACGACCTGGGCGAGATCGAGCCCGGCCATGCTCGGTGCCGACTGGGCGAGTTCGATGGCGCGGTCGCGGTCGGCCCGCGTGATGGTTTCGCCAGCCGACAAGGTGAGGATGCAGCCGTTCTGCGCGCCCTTGGAGCGCAGGAGCCGGGTGAGCTGGCGCGTGTCGATGTTGGCGATGGCCACGGTGCCTTCACGCTGCAGGTACTGCGTGAGCGTCATGGTTTCGCGGAAGTTCGACGCGCGGATCGGCAGGTCCTTGATGATCAGTCCGGCCGCATGCACCTTGCGAGCCTCGACATCTTCCGGGTTGACGCCGTAGCTGCCGATGTGCGGGTAGGTCAGCGTGACGATCTGGCGGGCGTAGCTCGGATCGGTGAGGATTTCCTGGTAGCCAGTCAGTGCCGTGTTGAACACGACTTCACCCACCGTGTGCCCCGCAGCGCCGATCGAGATGCCTTGGAAGACTGTTCCGTCCGCGAGAGCGAGAAGAGCCTGTTCTTGTATGGGCAGCAGTGGCGCGGGCACGCGATTCTCCGAATTTGTGCGCGCCCAGCTCTGCGCGCGGAGCACAAGACCGGTGAAGAAAACTGGGGGAGTTTTCAGGCGGAAAACCGCACGGGTTTTCGCTGGGCGAGATGGTTGCAGGTAAACCCTCGCATTGTACCCGACGCGCGGCCTTTTTTGGAGCGAGGACGCCAGGGAGAACGCTTATCGTTTCTAGAGCCCTCTGCAGACGATGCGGCATAGGGCCTCGTCTGGCACATCGGCTTTCATAATGGCGAATGACCCCGAACCACAACAAGGAAAAGCCATGAAAGGCGACCCGAAAGTCATCGAGCACCTGAACGCCCAGCTCAAGAACGAACTGACGGCGATCAACCAGTACTTCCTGCACTACCGGATGCTCAAGCACTGGGGCCTGGACAAGCTCGCCAAGAAGGAATACGAGGAATCCATCGGCGAGATGAAGCATGCCGACGTGCTGATGAGCCGCATCTTCACGCTCGACGGGCTGCCCAACCTCCAGGACCTCGGCAAGCTCCTGGTCGGCGAGGACACACCGGAGATCCTGGAATGCGACCTGAAATCAGAGCGTGGCGCGCAGGCCACCATCAAGGAAGGCATCGCCTACTGCGAGTCCGTGCGTGACTACGTTTCCCGAGACCTGCTCCAGGGCATTCTCGAAGACACGGAGGAGCACATCGACTTCCTCGAAACCCAGATCGATCTGATCGCCCGGGTAGGCCTTCAAAACTACCTTCAGTCCCAGATGGGCGACGCGGCTTGAGATCTTGAATCCGCCCGCTGCGCGGGCGCACGGGGGTGCGTGCCCGGGAGGGCTCTGCGCCCCTTGTCCATCGGATGCGTGGGCTTCCTCGAAAAGTTCACGCGTTCGCCGCCCTCCCCGGTCTCGGGGGCTTGAATTGGGAATCATTCCTATTTATCATCGAATCCAGTGGCCCTTTTGCAGGCCCGGAGTTCTACGATGATTGTTTGTGTCTGCCGCCGCGTTTCCGATCGTGACATCGAGCGCCATGCCCGTGGCGGCTGCTCGAGTTTCGATGACCTGCAGATGGACACCGGCGTGGCCACCTGCTGCGGCAACTGCGCCGAGTGCGCCCGCGAGGTGTTCGATTCGGCCCGCAACGGCACGCCGCCAGTGCACTACCTGCCGGCCCGCATCCCCCTCGCGGCCTGACCCCCCACCGCTGAACTTCGCGTGCCCTCCGCCCTCGCTCCTGACGGAGCAGAGGCCGATGGCATCCGTTGCGTTGATTCGCAATTCCCTGAAAGCTGAAGGCAAGACCGCCACCCCGCCGTGGGGGTCGCCTCCTCAATGGCCCAGCCCTCTCCCGGGCAGCGTGGTGCATCGCGCCTGATCCCCGGGCGGCGCCTGGTCGGGGTACTCCTTCTCCCCCAGCACATAGGTCTGGCTCGTGGCGACATAACCGTCGGGGTAAGTGGCCTCGATGAAGTAAGCCGTCCAACCCACCGCAGGCGCTGGAATGTCGACTGCCGTCGGGGCCGATTCGTCCCATTGAACCGGCGCAGAAGCGAACCGGATGCCGCAGGCATGACGGAAGTCCCGGGCGAGCGGGTTCGTTGCACTCCACAGCAACAGCTTCGAAGGCCGTTCTGAACTGCGGAACAGGATGCGGGATCGCCCCTGCTTGTGTTGCAGATGGTCATGCACCTCCGGCAGTGGCTTGTGGTGCTGCAGGCGATTGACAAAGGTGACCAGGGAGTCACCGATCACCGACCTGATGTCATAGTGCGATGAGTTCGGCACCATGCGCAGCGATTTGATGCCCGGCAGTTTCCCGTAATAGAAATGTGAACCGTCTGGCACGAAGAAATCGTCGCCGCTGGCGTTCACGATGTATTTGGGCGCCCGCAGGCGTTCGTGGCGGGGCGTGCGGAGCTGCCCCAGCGGATCCTGGATCTGCGCAAGCTGTGAGAACGCCGGCGTCTCCACCTGCTCGGTGATGCCTTCTCCATAGTAGGCGGTCAACGCCAGAGGCCAGTTCCGCCCGTAAGAGCGGTAGATGTGCGTCAACACATTGCGCATGTCGAGGAGGTCGATGACGAAGGGCACCACCGCATCCACCCGGGGATCGGAGGCGAGCGCATGCCAGCTTGCCCAGCCCCGCTTGGAGGCCCCGGCCAAAATGAAGCTGCGCACATCGAGCGAGACCAGCTCGCGTTCGGCCAGGGTCATGGCGCGCGAGAGCGCGGCTGCCATCGGGACATGCAGTGGCAATGTCTTGCGTGTGCCCGGGGATCGCAGGAACAGGCCCCAGGTGTGGGCCACGCTGTCGTCCTCGCGACGCGCTTTGCCATCATCGGCATAGGTGAGGAACTGATTGGGAATGTCGCTCAAGACGATCACCACCGTGCGAGTGCGCGTTGCGATCTGCGCCACGGTTTCGGGCGGCAGTTCGCTGTCGGCCCGGCTGCCTCCGCCGTTGAGGGGCAAGCGCGTGCCGTTCGTCGAAATCAACAGCGCCCGGCGCGGCATGGGCTGATCGGGCACATAGATGCCGACCGTGTGCTGCCATACCTCCGGCGCGGCCATGTTTTCGGGCGACCAGTTCTGCGAGGTCAGGAGGTAGTCGCGGCGCTCTACGCCGGCAATCGTCGTGGTGCCTGTCTGTTCGTAGACCAAGGGCTGGCGTTCGGTCGCGTCCCGGTAGCACGCCATGGTGCTGGCGAGGTTGTCCGTCGCAAGCTTGTCGCAGAGGCTGGCATCCGCAACGACCGACTCGGGCGCCCGGGCCGTGGCATGGAGCGCCGCGCACCACAGCAAGCCCATGCCGAGAAATCGCTTCATGTTGTTGTTCCTTGTTGAGGTCGAGCTCGATGCACAGGCAGTCATCGGGCGAGTGGTCACGACGCAACCGCGCATTGCACCGTTTTGCGGATGGTCTGACGACCCCTACTTTGATGATGACCCGAGGAGGCGCCCCAGCCGGAACCTCAGGGGCCCCTGCAGGGTCTGAACGGGTCGGCTCTCTCGACAGGAGGTTTCATGAACGAGAACCTGCAAGTCGCCTACGGCAGCCGTGGCGATGCCAGCACTGCCTTGGCAGCGCGCAACCGCGTGTTGCGCAATACCTATTGGCTGCTCGCGCTTTCCATGGTGCCCACCGTGCTGGGTGCCTGGCTCGGCGTGGCGGTGGGATTCAACTTTTTTGCAGCCAACCCGTTCCTGGGGTTCGTGGTCTTCATGGCCGTGGCGTTCGGTTTCTTCTTCGCGATCGACAAGTACAAGAACTCCTCCATCGGCGTGGCCTTGCTGCTTGCCTTCACGTTTTTCATGGGGTTGTTGCTTTCCCGCCTGATCGGTGCGGTACTGGGCAACTACAGCAACGGCAGCCAGCTGATCATGATGGCCTTCGGGGGCACCGCCTCCGTGTTCCTCGGCATGGCGGCGCTCGCCTCGTCCATCAAGCGTGACCTCACCGGCCTGGGGAAGTGGATGATGGTGGGGGTGATCGGATTGATCGTCGCCAGCGTCGCCAACATCTGGCTTCAAATGCCTGCATTGATGCTGACGGTGTCCGTGCTGGCCATCGTCATTTTCTCGGCGTTGATGCTGTACGACCTCAAGCGCGTGATCGACGGCGGTGAAACGAACTACATCACGGCCACGCTGGCAATTTACCTGGATGTCTACAACGTCTTCGTCAACCTGCTGAACCTGCTCGGCGTGTTCGGCGGTGATTCCGAATGACACCCCCCGCACGACGACCGCGCGGCCGCTGGCCGCGTTTTTCAAGCACGCTCGAACACCGCGATGCTCTCAACGTGCGCCGTGTGCGGAAACATGTTGACTGCCCCACCGGCTGTGCAGCGGTAGCCGCCCTGGTGCACCAGCAGGCCCGCATCACGCGCCAGCGTGGCCGGGTTGCAACTGACATACACGATGCGGCGCGGCAATTCGAAGCCCGGCGCCAGGCTCGGATCCTGATGCAGATCGGCCACAGCCTTGGCCAACGCAAACGCGCCCTCACGCGGGGGATCCACGAGCCACTTGTCGGCCGAACCGTAATGGGCAAGGTCGGCCGGCACCAGTTCGAAGAGATTGCGCGCCTGGAACGATGCCTTGTGGGCCAGGCCATTGGCCGCGGCGTTCTCCCGCGACCGTGCCACCAGGGCTTCGCTTCCCTCGATACCGAGCACCTCCCCCGCCTGCGTGGCAATCGGCAGGGTGAAGTTGCCGAGGCCGCAGAACCAGTCGATCACGCGTTCATGGGGCTGCGCGGCCAGCAGCCGCAATGAACGGCCGACCAGCACGCGGTTGATCTGGTGGTTGACCTGCGTGAAATCGGTGGGCTTGAACGGCATCGACAAGCCGAACTCGGGCAGCGTATAGCGGAGAGCGGGGCCGTCTTCGTCGAGCCGGCGCACGGTGTCCGGGCCCTTGGGCTGCAGCCACCATTGCACGGCTCGGGCAGAGGCAAATGCGCGCAGGCGGGCCAGATCATCCTCGGTGAGCGGCTCCAGGTGGCGCAGCACCAGCGCGGTGGTCTCCTGCCCCACGGCCACCTCGATCTGCGGCACGCGGTCGCGTGCATCCATCGACATGACCAATTCGCTCAACGGCACCAACATGTCGCTCAAGTGCCGCGGGAGCACTTCACAGCTGTTCATGTCGGCAACATAGGTGGACTTGCGTTCGTGGAACCCGACCAGCACTTTGCCCTTCTTGGCGACGTGCCGCACCGACAGGCGTGCGCGGTACCGATAACCCCATGCCGGGCCTTCGATGGGCCGCAGCAGCCGCTCGGGCTTGACCTTGCCGAGGTGCCACAGCGCGTCTTCCAGCGCCCGCTGTTTCGTGGCGACCTGCGCGCCCACGTGGAAATGCTGAAGCTTGCAGCCGCCGCAGGTGCCGAAGTGCCGGCACTGCGGCAAGACGCGCTGTGCACTCTCGCGGCGCAGCGCGGACATGGACGCCTGCTCCCAGTTGTTCTTGCGGCGGTGCACGGTGACCTGCACTTCTTCGCCCGGCAGCGCCCCATCGATGAACACCACCTTGCCTTCTTCGTTGTGGGCCACGCCTTGGCCTTCGAGGTCGAGGGACTCGACCTTCAGCCATTCGATTGCTTGAGTCATCCCGCGATTATCCTGCCGGCGGCGGGAGGCGGCACTCAAAACAGCGAGTCACGGTGCACACCGCTGCGCGCCATGCGGCGCCGCAACTTGATGAGCGCCTCCTGCTGGATCTGGCGGATGCGCTCTCGGGTGAGGTTGAGCCGCTCGGCCAGGACTTCGAGCGTCTCGGGCTCGCGGTCGCGCAGGCCGTAGCGACCGGACAGCACTTCCCGTTCACGCTCGTTCAATTCCTCCAGGCCCGTTTGCAGCAGGACGTCGACCTCATGGCTGAGTGTGAGGTGCATGGGGTCGAGCGCCGCCTCGTCAGCGACACTGTCGAGCATGGAGTCGGTGCTCTCTCGGTCGAGCGGGGCGTCCAGGGACGCTGGCAGTTCGGAGAAGCGAAGCAGTTCGCTGACCTCGTGCGCCGGCCGTCCGAGGCGCGCGGCGATGTCTTCCACGCGCACGTGCATCTCCGAACCGCTGGCCGGGTATTCGGATTCCAAGGCCCGCCGTGCCTTGAGCACATGATTGAGCTCGCGCACGACGTGGACAGGCAGTCTCACGAGCCGGGCCTGGTGCATGATGGCCCGCTCCACGCTCTGGCGGATCCACCACGAGGCGTAGGTGGAGAAACGGAATCCCCGTTCGGGTTCGAACTTGCCGATCGCATGCATCAGGCCGAGGTTGCCTTCTTCGATCAGGTCGGTCAGGGGCAGGCCGCGGCCCAGGTAGTTCTTCGCGATGCTCACCACCAGGCGCAGGTTGCGCTCGATCATCTCCTGGCGGGCTGCGAATTCGCCGGCACGGGCGCGCACGGCGGTTTCGAATTCTTCCTCCGGCGTGAAAAGGGGCGCCCGGCGGATCTCGCGGAGGTAGGTTTGCAGCGTATTGCCCACTTCGCCGTCGCCTGCCGGAATGACAACGCCGGCGGCCAATGGCAGAACGGGCGCCTCGTCTTCATCGGTGCCCGGCATGCCAGGCGCTTGCATCTCCATCGGGGGAGGTGCCCCGACCGAGGTGGCCGCGAGTCCGTTCAAACCTTCGCCGTGCTTTTTTGCCATGGTGTTGCCTGTGAACAGGAAACAGGGCAAGCGCGGCGAAGGCGCCGCGCGGTCAGCGCGACGGGAGCAACTTCTCCGGATCGACCGGCTTGCCTTGTTTGCGGATCTCGAAGTGCAGTTTCACGCGGTCTGAATCGGTGGCGCCCATTTCGGCGATCTTCTGGCCACGTTTGACGGTTTGCTCCTCCTTCACGAGCAGAGCTTGATTGTGCGCGTATGCCGTCAAGTAGGTGTTGTTGTGTTTGAGGATCACGAGGTTTCCATATCCGCGTAATCCCGAACCCGCATAGACGACCCGGCCATCTGCCGCGGCGAACACGGGATCGCCGGCCTTGCCGGCAATGCCCAGGCCCTTGCTGCGCGATTCGTCGAACCGCGCCACCACGGAACCGCTCGCGGGCCACAGCCAGTTGATGTCATCGTCACTGCCTGCAGCGGCCGGTGCGGGTGCCGGTGCGGGCGCCGGTACAGGTGCCGATGCGGCGGGAGCCGACGTGGAAGCCGCGCTTGCGGTTGCGGGCGGCTTCGGTGCGTCCTTCTGTGCATCCAAGGGGCGCGCCTCCACCTTGGCCGATGTCACGGGCCGCGTGGTCAGGGCATTGGGGTCCGCACCGGGCGGCACCACGCGAAGCACCTGGCCCACCTCGAGCACGTTCGGGTTCTCGAGGTTGTTCCACTTGATGAGGTCTTTCCAGTTCTGCCCGGTTTCCAGGCCCACGCGGATCAGCGTGTCGCCCGGCCGCACGGTGAAGTACCCCGGCTTGCCTGCGTTTTCAGCGCCCGGCGGCGGCTTGGCCGGCTCACTGGCAGGGGCGGCTGCGGTGGCGGCCGACTGGGATGCCGTGCTGCCGCGGCCCACGCTGCGCTCTTCCACGGGGGCGCGGCTCACGCGTGCGGTGGTGCATGCAGCCATCGTCGCGACGAGTGCCAGGACAGCTGCCATGCGGGCTGCCGAGCCTGCACGGTCCAAAGTGTTGTTCTGGGCGTTCGCCGCCCTGTCGAATGTCAATGCCATCGGTACCAAAGCCATCAATCCAATCCTGATTTTAGGGGGACGAAATGCACCGCCTCATGAACCGAGCGCGTGAATCCGTCCACTGTTTTATCTACCACCACCAGCACTTGGCGCGATGCCGATGCATCGTGCACCGGCGCCACGAGGCGCCCGCCCACGGCGAGCTGTTCGAGCCACGCGTCAGGGAGTGCTTCGCCGCCGGCGGCGGCAATGATGCTGTCGTAAGGGGCGTTGGGAGGATGCCCCCGCATCCCGTCACCATACACCAGCCGGATGTTCATCTGTCGCAAGGGGGCCAGATGCTCACGCGCTTTGTCGTGCAGCGGTCGCAGGCGTTCGATGCTCATGACCTGGCGCGACAAGCGTGCGAGCACGGCCGCCTGGTAGCCGCACCCGGTGCCGATCTCGAGCGTCTGACCAAGCGAACGGCGGGCACGCGCATTGGCGCCCTCCATCAGCAATTCGATCATGCGGGCCACCACGGAAGGCTTGGAGATGGTCTGGCCATGCCCGATGGGCAGGCTCGTGTCCTCGTAGGCCTGGTTGACGAGCGCCGAATCGATGAACACATGGCGAGGCACCTCGGCCATGGCTGCCTTGACGAGGTCGTCACGCAGGCCGGCCTGGACGAGGCGGTCGACCATGCGGCGGCGAATGCCAGCCGAATCGAGCCCCAGGCCGGACGGCGGAACGCTGCGCGCTGCATCGAGCGCCGCCTGTTGAAGTGGCTGCTGGGGACGCAGCACCGGGCGCGGTTCCGCGCGCGGGATGGCATTTGCAACCGGTGTGGCCGCGGCCTTCAGGCCCGCGGTGCCGGGGGCTGCGGCAAGCCGCTTGGCCGGCCGGTTCAACCCTTCGAGTTGCAATGGAAACTTCGCACGCGGGGGCTGCTGGCTCATGCCTGCTCCCCGGAACGAGCGAGGCAATGCCACGACGGCAAGGCGGCATGATCGGTGAGGTCCACCTGCAGTGGTGTGATCGACACACGGCCCTGGGCGGTGGCATGGAAATCAGTGCCCTCGCCGGCCTCGCGCGCATCCCCGGGGGCACCGATCCAGTAGATGGGCTCGCCGCGAGGGTTCGTCTGACGGATCACCGGCGCGCTCGCATGCCGGCGTCCGAGCCGGGTGATCTGCCGGGGCACGTCGTGTGCGTCCGGCCGGTTCGGAATGTTCACATTGAGCAGCCATGGGCCGGGCGATGGTGGCGAGGCCAGGACCTGTTGGATGATCGAGCGTGCCACGCGAGCCGCCGCATCCAGATGCGACCACCCTTTTTCCACCTGGGAGAACGCGATGGCCGGCACGCCGAAGAGGTAACCTTCCATGGCGGCAGCGACGGTGCCCGAATAAAGTGTGTCGTCGCCCATGTTGGGGCCCTGGTTGATGCCCGAGACCACGAGGTCCGGCCGCTCCGGCAACCAGCCGGTCAACGCGACGTGAACACAGTCCGATGGCGTGCCGTTCAGGTAGCGGAACCCGTTGGGCGCGGTGAAGGCGGACAACGGGCGGTTCAGGGTCAGGGAGTTCGACGTGCCGCTGGCGTTCTGTTCAGGCGCCACCACATCCAGTTCGCCAAGCCCTTCACAGGCTTGGACGAGGGCCGCGAGCCCGGGAGCAAGGTAACCATCGTCATTGGCAATCAGGATGCGCATCCGGCGATTGTAAGGACTCGCAACCTGCCTGCGGCACACCTCGATGGTGCCGATGCGCCACGATCCGGACGGAGGACAGCATGCAAGTCTGGTTGTGCGAGAACCCGATCGGCCCCGAGGCCCTGGTCTGGACGACGCTGCCGATGCCCGAGCCCAAGGCCGGCGAAGTCCGGGTGGCCATCAAGGCGGCGAGCCTGAACTTCCCCGATCTGCTGATCGTGCAGAACAAGTACCAGGTCAAGCCCGCGCTGCCCTTCGTGCCTGGCTCTGAATATGCCGGCGTCATCGACGCAGTGGGTGAAGGGGTGCCCATGTTCCAGGTTGGCGACCGCGTCGCCACATTCGGCGGCGGCGGCGGATTCGCCACGCACGTGATCACGAAAGCCACCCAACTCTTGCCTTTGCCTGCAGGCTTTGCGTTCGACGACGCCGCTGCGTTCCTGTGCACGTACGGCACCGCCCACCATGCGTTGCTGGATCGCGGCCAGCTCCAGCGCGGTGAAACCGTGCTCGTGCTCGGTGCGGCTGGTGGCGTGGGCACCGCGGCCATCCAGATCGCCAAGGCTGTTGGAGCCAGGGTGATCGCCGCGGCCTCGACCGATGAGAAGTGCACCTTGTGCAAGGCAATCGGAGCCGATGCCACGATCAACTATGCCAGCGCCCATGTCCGTGAGGAGATCAAGTCGCTCACCAGCGGCAAGGGGCCCGATGTGGTGTATGACCCGGTGGGCGGCGACCTGGCCGAACCGGTGTTCCGCTCCATCGGCTGGCGCGGCCGCTACCTGGTGATCGGGTTTGCGCAAGGCGTCATTCCGGCGATACCGCTCAACCTCGCGCTGCTCAAGGGTGCGTCCATCGTCGGCGTGTTCTGGGGCGAGTTCACCCGCCGCGAGCCGGCCCGCAGCGCGGCCGCCGTGGAGGCATTGGCAGCCTGGCATGCCCAGGGCAAGATCAAGCCGGTGATCGATCAATACCTGCCGATGTCCGCCTTGCCTGAAGCGCTGGCCCGCATGGGCGCCCGCAAGGTGCACGGCAAGCTCGTGTTGATCAACGATTGAAGCGCTTGTAGTACCAGAAAAAACCTACTCGAAATCCCCCCCTGTCAACATTGACAGGAGGCGCGGTTTCGGTGCGCTTGCGCCCGCCCGAGTGGGTTACGATCCTGGTTCCCTATGGAGCGACAAATCCGGCATGGCCATCAAGGTTCTCATCGTTGAAGACAATCCCGTTGCACGCAGTTTCCTTTGCCGCGTCGTACGCGAGAGTTTCAGCGATGCCATCGTCATCACCGAAGCAGGCGACCTCGAGTCGGCCCGCCGGCACGTGGGCCCGCTCCATGCCGAACGCATCGAAGCCACTGCGGACACCTTCAAGCTGATCCTGGTGGACCTCGAGCTGCCCGACGGCAACGGCATGGAGCTGTTGACGGAGCTCGTTCGGTACCCGGCCACGAAGATCGTCACCACGCTGTACTCCGACGACGACCACCTCTTCCCGGCCCTGCAGTGCGGCGCCGATGGCTATCTGCTGAAGGAAGACCGCTTCGAGGTGCTCGTCGAGGAACTGCAAAAGATCGTGCGCGGCCAGCCGCCGTTGTCGCCCGCCATCGCAAGACGCCTGCTCAGCCACTTCCGCCAAGGGCCGGGCGGCATGGGCGCACTCGCGGGCCTCGGTGAACCGGCGCTCGCCAGTGGCTCGGGCTTCCAGAGCAGCCGGCCGCTGCCGCTCGGTCGCGGTGCGCCGCTGGACCACGAGCGCCTCACGCCCCGCGAAAGCGAGGTGCTCACCTACCTGAGCAAGGGTTTCACGATCAAGGAGATCGCGAACCTGATGGGCATCAAGTGGTTCACGGTCAACGACCACATCAA
>CBIHPH010000050.1:0-27600 GCA_966212105.1 uncultured Rhizobacter sp.
GGCCGACCCGGGGTCGCCCCTCGGGGGCAGGAGCGCGAAGCGCGACTGGGGGGCCTATTGGTGATATTTGGCCTTGGCCTGGTTCGTACAAGCCGACTTGGCATCGCCCGACAAGGCATCGCACTTTTCCACTTCGGCCTTGTAGGCGACCTTGTTCTTGTCTTCCGTCGCCTCGTTGCGGGCCTTGCCGCTGTCGCGCTGGGCCTTGGCGTCGGCCTTGGCCGTGTCGCGGACGGCTTTGGCTTCCTTCATGCACACGTCTTTTTCGTTGCCAGCCTTGTCATCGCAGCGTTCCTTGGCGACGTCGTAGTTGGCGTTGGCGATGTCTTCGGCAGCGTCGTAACGCGCACGCGGGGTGCCCTTGTATTCGGCTTCGGCCGTCGCTTCTGTCTTCTTGCGGGCGGCCTTGGCCTCGGCCTGACAGATGTCCTTGGCATTGCCTGACATCGCATCACATTGCTTGCGGGCGGCGTCGTACGTGGCCTTTGCTTCGGCCTTGTGTTGGTCGTACGCCGTCTTGTCGCCAGCGGCCTGGGCACTTGCTGCCAAGAGCATGGCGCCGAACAGTGCAACAAGGGCTCGGGAAACGGGCTTCGCGGTGAAACGGATCATGTCGTACTCCTCTCGTTGGTTTGACGGCGCAGCACGATGCACGCCGGCCTGATGCCTGCTGAACTGCCAGGCAAGGAAGTCAAGGAGTCAAAAGAGTAGTTTTCGTGCGGGGACGAGGTCTGCCGGACAAGCAAAGCATGCTGCGTCGGACGGTACCTACAGAGCGGCACGCAATAAAAAAGCCGGTGCAGGTGCACCGGCTCTTGCAATGGGCCGAAGCCCGCAGATCACTTCAGGTGGCCGTTGATCAGCTTGGTCATCTCGAACATCGAGACCTGGGCCTTCTTGAAGATTTCCTTCAACTTGGCGTCCGCGTTGATCATCGTGCGCTTCGCTGCGTCTTGAAGGTTGTTGTCCTTGATGTATTCCCAAACCTTCTTGGTCACCTCGGTGCGGGGCAGCGGGGCGGCGCCAATGATGGCTGCGAGTTGCGGGCTGGGGGTCATCGCCTTCATGAACGCGGCGTTCGGCGTGCGCTTCTTTGCCGGTGCCGCAGCCTTTTTCGCCGGAGCTGCCTTCTTGGCTGCCGGCGCGGCCTTCTTCGCGGGTGCAGCCTTCTTGGCTGCCGGTGCGGCTTTCTTGGCCGCTACCTTCTTCGCAGGAGCCGCCTTCTTGGCGGGGGTTTTCGCAGTTGCCATGTTGAATTTTCTCCATCAAATGGTTGGTTGATGTGCCCGTGTTGGGTGAGGACCGCATGAGCCCCCTGTTCTCCATGACCACGTGCGGAGCGAATACTACTGCGAGAGTGCTGCATTGAGAAGCAGTTTTCATAGGTAAAACGCGCATTCGTGCCCGGGGAGAAGGCGATTTGTCGCCCCTCTGCATCACGTTGCATACGTCACTTGCGCATCACGTGGCCACGGACCATTCGAACTTGTAGCCCACGCCGTACACCGAATGGATGATCTCGCGGTGCGGCGAGACGTCGGCCACCTTCTTGCGCAGCTTCTTCACATGGCTGTCGACGGTGCGGTCGGACACCACGCGCGTGTCGCGGTACATCGCATCCATGAGTTGCTCTCGCGAGAAGATGCGACCGGGCTGCGCCGCCAGCACCTTGAGCAACTGGTATTCGACGGCCGTGAGGCCGAGGTCGCGCCCGGCAAGCATCGCGCGCCAACCGGCATCGTCCAGCACGAGTTCCTGATCGGCCGGGTGCGCGCCCCCATGGGTTCGGCGCAGCACGGCCTTCACCCGCGCCACGACTTCGCGCGGGCTGAACGGCTTGCAGATGTAGTCATCGGCGCCGAGTTCGAGGCCGAGCAGGCGGTCGATCTCCTCCACCCGGGCGGTCACCATCACGATGGCCGCCTGGCTTTGCAGGCGCAAGGCCTTGCAGACGTCCAGCCCGTTCTTGCCCGGCAGCATCAGATCGAGCAGCACGAGATCGGCGCCATGCTGGCGCATCCATTCCTCCACGTCATCGCCCCGCGACAGGCGGAACACCTGAAAGCCGTGCTGCACGAGGTAGTCGCGCAGGATGTCGGCGATCTTGTCCTCGTCCTCGACGATGAGAATCCGCTCACTCATGGGGGCCTCCAGCTTCAAGCAAAGGGAACCGCACGCGCCAGCACAGGCCGCCGAGCGGACTCGGTTCGGCAGCCATGGCACCGCCATGCGCCGAAACGATGGCTTGTGCGATGGCAAGGCCCAGACCGGATCCGCCACCCGCGCGGCTGCGGGAGCTTTCGACGCGGTAGAGACGTTCGGTCAAGCGCGCCAGTTCCGCTTCGGGGACACCGGGGCTTGAGTCTTGCCAGATGACCAGGGCGTGCGCGCCTTCACGCCGCACCCGCACGTCGAGCCGCGCCGGCGCATCCGTGTAGCGCAGCGTGTTCTGGAGCAGGTTTCCGAACACTTGCGCCAGGCGGGCATGATCGCCTGACACGGTGGGGCGATCACCCGCATCGAAGCTCACGGCAAAGCCCTTGTCGTGCAGCACGCCACGCTGGGCTGCGAGGATGTCTTCGACAGACTCGCTCAGATCGACCGGCTCTTTGTAGTACGTCAGCGCCCCCATGTCCGACAGCGACAGCAGACGCAGGTCGTCGACCAGCCGAGACAGTTGCCCCACTTCCTGCGCGAGCGAGCCGAGGCTGGCGATGCCGAGCGGCCGCACACCGTCCTGCAGGGCCTCGATTTCCGCACGCAGCACAGCAAGCGGGGTGCGCAATTCATGGGCGATGTCAGCAATCCACTGCTGGCGCGCGCGCTGCGCGGCCTCCAGCGTCTGGGCAAGGTGGTTGAAATCCTGCGAGAGCCGGGACAGCTCGTCGTTCCCGGAGGCGTCGACGCGCACGTCGTATTGGCCCTGGATCAGCGCGTGCGCCCCCTGCGCGAGACGCCGGATGCGCCTGGCCAGCCACCAGGCGAGCAGCGCACTGACGACCAGGCCCGCGATCAACAGGCCCGCCGCGATCGCCGCGAACTTGTGGTTCTGCTGGGACGAAAACAGTTTTTCGAGCGAGGCGACGGTCTTCAACCTCGGGACGTAGCCGAGGTATCCGACGACCCGGCCGTCGCTTGCGATCGGGCGGCGGACGGCTTCGGACGCCATTTCCGGGCGCCCCGCGAGCAATCGCCCGTCGGCATCGAAAAGCATCAGGCGTGGATCGATCGTGAGCAGCGAATCGGGCGGCGGCCTGCCATACGGCGGCGGGGAGGAGGCCGTGGGTTCGGCCGGGGCACCATCGTCACCGCGCCGCGACCCTCGGGTACCCAGCACCTCGCGCAACAGATCGAACCAGCGTTTGCGGTCTTCGGCAACCCACTGCCACTGGCCTTCATGCTGATAGCCTTCGGCCAGCCGGACGATCAGCGGCTGCAGCCGCGCTTCGTCGGCGCGGTTCAGGTATTCGACGAAGCCCTGGTCGAAGCTCCAGCTGAAAACGAGGAAGGCGGCCAACGCGAGCACCGCGTTGGCACCGGCGATCGCCAGGAACAACTTGATGCGCAGGCTGTCGAAGCGGGCGGGCCATCGCCAGCGTGAAACAGCGACGCCGGGGTGATGCATGAAGGACATGGCAGCAGACTAAGCGGCAATCGGGCAAAGACTGTGGAAGTCGGCCCTTGTCGGAAGTTGATTACATTTCTTTACGGCATCTCCTTTTTCCTTCCTCAGTGGGTATGCATTCGGTGGCCACACTGATGCGGTCACTGGGACTCTCTTCGGTTCTCTCGTTCATGAATGCTTCTTCTGCTCCTCGCAAATCCTGGGTTCGGCGGGTGTTGAATCCTTATGTGTCGGCCGTGCTGGTGCTGGCATTCGTCGGGGCGGGGTACGCGGGCTGGACCCGCTTCGCCAACGGGAACAACCCCAGGGAGCTGTACCAGATCGCCACGGTTCAGAAGGGCGACCTGGAGGATCTGGTGACGGCCACGGGCACCGTGCAGCCTCGCGACTACGTTGACGTCGGCGCCCAGGTGTCGGGGCAGTTGAAGAAGTTGCACGTCGAGGTGGGCTCGATGGTGGTGGAAGGCGATCTTCTGGCCGAGATCGATCCCACGGTGCTCAAGGCCACGGTGGATGCACGCCGGGCCGGCCTTCGCAACCAGCGGGCCACGCTGCTGGAGCGGCAATCCGCATTGGAACTGGCAGTGGTGCAGGCCCAGCGCCAGCGCAATCTGATGGCGGCCGACGCCACCACGCAGGAATCGCTGCAGCAGGCCGAAACCGCATTGCGCGCCGCAAAGGCCCAGGTGGCCGCCGTGCAGGCCCAGATCGAGCAGACCGAATCGACATTGCGGGCGGACGAAGCCAATCTGAACTACGCCAGGATCTACGCGCCAATGTCGGGGACCGTCGTATCGGTCACGGCCCGGCAGGGGCAGACCCTGAACGCGAACCAGTCGGCCCCCACGATTCTCCGGGTGGCCGACTTGAACACGATGACCGTGCAGACGCAGGTGTCAGAGGCCGAAGTCTCCAAGCTGCGCAAGGGCATGGAGGTGTACTTCACCACGCTCGGGGGCCAGGGACGGCGCTGGTACGGCGCGCTGCGCAAGGTGGAACCGACGCCCACGGTGACGAACAACGTGGTGCTCTACAACGCGCTGTTCGACGTGTCGAACACCAACAATGCGCTGATGCCGAACATGACGACGCAGGTGTTTTTCGTCGCCGCATCCGCGCACGATGTGCTGCTCGTTCCCACCTCGGCCGTGACGATGCAGCGTGGCCAGGGCGGCGCCGGTGGCCGTGGCGGCCGGCGAGAACGCGCCGCGAGCGATGCTGCCACCGACTCCGCGTCAGCCCCGCGCGGGAGCGATTCTGGCCGCTCGGCCGCTGCCAGCCCCGAGGAACGCCAGGCGATGCGCGAACGCCGCCGCGCGCAACGTGAAGCCGCCAGCGATATGCCGCCGCCCTCGCAGGAAGCCGCCGCATCCGCCCCCCGGCATGCTGCCGCCAGGGCATCTGCCGCCGACATCCCGGCTTCCGCGGCATCAGGACCGGCCCAGCGCGGCATGAGCGGCGGGTTCGTCGGCGCCACCGGCCCGCGCGGACCGCGCCGCGGCACGGTCAAGGTCATCGATGCGAACGGCCGGATCGAGGAACGCCAGGTCGAACTGGGTGTGACGACCCGGGTGCAGGCCCAGGTCCTGTCCGGCTTGAAGGAAGGCGAGGAGGTCATCGCCGGCCTGAAGCCACCGCCGGCTGCACAGAAAAACGCGCAGCAGGGCATGCCGGGCGGCCTGCAGCAGGGCCCGGGCGGCATGCCGCCGGGCGCCGGCGGCGGCAGGAGCCGTTGATGGAACGCGTTCCAGACACCGCCCCGTTGACCCGGCGTGAACGCCCGGCCGGCGAGGTGCCGCTGATCCAGCTCAAGGGCGTCACGAAGACGTACCAGAACGGCGAGCTGGCCGTCACCGTGCTCCATGGCGTCGACCTCGACATCTACGAGGGCGAATTCGTGGCCATCATGGGCGCATCCGGCTCGGGCAAGTCGACGCTGATGAACATCCTCGGCTGCCTCGACAGGCCGAGCACGGGCACCTACCACTTCATGGGCCGCGATGTGTCGCAGCTCGACCGCGATGAACGCGCCCGGCTGCGCCGCGACGACTTCGGGTTCGTCTTCCAGAGCTACCACCTGATCCCGAGCGCGAGCGCGGCCGAGAACGTCGAGGTGCCGGCCATCTATTCCGGCCTGGACACCGCGGAACGGCATGAGCGCGCGAAGGACCTGCTGACCGAACTCGGCCTGCAGGACAAGCTGGCGAACCGCCCCAACCAGCTCTCCGGCGGCCAGCAGCAGCGGGTGTCGATCTCGCGCGCGTTGATGAACGGCGGGCGCATCATCCTCGCCGACGAACCCACCGGCGCGCTCGACAGCAAGAGCGGGGCCGACGTGATGCGCCTGCTGGCCGACCTGTCGGCTCGCGGGCACACCGTCATCCTCATCACGCACGCCCGGGAAGTTGCAGACCATGCGCATCGCCTGATCGAGATCCGCGACGGCAACATCCTGTCCGACCAGGGGCCTGCGCCTGTCTCCCCCACCCAGCAGCCATTCGCGCGGCCGGTGGTGCCCCGGGAGGGCACGCACATCGGCGACATCGTCGAGGCGGCGCGCATGGCGTTTCGTTCGCTGCGGGCCAACATCTTCCGGACCGCGCTGACGCTGCTGGGCATCGTGATCGGCGTGGGATCGGTGATCGCGATGCTCGCCATCGGCGACGGGGCCAAGCAGCAAGTGATCGACCGCATCAGCGCGATGGGATCGAACCTGCTGCTCGTGCGCCCCGGCGCGCCGAACCAGCGGGGGTTCACCAACACGGCCACGCTGGTGCTCGCCGACGTCTATGCGGTCGACGAGGTGCCGAACGTGCTGGCCGCCGTCCCCGAGCAAACCAGCACCGCCACCCTGCGGGTCGAAACGTCCGACGTCAGCACCAGCGTCAACGGCACGTCGTACAAGTTCCCGATCGCGCGGCAGTGGCCGGTTGCCAAGGGCAGCTTCTTCAGCGAGGAGGACGAACGTCGATATGCCACCGTCGCCGTGCTCGGCGAAACCGTGGCCAAGGCCTTGTACCCGGACACGGAGCCAGTGGGCCAGTTCGTGTTGATCAACAACCTGCTGTTCCAGGTGGTGGGCGTGATGAGCCCGCGCGGCGCGTCACCCATGGGCACGGACCAGGACGATGTCGTGTTCGTGCCGTACGCGACGAGCAGCCTGCGGTTGTCCGGCCAGCGGTATCTGCGCAACGCCACGGTGGCGGTGGACGATGTCGCACGCATCGATGAAACGCAGGCCGCGGTGGAAACACTGCTGACGGAACGCCACGGCATCGTCGATTTCCAGATCCGCAACATGGCGTCCATCATCGAGGCCACCGTGGAGACGCAGAACACATTGACCATCCTGCTCGGCTCCATCGCGGCCATCTCGCTGCTCGTGGGCGGCATCGGGGTGATGAACATCATGCTGGTGTCCGTCACCGAACGCACGCGCGAGATCGGCATCCGCATGGCCACCGGCGCCCGGGAAGCGAACATCATGCAGCAGTTCCTGATCGAGGCGGTGGTGGTGTCGGCCCTTGGTGGCGCCATCGGCGTGGCCGGTGGCTTGGCCGCCGCGGCCATCATCGATGCGTTCGGCACCCCCATCCAATACTCCGTGCTGCCGGTCGTGCTGGCCTTCGGCTGCGCGTTCGCCACCGGTCTCGTGTTCGGTTACCTGCCGGCCAAGAAGGCGGCCAAGCTCGACCCCGTCGTGGCGTTGTCGGCGGAATGATCCCTTGCCCATGAAATCCTGCATGACTCCCCTGCGGCGCGCACGCCTGATCGCGCTGGCCGCCGCCGCCACGCTGGCCGCTTGTGCCACCCCCATCGACACCACACGGCCCCCGTTGAACCTTCCGGACGCGTGGACCGAAGCGTCTTTCGCCGGCGCCTCCACCCGTGCGCTCGAACGCGATTGGTGGCGAGGCTTCCGTTCTGACGAACTCGTGCGGCTCATCGACGAAGCCCAGGCGGCGAGCCCCGACCTGCGCATCGCCGCCGAGCGGGTCACGCAAGCCGAACTGGCGGCCCGGCTCGCGGGCTCGTCCCTGTACCCGCAACTGAGCGTGAGCGCCGACACGAGCGCCGGCTACGCGCGCTCGAAGGACCAGCCACGCACGGGCTCACAGCACACCAGTGCGTCCATCGGCATCAACTACGAGATCGACCTGTGGGGCCGCGTGGCAGCCGTCAACAGCAGTTCACAAGCCGTGCTGCGCGGCAGCCGCTACGACCTCGAATCGGCCCGGCTGTCGCTGACCTCAGGCGTGGCCAATGCGTACTTCCAGGTGATCGCCACCCGCATCCGGCTCGATGTGGCCCGACGGAACCTCGCGATCGCCGAAAAGCTCGGTTCGATCGTCGAGGCGCGGTACCGCAACGGCGCCGCCTCCGCGCTCGACCAGAGCCGGCAGCGCACCACGGTGCTGACCCAGCGTGCGGCCATCCTGCCGCTGGAAGTGCTGGAGCGGCAGTCGCTGAGCGCACTGGCGATCCTGCTCGGTCGGGCGCCGCAGGGCTTCACGGTCGCGGCCACCGATTTCACAGCCACCGCCGTGCCCGAGGTGAGCCCCGGCCTGCCGTCGGACCTGCTGACGCGGCGGCCCGACATCGCATCCAGCGAAGCCGCATTGGCCGCGGCAGATGCCGATGTGGCGGCCGCCCGTGCGGCCTTGCTGCCCACGATCTCGCTGTCGGGCTCGGCCGGCTTGGCGACCGATGCCCTGCTCAAGCTCGCGAACCCCGCCTACAGCGTCGAAATCGCCGCCTCGTTCCTGCGCACGCTGTTCAACGCAGACAGCCAGCGCAACCAGGTGAAGGTCAACGAATCCTCGCGCCGCCAGCTCGTCGAGGGCTATCGCAGGAACGTGTACGCCGCGCTGAAGGAGGTAGACGACGCGCTCGGCAACGTGGGCCGCTTCCGGGAACAGGAGCAGACGCAGCTCGTGATCCGCGATGAAGCCCAGCGCGCGCTGAACCTGTCTGAAGTGCAATTGCGCGAAGGGGTCGAAAGCCTGAGCACATTGCTCGATGCCCAGCGCACGCTGTTCACCGCGGAGGATGCGCTGGCGCAGATCCGCTTGTCTCGTCTGACCTCTGCCATTGACTTGTTCAAGGCGCTCGGCGGCGGGTGGGCGCTGCCCCCGGGCGACCCCACCACGGCACCCCGGTCGCAGGGCTGACGCGCCCCTACTGAAAGGCACCCGCCGCTTCGTCGGCGGCGGGCGCTTGCTTGAAATGCAACACACTTCTTGACGAACGTTAATGAGAATGATTATTATCTGCGCCCACTGGCGTGCGGAGAGCTCCGCGCCGGCTGAGAAAAATCATCAATACGTCGTTGGAGTACCGGAGCCATGGCTCACATCACAAGCCGCAAGCACCCTGCTGCGCGCGCCCTGCCCTCGCGGCTTTCGCAGACCACCGCCGCCCTCGCGCTGATGGCCGCTCCCGTGGCCGTGCTGGCACAGCAAGCCGACAAGGCCGAAACGCTGCCGGCGGTCAAGGTGAAGGCCGCCGTTCAGAACGACTACAAGGCCGACAAGTCGTCGTCGCCCAAGTTCACCCAACCGCTCGTCGACACGCCGCAGACCATCACGGTCATCAAGAAGGAAATCCTGCTGCAGCAAGGTGCCACGACGCTGATCGAAGCCTTGCAGAACACGCCGGGCATCACGTTCCAGATGGGCGAGAACGGCAACACGCAGACGGGTGATTCGATCTTCATGCGCGGGTTCGACACGCAGCAAAGCATCTTTGTCGACGGCATCCGCGACATCGGCACCATCAGCCGCGACGTTTTCAACCTCGAACAGATCGAAGTGGTCAAGGGACCGGCGGGGGCGGACATCGGGCGCGGCTCGCCGACCGGCTACGTCAACCTCTCGACCAAGCTGCCTACGCTGGACTCCTTCGCCAACAGCTCCGTGACGGTGGGCAGCGGCGACAAGAAGCGCCTGACCGTCGATGTCAACGAGACCTTGCCAACGCTCGGCGACGGCGCCGCCGTCCGCCTGAACCTGATGAAGGAAGACAGCGGCAAGGCGCGCCGCGACTGGGTGAAGAATGATCGCTGGGCGTTTGCCCCGTCGCTCGCGTTGGGGCTGAACTCGCCGACCCGCGCCTACCTGTACTACCTGCACGTGGAGCAGGACAACCGCCCTGACGGTGGCATTTCGACCTTCGGGCGCTCCGGCTACATCGCGAACGTCGACGCGCCACCCGTTTCGGAACGCAACTATTACGGTTCGCTGGACGACTTCAACCGCGTCAAGGCCGACATGTTCACCGCACGCTTCGAACATGATCTGAAACCGGGGGTCACGCTGCGAAACGTTTCACGCTTCGGCCGCACCGAGCAAAATTACGTGCTGACCGGCGTCAACAGTGTGTTCATCGACGGCACGCAACCCGCAGCCGGCGCCTCGTCGAGCGATCCATCCACCTGGAAGGTCGGCCGCACGCGCCAGGGCAAGGACCAGGAGAACCAGATCCTGACGAACCAGACGAACCTGAGCGCAGAGTTCGCCACGGGCGCCATCAAGCACTCGCTGACTTCCGGCATCGAGTTCATGCACGAGAAGCAGACGAACGTCATCCTGGCTGCCGACTATTCCAGCTTTGGGCAGACGCCTTGCCGCAGTAGCGCCACCTCCCAAGCGCTGTGCGGGAGCCTGTACAACCCGAACCCCAACGACACGTTCGCCCCCGTCCTCCCGAACGGCCAGCGCACGTCTGGCGCCACGACAACGGCCGCTGTCTATGCCTTCGACACGCTGAAGCTTTCCGACTCTTTCCACCTCACGGGAGGCGTGCGCTTCGAGAAATACAAGACCACGTCCGACAACGTTGTCGAGGGCCCGACCGCCGGCACGCTCGCACCGCAAAGCCTGTCGAAGGCCGGCAACCTGGTGACCTGGAAGGCTGGCGGCCTCTGGAAACCGGCTTCGAACGGCAGCGTCTACCTCGCCTATGCCACGGCGCAGAAACCTCCCGGCAGCGACAGCTTCGCGTTGAACGCATCGGCAACGAACATCAACAGCCCGAACCTCGACCCGGCCGAAGCGAAAAGCATCGAGTTGGGCACGAAGTGGGAGCTGCTCGACAACCGGCTGGCACTGACCGCCGCGTTGTTCAAAAGCGAAGTGAAGAACGACGTCGTGGACACCGATGCGATCACCGGTGCCCCCTTCCAGGCAGGTGACAAGACGGTCAAGGGCCTCGAACTGGGCGCCGCCGGCATGCTGACCAGCGCCTGGCAGATCAACACCGGCATTGCGTTCCTCGACACGGAGATCAACACCACCACCCGCGCCAACACGGCCACGCAACAGGGCAGCTCGCTGGCCTGGTCGCCGAAGGTGTCGTTCACATCGTGGACCACGTACAAGCTGCCATTGGGCGTCACCGTGGGCGCTGGCGCCCGCTACCAGCGGTCGGTGGTTCGCAACAGCAACAACAACATCTCGACCAACCTGCCCTCGATCCCGAGCTACTGGGTGTTCGATGCCATGGCGTCCTATGAGGTCACGAAGAACGTCTCGCTGCAGCTCAACATCTACAACCTGGCAGACAAGGACTACATCCAGAGCATGAACAACGGCGGCTCACGGTACGTGCTGGGTGCACCACGCCAGGCCACGCTGACCGCCAATCTGAAGTTCTGACGCACGCCAATGCGACACTCAGGGCCTCTTCTCACGAAGAGGCCCTTTTTTGCTGGAGTTTCCCGATCATGATGTTGCACGTGCCTGAAGTGCTCACGGCCGACGATGTGGCAAACATGCGCAGGCGCCTGGATGCCACGCAGTGGGTGGACGGGCGCGAAACCGTGGGCCCTCAAGGTGCGCAGGTCAAGCGCAACCGGCAGCTGCCCGAGACCTCGCCGGTGGCCCAGGAGTTGGGTGCGCTGATCCTTCAGGCCCTGGCCCGGCATCCGCTGTACTTTTCGGCCGCGCTGCCGCTGCGCACCGTGCCCCCGCTCTTCAACCGCTACGAGGGCGGTGAACACTACGGCGACCACATCGACGGCGCCGTTCGCGCCGTACCCGGCACCACGCTGCGGCTGCGCACCGACGTCTCCTGCACGCTGTTCCTGACCGACCCGGAAGACTACGACGGCGGCGAACTCATCGTCAGCGACAGCTACGGCACCCACGAAGTGAAGCTGCCCGCGGGGGACCTGATTCTCTACCCCGCCACCAGCGTGCACCGTGTCGCGCCGGTCACCCGCGGCGCGCGGGTGAGCTCATTCTTCTGGGTGCAAAGCATGGTGCGGGACGACTGGCAGCGCAGCATGCTGTACGAACTCGATCGAAACATCCAGGCACTGCGCCAACGCGTCGGCGACTGCGACGAAGTCGTCGGACTCACGGGTCACTACCACAACCTGCTCAGGCAGTGGAGCGAGGTGTGACGATGCCTGTGACCCCAAGTGAATCACGCCCCTGACGACTCATGACCGCTCCCCAACGTTTCGCTGCCTTGGCCGCTGTTGCTTTTCTCTGGCCGGTCGGCTCCCAGGCCCAAGTGGGTTTCATCATCGACATGTATGCGGCGAATGTGTGCATGACTCAGAACTGGGACACGCCGTCGATGCAGACGTGGCTCAACCAGATGCCCCGGGCGCAACGCATGCGCATTTACAGCAGCATGGACTTCGAGCCTGCACAGAAAAAGTGCCTGATCGAGAAAAAACCGGTTCCTGTCGCGCTGTGCGAGAAGGTCATCGCCAAGAGGCTCGGGCCCGGTGGTCCTCCCCCCGTGGGAGGCGGCGCTCCCTTTCTCTCCGAGGGGGATGCGGGCGAGGCGCTGGAGCGTTTCCAGGGCAGTGCGTGCATGTCGGCGCGGTCCGCGGCATCCGACGCGGATTGGTTGCCTGAGGACTTGCGGCCCTCGGTTCAAACGAAGAACATGCTTGCGAGAGCGGCCAAGGGCGATGTGCCAGCGATGGCCGCTGCAGCGCGCATGTACGAGGTTGGCGGAGAGCTTCCGCCCAACGGGCAGAAGGCCGGCTACTGGCGAATGAAGGCGGCTGCGGCCGGCGACGCCTCGATGCAGCATGCCATGTTTGGCGCGGCCTTCCGCGGGTTCGGCAAGCAACAAGACCTGATGCAGGCGCTGGCATGGCTCGAGAAGTCTGCCAAGCAAGGGTACGTGCCCGCGCAGGGCGATCTTGGCGCCATCTATTTGATGGGTCACGATGGTGCCCACATCAAGCCGGATCCGTCCAAAGCGGTTGAATGGCTGACGAAGTCCGCCAGTGCAGGTGACGGCGAGTCTGCCTATCAGCTGGGTGAGGCTTATTCGAACGGCACCCACCTCCCGCTCGACCTGGGGCGGGCTGCAATGTGGTACCGCAAGGGCGTCGACCACAAGGATGGTCGTTCGATGGTGAAGCTCGCCAAGCTCGTGCAGGGTACGGATCACAAAGAGGCGATGGCTCTGTACCGGAGTGCTGATGCCATCGACCAGAGTGAGGCCAGCGCCGGCCTGGCCTCTTACTTCCCATGGGGAGCGATGCCGGCAACGGACGCAGAGATCGTCGAGGCACAACAGCAGCATGCCAAGTTGGGAGATGTCCAGGCCCAGATCGCCATGGCGATCCGATGTGGCACCGGCGCAGGCATCGATCAGGACGCTGTCGCGGCCCTCGACTGGTGGACCCAGGCCGCGGAGACGGGCGACGCGATGGCCCAGCGCCAGGTGGGGCGTCACCTGGCGCTGGGCATCGCCACGCCGGTGAACCTGGAGAAGGCAAAGGCCTGGCTGCAAAAGGCGGCCGACCAGGGGGATGCCGCGGCCCAGGAAGCACTGGCCTACCTCTACGTCTCCACCAACGCTTCTGCTGACGGCCCCGATCACATCAGAAAGAACAACGCGATCGCACTGGACCTGATGCGCAAGGCCGCCGCGCAAGGAAGCACCACCGCAAAGGAACGCGCTGCACAGTGGAGCGAAGTTCTTGTTCAATGAACATGCGGCGGTGACGATCAGCGCTTGTCGCCGTCAGGCATCGAGCGCCGCCATGCCTGCCGGGGCGTAGCGCAGGCCGGCGACCGGACTTTGTCGAAGTACTTCGCCGATGTAGCGAACTTCCTCGGCCGTCAGCGTGATCGATACGGCTTCCGCGTTCTCGTCCAGTCGCGCCATGCTACGCGTGCCGGGGATCGGCACGATGTGCTCGCCCTGGTGCAGGAGCCACGAGAGGGCCAACTGGGCCGGCGTGCAGCCCCGCTTCCTGGCCAGCGCCTTCACCGCATCGACGAGCGCGAGGTTGTGCGCCATGTTGTCTCCCTGGAAGCGCGGGTTGCTGCGCCGCCAGTCTCCCGGCGCCAGCGCGTCGAGATCGCGGATCGCACCGGTGAGGAAGCCACGGCCGAGCGGCGAGTAAGGCACGAAGCCGATCCCGAGTTGCTTGCACAGCGGCAGGATCTCCGCCTCGACGTCGCGGGTCCACAGTGAATATTCCGTCTGCAGCGCGGCGATCGGGTGCACGGCGGCGGCACGGCGGATCGTCTGGGAAGAGGCCTCGGACAGGCCCAGATGCAGCACCTTGCCGGCCTTCACCAGGTCGGCCATGGCGCCCACGGTGTCCTCGATGGGCACATGGGGGTCCACGCGGTGCTGGTAGTACAGATCGATGTGCTCGACCTGGAGGCGCTTCAGGCTCGCCTCGCAAGCGCTGCGGACGTACTCGGGTCGGCCGTTCACGCCCAGGTGCGTGCCATCTTCTGCGCGCATGTTGCCGAACTTGGTGGCGATGACGATCTCGTTGCGGCGCTTCTCGAGCACCCGCGACAGCAGGCGCTCGTTGGCGCCGACGCCGTACATGTCGGCCGTGTCGAGGAAGTTCACGCCGATGTCGATGGCGTGGTTCAGCACGGCGAGAGAGGCCTCTTCATCGGCCGGGCCGTAGAAGTCCGACATGCCCATGCAACCGAGGCCGATGGTCGAGACGGTGAGGCCTTGGCGGCCGAGCTGGCGACGGGGAATCCTTGTCATGTGCTGCTCCATGCGATGAGTGAACGATGGCTGTCAGCGTAGGCGCCGGTGGCGTGACTGCGTTAGCCCGATGCTCGCCGGTCCTTGCCTGATCCTCCGAGCGTGCTGCGGGGTTTCGACGCCGCGGGTCACAATGGCCGCCATGACGATTGCCGAAGAATTGATCGAGCTGGTCAAGGTTTTTGCGCCGCACGATGGCCTGCACGAGACCGCGATCGAACCTTTGCAGCTCATTCGCATGAGTGCGCCTGCCCAGTCGCTGCCGGCGGTTTACGAGCCGGGGCTGTGCGTCGTCCTGCAGGGCCGCAAGCATGCGCGGCTGGGCTCGCAGTTGCTGGTCTACGACGCGCTCAACTACCTGGTGATCTCCGTGACCATGCTGCCGCAGGCTCACGTGGTCGAGGCCAGCGCCGACAAGCCCTATCTGTGCGTGCGTCTCAATGTCGATCCGCGCGAGCTGAGCAGCCTCATGCTGGAAGCGGCGCCCGCGGTTGCCGAGGGTGAGGCGCCCTGTGGCCTGCGCGTCTCGCGGGTGTCCGAGCCGCTGCTGGAAGCGGTGCTGCGCCTCGTGCGCCTGCTGCGCACGCCGCAGGATGCGCCCGTGCTCGCCCCGCTGGCCGTTCGCGAGATCTACTACCGCATGCTGACCGGCGAACTCGGGCTGCAGCTGCGCGCACTGGCCGCAGCCGACAGCCATGCCCAGCGCATTGCACGCGCGGTCGATCTGCTCAAGCGCCGCTATGCGGAAGCGGTGCGCATCCAGGAGGTTGCCGAGGTGGCGCACATGAGCGCGTCGAGCCTGCACCACCACTTCAAGCAGGTGACTTCGATGTCACCGCTGCAATACCAGAAGCAGTTGCGGCTGCATCACGCACGCCGGCTGATGTTGGCCGATGGCCTCGACGCTGCCACCGCCGGCCACCGCGTCGGCTACGAGAGCCCCTCGCAGTTCAGCCGCGAATACCGGCGGCTGTTCGGTGCCCCGCCGAAGACGGAGGTTCAGCAACTGATGGCGAAGGCGGCACGCTGATGCGCGGACCGCTTCAATCAACATCACGTCGATAGCGGCCTCCGTGAGGGCGGCGTCGACGCCAGCCGCCGTGCCTTGCACGGCTGCCGCAGACATACATGGCGGCACCGTGGTTGACCCCCTGCGTCTTGTGCGGGAGGGTCCGAAGGGCAGGTCCATGCGAGAGATGCATGGCTGGTTCCATGAACGCAGCAACAGTGTCAGACTCGTTGCAAGCCGTGTCTGCCAACACCGTGCCGAGCAGGCAGACGGGGGCCACAACAGCACCGTTGCAGTGACGATGGTGCACTACGGTGGTTTGGAGTGGGCACTCGCGTTTCGATGACAACAAAACTCAATGAGCAATCGTCGCGGGAGCAACTGTCCTGCGTTCACTCTCAGGGGAACAAGAACATGAACAATCGGCAGCGACCGCTCCAGAGGCTGGTTTGGGCCCACGTCTTGACGGGCACTTTGGCAGCTTGTGGCAATGGTGGCGGCAGTGACGCTGCGCCTGCATCGGCATCGGCCTCCACACCGGCACCAGCACCAGCACCAGGGCCAGCATCATCGGCATCCGCCGGCAACGGGTCCGTGACCCTGCCCTCCTGGGCCACGCCCGTCATGGACGGCAACAACACGGCCTTGGCCGATTTCTCGACGTCGCGCATCAAGTGGGGAACGACGCCGGGCGACTATGCCGTGGGAAGCAAGGACATCATGGGCACTGGGGTCCTTCCGGCAAACACGGTCACCGGCCTGAGCGTGGGCACCACCTACTACTTCGTGGTCTATGCCGTGGATACCAGCGGCAACCTGTCGAGCCCCTCCACTGAATTCTCGGCAACCGCGCAATGACAACGACGTCGATGAAAAACTTGCTGAAGGCGTTTGCTCTTTCCATCATCGTGGCATCTTCGAGCGCCGCGCATGCGGTCACGAACTACTACTTCATGCCGTGTGATGCCGGTTACGACACGGCCCTTGCCGCCACGTGCCCCGTCGACAACAGCAAGAACGGCCTCAGCCGCTATCCCGGCTTTCTCGACGATGGCGTCACCGCCAACCCGGCCTACGGCCCGAAGCGTGACATGAGCGGGTTCAACACGACCGGACTTCCGGCCGGGGGCGTCAACCTCAACTTTGCAAAGGGAAGCTACTGGGCGCATTCGAACACGACGATCGTGCCGGGGTATTCCGCGGCGGCCGCAGGCGCGGGCCTCACCATCCAGCCGTACACGCCACCGAAGGGATGCGGTGCATGTGCAGCCCCGATCATCCATTGGCCAGGCACACCGGGCAGCGACGAAGGCATCTACCTTCCAGGCGGCCAGCACTTCCTCACGATCCAGGGCATGGACCTGCGCGGTGGCAACCATGGCACCGTCACGGCCGGAGTGAGCTATGTCGGCAGCGGGCTCGAAGCCTATGGCGGCTCCACAGGTGTCAATTTCCTGAACAACAAAGTCCACGGCTTCGCGCTGGGCATCGCGATGGAGCCGGGCGGCGCCGGGACCCTCAGCAAGCAATGGGTCGTCAGGGGCAACCTCTTCACCAACCTGAGCGGTCAGGGGTGGTACGGCGGCGGTGACGACATCCTCATCGAAAACAACCAGTTCATCCAGAACGGCTTCTACCGGCAAACCTACGATCACAATATCTACTTGTCCGGCGGTGCGATGCACACCCGCGGCATCACGGTCCGCGGCAACGTGCTCAAGCAGGCCAACGACGACGGCTCTGGCTGCAAGGCCACGTCGCTGGTCGCGCACAAGTGGATGGACGACCTGACGATCGAAAACAACTACATCGAAGAGACCCAGGCCTCGGGTGGGTGCTACGGCATCCAGGCCAACTCGTATCCCGACGCCAGGCAGTTCACCAGTTTCAAGAACCTCGTCATCCGCGGCAATCGCCTGGTCAACGTGGGCGGCGTCGGCATCTCGTGCAACAGTTGCGACGGTGCGGTCATCGAGAACAACAGCATCGCCTGGACAACGCCTCACGCCTTCACCACCATCGGCATTGCGGTGCCCGATGGCACAGGGCCCAATGCAAGCGACCGCGCCGATGGCCACGCCAAAATCAGGAACAACTTCCTCTACATGGGGCATGTGAACAACCTGAGCAGGGCCATCCATCTGGACGTGAACTCACAGAACCATGCCGTGGTGTCGAACCTGATCGTGTTTCCATCAACCGCCAATGCGGCTGCGAAATGCTTCATGACGAACGGCAAGCCGTTGGCCTGGTTCGCTGCGTTCGACTACAACCGCTGCGGCGGTACCGCCACCTGGAGTGATCAGTTCAGCACCCTGGCGGCAGCCCAGGCCGCCTCGTGGGACGTCCACAGCCTGAACACGAGCCCCAACCTCGCCGCTGTGCCTGCAGCGAACACACCCACCTACGTGCCCGCGTGCATCGGCGGCTGCGGCAACGGCCACCCGACCTTGTCGAGCCGCATCGGCATCGACAGCAAAGGCCCCAACGCCACCCGCGAAATCGGACCCGACGTGTCCGGCCCCGTCAAGACCGCCCCCGCCGCGCCCGTCTGGCGCAGGTAACCCAAGGAGACGAGGCGAGCAACGCCCAAACCGCGCGAGACAGACAGGCAAGCGAAGCGAAGCCCACATCAAGCCACACGCGAGCCCGGGTCCCCCGGGCGACCCGTGGCGCCCCCTCGGGGGGCAGGAGCGAAGCGACGTGGGGGCATCAATAAACATCCCGACGATACCGCCCCTGCTCCAGAAGGCTGTCGACCGCAGCCTGGCCCAGGATTTCCACCAGCGCCGTGTCCACCCCGCCTGCCATGCCCTGCAGGCTGCCGCACACATAAACCGCGGCCCCGCCATCAACCCACTCGCGCACGGCCTGGGCCACCTGCCGCAGGCGGTCCTGCACATACAGGCGCTGCGGCTGGTCGCGGGAGAACACCAGGTCGGCGCGGGCCAGCACGCCACCCGTCAACCAGTCGTCGATCTCGTCCCGGTAATACGAATCGAATGCTGCCTGCCGCTCGCCGAACACGAGCCAGCAGCGCCCCATGCCTGACGCCGCCCGGGCGCGCAGGTGACCTCGCAGCCCCGCCATGCCCGTGCCGTTGCCGATCAGGATCAGCGGCCGCGCAGCGTTGTCGCCGAGACGGAAGTTGGGGTGCGGGCGCAGGCGAAGGTCGATGGTGTCACCCAGCGCCGCGCCGTGGGTGAGCCAGCCCGAGGCCATGCCAAGGCTGCCGTCGGCGCGGCGCTCCTGGCGCACGAGCAGGTGCACCCGGCCATCGCTGCGGATGGATGCAATCGAATATTCGCGGGGACGCTTCGGGTCACCGGGCGCGCGCACCTGCACGAGGTCGCCGGAGGCCCAGTCGGCGGCTTTGCCTGGTGGCGGTTCCACTTCGAGATGGTACGTGGGGCCCCCGGCACTGCCTTCGTTGAGATGCCTGCGGGCCACCAGACGCCATGTCTCCCATGCGGGGGCCTGCCAATCGGGCAGGTCGGTGGTGCCGGCCAGGTGGCTGAGGCGGTGTTGCCAGTCGGCCAGCGCCATCGCATCGGCGTTGTCCACCTCGATGCGCTCGAACATTGGCACGGCGCCGGTCGCGCTGAGCCATGCGTCGAGGGCTCGACCGAAACCGCAGAACTGCCTGTAATCGCGGTCACCCAGCGCGAGCACGCCGTAGTGCAGCCGCTGCAGCGGCATGGCCGTCGCCATCAGCCGCCGCACGAACAGGGAGGCATTGTCCGGGGCATCGCCTTCGCCGCAGGTGCTGGCGATGAACAGCGCCCGTTCCGTCGCCACGAGATCGTCGGCCGTGACGCGCGACAGCGCGCTGAGGCGCACCGGCACGCCCGCGGTGTGCAACGCCTCGGCCGTCTGGCGGGCGATCTGTTCGCCGAAGCCGGTCTGGCTCGCGTAGGCCACGAGCACCGCCGGTGCGGTGCCCGGCCTGCGGCGACGGCCCTCCAGCGCTCGCCGGGCACGCCAACGCACACCCCAGATGGCAGCACACATCAGCAGCCAAGTGAGCACCACCGCTGCTGCAGCGAGTTGCCGGACCGCACCCGAGCCCCACTCCCAGGAGATCACGACATCATGTCCTCGAACGCACGGCTCCAGCGTTCCCTCAGCCGCCCGTTGGCATCGCGGACGATCGTGTGGGCGGCCAGGTTTTCGCGGTCCGCCAGCTCAAGGCCCTCGTCAGGACCGAGCACGGTCAGCGCGGTCGACCATGCGTCGGCCAGCACGCATGCGGGATGCAGTACCGTGACGGAAGCGACTCCGTTGCGCACGGGCCATCCGTCTCTCGGGTCGATCGTGTGCGTGTGCCGGCTGCCACCCCACTCGAAGAAGCGGCGGTAGTCCCCCGATGTGGCCACGGACAAGCCATGCAAGGCCACCACCGTCTCATCCAGTGCGCACTCCGAAGGAGGAACCTCGAGCGCCACCCACCAGGGCTGGCCATCGGGCTTCATGCCCGAGCCTTTGAGTTCGCCGCCAACCTCGACCAGGTGATCGTGCAACCCCCGACTGCAGAGGTACGCCGCCACCCGGTCCACGCCAAAGCCCTTGGCGATGCCCGAGAAGTCGAGCTCGATGCCCCCGGGTTGCAGCACGCGGCGCGCGGCAGCGTCAATCTCCAGGCGCTGCCACCCGCCACGCCGATGCACGGCGCGCACCTCGGCTGCGGTCGGAGGCTTGAAGCCGAGTTCGCCGTAGCGCAGCGTGGGGCCGAAGCCCCACAGGTTGACGAGTGCGCCGGCAGCGGGATCGCAGGCGCCGCCGCTGCGCCGGGCCACATCCAGACCCAGCATGAGCACCTCGAAGCACGCAGGCGGCAGCACGTGCCATGTGCCCGCTGGAGCGCGGTTGAACCGGCTCAGATCGGAGTGCGGTTCCCAGGTGCTCATCTCGGCGACGACGGCATCGAGCTGGGCCTGGATGCCTCGTTGCCACTGGGCCAGGTCCGGCGCAGACGGCCCTGCGACACGCACGGACCATGTCGTGCCCATTGTGCGGCCCTGCAAGGTGTGCAGGTGCCCGCCCCAGGCCGGGCCGGCCGGGTCGATGTCCGAGGGAACGAGGACACGCCTCATGGGAGGATGGCTTCCGGGCTTACTGCGGCAGCACTTCGAGCGTGGCGGAGTAGCCCGCGCGGCGCACCGGCTTGTCCAGCGTGCCCGAGGCGCCGCCGGCACCCGGCGCGGCGCCTTGCGATGCGGTCAGCCAGTACATGCCCGCTGCCGGCCACCGGACGCTGAACTTCCCGTCGGCATCGGTGATGGCCTTGAGATCGCCGACCTGGTCACGGTAGCGGATGCCACCGGGGATCACCGTGACGTCCAGGCCAGCCGCGGGCTTGCCATCGATCAGGAAGCGGAAGCTGGCCTGGGTTCCAGCGTACAAGTCGTTTGGATGCGTGATGGGAATCAGCTCCAGCCCCCGGTGGGTCGGCGCCAGCACCTTGTCGGACGGCTTGCCTGAGGTGACGAACGTCTCCATGCGCGACTGGTTGCGGGACACTTTGAGATCCTGCGCATCGGCAGGGATCTCCTTCGCAAGTGCTTCCGCAGTGCCCCGTGCACGCTTGGTCTCTCCGCCGGCCATCCAGCTCGCGATCAGCTGATCGTTGACCACGGCGAGCTTGTAGGTGCCCTGGTGCGACAGCTTCAGGTCGAAGGTGCTCCGGTACTTGCCAGTGCTCAGGTTCTCGGGCGTGGCTCTGGAGCCGTCCGGCGCGAACACGAGCAGGCCATCGAGCTTGAGCGGGTTGTGCTCGAAGTAGAACAGGTCGTTCGAGACTGCAGCATCGACGGTCACCCAGGGTTCGTCACCGGACAACACCGTGGCAGACGGCAGCATCCAGGAGCGGTGGGCCTGTGCATGCAAGGGCACGACGGTGGCCAGGGCCACCAGCGCGATGGGCGCGACGCGTGAGATCAGGGAATTCATGGCCAGGTCCTCGGGGAAGGTCTGCGTTCAGGGTTTGGCATCGACCGAGACGGTGCCGAGCTCCCGTTCGCCCTTGACCTTGTTGGATTGCGCCGCTACAGGAGGCCAGGCAAAGGGCACGCGCACCAGCTCACGGCCGCCGTCTTCGCGCGCGGCCTCGACCACCACCTGGTAGTCCCCTGCCGGCAGTTTGTCGAGCGGCGATTTGCTGCCGCTGAACGTCAATGCGTGTTCGCCAGGAGCGCGGGTGGCCCCGCTCAGGCCATCGACAGGCATCTGCAACTCGCGCCCGCTCTTGCGCCACCATTGGCGGATGTCCTTGAGCCATTTCTTGCCCTGGTTGTTCTTCATCTTGACGTCGTACCAGACCGCCAGGTTCGCGGCGAACGACTGGTCGGCTTTTTCGATCCAGATGGCCGTGTAAGGACGGTGGTATTCGGCGACCGTCAGGCGCGGGATCTCTACCTTGACGGTCAGGTCGGCTGCCCACACGGAGGGCATGCCGAGCACGGCGGTCATCGCAACGGAACAGCGCATTCGCATGAAGAAACCTCGTCAGGAAAACAAAAAAGTGGAACTCAATGGATGAAGAGGAGGGCCAGCACCACCGGGATCACGATGCCCAGGCCCACGATGGGCCATGTGGTCGGCCGCTGGGCCGCATGCATCTTCAAGATGAAGAGCCCGGTGATCGAAAACAGCAGCACCGCGGCGGCGAACACGTCGATGAACCAGCGCCATGCGGTACCGGCATGGCGGCCCTTGTGCAGGTCATTGAAATAGGAGATCCACCCACGGTCGGTGAGCTCGTATTCGGTGTCGCCGCTCTCGCGGTCGATGCGTACCCAGGCATCCCCGCCGGGCCTCGGCAGCGCCACATAGACCTCCTGGGGTGACCATTCGCCTTCCGCGTCGTCGCCGACTTCCACCCTCAGCGCCGTGGCAAGCCAGTGCCGCACCCCAGGCGGCAACGGACCGGTCTTCGTGTCTCCGGCCAGTTCGGCAAGCAGCGGCTCGGGCACTTGCCCGGTGCGGCTCGTGACCCGGGGCTGGGCCTCGATCTGGGCCGCATGGTTCAGCGTGATGCCGGTGATGCCGAACAGCAGCATGCCCAGCAGGCACAGCGCCGAGCTGATCCAGTGCCACTGGTGAAGCGTCTTGAGCCAGTAAGCCCGCTGTCGATTGTTCTGGTTGGCGTCCATCGGATCCCGGGGTCCGTACTGCCTTGGAGCTCGGGCTTGGCAGCCGCGCTCATGCCCGGCGCGGCGACGAAGTCGTGCAGGTATCGGGATGGGAGTTTAACGCAGATGAGAATCAGTCTCAACTGAAAAGGGCCGGGATTGGGTGCGGTCAGACCGCCCCTTCGGACGTCGTGGCGTCTTCCACCGGCAACGCCGCGAGGCTGCGGACAAAGCCCGCAACGCTCGGTTGCTCAAGGTACACGCAGCGCTTGCCGGTACGCTTGCAGTGGTCCTTGACCAGCCAGTAGGCGTTGTGGCTCAGGCATCCGGTCTGGCAGATGACGAAGTCGGCCGCGGCCAGGCTGGCATCGAGACGGCGGGCGTTGTCCTCGATGCCGCCGTCGTGGTGGCTGAAGCGGCCGCCATGACGTTCGACGAGATCACGGTAGATGGGAATCTGCCCGTGCCGACCGCCGACGCACAGGACGCTGCGTTCGCCCAGCCGCACGACCGGTGCCTCGGGCTCCGTCGAGGCCCGGACCGCCTGGGCAGCCCGGGCGTCAGCGTCCGCAGCCTCACGTTCCGCTGCGGCAAGGCCGCGGCGAAGCTCCACCACTTCGGCATCCAGCGCGCGGTTGCGTGCCGTCAGATCGGTGACGCGCTGCGCGAGCTGCAGGCGAGAACGCAGTTCGGGCATGGCCTCCCGAAGGCTCGCGAGCTCGGCCCGGAGCGATTCGATCATCGTGTCCTTGCGGATCGATGCGGCATGGGCCTGCATCAGTTGGGCGGCGAGGTGATCATGCTCCTGTGCACGCTCTACCTGCGCCTGGACGGCGCGGGCGCGGGCCTCCTCCAACGCTTTCGCGAGTTCCCGGTTCTCCCGAGCGACCTCCGCCAGTTGCCGCACGTCTGCACGCACCGTGGCACCGGCCTGATGCTGAATCATGTGGATGTCGCAGCAGATCTGCTCGTGGTGTTCCGCGGTGCACCGCGGGTGCGTCAGCGCAGCCCACAGGGGCGCGGCCACATCACCGGCCTGCACCGCGGCTTGCCACAGCGCCATCATCGCCTCACCCGTCTTGGCGCGGCTGAACTGACGCACCGCCGGCGCACACCGTCGCTCCAGCTCGCGCTGCACCGCCTCCGTCACCCGATTGCGCTTGGCGCATTCGGTCACCACCCCGACGTGCAGTTCGTAGTCCGATGCCAGCGTCTCGCCGCCGAGGGCCTTGTTGACCACGCGCCGCAAGGTGTCGAGGGGCAGGCACACCCCCACGATGGGGCAATGGGCGTTGCGGGGCACTTCCCACAGCCGCTTGCGGCGCGAGCCGGCGGCGGCCGGCAGCTCGGGGGGGACCAGCGGGGTGATGCTGGGGGATGGGGAATCACACATGGCCTGGTGCTCCTGCAATGACAGCGGCGTGGAAGTTGGCACGTTGATTTCTCGATCGTGCGCACGGGCTGGCAGGAGCGGGCTGGTGCGGGGTCTCACCCTTATTTGGTGAGGATCAGTTTTCCGAGGGAGGTTTGTTTGAGGCGGTAAAGCGCGCCGCGGTGTTCGATCTGCACTTCATTCGCCCCGGCGAGCAGCGATTCGCTCGAGATGCAGACCACGTCGGACCGCTGCTCGGCACGTATCGGCACGCGAACGAGGTCCCGCGTGGCGCAGGGCGCGGGGGCAGACTCCCCTTCCCCGTGAACCGGCACGTCGCGACGGATCGGTTCGGCGCCCATGCTCAAGGGGTCTCAGGCTCGCTGATGAACCCGATCTTGGTCAGGCCGGCCTTGGATGCATCGGCCAGCGCCTGGGCGACTGCCCGGTAGGCGGCATTCTGGTCCGCGCGCAGATGCACTTCCGGCTGCGGCTGCTTCTTGCCTTCGGCGGCGAAGCGGCGGGCTGCCTCGGCCCGATCGACCGGCTCGCCATTCCAGAACAACTTGCCGCCCGCATCGATGGCGAATTCGATCTTCTCCACCTTGGCGATGTTGGGTGTTGCGCTGGCCTTCGGCAATTCGAGCTTGACGGCCTGGGTCAGCAGCGGCGCGGTGACGATGAAGATCACCAGCAGCACCAGCATCACATCGATGAGCGGGACCATGTTGATCTCGGCCATCGGGGCGCCGGCATTTTTGGAATCGAAGCTGGCAAATGCCATGGAATGCTCCTGTTGAACGGGCCGTCAGACCGCGCGCGGGCGGGCGCCCGGGCCGGGCCGAACGCTCTGCAGCGGCGCCGCCTCGCTGGCCGAGGCCAGCGGCTGGCCCATCGACACGAAGGTGTGCAGTTCATACGCGAATGCATCGAGCTTCGAGAGGATCACGCGGTTCGAACGCGTGAGCCAGTTGTAGCCCATCACCGCGGGGATCGCGACGGCCAGGCCCAGGCCGGTCATGATCAGTGCCTCGCCCACCGGGCCTGCCACCTTGTCCAGCGTGCCGGCGCCGCTCATGCCGATGGCCACGAGTGCGTGATACACGCCCCACACCGTGCCGAACAGGCCCACGAACGGCGCCGTGGCGCCCACCGTGGCCAGAATGGCCAGGCCGTTCTCGAGCCGCGTGGTTTCCTCATCGAGCACCTTCTTGATGGTGCGGGTGACGAAGTCGCCCGACGAACCTGCTTCCTCGAGTTTGGCCGCACCGTATTTGGCGTGGTGCGCCTGCGAATGGATGGCGTGGATGGCCAGGTGAGAGAACGGATCGTTCGCCCCGTGCGTGGTGATCTCGTGCTCGACCGCCTCGAGCGAACTCGCGTTCCAGAAGAAGTTCAGGAACGACTCGCTGTGACGCTTGCGGGCGACGAGCGCGATGCCCTTGATCACGATGATGGCCCAGGAGGCGATCGACATGATGATCAGGATCCCGAGCAGCGACTTGCCGACCACATCGGCCTGGGCAATGAAGTGCGCGAAGCCGAGGGCGTTCTGGGAGGCCGCGGCGGCCGTTTCAGTGTTCACTGTGCGTTACTCCGGAAGTTTGAATTCGACTGGGATCTTGGCGTAGCCCACGGCGGGACGCCCATTGACCACAGCCGGGTGGAAACGAAAGCGCTTGACCGCATCGACGGCAGAAGCGTCGAGCCGTGGAAAGCCCGATGACTTGGCGACGCGCACGTCGTTGGGCATGCCCTTGTCGTCGATCAGCACTTGCACCATGACGACGCCTTCCTCACGCCGATCGACGGAGGTGCTGGGATAGTTGGGCTCGACCTGGCGGGCATACCGGATTGCCGAGATGGGCAGGTCTTGCGGCACAGGTGGCGGCGGTGGCGGCGCGGGAGGTGCCGGTGGCGGCGGCTCAGGCGCAGGCGGGGTAGGCGCAGCCAGCACGGGCACCGGCGGCGGCGGCGCGGCCACGAACGGGGCCGGCGCAGGCGACGGCGGTGCGGCCACCACGGTGGGCGGAGGGGGCGGCGATTTCGGCGTGGGTCGCGGACGCGGCGGCGATGGCGGCGGCGGGGGCGGTGGGGGAACTTCCGCCTTGGGCACCTGCGGCGGAGGCACGAAGTTCACGAAGATGGGCACCGCCTCGACCACGGCATCGCGCACGGCCGGAACCTGCAGCAGCGCCCAACCTCCCCCCACGTGGATGGCAGCGATGGCGGCGATCACGGCGCGCAACTGACCTTTGGTCAGTCCGTCACGGCGCTGGAGCACATCGGTGCGCCGCGCGCCCAGCCTCGACCCGGAGGTCAGCGGCGGTGGAGCGGAAAGGGAGGATGCGGCCATCGGGGAGGTTGAAGGGTCAATCGGGCAGCCGGGAGTCTAGCAGAAACAAGAACGATTCTCATTTGATCAAGCTCAACCATTCCGGGCAAGGGGCAAGGCATGGCGCCGGGGTATGCTCGCCCGCATGCTCAAGGTGCTCATTCGCTGGCCGTTGCTCGCTGCCGCGCTGTTGCTCGCCGCCTCTTTGCTGCCCGGTGTGACAGTGCAGGGGTTCGGTGCGGCGATGTTTGCCGCGCTGGTGTTGGGCTTGCTCAATGCGCTGCTCAGACCGGTGCTGGTGATTCTGACACTTCCCGTGACGTTGATCACGCTCGGGCTATTCCTTTTCGTCATCAACGCGCTGATGTTCTACTTCGCCGCGGAATTGCTGCGCGGGCTGTCGGTGGCCGGTTTCACGTGGGCCCTGCTGGGCTCGCTCTTCTACAGCGCCTGTGGGGTCGTGATCGATGCTGCGCTGGAACGGGTGTTCAAAGACTGAGCCGATTCGCCTGGCCCGCCACGCGATCACTGACATGGCCCCTACGGCGCCAGTGCAGTGTTTCACACGCTGCGGAGGCATTGCACGCTTCGCTCGCTCGCCCACTCTCCTGTCACACCGGCGCAAGCCGGTGCCCACCGGGGCGGTGGGTCCCGGCTTTCGCCGGGAGGACGAGGTGGTGGTTCAGACCAATGCGAAGCGAGCTGAGGCGGTGGGCCGGCCTAAACAGCGACGACCCACCGCGGTTCGTCACGTCCGCGCTGCCATGTCCTCCTTGAACATCGCCTTGATGCCCCGCACCGCCTGGCGGATGCGCGATTCGTTCTCGATCAGCGCGAACCGCACGTGTTCATCCCCATGGTCACCGAACCCGATGCCGGGGGACACGGAGACCTTCGCCCGTTCCAGCAACAGCCTCGCGAATTCGAGGGACCCCAATGCACGGTAGCGCTCCGGGATGCGGGCCCAGATGTACATGGACGCCTTCGGGCATTCCACCGGCCAGCCGGCCTCGGTCAGTCCTTTGTAGAGCACGTCACGGCGGCGCTGGTACTGCGCGGCGATGTCTTTCACGCATTGCTGATCGCCCTCCAGCGCGGCGATGGCCGCCACCTGCAGCGGCGTGAAGGTGCCGTAGT
>CBIHPH010000051.1:0-27305 GCA_966212105.1 uncultured Rhizobacter sp.
TCCGCCGGGCGACCCGTGGCGCCCCTTGGGGGCAGGAGCGAAGCGACTGGGGGGCATAATATTTATTACATGAGCCCAGAATTCAAACCGACCGAGATCGAACGTGCGGCCCAGGCCGCATGGACTGCCGCCGATGCCTACCGCGTGACCGAGGATGCGAGCCGTCCGAAGTTCTACGCCTGCTCGATGCTGCCCTACCCCAGCGGCAAGCTTCACATGGGGCACGTGCGCAATTACACGATCAACGACATGCTCACGCGCCAGCTGCGCATGAAGGGCATGAACGTGTTGATGCCGATGGGCTGGGACGCCTTCGGCCTGCCGGCCGAGAATGCGGCCATCAAGAACAAGGTGCCGCCCGCGAAGTGGACCTACGACAACATCGCCTACATGAAGAAGCAGATGCAGGCGATGGGGCTGGCCATCGACTGGTCACGCGAGATCGCCACCTGCTCACCGGCCTACTACCGCTGGAACCAGTGGTTGTTCCTGAAGATGCTCGAGGCCGGCATCTGCGAGCGGCGCACCCAGGTCGTCAACTGGGACCCCGTGGACCAGACCGTGCTCGCCAATGAGCAGGTGATCGACGGCCGCGGCTGGCGCTCGGGCGCGCCGGTCGAGAAGCGCGAGATTCCCGGCTACTACCTGAACATCACCCGGTACGCCGATGAATTGCTCGACCACGTGCAGAACGGCCTGCCCGGTTGGCCCGAGCGCGTGAAGCTGATGCAGGAGAACTGGATCGGCAAGAGCGAGGGCGTGCGTTTCGCGTTCCCGCACGAGATCGCCGGTGCCGATGGGCAATTGATCCAGGGCGGCCGCCTGTACGTCTTCACCACCCGCGCCGACACGGTGATGGGCGTGACGTTCTGTGCCGTCGCGCCGGAACACCCGCTGGCAACCCACGCCGCCGCGACGAGCCCGGCTGTGGCCGCGTTCATTGAAGAATGCAAGGCCGGCGGCACGACGGAGGCCGAGCTCGCCACCCAGGAAAAGAAGGGCGTGCCCACGAACCTCTTCGTCACGCATCCGCTGACGCATGAGAAGGTGCCCGTGTGGGTGGGCAACTACGTGCTGATGAGCTACGGCGACGGCGCGGTGATGGGCGTGCCCGCACACGATGAACGCGATTTCGCGTTCGCGAAGAAGTACGGGATCGACATCCTGCAGGTGATCACCGTCGACGGCGAGCACTTCAGCTACGACCACTGGCAGGAGTGGTACGCCGACAAGCAGCGTGGCGTCACGATCAATTCGGATTACTTCAGCGGCCTGTCGTACAGCGCCGCGGTGGACGCGGTGGCCAAGGCGCTCGAGCAAAAGGGCCTGGGCGAGAAGAAAACCACCTGGCGCCTGCGCGACTGGGGCATCAGCCGCCAGCGTTACTGGGGCACGCCGATTCCCATCATCCACTGCCCGGACCACGGCCCCGTGCCGGTGCCGGCCAAGGACCTGCCGGTGGTGCTGCCCGAAGACGTGGTGCCCGATGGCAGCGGCAACCCGCTGAACAAGCATGCCGCCTTCCTGAACGTGCCTTGTCCCACGTGCGGCAAGCCGTCGCGCCGCGAGACCGACACGATGGATACGTTCGTGGACAGTTCGTGGTACTTCATGCGGTACTGCGATGCCTCGAACGACAAGGCCATGGTGGGCGCGGGCACGCAGTACTGGATGCCGATGGACCAGTACATCGGCGGCATCGAACACGCCATCCTGCACCTGCTCTATGCGCGCTTCTGGACCAAGGTGATGCGCGACCTGGGCCTCGTGAAGATCGATGAGCCGTTCACGAAGCTGCTGACGCAGGGCATGGTGCTCAACCACATCTACTCGCGCCGCACCGACAAGGGCGGCATCGAGCATTTCTGGCCGCACGAGGTGGAGAACGTTGTCGATGCCTCCGGCAAGATCATCGCCGCCAAGCTCAAGAGCGACGGCTCCGCCGTCGACTACGAAGGCATCGGCACGATGAGCAAGAGCAAGAACAACGGTGTCGACCCGCAGGAACTGATCGACCGGTACGGTGCCGACACCGCCCGGCTGTTCGTGATGTTCGCATCGCCCCCGGAACAGACGCTCGAATGGAACGATGCCGGCGTGGAAGGCGCCCACCGGTTCCTCCGCCGGCTGTGGAATTTCGGCGTCAAGCAGGCCGAAGCGGCGAGGAACGCAGGTGCGATCCCCTCGGGCCTGGCGGATGATGCGAAGGCGCTGCGCCGCGAGGTGCACAAGCTGCTCGAGCAGATCACGTACGACTACGAACGCATGCAGTACAACACCGTCGTCTCCGGTGGCATGAAACTGCTCAATGCGTTGGAAGGGTTCAAGGGCGACGCCCCCGAGGTCATCCGGGAAGCCTTCGGTATCTTGCTGCGTGTCCTGTACCCCGCGTGCCCGCACGTGACGTGGCACCTGTGGCAGCAGCTTGGCCATGCGGCCACCGAGGGCGACTTGCTCGACGCCGCATGGCCCCAGGTGGACCCCGCCGCGCTGGTTCAGGACGAGATCGAATTGATGCTGCAGGTCAACGGCAAATTGCGCGGCGCCATCCGCGTGCCGGCTTCGGCCGACAAGGCGGCGATCGAGGCCGTGGCCCTCGCCAATCCGGAATGCATCCGGTTTGCCGAAGGCAAGCCGCCCAAGAAGATCGTTGTCGTGCCGGGCCGGCTCGTCAACGTGGTGGTCTGATGCAGCGGCGCGCCTGGCTCGCCGCGCTGACGGGTGCGGCCGCGCTCACCGGTTGCGGTTTTCAGCTCCGGCGCGCGCCCGAGTTGCCGTTCACGACGCTGCATTTGTCTGGGTTCAAGCCCACCTCGCCGATGGGCGTGGCGCTGCGTCGTGCGCTGGCCTCGTCCACCGGGACACGGCTCGTCGAGAGCCGGGCGCAGGCCGAGGCGATCTTCGAGGTGCTCCGCGATGCCGATGAAAAGAGCGTGGTCGTCTCCACCTCTTCAATCCAGGTGCGCGAACTGCAACTGCGCACCCGCCTCGTGTTCCAGCTGCTGAACGCTTCGGGCCGTGAGCTGATCGGCCGCACCGAAATTCTCCAGACCCGCGACATGAGCTACAAGGAAAGCGACGCGCTGGCCAAGGAACAGGAAGAGCAGCTGCTCTACCGCGCCATGCAGGACGACATCGCCTTGCAGGTGCTGCGCCGGCTGGCCGCCGTCAAAGTCTGACCGGGGGCGGCCGATGCAACTGCGCGCAGACCAGCTCGCCGGCCACCTGAAACAGGCGGCCGACAAAGGCATGCGCCCTGTCTACACCGTGCACGGCGATGAGCCGCTGCTTGCGCAGGAAGCCACGGATGCCATTCGGGCGGCCGCGCGCGCCGCGGGCCACACCGAGCGACAGGTGCACACGGTGGCAGGCGCCCATTTCGACTGGAGCAGCCTGCTCGGTGCTTCGCACGCGATGAGCCTGTTCGCGGACAAGCAGATCATCGAGATCCGCATCCCCTCCGGCAAGCCGGGCAAGGATGGCTCCGAGGCGCTCCAACGGTACTGCGAGACCCTGTCGGACGATGTGGTCACCATCGTGCAACTGCCCAAGCTCGACCGCACGCAGCAAAGCAGCGCGTGGTTCGTTGCACTCGACGGCGCCGGGGTCACGGTGCGGGTGGATGCGATCGACCGCAAGGCACTGCCCACCTGGATTGCCCAGCGCCTGGCGGCACAGGGCCAGCGGGTGGCGGGCGGCGAGGCCGGGCAGCAGACACTCGCGTTCTTCGCCGACCGCGTCGAAGGCAACCTGATGGCCGCGCACCAGGAGGTGCAAAAGCTCGGTCTGCTCTATCCGGCGGGGGAGCTCAGCTTCGAACAAATCGAATGCGCGGTGCTCAACGTGGCGCGCTACGACGTCTTCAAGCTGGGCGAAGCCGTGCTCGCCGGCCAGGTGGGACGTGCACTGCGCATGCTCGAAGGCCTGCAGGCCGAGGGCGAGGCCGCGGTGCTCGTGCACTGGACCTTGGCCAGCGACATCCTCGCGCTCAAACGCGTGCGCGACGCGATGAACCAGGGCAAGCCACTGCCCATGGCCTTGCGCGAGGCGCGTGTCTGGGGTGCCAAGGAGCGGCTGTTCGAACGCGCCGCGCCGGCACTGACCGACGCAGCCTTGGCCGAGTTGGTCGCAGCCGCCCAGGTATGCGATGGACTGGCCAAGGGCCTTCGCCATCCCGGCTGGCCCGACGAAGCATGGGACGGCTTGCGCCGTCTCGTGCTGATGATGTGCGAGCGCCTTGCAGCACCATCGCGGCGGCCCGCCGGCAGTGGGCCGCGGCTGGCGCTGTCTGCCTCCTGACCCTTTGCTCTTTTGTTTTTCCCTTTTGACTACTGATGCGATTTTTTCTCATGCACGCTCTGATCCGCCGCTTCATCCCCCTCGCCTTCGCCACGCTGCTCACACTGTCGGCCTGCAGCCGCATGGACCCCATCGCGACGGACCTCGTCGCCCTGAACACCGCTGGCCAGAACGCCATGGCCTCTGCCAACGTGAACCAGTCCATGGCCAAGGTGCAGGCGGCCAAGACCCCGGCTGAGAAAGCAGCCATCTTGCGTGAGTCGTCACAGACCATCGAGCGGGCACGGGCAGAACTCATGAAGGTGGAGATGAAGTCGAACGAGGTGCGCGACATCCAGGCCCGCATGGCGTCGGGATTCGGCAAGGCGGGCCTCGGCGCGACCGCAGCGGCCAATGCATTCGAATCGGCCGCGCCGGCGGACATGGAAAAAGCCCGCGATCAAATGCGCGAAGGCCAGATGGAGTTCCTGACCGCGGCCCAGGACATGGTCAAGCTGGCCAAGGCCCGCAGCGTCGACCTCACGAAGAAAGGCACCTGATCCAGGCGGCTTGCCGCCTGCCGTGCGCGATGGCAGCATCGCTGCATGAAACCCCTGCGTTTCTCCACCGCCGCGGCGATAGGCCTGCTGCTGCACGGTTGCGCATCACCGCCCCGCGAAGTGGCCTACGACGGCAAACTGTTCGGCAGCCAAGGTTTCTTGCCGATCACCACGGTGCTCTGGCAAGACACACGGGGTCAGACGGCAGGCCGCTATGTGTTCGTCGAGCCCGGAGGCCGCCACATCAATGGCACCCTGGGGCCCTGCCATCGCCAGCCCGAAAGCACGCTTCGGTGTGAATGGCAGGACACGTACGGCCGCGGCTACTTCTACGCGCGGTTCACCGAGAAGGAGCGCCGTTTCAGCGGCCGCTGGGGCCGTGGAGACCTGCTGCGCTCGTACGGCATCGAAGGCATCTGGACCGGCGAACGCTGATGTGAGCCGACCTCACACGGACAGCACGGCAGCGTGCCCGGCCTCCAGCGCCAGAAGCACCGTGCGCAACCGAATCTCTGCGCGGTCGCCATCGAGCTGCAGCAGCCGGGCGCCGCCCCCCCTGCCCCGCACCGCCCAGGCAAGCCACACCGTGCCGACCGGCTTGTCCGGCGAACCGCCCCCGGGGCCCGCGATGCCGGTCACCGCAAGCGCCAACGAGGCGGGGGTGCGGGCGAGCACTCCTTCGGCCATGGCCTGTGCCACCTCGGCGCTGACCGCGCCGAAGCGAACAATCATGACGGCGGGCACCCCGAGCAATTCCGTCTTGGCCGCATTGCTGTACGTGACCACGCCGCGTTCGAACCAGTCGCTGGAACCGGCGATCGCCGTGCAGGCCGCAGCGATCAACCCGCCCGTGCACGATTCCGCCGTGGCCAACGTCAGCCCGCGGGCCGTCAACGCCTCCGCCAGCGCCCGGACGGCCGGCTCGGCCGCATCAAGGGGGTTCGGATGCATCACCACCACCTCCACAGCGCCAACACCAGCAGCGTGCACAAGGCTGCCACCAGGTCATCGAACAAGATCCCGAAGCCCTGCCCCCAACTGACGGGACGACCGGCGCGGCCCTTGAACAGGCCATCGGCCCAGGCCACCGGGCCGGGCTTGACCGCATCGAAGAACCTGAACAGCGCAAATGCAGCCGCCTGCCCCCACAGCGAAGCGGGCATGACGAGCCACAGCACGAGCCAAAATGCAATCACCTCATCCCACACGATGGCACCGGGGTCCGCCACGGCCATGTGGCGAGCCGTCACCGTGCACGCCCACCAGCCGACGAGCACGCTGCAAGCCAGGAGCAAGGCGAAGTGCAGGTCAGTGAACAGCGGACGCAGCGCGACGAACGCAAGCCATGCCCACAACGTCCCGACCGTGCCCGGCGCCACAGGCGACAGGCCACTGCCGAACCCGAGCGCAATCACATGCGCCGGATGATGGAACATGAAGCGCAGCGTCGGGCGGCGAATGGGTGCGGCCTGCACAGGTTGGAGCGAGCCCGAGCCGGGGACGTGGGTCATGATTTGAAGTGATCAAAGGCGCCGAACACATGGGACACGGCCTCGCCGCGGGCGTCGACAAGCCGCACACCCGGCACCGCTTCGATGCGGCCGATGCGGGTGACCGGCACACCGCTGTCACGGGCCGCGCGGTGGACATCCGCGGCAACACCTGCCGGCGCGGTGAACAGAAGTTCATAGTCGTCGCCACCGGCGAGACCGCATTCTCGCTGCAGTGCCACAGGCTGGGCAGCCAAGTCGGCGCTGCGAGGCAAGGCATCCACCTCCACGGTGGCGCCCACGCCCGAACGGCGCAGAACATGCCCGAGGTCACCCAGCAGACCGTCCGACACGTCAATCGCGCTCGTGGCCAGACCCCGCAGCGCAAGACCCAGCTCTACACGCGGCATCGGCGATTCCAACGCACGGCGCACGCGCTCGAGCGCCCCTCCGTCCAAGCCCACCGTACCGCGGAACGCCTCGAGGGCCAGTCGTGCATCCCCGACCACGCCGCTCACATACAGATCGTCACCTGGGCATGCACCCGAGCGCAGAAGCGCCTGCCCGGGCGGCACCTCACCGAACACGGTGATGCAGATGTTGAGAGGTCCCCGCGTCGTATCACCGCCGACCAGCTCACAACCGTGGGCGTCGGCCAGGGCCAGCAGACCATGCGAGAAACCCGAGAGGAAACGTTCGTCCACATGGGGAAGCGCGAGCGCGAGCGTGAACGCGAACGGGCGGGCCCCGCATGCAGCGAGATCACTGAGATTCACGGCGAGGGCCTTGTGCCCGAGCCGATCCGGTGCCACGGTGGAAAGGAAATGGCGCCCCTCCACCAGCATGTCGCACGACGTCGCCAGCTGCATGCCGGGTGCGAGGGACAGCAATGCACAGTCGTCGCCGACGCCCAGCACTGCGTCTTTCACAGGACGCTTGAAATAAGCGTCGATCAGATCAAATTCGCCGAGGGAACTCATCTGCGAATTGTCGTCGTTCCTTCGGAACTCTGTTTCGCTTGGCGCGGCGTCTGTTTTCTGGCGAGGCCGCACGACCACGGTCTCCAGCTCCACCGTGACCATACGAGACACCGCCATGCCCGCCCGCTTCAACTCGCTTCGCATTGCACCGCTGGCTCACTGGATCCGGTGGGCCCCGGCCTTCGCCGGGGTGACATTTTTGTTGGATGTCATACCGGCGAACGCCGGTACCCACTGCTCCAACGACCGACGCCGAAGCGAAAGCGAGCAAGAGGCGAGCGAGCAAAGCGAGCAACGCCCCGAACCGCACACGACAGGCAGGCAAGCGAAGCGAAGCCGCACCTCAAGCCACCCGCGAGGCCGGCTCTGCCGGCCGACCCGGGGTCGCCCCTCGGGGGCAGGAGCGAAGCGACTGGGGGGCCCCTAAACCTGCCTCAATACGTTAGCCAGCTCAACCGCCGACTTCACATCCATCTTCTCGAACACCCGCGCACGGTGGACCTCGACGGTACGCACGCTGATGTTGAGCACGTCGGCAATCAGTTTGTTGGGGCGGCCGTCGATCACGCAGTGCATGACTTCGCGTTCGCGGTCGGTGAGCTCGGCCAGGCGGCGCTGCACGTTGTGGCGAGCCCGCTGGCGGCCGATGGCGTCACCGCTGGCCGCCAGCGCCCGTTCGACGCGATCGACCAATGCGTTGTCGGAGAACGGTTTCTCGACGAAGTCGTATGCGCCGCGTTTGACGGCGGCCACGGCGGTGGGCACATCGCCATGCCCGGTCAGGAAGATGACGGGCATCAGCGGCAGCAGGCCTCTTTCGATCAAGCGGTCGAAGAGGACGAGGCCGCTGGTGCCCGGCATGCGCACATCGAGCAGCAGGCAGCTGGGCGCGGCGGGCCATGAGGCGTTGGCAGGGTCGTCCCGCCCAGGGGGCAGGTGGGTGTCGAGCATGGATTCGAAAGCTTCCGCACTCGCAAACCCTTCGGACAACAGCCGGCGCGATCGCAGCAGCCAGGCAAGGGCATCGCGCACCACGTCCTCATCATCCACGAGATAGACCATGGGCAAACCGAGTGGGGGGGAGGCATGGAGTGTCATGGTTCGCCGTGAACTGTCAGGTCGAGGAATCGGTCAGTGTGCGTGACCGCGACGGGTGCATGGGTCCGTGCTGGGGCTCGGCCGCCAGCGTGAACCTGAATTCTGCGCCACCTGGGCGCCCATCTTCGCCCTGCAGGTTCTGGAAGTCCAGCACCCCGCCGTGCTGCTCGATCACCGTTCGACACAGGCTCAGCCCCAGGCCCATGCCTTCCGTCCGGGTGGTGAAGAACGGGGTGAAGAGACGGGAGGCGACCTCCGGGTCCACACCGGGGCCGTGGTCGACGATGCTGAACGTGACCCAGCGCGGATGGGTCTGCCGCACCCTGATCAGCAGCTCCCGGCGCTCCAGCGGGGTGACGGACTCCATCGACTGGATGCCGTTGCGGGTCAGGTTCAGCATCACCTGCTCGAGCATCGTGCGGTCGCAGACCACCCGCGGGACCGGTGAAGGCAGGTCCACTTCGATGCGGGCGCCGCTCTTGCGTGCCTGCAACCGCACGAGCGGCAGCACCGAGTCGATCAAATGGTCGGTGCGGACCGGCTCATGGGCCTGCTCGCGCCGCCGCACGAAATCATGGACGCTCTTGATGACCCGGCCGGCGCGCTCGGCCTGCTCGGCAATGCGTTGCGCGGCCTGCCGGACCAGGGGCAGCGCATCCTCGGAGGGGTCGTTCATCAGGTTCAGCGACCCGACGGCGTAGCTTGCAATCGCGGCCAGCGGCTGGTTCAGTTCGTGGCTCAGCAGCGAGGCCATCTCGCCCACGGTGGCGAGCCGGGCCGTGGCCTGCAGCCGCTCCTGCTGCTGGCGTGACATCTCCTCCACCTTGCGCTGCGCGCTCAGGTCGAGGGTGGCGCTCATCCAACCGGTGTGGGTGCCGGTGCCGTCGACGAGCTGCGCCTCGTAGATCATGACGGGGAACCGCTCGCCGTCACGGCGCATGAACAAGGTCTCGTAGCCCTCGCGCGGTGGCGACTTGCCCGCCATGCGGACCGCTTGCCTTTCGAGGTATTCGGCCACTTTCTCGGGCGGCCAGTACGACGGCACGATCTGCCCGATCAGTTCGGACGCCGGGAAGCCGACCATCTCGCAGAACGCGGGATTGACGTAGGTGATGCGACCTTGCAGGTCCCGCGCACGCAGGCCGGTGACGAGCGAATCCTCCATCGCCTTGCGGAACGCGAGCGACTCGGCCAACGCCGATTCGGCCTTTGCACGCCGGCGCACGTCGCGCGCGAGCAGCACGACAACCGCGCCCAAGGCCAGCGACAGGCCCAGCACCAGCGCCGTGGTGAGGTTCGGGATCAGCTGCGGACGCCCGCTGCTGCTGTCGACCCGCAGTTGCAGCGTCAGGCCCGGCAGGTCCACGAGCCGTTCGGACTTGAACACCCCGGCGCCGCGAGGCACACCGGCCCGAGCCAGCCGCGTCCCGTCGCCCTCCACGAATGACAGCTCGTGGGCTCGCATCACGTCCGTCGGCACCACTTCATCGAGCAGGCGCGGCAGCGAGAGCGTGCTGACCATGAACCCTTCCGCCCGGCCCTCGTTGACGACGGGCATGCAGAGATCGATCACCTCCTGCCCGCCCATGGACCCTGGCATCGGCACGAAGTACGTGCGCGAATACGCCGGGCCGGCCTGACGCTTGGCCGCCGCACAAGCCAGATCGGCCTCGAGATCGATGTCGTCGCGCGGGATCTTGCCGAACACGGGCTGCTGGAACGGCGAATCGACGGCGTCGGTGATGGCCATCTGCATGTCGCGGCGCTCGATGCGCAACAACTGCCGGCGGTTGCGCAGCAGCGCCGAGGCGTCGTGCCGCCATTCCTGCGGCGACGGCTGGTTCCACAACAAGGCCTGCAGGTTCTGCTGGTCCCGGCGCAACGCCTGTTTCAGGTCGACGACCACGGCGGCGGTCACGCCATCCACCGTTTCCTGGGCGCGGTTGTTCTCAAAATCGAGCGTGAGCCACACGAGCAGGGATTGGGCCACGAGCAGCAACCCCACGAACATGGACCACAGCAACGCCCGCCGCCAGCGGAGGGGGCGAATCAGTTCAGCCAGGGTGGTTTTCGAGGGTGGCGCATTCATTCAGTGAGTATTGTCCACCGGCGCCCTGCCCACCGCTACGCAGTTTCGCGCATGCGCAAAGCCGCTGGTCGAGGTGCAATCGCGTGCCAAGATGGTGCGCCAGCAACAGTCCTACAATCCCGACCCACGCCCGTCTCCCTGTCCTCCGCGAGAATCACCGCCATGGCCAATGCAGAAGAAAAACGCGCCGAACTCCGGCGCGCCGCCCTCGAGTACCACGAGTTCCCCACGCCCGGCAAAGTCGCGATTGCGGCAACCAAGCAGCTCGTGAACCAGCGTGACCTCGCGCTGGCCTACTCGCCCGGCGTGGCTGCGGCCTGCGAGGAGATCGTCGCCGACCCGGCGAACGCCTTCCGCTACACCTCGCGCGGCAACCTCGTCGCCGTTGTCTCGAACGGCACGGCGGTGCTGGGCCTCGGCGACATCGGCCCCCTGGCCGCCAAGCCGGTCATGGAAGGCAAGGGCGTGCTCTTCAAGAAGTTCGCCGGCATCGATGTGTTCGACATCGAAGTCAACGAGCGCAACCTCGACAAGCTCGTCGACCTGATTGCCGCGCTCGAGCCCACCTTCGGCGGCATCAACCTCGAGGACATCAAGGCGCCCGACTGCTTCTACGTCGAGCGCAAGCTCCGCGAGCGCATGAAGATTCCCGTCTTCCACGACGACCAGCACGGCACGGCCATCGTGGTGGGCGCCGCGGTACTCAATGCGCTGAAGGTGACCGGCAAGGACATCCGCAAGGTCAAACTCGTGGCATCCGGTGCGGGCGCGGCAGCCCTCGCCTGCCTCGGCCTGCTCGTCAAGCTCGGCGTGCCGCGCGAAAACATCTGGGTGACCGACCTGGCCGGCGTGGTCTACGAAGGCCGCACGGAGCTGATGGACGAAGACAAGGTCACCTTCGCCCAGAAGACGACGCTGCGCACCTTGGGTGAAGTCATTGCGGACGCCGACATCTTCCTCGGCCTGAGCGCCGGCGGCGTGCTGAAGAAGGAGATGGTCGCGAAGATGGCGAAGCAGCCCATCATCCTCGCGCTGGCCAATCCCACGCCGGAAATCCTGCCGGAAGAGGTCAAGGAAGTCCGGTCGGACGCCATCATCGCCACCGGCCGCACGGACTACCCGAACCAGGTCAACAACGTCCTGTGTTTCCCATACATCTTCCGCGGGGCCCTCGATTCGGGCGCCACCACGATCACCATCGAGATGGAGATCGCCGCGGTGCACGCGATCGCCGACCTGGCCCAGGCCGAGCAGAGCGAGGTGGTGGCCGCCGCCTATGCCGGCGTGAACCTGAGCTTCGGGCCCGAGTACCTGATTCCGAAGCCGTTCGACCCGCGCCTGATGATGAAGATCGCGCCGGCCGTCGCCAAGGCCGCCGAGGATTCCGGCGTGGCCACCCGGCCCATCGCCGACATGGACGCCTACCGCGAGAAGCTCAACACCTTCGTGTACGCCTCCGGCACCACGATGAAGCCCATCTTCTCGCTGGCCAAGAGCGCGAAGAACCGCCGCGTGGCCTACGCCGAAGGCGAGGAAGAACGTGTGCTGCGCGCGGTGCAGATCGTCGTGGATGAAAACCTGGCCCGCCCCACGCTGATCGGCCGCCCGAACGTCATCGCCCAGCGCTGCGAGAAGTTCGGCCTGCGCCTGCAGGCCGGCCGCGACTACGACCTCGTCAACGTCGAGCAGGACGACCGCTACCGCGACTACTGGCAGACCTATCACCGCCTGACCGCCCGCAAGGGCGTCACCCAGCAGCTGGCCAAGATCGAGATGCGCCGCCGCCTCACGCTGATCGGCTCGATGCTGCTGCACAAGGGCGAAGTCGACGGGCTGCTGTGCGGTACCTGGGGCACCACGTCGATGCACCTCAACTACATCGACCAGGTGATCGGCAAGCGCAAGGGCGCGAACACATACGCCGCGATGAACGGGCTCATCCTGCCCAACCGGATGTTCTGGATCGTGGACACCCATGTGAACTACGACCCCACGGCAGAGCAGCTCGCCGAGATCACGGTCATGGCCGCGGAAGAGATCAAGCGCTTCGGCCTGAATCCCCGGGCCGCGCTGCTGTCGCACAGCAACTTCGGCTCGAGCCCTCAGCCGTCCGCGGTCAAGATGCGCGACACGCTCAAGCGGCTGCAGGAAGTCGCCCCGTGGCTGGAAGTCGACGGCGAGATGCATGGTGACGTGGCGCTCGACCCGAAGGCGCGTGAACAGGCCATGCCGTTCAGCACGCTCACCGGCGAAGCCAACCTGCTCGTGATGCCCAACATCGACGCAGCGAACATCAGCTACAACCTCCTGAAGACGGCCAGCGGCGGCGGCATCGCCATCGGGCCGGTGCTGCTGGGGGCCGCGAAACCGGTGCACGTGCTCACCCCTTCGGCCACCGTGCGCCGCATCGTCAACATGACGGCACTGACCGTCGCGGACGCCAACGCGGTGCGTTGAGGCCCGGGCGGAACCCGTACACCCGCTGGCGCCGCTGGGCTACACAACTCTTTTCACAACTGAAAACAATCGGTTTCCAGCGACAACCGCCAGTCCTCACGCGCCGATAAGGTAGCGTGAGCACACACTATCGGCCCCAAGCCGCTGCCTCGTTTTGAGGCAGCGGCTTGAGCTTTTTCGACCGATTCGGTAACATGACGGTTTGTCGTTCTAGGGAAAACCCGTGTTCTTCACCGCTGGGTCGGCCATTCGGCAAGTCTGTCGTCAGTTCGTTCCCAGCCTCGTACTGGTCGCCTCCGTGCTCATCGGCTCCGGGGTGCCCGAGGCATCGGCCAAGGGGCCAACCCCCGCTGGTCAGAGCGCACCCATCCAGGTCGATGAACTTCCGACGCAAGCGATGAACACCCTGGTGCTCATCCAGCAGGGCGGTCCTTTCCCTTATTCGAAGGACGGAGCGGTGTTCGGCAACCGAGAGCGTCTCCTGCCGAACAACCCTCGGGGTTACTACCGCGAGTACACCGTGCAAACGGTGGGCGCGAGCAACCGGGGGGCGCGGCGGATCGTGTGCGGGGGTTTCCAGGTGAAGGCCCCTGACACCTGTTATTACACCAACGACCACTACGCGAGTTTTCGCCGCATCGTGAAGTGATCACCGGTGCCGAAGGCATTCATCCAGACCTAAGGAGGAACGCGACCATGCTGTTGCAGACAGTCCGTCCAAACATTGTTCAGTCGATACGCGCCTATCGCGTAGAAGACTTGCAGGAGGCCGCGCAGAGCGTGGGCCAGCATTTCCTCTACGCCAACTTGACCGCTGCGCAAAGCAAGCAGGACGTGATGGAGGCCATTGCCGAATCGTTCCTGTTTCCCGCGCACTTCGGCAAGAACCTGGATGCGCTGTACGACTGCATGACGGACCTGGTCCACAAGTCGGGCGCCCAGCCTGGCTTTGTCGTGGTGCTCGAACAGCTCCCCGACAACCCCCGCTTCGATCGGGAAGCCCGCGAGCAGCTGCTCGACGTGTTCCGCGATGCGGCCGATTTCTGGGCTGAACGAAAAATACCATTCAGGTGTTTCTATTCTTTTCAGTAGCCCGCTCCCAAGAACAAGGGTCATGGGAGCGGGCTAACGAAACGGCCCCGGTTGCTGCTGACAAGCCTGCAAAACCTGCATCGAAGAACGCCGCCAACCCCAACTTCGGCATGAACATGCCGATGATGAGCAGCGCGTTCGACACCTCCATGTGGCTGAGTGCCGCCTGACGGCAACGCCCACATCGGATGGAGAAAAGCCCGCGTCAGCGGGCTTTTTTCATGCCTGCCTTTTCTGGGCGAGCGCCCTTCAAGGCATGTTGGCCTTCGCCGACACAACTGCGGCCAGGGCCAGGTATTCGGCCACCGGCACTTCCTCGGCGCGACGGCCGAGGTCCAAATCGCCTGAGAATCCGCGTGCATCCAGCCATTTCCCCAGGGTGTTGCGCAACACCTTGCGACGCTGCGAGAACGCGGTGGTGACCAGCTCACCGAGCAAGGCCGCGTCCACACCTTCCGGCGCAGGCAACGGGGTCATGCGAACGATGGCTGAATCGACCCGGGGGGGTGGATCGAAGCACTCCGGCGGCACGTCCAGCACGGACTCGACCCGGTAGCGCCACTGGAGCATCACGCTCAGGCGGCCGAAATCCTTGCTGCCGGGCGCGGCCGCCATGCGGTCCACCACCTCCTTTTGCAGCATGAAGTGCTGGTCGACCACATGGTCCACCACGTCGAGCAGGTGAAACAGAATGGGCGTGGAGATGTTGTACGGCAGGTTGCCCACCACCCGCAGCGGCTGGGCGCGCGTGGCAGCGAGTGCCGCGAAGTCCACCTTCAGCACGTCGGATTCGATCACTTCCAGTTCGGGGCGCCTGCGAAGGCGCGCCGCCAGATCGCGGTCGAGTTCGATGACGGTCAGCTTCCCGGCGCGCGCCACCAGCGGATCGGTCATGGCCCCAAGGCCCGGGCCGATCTCGATGAGCGCCTGCCCGGGTTGCGGGTCGATGGTGTCGACGATGGCCTCCACCATGGCCGCGTCGGACAAGAAATGCTGGCCGAAACGCTTGCGGGGGATGTGGCTCACGCGCACCTCGCAGACATGGCCATCACTGCGGCGGCTCGCGCATCTCGATGTAGGCGCGCGAGCGCAGCTCGCGGAGCCATTCAGCATGCACGTCCTCGTACTTCTGTTCGCGCAATGCGGCGCGCGCCTGTTCGCGCTGCTGCTTGACGTCGACCGGCACATCCCGGCGGTCGACCACCTGGATCAGGTGCACACCGAAGCGGGAGACCACGGGGTCGGAGATGCCGTTGATCTCCAGCCGGTTCATCGCATCTTCGAATTCGGGCACGAAGGCACCGGGGTTCACCCATCCGAGGTCACCGCCTTGCGGGCCGCTGCCGTCCTCGGAATGCTCGCGCGCCAAGGCCTCGAATGATTTGGCGCCGGATTCGATCTGGCGCTTGAACTCCAGCAGGCGCCGGCTGGCAGCCTGCTGGCTGACCTGCGGCGAGGGCCGAATCAGGATGTGCCGGGCCCGCGTCTGCGTCATCTGGGCTCCACCATCACGGCGCTCGATCACCTTCAGAATGTGAAAGCCCGCGCCGCTGCGCACGAGCGTGGGCACGACCTGGCCGGATTTCACGTTCCGCACGGCCTCGGTAAAGACGTCGGGCAGGCGCGATGCCGGCCGCAGGCCGATCTCGCCGCCCTTGTCCTTGTTGGCGTCGCTGGACAGGGCCTTGACTTCGGCGTCGAAGGACCCTCCGGCCTGGATGCGGGCGAGCGCGGCTTTGGCCACGGCTTCGCGTTCAGCCACGACGGCATCGGAGGCCCCCTCGGGCACCAGGACCAGCACCTGGGCGAGGTTCAATTGCGCATCGACACCGTTCGCCCGCCGTTTGGCGAGGTAGTCGTCGATGTCGCTGTCGCTCACGCGGATGCGGGACTGCACTTCACGTTCGCGGCTGCGCTCCATCATGAGCTGGTCGCGGATGGTGTTGCGAAAGCGCACGTAGTCGATGCCTTCGGCACGCAGGCGATCGCGCAGCTGGGTGATGGTGAGCTGGTTCTGCGCGGCGACGTTGGCTATGGCGCGCTCGAGTTCCGAATCTTCGATGCGCACACCCGCGTCACGCGCATACGTGATCTGCACGCGTTCATCGATCAGCGAATCGAGCAGCTGCTTGCGCAGGTCGTCCTCGGGCGGCAGCCGGTTGCCGGTGCGGCGGGCTTCCTCGCGCACTTGCGCCAGGCGGAGTTCCAGTTCATTGGCGGTGACCAGCTCCTGGTTCACGACGGCAATGATGTAGTCGGCCGTGCGAGGCACAGGCTTTCGGGTCTGGGCCTGCAGCAACGGGGAACCCAAGCCGAGCAACACGGAAACGAGCAGTGGCGCCAGGCGGGTGCGGTGAAAACCGCGGAAAAAACGGGGCAATGACATCATGGGGTGCTTCACGGTGCAGCCAGTGCGTCGTCGGGTTCGTCGCGCAGCGGGCGATAGCCAGGGATATTGTCCTTCAAGACCCGCAACGGGTTGTTCGCACCAAGGCGCGACAGGCCGACGAACTCGATTTCCAGCCCCCAGGAGGTGTTGGCGTCCCGGGTGCTCGTGGACTGTCGGCGGGCCAGCAGGCGGCCGATCCAGCAGCCCGATTCGTATTCGACCGCCGCCACCGAATCGGTCAGCCGCCGTTCGAGCAAGCTGTAGTTCAGGCGGCCGGCCGCGAACCATCCGCCACCGCATGAACCCGATTCGCCCGCGCGGCTGCGCCGTGCCGGGCCGTACAGCGGCCATTGCCACGACAGATCGACCTGCTCGGATTCTCCAGCCTTGTACCGGTAGCCCAGCGCAACGGTGCGGTACCCGGGGGCGGTATAGCGCGCACTCAGCACCGAACGCTTCATGCGCTGCTGGTCGTGGTCGTATTGCAGGGCCGCGTCCAGGTACCAGCGGCGCGACAGGTTGGACGAGCCGAACAGCAGCACGTCGGAGAAGCTTTGAGTGACCGGCGGACCGTCGTCGGGGGTGACACGCTGATCGCCGAACAGGATGCGCTGGGCGATCCCCAGGCGCACGCTCTCTGCACCCGTGACGGGGTTGAGCACGCGGGTGGTCACCCCGGCGGTGAGCTGGTTGGCATCCGACACACGGTCCACGCCGGAGAACGCGTTTTCCGTGTAGATGGAATCGACGTTGAAGTCACGCCCGGCCGAATCGAAGTTCGGCAGCCCCGCCTGGTCGCGGTAAGACGTCCTCACGTACAGCAGGCGCGGCTCGAGCGTCTGGCGCACCTGGCGGCCGAACCAGTCGGCATCGCGCTCGAAGGTCATCTGGCTGTCGATGCTGAACGTCGGGATCACTCGGCTGAATTGCGTGCGGCCCTGGTACGCGCCGGTGGCGATCGGTTCGTCAAGCGAATAGGTCGCCGCGTTCATGCTGACCTTGGGCACGATCGACCAGCCTGGGGTGATGTAGGGCAGGCTCAGGGACCCGAGGGCATGCGCGCGGGAGCCGGTGGGCCGCGTCGTGGTGACCCGCGGGTCGTCGGTGTACTGGTGAGGGTTCTGGAACCGGTTGTATTCGGTCTCCATGCCAAGCTGAAGCCCGCCCGGCAAGGGCTGCGATGCACGCACGCCCACTTGCGGAAGGCGGTCGTAGGGAGCTACGAGCAGCGGCTCGGTCAAGTCGGTGTCCTGGAGCACCTGCCAGCGCTTGACGCGGAAATAGGGCGTCCATCGTTCGAAGTGGCGCGAGACGGTGAAGTCGGCGCTCAGCAGGCGCGGCGTGGTGGACGCGCTGTTGATGTAGCGGGAGAAGTCTTTCCAGTAGTTGTTGTCGGAGACGCGCAGGCTGTCGAGCTGGTAGAGCATGTCGCCCGGCAATGCGCCGTCGAGGCGAAGGCGCAGCGAGCCGCGGCTGCCGCCGGCCAGCTCGTCCTTGGGCAGGGTTTGCCAGCGCACCACGCCTTCGTGCGACGGTTCCAGATAGCGGAAACGGGTATCGAGCCCCAAGCCACGCTTCGCGCTGATCGTGGGCGTGAGGATCATGTCGCGGTTCGGGGCCATGTTCCAGTAATACGGAACGGCGATCTGGAACCCGCCTTTGCTGTCTTGCGTAGGGTTGGGGGGCAGCCACCCGGACTTGCGATCGTCCGACAACGGGAACGTGAAGCTCGGTGCCGCCAGAATGGGCACGCCGTAGAACCGGAGCACCGCGCCGTCAGCCACGCCTTCGTTCTTGTTGAAATCAAGCTGCACGCGGCTGGCCGACAGCAACCATGCCGGGTCCCCCGAGCCGTCGCGCGGGCAGCTCGTGTACGTCATCTGGTGGGCGATGGCGTGCTTGCGGTCGAGGAAATCCCACCGGGATGCATCGCCACCGGCCTTGGTGCGGTTCACGAAGTAGGTGGGCTCGAGGAAATAGCCCTCGAACTTGTGCACCTCCAGCTGCACCTCGGGGCCGCTGAACCAGCCGTCGGGGCCGGTGAGCCGGACGTTGCCGGCGCCGCGGGCGATGTCGGTGCCCTGGTCGTAGCTCAGGCGGTCGGCGTCGATGCGCAGGGGACCTTGGCGCAGGACCACGCTGCCGGTGGCGACCATGGCGCCGTCAGGTTTGCCCTCGATGTCGTCGGCATCGACGAGGATCGGTTGATCACGCCCGTCCAGCGGGCGCGTCTGGGCAGCGGCGAGCGGTGACCATGCGGCAGCCACGAGCATCGCGCCGGCGCACAGGCGCCGTGCGCCGGTGACTGCAGAAGGCACAGGCAAGGGGGACGAAGGCGGACGAAGCAAAAGGTTCGACAGGGCGAGACGTGCCGGGTGACCCCGGGGAATTGCCGGACGCCTCGGACTGCTGGGCGCGAAGGCAGCGGTTTGTAGAATCGGGACGGATTATCCACGAGGGTCCGGTCCTCGGCGTCCTCAACCCTGCCATCCCTGCGCCATGTCGTCTTCCATCTCTTCGCCTCTCCCCACGCCGATCGCCTGGACCGACCCCCTGCGCCAGGCTGCTTTCGAGCAGTGGCTGGGGTCCCTCTCCTCTGTTCATGGCATCGATCCCGCGAGTGTGCGAAGTGCGAGTGCCGACGCGAGTTTTCGCCGGTATTTCCGCGTGGACACGGCCGATGGCCCGCGCATCGTCATGGACGCTCCGCCTGCCCAGGAAGACTGCCGCCCGTTCGTTCAACTGGCCGCCCTGTTGCGCGGCGCGGGGCTCAACGCGCCTGAAGTGATCTCCTGGGACGAGGCGCACGGCTTCATGCTGCTCTCCGACCTGGGCAACCGCACCTACCTGTCGGCGCTCGACGATCGCAACGCCCGGGCCCTGTATGGCGATGCGCTGGCCGCGCTGGTGCGCATGCAGGGCATCGCCGCACAAGAGCGGGTGCCGGCATACGACCACGCCCTCCTGTCGCGTGAGATGCAGCTCTTCCCTGACTGGTACGTGGCACGGCACATCGGCACCGAACTGAGCATCGATGAGGCGAACCAGCTGGCCCGGTGCGTGGCGCTCATCCTGGAGAACAACCTCGCGCAGCCCACGGTGCTGGTGCACCGTGACTACCATTCCCGCAACCTGATGCAGACCGGCGAACCGGGGAGCACGGAGAACCCCGGCATCCTCGACTTCCAGGATGCGGTGTGGGGCCCCATCACGTACGACCTGGCGAGCCTGCTGCGCGACGCGTACATCGAACTCGATGAAGAGGTGCAGATCGACTACGCCGTTCGCTACTGGGAACGCGCCCGCAAGGCCGGCCTGCCGGTCGGAGACGATTTCGGTGCGTTCTGGCGCGATTTCGAATGGATGGGCCTGCAGCGCCACCTCAAGGTGCTCGGCATCTTTGCGCGCCTGTCGCATCGCGACGGCAAGAACAACTACCTCAACGACCTGCCTCTCGTGTGGCGCTATGCCCACCATGTGGCGTCGCGCTACAACGGCCTCGGGCCGCTCGCGCTGCTGCTCGAGCGGCTTGCCGGTACCACACGGGTCGAAGGCTTTTACTGACGGTCGGCCCCTGCCGCGGCAGCCAGCCAGGGGTCTTTGTCCTCGCCGCCGAAGGTGGTGACGAGGAAGTCGATGAACGCCCGGGTGCGTGCAGGCACGTATTTCCGAGTGGGCATGGCGGCATGGATGGTGCTCGGCTGCAAGTACCACTCAGGCAGCACGCGCTCAAGTGCCTTCTCGAGCAGCGCATCCTCCGCGACGTAGGACGGCAGCGGCACCACCCCGAGCCCTGCCAAGGCACAGGCATGCATCGTGTCGACGTGGAGGCTACTGAGCGGGGAGCGGTGCAGGATGGGCGTCACCTTGTCTTCGTTCGACGTGCCGGACGGACGGTACCGGTGGAACGTCGCCTCGCGGGGAATCATCGCCTCGTGCCCCAGGAGATCGTTGGGGTGTGCAGGCCGGCCGTGCACGTTCAGATAGGCGGGCGCTGCGCACATCACCACCTCGGATTTCGCAAGTCGGCGCGCGGCGAAATCGCCGTCCAGCACCTGATGGGTCGATGTGATGATCGTCACATCATGGTTCTCGTCGACCGTCTCGACCGCCCCCGGCACCGACAGCTCCAGGGTGACCAGCGGGCAGGCCTTGCGGAACGCCGGGAGGTGTTTGGCCAGCTGGTGCACCGCGAAGGCCGGCGGCACGAGCACGCGCAGGTGGCCCCGCGGCTCCGATGTGGCGGCACTCGCCTGAGCCTCGGCTTCCTCCACCTCCGAAAGAATCTGGCGCACCCGCTCCAGGTAGAGCTCTCCGGTGTCGGTCAGGGCCAGGCGGCGCGTCGTGCGGTTGATGAGGCGCGCGCCGAGGTGGGCCTCCAGGTCGGCCACGAGCCGGGTGACCACGGCGGCCGAGAGGTTCATCTCACGCGCCGCGCGGGCGAAGCTGCCCTCGTCGATGACCCGCGCAAATACCCGCATCGAATGAAGTCTGTCCATGCGCACGCCTCATCATTTCGTTTGCAGCAATTCACAGTTTACTGTTGGCCATTTTGTTGACCCATGCGCAACGCGGGGCCTGGCTTTTTGCGGCGCCGTCTTCGCCGGGACGGGCTTCAGACGACAATCCCACGCTTGTGCCTGATCGCCCGATGGCGCCCGCGTCCCTTTCCATGTTGAGAATCACCGAACTGCGCCTGCCCCTGGACCACGCCGCCGATGCGCTGCGCCCTGCCATCGTCGCGCGCCTGCGCATCGCCGACCCCGATCTGCTGGCATTCACCGTGTTCAAGCGGGCCTACGACGCCCGCAAGAAGAGCGCGATCGTGCTCACGTACACCGTCGACTGTGAGCTCGGCGATGAAGCCGCCGTGCTGAGCGCCCATGCAGGCGATCCGCATGTGCGCCCGACGCCCGACATGCGCTACCGCTTCGCCGGCCATGCGCCGGCCGACTTCTTCCACGGCGGTCGGCCCCGGCCCGTCGTGGTCGGCTTCGGGCCGTGCGGCATCTTCGCGGCGCTCATCCTGGCCCAGATGGGGTTGCGGCCGATCGTGCTCGAGCGCGGCAAGGAGGTGCGCCAACGCACGAAGGACACCTGGGGCCTGTGGCGCCAGGGGGTGCTGAACCCGGAGTCCAACGTGCAGTTCGGCGAGGGCGGCGCCGGCACGTTCTCCGACGGCAAGCTGTGGAGCCAGATCAGCGATCCGCGCCACCTGACACGCAAGGTGCTGACCGAATTCGTCAAGGCCGGCGCGCCGGAGGAAATCCTCTTCGTCAGCAAGCCGCACATCGGCACGTTCCGCCTCGTGAGCATGGTGGAGAAGATGCGAGCGGAGATCGAATCGCTCGGCGGGGACATCCGCTTCGAACAGCGCGTGACCGACCTGCTGATCGACGAAGGCCAGGTGCGCGGCGTGACGCTCGCCTCGGGCGAGCAGCTGCGCGCCGATCATGTGGTGCTCGCGCTCGGCCACAGCGCCCGCGACACGTTTGCGATGCTGCATGAGCGCGGCGTGTACCTGGAGGCCAAGCCCTTCTCGGTGGGCTTTCGAATCGAGCATCCGCAAGGCGTGATCGACCGCGCCCGCTTCGGCCCCAACGCAGGCAATGAGATCCTCGGGGCGGCCGATTACAAGCTCGTCCACCATGCAAAGAACGGGCGTGCCGTCTACAGCTTTTGCATGTGCCCGGGCGGCACCGTGGTGGCAGCGACATCCGAGGTGAATCGGGTGGTCACGAACGGCATGAGCCAGTACTCACGCAACGAGCGCAACGCGAATGCCGGCATCGTGGTGGGCATCTCGCCGCAGGACTATCGCCAGGACGGCCTCACGGAGGGCCCGGTCAACCCGCTCGATGGCATGGCGCTCCAGCGCGCGCTCGAGTCCCGCGCGTTCGAACTCGGCGGGGGCGGCTACCAGGCGCCAGGGCAACTGGTCGGCGATTTCCTCCAGGGGCGCCGCTCCACGGCCTTCGGCTCGGTGCTCCCGTCGTACAAACCGGGCGTGTTCCTGACCGACCTGGGGGAACCCGGGCGCAGCAGCTTGCCCGAATACGCGATCGATGCCATTCGCGAGGCACTGCCGGCCTTCGACAAGCAGATCTCGGGCTTTGCGATGGCCGATGCGGTGCTGACCGGGGTGGAGACCCGCACGTCCTCTCCGCTGCGCGTCACCCGAGGCAAGGACAAGCAGAGCCTGAACGTGCGAGGCCTGTATCCCGCAGGCGAAGGTGCGGGATATGCCGGCGGCATCATGTCGGCCGGCGTGGATGGCATCGAGGTGGCGGAAGCCGTGGCGGCTCAGATGCTGGGCTCGGCCCTCACGGCCTGAGCCGAAGCGACGCGGAAAAGCGCGAGGCAGCGCACCGCGGTGCGCGAGCGATTGAAGGTAGAAGGACGCATGTACATCGTCAAACTGGAATTTTCAACGCATCGCATGCGGGCGCGCGATTGGATGGATGAACACAACCGCTGGATCCAGCGCGGATTCGATGACGGCGTCTTTCTCCTGACCGGCTCGCTCGAGAGCAACAGGGGTGGTGTGGTGCTCGCCGCCAACACCACGCTGGAGGCGCTTCAGGCGCGCCTGCGGAACGATCCGTTCGTGGCGCATGGTGTGGTGGAGGCCGACATCTGCGCCGTCGCGCCGTCACGCGCGGTCCCTGCACTGGCCGACATTCTCGGCACCCACCATTGATTCGGCGGCCAGGGCTCACGACACACCGGCCTGGCGAGCGTCCCCCAGGGCCCATTTCCACAACCTCACGGTGGTGCCCTCCCCCACCCTGGATTGGATCTCGAACTGATCCACGAGGCGCCGGGCGCCAGGCAGCCCGAAGCCGAGCCCGCCCTTGGTCGAGAAGCCGTCCTGCATCGCCTGCGCGACGTGCGGGATCCCCTCCCCTGCATCGCGCGCTGTGACGATCACGCCTCGCTTGGGCGCCAATTCCACGGCCCCGAAGTGCATTTCGCCGAGGCCGGCATGGACGACGATGTTCCGCGCCACTTCGGTCACCGCCGTGGCCAGGGCTTCGGCTTCCGCATGGGACAAACCCTGCCGCGATGCGAACTCGCGGCTGCACCGCCGCGCCACGAAAACATCCGTGTCGTCGCGCACATACACCCAGGCGTGGCATGCGGAGCGCGGACGAAGCATCAGGGCACTCCTGCCGGGCCCAGCGTGAAGTAGAACGCCGCGCCACCGTTCACCCATCCTTCGGCCCAGATGCGGCCGCCATGCCGGTGGATCACCCGCTGCACGATGGCCAGGCCGATGCCCGTCCCTTCGAACTCGGCGGTGGAATGAAGGCGCTGGAAGGCAGCGAACAGCTTTTCTGCCTGGGCCATGTCGAAGCCTGCCCCGTTGTCGCGCACCAGGTACGTGGGCACCCCATCGCGCAGCTCGCAAGCCACGCTGACCTCCGCCTGCTCGCGCCTGGAACTGAACTTCCATGCGTTGCCGAGCAGGTTCTCCAGGAGCACGGCCAGCAGGTTGGCATCGCCATGCGCATGCAGGTTTTGCTGGATGATGAAGCGGCCCCGGCGCTCCGGGGATGCGGCCCGCAAGCGCTCGGCGATGCGGCCGGCCAGCGTGGTGAGGTTCACCTCGACACGACGGATGTCCGTGAGCTTGACGCGCGACAGCGCCAGCAGGTCGTCGATCAGCTGGGCCATGCGCTGAGCGCCCTCGCGTATCTGATGCAGGTATTGCCGGCCTTCGTCGTCGAGCACCTCATGGAAGTCCTCGAGGAGGATCTGGCTGAAGCCGTCGATGCGCCGAAGCGGCGAGCGCAAATCGTGGGAAACCGAATAACTGAATGCTTCGAGCTCCCGGTTGGCGATCTCCATGGCTTCCTTCTGTTGTCTCAGCGTTTCGTTGAGATGCCGCAGCGCTTCATTGGCGTCACGGTAGCCGCGAAAGGACATCTCGTACGGTGAGAGCAATTCCCTGAGGAGGTCGGCCGCGACGGCCATCAGCCGGCGCACGTTGATGCCGGGGGTGGACGCCAGCAAGGCATCGATGGCCGTTCGGTGCAGGAGAACCATGTCCAGCACGCCCGCGCCCTCCCCGAGCGCGCGCCGGCCGAGTTCATAGGCATGGCTCAGCGCCGATTCATCCTCTGCCTGCAGCGATGTTTCCAGCACCGCGACGTATTCGCGCCGGACCTCCTCGCCGGGCCCGCTCATGGTTCCCCTCCCAAGTAGCGGACAACGACGACATGGGCGTCGTCCGAACCCTTGGCGAAGCGGGCAAGGATGGCGTCCGCAATGTCCTGCACGCCGTGCCCGATCGTGATGCCTTCGGTGAAGCCGCCGCGGATGCCATCCGTCGCCAGGATGAGGAGGTCGCCAGGCGCCACGGCCGTGGTGTTGGCATGGAGTGGGGGAAGGCGGTAGCCCACGACACCGCCGCGCAAGGTGATGCCTTCGCTTGCCCGGTGCGACAGCGCGCTGATCCGGAGCAATGCGCCCTCGACGTTACCAACGCCGGTCCACGTCATCGATGCATCGAGCGCGTTGAAGGAAGCCAGGCTCATCGCCGCCCCACGCGTTCTTCGCAGCGCATCGTGGCATCGCTCCATGAGCGCGAGCACCGGCGCATCGGCCTGTGCTTCGAGCACGGGAACGGCAGCGCCGGCGGCCTCCGCGGCTTCCGCGCCATGCCCGAGCCCGTCGATCAGGGCCACGAGCGCACCGCCGGCATGCGGAACGACCACGTGAAGGTCCCCCGACAACGGCTCCAGCGCGGAGCCGGCCCAGGCCCATTCGATGATCGGGTGTCCCTTCGGCAGCCCGCCCGTCATCGAAGCCATTTCGTCATCCTCACCGTGGTGCCCTGGCCCACGGACGACTCCACCTGAAATTCATCCATGATGCGCCGGGTGCCGGGAAGCCCGACGCCCAGGCTTCGGGCCGTCGAATACCCATCGCGCATCGCGAGCTCGATGTCGGCAATGCCGGGACCCTCGTCTGCCGCGATGACCAGGACGCCGCGGCGATCGCCCTCTTCCGCGCGGCTGATGAAGACCTTGCCGCGCCGTGCGTAGGTCACGATGTTGCGCGCGATCTCCGAAATCGCGAGCGCGATGACGGTCTGCTCGGTGCTCGAGAACCCGATTGCCGCAGCCAGCTCACGCCCCTTCTGGCGGGCCGTGACGATGTCCGTGTCACGCTCGATGGGGATGGTGGTTTCAACGAACACGGTGACCACGCTGCCGGGTGATTTTGCCGAGTTCGGCCAGGCCGTCTTCCAGGTCGAGGGCCGTGGCCACCCCGTCCAGCGACAAACCGAGTTGCACCATCGCGAAGGCAACCTCGGGCTGGATGCCCACCACCAGGGTGTTCGCTCCGCGCAGCCTGGCGGCGTACGCAATCGATTGCAGGGTGCGCGTGGCAAATGAATCGAGCACATCCAGCGCCGTCAGATCGATGACCACCCCCAGGCTGCGATGGCGCCCGATCTGCTCCGCGAAATCGTCGCGGAGCTGCACCAGATCCTGATCCGACAGGGCAGCCTGGATGGACGCGACGAGCACGTCGGCCTGTTTGAGTATGGGAACGGGCAAAGGCTCACTCCATGCTTCGAACGGAAACCTGGCCGCCGCCACGGCCCACCACCCGGTACCCGAGAATTTGCTCTGCCTCTTCGAGGCCTCCCTGCAAATCCCCCACCGTGTTGAGCCCGGACAGTTCAATGCCCAGCGTCACGAGCGACTGGGCCACCTCGGACGAAAGCCCTGTCACGATCACGGTGGCCCCCATGAGCCGGGCCGCAGCCACGGTCTGCATGACGTGATTGGCCACCTTCGAATCGATGGTCACGACGCCCGTCACGTCCATGACAGCCACCTTCGCGCGGTTGGCGCGGATGGCCCGCAACAGGCTGTCGGTGATGAACCGTGCGCGCTGCGTGTCGATGACGCCGATGATGGGCAGCAGGAGCAGCCGTTCACCGATCTGGAGCACCGGCGTCGAGAGTTCCCGAATCGCGTCCTGCTGCTGGCGGATGAGACGTTCGCGCTCCAACACGAGGATGTCGACGATGATGCCGATGTCGAAGAACGCGATCTTCTTCAGCGCCATGAAGATGTCGAATCCCTCGGCCGGCGCCCGTTCGAACTGCTGCATGACGGCATACCCCATGCGCCGCAGCAACTGGTGGAACGCACCGACGAACAGCCGCGTGTCCAGCCCTGCCCGCGCATACAGCGCGCCCAACTCCACACGCTGCTCGGCGTACCTGGCCCCGTAATCCCCGCCCACCATCCCCAGCAGGTGCTCACGTTTGAGCAGACGCGCCTTGTCCACCAGGGTACGACTCGCCAGCAAGGGCCGCGCCTCATTGAGGCCGTAGAGATGATCGAAGAACGTCGCCACGTACTCATCGACATGCTCGGTCACGAGATGCTTGATCTTCGCGATCCGTTCCAGGTCAAGGGCTTCCAGCCCCACGATCCGCTTGCGGTACTCGATCGCCGCGTCGGTGAGCCCCATCTCCTGCATCAGCATTTGCGACGCACTCTGTTGAAGCAGCTGATCGTTCATGTGCCTGTCCCTCGACAAGTTCGTCGGATGCACCGCAGCCCGGAGGACGCGAAGCATGATGTGGCCCGCCCGACCCACTCTACGCGATCCCCCTTGCCCCCGCCCCTGTCAGACCTGACAGGCCCCGACCAGCACTGGCCCGAAGCCAAGACCCGGCGCGGCCTTGCCGGAGAACAAGATGGTCACCGAAGAACGAGCCGCCGGCGGCGAAAGCCCATTCCTATAGGGGCAGTGGGTCCCGGCTTTCCCCGGGCTGACGAGGGGGGGGGGGGGCGATGCGAAGCGAGCTGAGGCGGGGCCGGCCCGGCCGTGTCTCGGCCGGGC
>CBIHPH010000052.1:0-26907 GCA_966212105.1 uncultured Rhizobacter sp.
CGTTCAACGAAGTGAACATGGCCCCGGTGATGGAGATGCGCAAGAAGTTCCAGGAGAAGTTCGAGAAGGAGCACGGCGTCAAGCTGGGCTTCATGAGCTTCTTCGTCAAGGCCGCGGTGCATGCACTGAAGAAGTACCCGATCGTCAACGCGTCCGTGGACGGCAACGACATCGTCTACCACGGCTATTTCGACATCGGCATTGCAGTGGGCTCGCCGCGCGGCCTGGTGGTGCCGGTGCTGCGCAACGTCGACCAGATGTCGTTCGCCGACATCGAGAAGAAGATCGCCGAGTTCGGTGTCAAGGCCCGTGAAGGCAAGCTGTCGCTCGACGAACTGACCGGCGGCACGTTCTCGATTTCCAACGGCGGCACCTTCGGTTCGATGCTGTCCACGCCCATCATCAACCCGCCTCAGTCGGCCATCCTCGGCGTGCACGCCACGAAGGACCGTGCCGTGGTCGAGAACGGCCAGGTCGTCGTGCGCCCGATGAACTACCTCGCGATGAGCTACGACCACCGCATCATCGACGGCCGTGAAGCCGTGCTGGCGCTCGTGGCCATGAAGGAAGCGCTGGAAGATCCGGCCCGCCTGCTGTTCGACATCTGAGGAATCCCATGAGCAAGCAATTTGACGTGGTCGTCATCGGTGGCGGCCCCGGTGGTTACATCGCGGCCATTCGCGCGGCGCAACTCGGTTTCAACACCGCCTGCATCGACGAATGGAAGAACGACAAGGGCGGCCCGGCACCGGGCGGCACCTGCACGAACGTGGGCTGCATTCCCTCGAAGGCCCTGCTGCAATCGAGCGAGCATTTCGAACAGGCCGGACACCACTTCGCGGATCACGGCATCGGGTTGTCCAACCTGAGCATTGACGTGGCCAAGATGCTGGGCCGCAAGGACACCGTCGTGAAGCAGAACAACGACGGCATCCTGTACCTGTTCAAGAAGAACAAGGTCACGTTCTTCCACGGCCGTGGCTCCTTCGTGAAGGGCGGCGATGCGGGCTATGAGATCAAGGTGGCGGGCGCCACCGAAGAGATCATCTCGGCCAAGCACGTCGTCATCGCGACGGGTTCGAACCCGCGCGCCTTGCCCGGTGCGCCGTTCGACGAGCAGAACATCCTGTCGAACGATGGCGCGCTGCGCATCCCCGCGGTGCCGAAGAAGCTCGGCGTCATCGGCGCCGGCGTCATCGGCCTCGAGATGGGTTCGGTGTGGCGCCGGTTGGGTGCTGAAGTCACCGTGCTCGAGGCGCTGCCGGTGTTCCTCGGCGCGGTGGATGAAACCATCGCCAAGGAGGCCCAGAAGGCGCTGAAGAAGCAGGGCCTGAGCATCGAAGTGGGCGTCAAGATCACTGACGTCAAGGCCGACAAGAAGGGCGTGACGGTCTCCTACGCGAACGCGAAGGGCGAGGCACAGACCCTGGCGGTCGACAAGCTGATCGTCTCCATCGGCCGCGTGCCGAACACGATCGGCCTGAATGCCGAGGGCGTGGGCCTCAAGCTCGACGAGCGCGGTGCCATTGCCGTGGACGACGACTGCCGTACCAACCTGCCCAACGTGTGGGCCGTGGGCGATGTGGTGCGTGGGCCGATGCTCGCGCACAAGGCGGAGGAAGAGGGTGTGGCCGTGGCCGAGCGCATTGCCGGCCAGCACGGGCACGTCAACTTCAACACGGTGCCTTGGGTCATCTACACCTCGCCGGAGATCGCCTGGGTCGGCCAGACCGAGCAGCAGCTCAAGGCCGAAGGCCGCGCCTACAAGGCAGGCAGCTTCCCGTTCATGGCCAACGGCCGTGCGCGTGCGCTCGGTGACACCACCGGCATGGTCAAGATGATCTCGGATGCCAAGACCGATGAAATCCTCGGCGTCCACATCGTGGGCCCGTATGCATCGGAGTTGATCGCCGAAGCGGTGGTGGCGATGGAGTTCAAGGCTTCGGCCGAGGACATCGCCCGCATCTGCCACGCGCATCCGTCTCTCAGCGAAGCGACGAAGGAAGCCGCGCTGGCGGTCGACAAGCGCACGCTGAACTTCTGAGCGTCCGGTGGGAGTCCGCGAACTCTATGCACGGACCCTCGCGGAACGCGGCTTCCAGGCGGACCCCGCGCAAATGCGCGCGGTGGACGCCCTGGAGCGGTGCGAGAACGAGTGGCTCGACTACAAGGCCAGGCGCAGCAATGCGCTGACCAAGATGTTGCGCCGCCCGCCGATTCCGCGCGGGGTCTACATGCATGGCGGCGTCGGGCGTGGCAAAAGCTTCCTGATGGATTGCTTTTTCACGTCCGTGCCACTGACGCGCAAGACGCGCCTGCACTTCCATGAATTCATGCGTGAAGTGCACCGGGAACTGAGCGAGCTGCAAGGCACGGTCAACCCGCTGCAGGAGCTCGGGGAGCGCATCTCGCGCCGCTATCGGCTCATCTGCTTCGACGAATTCCACGTCGCTGACGTCACCGACGCGATGATCCTGCACCGCCTGCTCGAATCGCTGTTCGAGCATCGGGTGAGCATCGTCACGACGTCCAACTTCAAGCCCGACGACCTGTACCCGAACGGGCTGCACCGCGACCGCATCCTGCCGGCCATCGCGCTGCTGAACGACAGGATGGAAGTGATCAGTGTCGACAACGGCACCGACTACCGTCAGCGATCCCTCCAGCAGCTCAACCTGTACCACACACCGCTTGATGTGGCGGCCGAAGCGGCGATGACCACCGCGTTCGAGCGCCTTGCCGAGGCCCGCGACGAGGAGCCGGTGCTCCACATCGAGCATCGTCAGATTCATGCGCGCCGCAAGGCGGGCGGGGTGGTCTGGTTCGATTTTGCCGAGCTTTGCGGTGGGCCACGCTCGCAGAACGACTACCTCGAGATCGCCACGCAGTTCCACACCGTGTTGTTGTCCGGCGTGCCCTACATGCCGGTGCGGCTGGCCTCGCAGGCCCGTCGCTTCACATGGCTCGTGGATGTGCTCTATGACCGACGGGTGAAGCTTGTGATGTCGGCCGAAGTGCCGGCCGAAGCGCTGTACACGGAAGGCCCCCTGGCCCACGAGTTTCCGCGCACGGTGTCGCGGCTCAACGAAATGCAGTCGGCTGAGTTCCTGGCGCTCGCGCGCCGGAGCGTCGACACGTCGCTCACCTGAGCGACTGGGGGGGCGGGCTCGCCGAGCGGCGTGCCCGGTTCCAGGGTGGCTGCAATCGCGTCGAGCTTGCCCTGCTTGGCCGCAGGTTTCTTGCCTTCCCGACGTGGTGGATGGCGTTGCAGCCGGCCCCGTTGCCTGCATGCCCTCGAAGGCCCAGGCGAACGTTGGTGTCCGCGCCCCTTCGAACTGCAGCGGCTATTCGCGCTCGTAGCGCAAGGTCCGGCCGGATCGCTTCATCAGCAGCGCCCGGCCCTCGATGTCCATCGTCAGGTTGAACCCTGGGCCGGAAGCCATCAGCGCCGGGTCCAGCTCGAAATCGAACCGGTTCAGCCGTTCGCCTGCGGGCCCCCTGGGCAGCTCCACCACCCGCCAGTGTCCGTCGTCGACGTCGGGGTGGCGCCAGGCCAGGGCGTCGGCACCGGACACTTCGGGCACTCGCAGGAAGTCGTCTGATTCGTTCGGTTCGTACTTCCGCACCTCCTGCCGGTGAGTGTCGGTCAGCAGCACGACCAGTCCGGCCAGCGCTCGCCCTTGCACCCGGAAACGCACCGCCGTTCCCGCCTTGGCCTCCTCGCGCGACGAGCCGAGCAAGCGCATCGGCGTGCCCGCCTCTCCGGGCGGCGACGAGAAACTCACGCGCCGGCCGCGTACCCGCCAGCTTCCCTGGGAGGTCTCATCCAGGTTGCCGTAGGCCAGCGCGTATTCGAACTTGCCGTCGGCATGCAGCAGGATCTCCGAGCCGACCTCGTGCATGCCGCTCAGCACATAGTGCCCGGCCAGTTGGCGGGCCAGCGCTTTTTCCTTGCCGTTCATCGGCGCGGCGACGGGACAAGCCGCCTTCCGGGGCAGCGCCAGGGCGGCAGCGCGGCGGAACGACTCGCTCTCCCGGCAGCGCACATGGTCACCCAAGGACAAGCCGTCAACGCCCGGGTCGGAGAGCGAGGCGCCATGGGCCAGCAGCGCATGCAACAGCTCGGGTTGGCGATGCCGCACGGCCAGCCACGCGGGCGCCTCGTCGACACGGCCGCGGGATGCCGCGCTCGCCCCGCTGTCCAGCAGGATGCCCACCGCGTCGGGCCGATGCGCCACGATGGCCTCTTGCAACGGGGAATGCACGCCTTTTTCGCCGATCCGCAGCCCGGCGCCCCCCGTGCCATCGATCTTGGCGAACAGCCGCGCCAGCGATTCACGCTGCTCGCCCAGCCACGGCAGCGCGTTGCGGCGGATCAAGGAGTCGTACAAGCGGGTCAGCAGGTTGGGTTGGCCGTTGCACACCGCATGGACGTTCAGCCCCCTCGCCAGCAGGGCGTCGAAGAACTTTTCATGGCGCAGCAAGGCGTCGGCGGCGGCCGGCTGGTTGAGGCAGGCGTCGCGGAGCTGGCGGTCCGAGACCTCGGCCACGAGATCCACCAGTTCCAGGCGGCCCGACGCCACGGCCAGGTCGAAGGCCGAGCCATGGGGCTCGGCCGAAAAATCGAAGGACGCCTTGGCGCGAAGCAAGGTCTTCACCACCGAGATCTCGCCCTTCAGCAGCGCGAGTTGGATCGGCAGCATATGCTCGCCATCCCAGCGATCCACCTTCGCCCCGTGGGCGACCAGAAAAGCCACCAGGCTGCTGTCGCCTTTGTGGATGGCGACCGCGAGCGGTGACCCGAATCGTTCGTCGGCGGGATCCAGCTCCACCGGCGCCCCCGCCTCGATCAGGCTGCGGACCATCTCCGTGGCCGTCATCGCGATGGCCTCGGAGATGGCGCCGGCGTTGACCTGCCTCGGCTCGAAACCGGCCGCGTCCAGCCACTGCCTCATCGCTGGCGATTGCTGCGGCGTGTTGAAGACCGCCGAGCCGGCCCAGGCCAGCACGATCTTGCTGGACAGGGCCGCCAGCTGACGGCGGCGTTCGGGTGTGTGGATGCGGGAAAGCATGTCCTTCACACGCGCCACGTCGCCAGCCTCCATGGCGCTCAACAGCGGCGCGGGCGCCCAGTAACTGTCGAGCAGCGGGTTCGCCCCCAGCTGCAGGAGCAAGTCCACCATGGCCGGCTGCCTGGCCGCCATGGCCTCTGCCAGCGGGCCGGGGGCCGGCGTCTCGGACGGGCTCTCCAGCGGCGCGCCCCGGGCGACCAGTTCACGCACCCAGTCGGCGTCGCCGGCACGCACGGCGAAGTGCAGCAGCGTGCCCTCCTTCACCCCGCCCAGGGGCTCGAACGCCACCGACTTGCCCGCCAGATGCTGCGGGCCGCGCTGCCCGAGCGGCATGCCGGGCTCGACCATGGACTTGGCCAGCGCAAGATGCCCGGTGGCCGCGGCCGCCAGCGCGGCATCCAGCTGGGGACTCCATGGCACCCGTCCGTTCATCCCGCCATCCCGCGCGGCCAAGGTGGCGGGCGCCAAGGGCTTGAGGACCTCGACCGCGCCGGCGTTGCCGGTGGCCGCGGCCAGCGCCAGGGCGGTGGGTTGATCGCCGCGCCCGTCATCGGCGGGCCGGGTGCCGGTGGCCAGCAAGGCAAGAACAGGCGCCGCGCCCTCGGTCAGGGTGAGCAGGGGATCCCAGGCGAGATAGTCTGCCGCCGGCCGCTGCCCCTCCTTCCGGCCCTCCCGCTTTGAAAGCTCGTCGGTCATCAGATAGGGCCGCTGCGCCCCCGCCTGCACCAACAGCACCACCATCTCGCCGCGTTGCGCGCGCGACACCAGAGGCGGCAGATAGGTCATGCGCACGAAATATTCCTGGTCCAGCAAGAACTCCAGTGCCGTCCGGTGCTCGCGCGTATCGCGACAATCCACTTGCGCGCCGGCGGCCAGCAACAGTCTCACCATCTCCGGCGAACCGAACACCATGGCCAGATGCAGGGGAGGGTAAGGCGCCCGGGGAGTCACGTCGCCGACACCGGCCCCCCGTTCCAGGGCAGCCGCGAGCATGCGCGCCTTGGCCGGCAGCCGTTGCTGGTGGTCCGACAGCAGCCGTTCGGCCAGGGCGGGTTCCATCTCCCAATAGACCTGCTGACTCGTGCCGGACGGCAGGGGAGACAACAAGGCGGTGAGCAGCGGACGGCCCTCCACGGCATGGTCGGCCAGTGAGCCGACCTCGGGAAGCAGACGCATGAATTCGTCCTCGCGGCCGGCGTTGGCCGCCGCCCACAAGGCCAGCACCTCTGGCGTGGGCGCGCGGGTGTACTCGCGCATTTCATCGGCGCATCCGCGGAGTAGGCTGTTGGCGGAGGCCGGGGCTTCGGCTGGCGCGCCGCTGGCACACACGCTGAACGACAGGAGAACGGCCGCGAGCAAGCTGCTGCCATGCGGGAGGAGCGAATGCGGGCGAGGGAACACAGGCAATGGCACGGGATGTCCGGTCAGAGGGAATCCGGGGAGGAGGATCGTGGGCCAGGCGTTACGTCAGCCTGATCGGCGAGATCGGTGCTTTCGGCTTCTGCTCGTCCGTCTTGGCGACCGTCGAGTCACGCGGTGGGCGTGTCGACCATGTTGCCGTGGCCCTCAAAAGGGTCACGATAGCGGTTCGATGCGCACCAGCGCCAGGGACAGGTTGTCGCCAGCTCCACGTGCACGCTGGCGTGCCTTGCTGACGAGCATCTCGCCGGCTTCACGCGGGGGCAGGGTGTGCACGATCGCGCCGAGCTCCCTTGGCGTGAAGTAATGCCACAAACCGTCGCTGCAGGCCAACAGCGAATCGCCGATTTCGAGCCGGTCGATGTGGTGCAGGGTCAGTGGCGGGTCCTGGAAGGTGCCCAGGCAGCCGGTCAGCAGGTTGGACTGCGGATGGTTGTTGGCCTCGTCCTCGCTGATCTGTCCTTCGTCGATGAGGCGCTGCACGAAGGAGTGGTCCACTGTTCGCTTGACGAGGTCAGGACCGCGGAAGTGGTACACGCGGGAATCGCCCGCATGGATGATGTCGCACGTGCGGTCGGGGCTGATCAAATAGGCGGTGATGGTGCTGTGCGGCTCTTCCTCTGCGGTGATGGCCGTCAGCTTGATCATCAAATGCGCCTCGAGCACGAGCTGCTTGAGCAGCTCGGCCGCGTCATCCTGCAGCGCGCCGTGGCGTTCGAACAATTGGCGCGCCGTGAGGATGACCTGATCGGCGGCCTTGCGGCCACCGCTCTTGCCGCCCATGCCGTCGGCCAGCACCGCAAGTGCGCACCCCGGCACCCGGTGGTGGGCAAGGATCTCGACCTGGTCTTGCTGATAGGCTCTGTCGCCCCGGTGAATGCCGGTGGCGGCGGACAAGCGATAACCGGGTGAGCTGCTCATGGTGGAAAACTATAATCGCTTTGCCCTGATGGAAACACACTGCCGCCGTGATGGATGACAACCTCCACTCCCCCGAACGGCGCCTGATCGAACTCCAGATCGAACACGCCGACCTCGACAGCCTGATCGACCAGGTCGGGCATGCCAGTCCGCTCGATGACCTCTCCCTGCGCCGCCTGAAAAAGCGCCGCCTGGTGCTGCGCGATGAAATCGCACGGCTTCGCCTCCAACTCGAACCACCCGAACCTGCATGAATGCATCGCGGCGCCTGGCAGGCGAAACACGGCGACGGCTGTTGCGGGCCGAAAGCCGCGAGGTGCGGCGATGAGCAGTCCGCTGCGCGAGGCGGTGAGCCAGGCCTTCGTGGCTGGAGGCGCGCTGTCTGAAGCCGATCCGCGCTACATCGAGCGCGATGTCCAGCAGCGGATGGCCGACCATGTCGCGCAAGCCATCGACGGGCAACGTGCGCTCGTCGCGGAGGCCGGCACGGGCGTGGGCAAGACCTTCGCGTACCTCGTGCCCACGCTGCTGTCGGGCAAGCGTGCCCTCGTCAGCACGGCCACCAAGAGCCTGCAGGACCAGCTGTTCCTGCGCGATCTCCCGCGCCTGTGCGAGTCGCTCAAGCTCCCGGCATCGCTCGCGTTGCTCAAGGGCCGCGCCAGTTACCTGTGCCTGCATCGCATGCGGCTCGCGAGGGAATCTGAGCATTTGCCGGACCGCTGGGCCGTGCGCACGCTCGCCAAGATCGAGACCTGGTCTCACGGCACCCGCACCGGCGACCTCGCCGAACTCGACGGCCTCGACGAGCGCTCCAGCGTGATCCCGCTGGTCACGTCATCGCGGGACAACTGCCTCGGCAGCGAATGTCCAGACTACCGCCAGTGCCACGTGATGAAGGCGCGCCGGGAGGCCATGGCCGCGGACATCGTCGTCGTCAACCACCATCTGTTCTTTGCGGACATGGCGCTGCGCGACAGTGGCGTGGCCGAACTGCTGCCGAGCGTCGAGGTGGCCGTGTTCGATGAAGCCCACCAGCTGTCGGAGGCCGGGGTGCAGTTCCTGGGTGCCACGCTGGGCACCTCCCAGGTGATCGACTTCGCGCGCGACCTGCTCGCGGCGGGCCTCCAGCATGCCCGCGGCCTCGTGCCGTGGCAGGAACTCGCAGGCGCTTGTGATCACGCGGCACGCGACCTCCGTCTGGCTGCCGCCGGGCGCCTGCGCGAACTTCGGGGGTCGCTCAAGTTGCGCTGGGACGAGCGCGCCGCCAATGCCGATTTCCTGGCCGCACTCCATGCCGTCGGCGAGGCCTGCACGGCAGCCCGGCTCGGAATCGATCGGGTGACCGAGGCGGCTGTCGATTTCCCGAAACTTGCCGAACGGGCGATGCACTTCGTGCACCAGACCGAGATGTTCGCGGCGCCGCCCACGCCGGGCCGCGTGCGGTGGATCGATCTCACGCCCCACCAGGCGCGTCTCGTCGAATCGCCGCTCGACGTGCGGGAGGCCTTGCGAGAGCAGATGGCCTTGGCGGAGAAAGCGTGGATTTTCACGTCAGCCACGTTGGGCGACGACGACCGGTTGAGCTGGTTCACCGAATCGGCCGGGCTGGACGATGCCGACACCTTGCGCGTGGGCAGTCCCTTCGACTATGCGGAGCACGCGCGGCTGTACATCCCAACGAGGTTTCCGAAGCCCAATGAAACCGGCCATCCGCAGGCAGTCGCCGAGCTGGCGGCCCGTTGTGCGCGATCGCTCGGCGGTCGCACCTTCGTGCTGACGACCACCTTGCGGGCGCTGCAGGCCATTGGCGAAGCATTGCGAGCATCGTTCGACGCGCAGGGCGATTCGATCCAGGTGCTGCTGCAAGGCAGCGTGCCGAAGCGGCAGCTGCTGCAGCAGTTCCTCGCCCAGCCTCGTTCGGTGCTGGTCGGTTCGCAGAGCTTCTGGGAAGGCATCGATGTGCCGGGCGATGCGCTGCAGTGCGTGCTGATCGACAAGCTGCCGTTTCCTCCTCCGAACGATCCGCTGGTCGAGGCGCGGGTCAAGCGGCTGGAGAGCGAGGGGCGCAACCCGTTCGCGGACTATTTCGTGGCAGAGGCTGCCGTGTCCCTGAAGCAGGGCGCCGGGCGTTTGATACGCAGTGAAACGGACCGCGGCTTGCTGGTGGTGTGCGACCCGCGGATGGCGGGCATGAACTATGGCCGCCGGCTGCGGGAGGCCTTGCCGCCGATGGTGCGTGTGGCCACCGAGGCCGAAGCGCTCGACTGGCTGGCCATGCTGGCGGCCGAGGCGCGGCCGTTCTGACCGCGGCGCATTCCTGTCACTGTGCCGCCGCTGCCGGTTTGGGCAACTGCGCGAGGTACTGACTGCCGGGATAGTTCTGGCGCAGCACGCGAGCGGCATCGTCGCGCAATTGCACGAGGCCGAGGCGGTCATAGCTCTGGGCCATCAGCGACAAGGCCTCTTCCGTCGAGGGGGAGGTCTGGAATTCCTGGATGGCTTGTTGAGCGCGGTTCGCGGCCGCCACGTAAGCCGCGCGCCGGAAGTAGTAGCGTGCAACGTGCACTTCATAGGCCGCGAGCGCATTCACGATGTAACGCATGCGGACGACGGCATCGTCTGCATACTTGGATTGCGGGAACTGCTCGACCAGCTGCTTGAAGGATTGGTAAGAATCACGCGATGCCTGTTGGTCGCGCTCGGACAGGTCCTGCTTCGCCAAACGCCCGAAAATGCCGAGGTTGTCGTTGAAGTTGATCACGCCCTGCAGGTACAGTGCGTAATCGAACGCCGGGCTGGTGGGGTGCAGCTTCATGAAGCGCTCCACCACCGACAAGGCTTGGGCCTTTTCGCCGGTGCGGTACAGCAGGTAGGCGCGTTCGAGCTGCGCCTGCTGTCCGAGCATCGTGCCCGACGCACGGCCCTCGAGCCGCTCGTACAGCTTGATGGCCCGTTCGTACCCGCCGGATTCGGTTTCGTCTCGTGCCTCTGAATACAATTTCTCGGGCGTCATGCCCGCGGTTTCGTCCTTCGGCGTCGAGCCGCACGCCACCAGAACGGAGGCCGCCATCAACGCGACGGCGACTGCGTGCCACGGACGGCTGGGGCGATGCAACGAGGGAATCCGGATCATCAGCATGTGGGCGCCGCTCGGCGCATCCGTCAGAAGAATAGAGCAGCAATTATATGGTTCAGCCAACGACGCATGCCGCTGTGGAAGGGCTTTCGGAACATGAGGACGATGGGGGAGGTGACTCACCGGGCGGTGATGCGCACGAACGCCGCAGCGTCGTCCTCGACCGCCTGTTCCACGGTCAGCGTCTCGACAAAGCCGTCGTTTCCATGGCGCCGGAGTTCTCGCGCAACTACCTGCAGACCTTGATCGAGCAGGGGCATGTGCAGGTCGAAGGCCGTGTCGTCGACAAGCCCGCGAGCAAGGTGCACGCGGGCCAGCAGATCACCGTCGAGATCGTGCCCACGCCCGAGAGCCGGGCCTTTCGCCCGGAGGACATCGCGCTGAACGTCGTGTTCGAAGATGAGCACCTCCTCGTCGTCGACAAGGCCGCCGGCATGGTGGTGCATCCCGCCGCAGGCAACTGGTCCGGCACCCTGCTCAATGCGGTGTTGCACCGGCATCCCGCGGCGGCCGGGCTGCCGCGTGCGGGCATCGTGCACCGGCTCGACAAGGACACGTCAGGCCTGATGGTCGTCGGCAAAACATTGCCGGCCGTGACGGCGCTCGTGCGGTCCATTGCCGCGCGCGAAGTGCACCGCGAATACATGGCCATCGTCAACGGCATCCTGCGCGGCGAGGCGTTCACCGTGGATGCGCCACTGGGCCGCGACCCGCAGTCGCGGATCAAGATGGCGGTGCTCTCCCAGGGGCGGCCGGCCCGCACGGATGTGACGCCTGTTGCCATTCGCGAGCCGCAAGACGGTCCCGCACTCACGGCCGTGCTCTGCAAGCTGCACACGGGACGCACCCACCAGATCCGGGTTCACATGGCTTCGCGCGGATATCCGCTGGTGTCCGATGCGCTCTATGGTGGCCGGCCTGCGCTCGGCATGCAGCGCCAGGCGCTGCATGCGGCACGGCTGGGCCTTGCCCATCCCGCCAGTGGAGAGTGGCTGTGGTTCGAAGCGCCGCCGCCGCCGGACCTCGCGGAGGCCTGGGGCCTCGTGCTGGACGCCGCCGGGAGCGGTTCGTGAAAGCCCGGATTCAGGGTGGCACGCAGGCCCCGGTCATTGGCTATACAATGGGCTACGATTTTCCCCTGGCTGCACACGATGTCCTGTGTGTCGACAGCGCCACCGCCCAGGGAAACGTTCGCGCCGACATGGACGGTGTCCGGGTGCGAGCCCAATGAGAAAGAGCGGAAGTGAAAGAGCGGGCGGACGAAACTTCATTCGCCGTCAGCGGCCAGCGCCACCCGAGTGCCTGAGGCGTGCCGCCGCGCACCTCCTGCCGTTCTTCGGGCCCTGAAATCGGGCCCGGCCTGCGAACCGCTGGTTTGAAAGCGCTGGTTTGAAAGAATAACGCCCCCGTTCCAGCTTGCCGGCAGCCCCGGCCGAGAAATTGTACGAACGCCCATGAACACACAGGATGCAAAGCGCGTCCTTGAAACCGCGCTCATCTGCGCGCAGCAGCCCCTGCCGCTGAGGGACATGCGCACGCTGTTCGCCGACGAGCTCGGTGCCGATACCTTGCGTTCCCTGCTCGACGAACTCACGCGAGACTGGGAAGGCCGGGGTGTGGAGCTCGTGGCTCTGGCCACCGGCTGGCGGTTCCAGAGCCGGCCGGAGATGCGCGACTACCTGGATCGGCTCAATCCCGAAAAGCCGCCCAAGTATTCACGGGCGGTGATGGAAACGCTGGCCATCATGGCCTACCGTCAGCCGGTGACGCGGGGCGACATCGAGGACATCCGCGGCGTGACGGTCAGCTCGCAGATCATCAAGCAGCTCGAGGACCGCGGGTGGATCGAGACCATCGGCTACCGGGAAGCTCCGGGCCGCCCGGCACTGTATGCCACCACGCGCCAGTTTCTAGACGACCTCGGTCTGGCAAGCCTGGAGCAGTTGCCGGCGCTCGAGAGCACGTCCCTCGGTGCCGCGGCACTTGCGGAAGCGGTGCCAGACGGCGAGCAGACCTCGCTGCTCGATGCCGATGAGGCGCCCCAGGCCGTCCCCGCGGTTGAGATGCTCACCGCTGATGGTGCTGGCGAACCACAGGTGGCCCATGCGACAGAGGCGCCCGCCGATGTTGCCGCCGCCGAAGCCCCCCTCCCGGTGGACACGCCGCCGAACCCCGAAGAAACCGAACCACCCGAAGGCCGGCGCGACGCCCCGGCCCCCGATTTCCCCGAGTCTGCGGCCGACGCCGCTCCGATGGATCCCGAAGCATGAAACAACCCGAAAACCCCGCGGCAACCGTGGCGGATGCCCTTGCCGAAGCGCCGGCCGCCGATGCGAAACCCGTGCGCAAGCGCCGTACCACCAAGGCCGCCGCGGCCGCGGTCGAGGCCGATGCACCCGCGTTGACGGTTGCCACCGAGCCGACCGCCGAAGCCCCGGAAGCGCTTGAAGCGCCGGGCGATGCCGCGGCCAAGCCGGTGCGCAAGCGCCGCCCGTCTGCCAAGGCAGCCAAGGCCGACGAAGCTTCGACGGGCGAATCGGCCGCGCAGCAGCCTGTGGCTGCCGACGTTCCGGTCGCCCGGGTCGATGAGCCTGCGCCCGCTCAGGTGGACGCGATGGCCTCGACAAACGCAGGCGGGGCCGGCGAGGGTCAGGAAGAAGCGGGTCTTGAAGGCGGCAGTGAAGGCGAGAGCGGATCCGACGGGGCTGGTCGAGTGGAAGGCGAGGGCCGCCCGTCGCGCAACCGCCGTCGCAACCGCAAGGACCGTGGTCGAGGTGATGGCGGTGAGCCGCGTGCCGACGCGGCAGCGCTGGTCGCGCCCGCCACCGCGGAAGCCGGAGAGCTGTTCGCGCAGGTCTTGTCGGGCGATTTCGACGCCGATGCGCCGGCTGCCGCCGAGGCCGCGGCCGAGGAACTCGTCGCGGGCGATGCGGATGTTGTGGCCGAAGATGGGGCCGATGGCGAGCTGGACGCGTCCGGCGCACCGAAGCGCGTGCTGCAACCCGATGCCGATGCGCCGAAGCTGCACAAGGTGCTGGCGCAGGCCGGCATCGGTTCGCGCCGTGACATGGAGGAGCTCATCCTCGACGGTCAAATCACCGTGAACGGCGAGCCGGCCCACATCGGGCAGCGCATTTCGTTCGGCGACCGCATCCAGGTGCGTGGCAAGCCGGTGCGCGTGCGCATCGTGCCGCCGCCGCCGCGGATCATCGCTTACCACAAGCCTGTGGGCGAGGTCGTCACGCACGACGATCCCGAACACCGTCCCACGGTGTTTCGCCGCCTGCCCAGGCTGCAGCAGGGCAAGTGGCAGTCGGTGGGGCGCCTCGACCTGAACACCGAGGGCCTGTTGCTTTTCACGAACTCCGGCGAGCTGGCCAACCAGCTGATGCACCCGCGTTTCGGCGTGGAGCGTGAGTACGCCGTGCGCGTCCTCGGCACGCTCGAGCCGCCTGCCAAGGCAAAGCTGCTCGAAGGCGTGCCGGTCGACGGGCAGCCGGCCAGCTTCAAGTCCATCGAAGACGGTGGGGGCGAAGGCGCGAACCATTGGTATCGCGTGGTCATCACCGAGGGGCGCAACCGCGAGGTGCGCAAGCTGTTCGATGCGGTTGGTCTCACGGTGAGTCGCCTGATCCGCATCCGCTATGGCACCGTCGTGCTGCCGCGCGGCCTCAAGCGCGGCGTGTGGGTCGATCTCAGCGACAACGACGTCAAGACCATCCGCCGCCTGGCCGGTGGCGACAACCAGTCGCGCCGCGAGGGCCGCGGCAACGACCAGCAGCCTCAGCAGCGCGGCAATGACCGCGGAGGCAACGGCGGTCAAAACCGCAATGACCGCCAGGGCGGCCGCAACGGGCAGCAGAACCGCAACGATCGCGGTCCGCGCGGCAACCGCGGCAATGGTCCGCAGCAGAGCCCGATGCAAGGTCAAGGCCAGGCTCGCGAGCGTGCCGAGGCTGATTTCGACCGCGACGACGATGACCTCGATTTCGATCCGAGCAAGATCCCCAACCCGCTCGAGCAGACCTTCGACAAGCGTTTCGTGAGCAAGCCGCGCGGAGCCGTGGGCGGCGCCGGCTTCGGGCGCGGCGGCGGCGGCTTCGGTGCCGGCGGCAGTGCGCCGCCGCGTTCCCAGAAGAAGGGCGGGCCGCGCGAGCCCGATCCGCTGCAGACCTCGATGGGCTACTTCGGTGCGGATGCCTACCATGGCCGCAAGGGCGGAGGCGGCGGCCGCGGCGGCAACCGCGGCGGCGGCGGTGGCGGTGGGGGTGGTGGATTCGGGGGCAACCGCGGCGGTGGTGGCGGTCGCCGCGGCCGCTGACATGCGGCAGGCACTTGGCGGCTTCTTTTTGATGGTCTGCGCGGGTTCCAGCTGCAGGGAACCCGGCTTCAAGCGTTAGAATCCGAGGTTTTGCCAAGTGCTTGATTCAGGAGAAAAAATCATGGCGATCGAACGTACCCTTTCCATCATCAAACCCGACGCCGTCGCGAAAAACGTGGTCGGCCAGATCCTGTCGCGCTTCGAAGGCGCAGGCCTGAAGATCGTGGCGGCCCGCATGGCCCACCTGTCGCGCAACGAAGCTGAAGCGTTCTACGCCGTGCACAAGGCACGTCCCTTCTTCAAGGACCTGGTCGACTTCATGGTCTCCGGCCCGGTGGTGATCTCCGTGCTCGAAGGCGAAGGCGCCATCCTGAAGAACCGCGACCTGATGGGCGCCACCGATCCGAAGAAGGCCGAGAAGGGCACCATCCGTGCCGACTTCGCCGACAGCATCGATGCCAACGCTGTCCACGGTTCCGACGCCGCCGAAACGGCAGCGGCCGAAATCGCCTTCTTCTTCCCGGGCGCCAACGTCTACAGCCGCTGATGCGGTGGCCCTCGCGCCGGGCCTCGGCGTTGCTGATGTCTTGCGCGAGGAATTCACGATCATGACTCCGGCCAATCTCCTCGACCACGATCTCGACGGCTTGGCCGCGTATTGCGAAAAGCTCGGGGAAAAGCGCTTCCGCGCCACCCAGCTTTTCCGCTGGATCCATCAGAAGGGCGCTGCCGATTTCACGGCCATGTCCGACCTGGCCAAATCGCTGCGTGAGAAGCTCGCAGGGGTGGCCGAGGTGCGCCCGCTCGAGATCCTCAGCGAACAGGCCTCTGCCGACGGCACCATCAAGTGGTTGTTCGACGTCGGCGGCGGCAATGCGGTGGAAACCGTGTTCATCCCGGAAACCGACCGCGGCACCTTGTGCGTCTCGTCCCAGGCGGGCTGCGCCGTGGGCTGCCGGTTCTGCTCGACCGGCCACCAGGGGTTCAGCCGCAACCTCACCACCGGCGAAATCATCGCCCAGCTCTGGTTTGCCGAACATCACCTGCGCCGCCGATTGAAACTGGGGCCGGGCGAGCGGGCCATCACGAACGTCGTGATGATGGGCATGGGCGAGCCGCTGCAGAACTACACGGCCCTGGTACCGGCGCTGCGCATCATGCTCGACGACCACGGCTATGGCTTGTCGCGCCGTCGCGTCACGGTGTCCACGTCCGGCGTCGTCCCCATGATCGACCGATTGCGTGACGACTGCCCCGTGGCGCTTGCCGTGTCCCTGCATGCGCCTTTCGACGCGCTGCGCGACGACCTGGTGCCACTCAACCGCAAGTACCCCATTGCGGAGCTGCTCGAGGCCTGCGGGCGTTACCTCGACGCAGCGCCGCGCGACTTCATCACCTTCGAGTACTGCATGCTCGATGGCGTGAACGACGGGTCCGAGCATGCACGAGCGCTGGTGAAGATCAGCGAGCAGGTGTCCTGCAAGTTCAACCTCATTCCGTTCAACCCGTTCCCCGAATCCGGGCTGAAGCGTTCCCCGCGCGAGCGCGTGAGTGCGTTCGCCCAGGTGCTGCTCGATGCCGGTGTCGTGACCACGGTACGCAAGACGCGTGGCGACGACATCGATGCCGCCTGCGGCCAACTTGCCGGCGAAGTGCAGGATCGCACCAATGCCAGCAAGCGCATGACGCGTGCCCCCATCCGTGTGCACCGCTCGCCGAGCGATGCCGATCCCGCCCCCCCGTTCGTTTCCCCCGAGGACCATCGCCCATGACCCGTGAGCGTTCGAGATCGTTCTCTCCCGCAGCCTGCTGGGTGGTTCTGGCGGCTGCGATCACAGGATGCGTGCAGGTACCACCGCCGCCCGGCACACCGGCACCGCTGGGCGAGCAGCCGAGGGACCGCACCACGGCATCCGACGAGACGAACAACGCCCGCCGTGCGCGTGTGCGCATGGAGCTCGCCACGGCCTACTTCAGCCGGGGCCAGCTGCCCACCGCGCTCGACGAGGTCAAGCAGGTGCTGGCCATCGAGCCGAACCTGGGCGAGGCGTACAACCTGCGCGGCCTGATCTATTCGCGCATGAACGATCACGAGCTGGCGGAAGACAGCTTCCGCCGTGCCATTGCCATCAACCCGCGTGATGGCGATGCGTTGCACAACTACGGCTGGCACCTGTGCCAGCGAGGGCGTTATCAGGAAGCGGCCGCGCAGTTCGGCCAGGCACTCGCCGCACCGCAATACGTCGGCTCGTTGCGCACGATGCTCGCACAAGGGGTGTGCGAAGCCCGCTCCGGCAATCTCCTGCAGGCTGAGATCACCCTCAAGCGCACGTACGACCTCGACCCCAGCAACCCCGTGGTCGCCGTGAACCTGGCCGAGGTGCTGCTGCGCCGCGGCGACTACGAGCGGGCCCGTTTCTACATCCGCCGCGTCAACCAGACGGACGACACCTCCAATGCGCAGACGCTGTGGCTTGCCGCACGCATCGAGCGCAAGCTGGGCAACGAACAAGGCGTCAACGACTTCGGCGTGAAGCTGCGCAACCGCTTCCCCAAGTCGCGTGAAGCGCTGGCTTTCGACAGGGGCGCATTCGATGAGTGAGCTCACCTCCAGCGGCAACAGCAACCTCCCGCAAGAGCCGGGCTCAGGCGGCGCCCCCACCACCGCCGGCGGCCTGCTTCGCCAGGCGCGGCAGGCGCAAGGTTTGCACATCGCCGCCCTTGCCACCTCGATCAAGGTCACGCCGCAAAAGCTCGAGCTGCTCGAGGCCGACCGCTTCGATGAACTGCCGGGTGCCGCCTTCACCCGCGCCTTGGCGCAAACGGTGTGCAGAACGCTCAAGATCGATGCCGGCCCGGTGCTCGCGCTGCTGCCGTCTTCCGTTGACAAAGGGCTCGAACGCATGAGCCGCGGCCTGAACGAACCGTTCCGTGACAAGCCCGGGCGCCAGCCTCCCACCGACTTTTCGTTCCTCAAGAACCCGGTCCGCCTGGGCGCGGTGGCGCTCATCGTGCTGGCCGTGGCCGTGTACGTGCTGCCGAGCAACTGGATCGGGGAGCGTTTGCGGTTCGGACGGGCGGCGGCGCCTGCCCCCGCGGCGAGCGAACCCACGTCCACGACGGTCACCGAAATCATCGGGGAGACAGCGATGCCGCCGTCGGGCCCCGACGTTCCGGCGCCGGCGGAGGGGGTGATCGTGCATTCGGCACCGGCTGAGCCCGCGGCTGCGCTCGCCACGCCGGCCCCCACGCCATCCGCATCGGCAGCTTCGGCTTCGGCCATGCTGCCGCCCTCTGGCGATCTTCAACTGCATGCCACTTCGGCCTCCTGGGTCGTGGTGACAGACCGGCGTGGCACCGCGCTCTTTTCGCGCAGGCTGCAGGCGGGAGAAACCGTCGCCCTCGATGGGGCTCCCCCGTTTCGCCTCAAAATCGGCAACGCCAGCGCCACGCAGGTCACGTACAAGGGCGAGCGGATCGATCTTTCCGCCGCCGCCTCCCGCGGCAACGTCGCCAAACTGGAACTCAAGTAAGCCGGCCTCGCGCCCTCCACGCCAGCACGCACCCTATGTCAGACGCAGCATCCGCCTTCGACGATTTCATCGAACCCAGCCGCCCCGCCCAGCGCGCCACGCGCCAGGCCACCGTGCGCTGGGGGTCTCGCGTCGTGACGCTCGGCGGCGGAGCGCCGGTCCGCGTGCAATCGATGACGAACACCGACACGGTCGACGCCATCGAGACCGCCATCCAGGTGAAGGAACTCGCCCTGGCCGGATCTGAAATGGTGCGCATCACCGTCAACACGCCCGAGGCGGCAGCGGCCGTGCCGCACATCCGTGAGCAACTCGATCGCATGGGCGTCGACGTGCCGCTCGTGGGCGACTTCCACTACAACGGACACCGGCTGCTGACCGACTTCCCTGCGTGCGCCGAGGCCTTGTCGAAATACCGCATCAACCCGGGCAATGTCGGCAAGGGCGACAAGGGCGACCGCCAGTTCGCGCAGATGGTCGAGATCGCCGCGCAACATGACAAGGCCGTGCGCATCGGCGTCAACTGGGGCAGCCTGGATCAGGAGCTCCTCGCCCGCATGATGGATGACAACGGCAAGCGGGCCGAGCCGTTCGAGCCGCAGCAGATCATGTACCGCGCCATCGTCACCTCGGCCATCGAATCGGCACGGCGGGCGGTCGATGTGGGCTTGAACCCGGACAACATCATCCTGTCTTGCAAGATGTCGGCGGTCCAGGACCTTGTCACCGTCTACCGCGCGCTGGCCCGCCGGTGCGACCACGCGCTCCACCTCGGGCTGACCGAAGCAGGCATGGGCACCAAGGGGACCGTCGCGTCGGCCACGGCCCTGGCCTTGCTGCTGCAAGATGGCATTGGCGACACCATCCGCGTTTCCCTGACGCCGCAGCCGGGCGAGGCACGCACCCAGGAAGTCGTCGTGGCGCTGGAAATCCTGCAGTCCCTCGGCCTGCGATCGTTCAATCCGAGCGTCACGGCCTGCCCGGGATGCGGGCGCACGACGAGCACCACGTTCCAGGAAATGGCCAAGTCGATCGACGATTACCTGCGCGCCCAGATGCCCGTGTGGCGGGCGCGTTACCCAGGCGTTGAAAAGATGAAAGTCGCGGTGATGGGATGCATCGTCAACGGGCCTGGCGAGAGCAAGCACGCCGACATCGGCATCAGCCTGCCGGGCAACGGCGAGGCCCCCGCAGCTCCGGTGTTCATCGACGGCGAGAAGGCCCTGACCCTGCGAGGCGAACGCATCGCTGAAGAGTTCCAGGCCCTCGTCGAGAACTACATCGACAAGCGCTTCGGAACGACCAGCCAGCCTTCGGGTCAACAGGCCTAGTGCGGTGGTTCCGCATCACGCGGAACACTGCGCTGGTGCCGCTTGCCCCCATTTCGTGCGGCGGCCCTCGTGGCTCGACGCATAATCTCGCCTTCGTCTGAAAGCTCCCATCATGGCCACGCAACTCGACCTCGAAGAACAAGAACAGCTCGACCAGCTCAAAGCATTCTGGAAGAAGTACGGCAACCTCATCACCTGGGTGTTGATCGCCGTGCTGGCTGCTTTCGCGGGCTACCAGTTCTGGCAAAGCCGGCTGCGCGAACAGGCCGGCAAGGCGGGGCTGCTGTATGACGAACTGGATCGCGCGGCCACGGCCGGCGACGTCGAAAAGACGAGCCGGGTGTTCAGCGACCTGAAGGAACACTATCCCGGCACGGGCTTCGCCCAACAGGGCGGGTTGCTCGCCGCGAAGGTGCAGCTCGAGAAGGCGCAGCCGGATGCGGCCGTGGCCACGCTGAACTGGGTCGCTGACCACGCGGCCGAAACCGAATACAAGACCGTGGCCCGGCTTCGCCTGGCAGGCGTGCTGCTCGACCAGAAGAAGTACGACGAAGCGCTCAAGCAACTGGCCGGCGCCCATGCTCCCTCGTTCGATGCACTCGTGGCCGACCGCCGCGGCGACATCCTCGCCGCCCAGGGCAAGGTCGAGGAAGCCAAGGCTGCCTACCAGCAAGCCTGGAAATCCATGGAGGGGCAACTTGAATACCGTCGCATGGTCGAAGCCAAACTGACCGCGCTCGGTGCGGCGCCCGGGGCTGATGCAAAGGCGGCCACCTGATGATGCGCACCTTGTTGAACCGCACTGCGGCCGCCTGGTGTGCGGCCGGCGTCGTGAGCGCATTGCTGGCCGGTTGCTGGGGTGGACCCACCAAGCCCGATCCCACACCGCTGGCGCCGCTCGACAACACCTTGGTCGTGGCACAAGTGTGGAAGAACCACATCGGCTCGGTGAGCTTCCCGCTCAATGTGCCCGTGCGCGATGGCACCTACACCGTGGCCGACGACAACGGCATCGTGCTGGCACTGAATGCCACGAACGGTGCGGAGCTCTGGCGAGCCGACGTCCAAGCCAAACTGTCGGCCGGCGTGGGCAGTGACGGCCGCATTGCTGCCGTCGTGACACGCGACAACGAACTCGTCGTGCTCGACAAAGGTGTCATCCGTTGGCGCAAGACGCTGCCTTCCCGCGTCGTGACGTCGCCGCTCGTGGCGGGCGAACGCGTCTTTGCCGTTGCGGTCGACCGCTCGGTGCATGCGTTCGACGCGTTCGACGGCCGCAAGCTCTGGAGCTATCAGAAACCAGGGGACGCGCTCACGCTGTCCCAGGCCAGTGTGCTGCAACCTTACCGCGACACCTTGCTCGTGGGGCAGGGGGGCAAGCTCACCGGTCTCGATCCTCTCAACGGGCAGGTCCGCTGGGAATCCACGGTGGCGTCACCCCGTGGCACCAACGAGGTCGAGCGCCTGGCCGACCTCGTGGGGCCGGCCGTGCGCTCCGGAGAACAGGTGTGCACACGGGCGTTCCAGGTGGCCGTGGGCTGTGTGAACGCCGAGCGGGGGAGCTTGCTGTGGGCCAAGAACGCCTCGGGCAACGATGCGGTTGCCGGCGACGACCGGATGCTCGTGGGCGCCGACAACATCGACCGCATCACCGCATGGCGCATGGTCGACGGTTCGGTGGCCTGGACCGGCGACAGCATGCTGTACCGCGGCCTGTCCGCCCCGGCAATGGCCGGGCTGGCCGTGGTGTTCGGAGACAGTGAAGGCTATGTGCATTGGTTCGGCCGTGACAGCGGCACGCCGCTCGCGCGGCAGGCGACCGAAGGCGATCCCATCCACGTGACCCCCACGCGCGCAGGCAACGTCACCCTCGTGGTGACGAGCGGCGGCGGCTTGTACGCATTCCGGTCGGAATGATCCGGAGCCTGACCCGATGAAACCCGTCATTGCGGTGGTCGGCCGACCGAACGTCGGCAAATCCACGCTGTTCAACCGGATGACCAAGACCCGCGACGCGATCGTCGCGGACTTCTCCGGCCTCACCCGCGACCGCCACTACGGCGATGGTCGCCTCGGCGATCGCGAGTTCATCGTCATCGACACCGGCGGTTTTGAGCCGGACTGCTCCAGTGGCATCGTCAAGGAAATGGCCAAGCAGACGCGCCAGGCCGTGGCCGAGGCCGATGCCGTCGTGTTCGTCGTGGACGTGCGCAGCGGCCTGTCCGCGCAGGACCACGATATCGCGCGCTACCTGCGTTCGGCCAACAAGCGCGTGTTCCTCGCGGTGAACAAGGCCGAGGGCATGGCTGAATCGCCGTTGCTGGGCGAGTTCTACGAACTCGGCATGGGCGAACCGCACCCCATCTCGGCGGCGCACGGGCAGGGCATTCGCAGCCTGCTCGATGCGGTGCTGGCCGACTTCTTCGTCGATCAAGACGATGAAGACGAAGAGGCTGTCCCTGAAGAAGACAAGCCCATCCGCCTGGCCGTCGCAGGCCGCCCGAACGTGGGCAAGTCGACGCTGATCAACACCTGGCTCGGCGAAGAGCGCCTGGTCGCATTCGACATGCCGGGCACGACCCGCGACGCCATCACGGTGCCCTTCGAGCGCAACGGCCAGAAATTCCAGCTGATCGATACGGCCGGCCTGCGTCGCAAGGGCAGGGTGTTCGAAGCGATCGAGAAGTTCTCGGTCGTCAAGACGCTGCAGGCCATCGCCGACGCCAACGTCGTGCTGCTGCTGCTTGATGCCACGCAGGGCGTCTCCGAGCAGGATGCACACATCGCCGGATACATCCTCGAGAGCGGGCGCGCCGTCGTCCTGGCTGTGAACAAGTGGGATGCAGTGGACGATTACCAGCGCGAAGTGCTGGAGCGGTCGATTTCACAGCGGCTCGCCTTCCTGAGGTTTGCGCCGGTGCTGCGCATCTCGGCCATCCGCCGCCAGGGCCTCGGCCCCGTGTGGCAAGCCATTGCCGACGCCCATGCCTCCGCTTACCGCAAGATGACCACGCCGGTGCTGACCCGCCTGCTGCACGAGGCAGTGGAAGCGCAGGCACCCAAGCGGGCCGGGGCCTTCCGGCCCAAACTGCGCTATGCACACCAAGGTGGCATGAACCCGCCGGTGATCGTCGTGCACGGCAATTCGCTGGAACACGTCACCGCTGTCTACAAACGGTACCTCGAAGGGCGGTTTCGGGAACACTTCAAGCTCACCGGCACGCCGCTGCGCATTGAAATGAAGTCCTCCCAGAACCCGTTCACCGAGAAAGACTGAAGTCCATTGGCTTATACGGGGCTGGTGCAGTGCAGCACTGTGTTAACGTGCAGGCTCATCTCTCATCCCACATCCTCTCAAACACGGAGCATATCGTGAGCAACAAAGGCCAACTCCTCCAAGACCCGTTCCTCAACCTTCTCCGCAAGGAACACGTGCCGGTCTCGATCTACCTCGTCAATGGCATCAAGTTGCAGGGCCACATCGAATCCTTCGATCAGTACGTCGTTCTTCTTCGCAACACCGTGACCCAGATGGTCTACAAGCACGCCATCTCCACCGTGGTGCCGGGCCGCGCCGTGAATTTCAGCACGGCCGAAGCGTCCGAGCAGGCCTGACGGCCAGGCAGTCTCCCCGGGATCCATCGCACCTTGACTGCTGCGGCTGACCTTCCTCGCGCAATTCTGGTCGGGGTCGACTTCGGCGGCGATTCGCCGTTCGATGCCAGCCTCGACGAGTTGGCCCTGCTGGCCGAATCGGCCGGTGACCTGCCGGTGGCGCGCATCACCGCCCGCCGCAAGGCGCCCGATCCGGCATTTTTCGTCGGTTCCGGCAAGGCCGATGAAATCAAGGCCCTCGTCGAAGGCCACCGAGCCGAAGCGGTCTTGTTCGATCAGGCGCTGTCGCCGGCGCAGCAGCGCAACCTCGAGCGCCACCTCGGGGTGGCTGTGGCCGACCGCACGATGCTGATCCTCGAGATCTTCGCGGCGCGTGCACAAAGCCATGAGGGCAAGCTGCAAGTCGAACTCGCCCGGTTGCAGTATCTTTCCACCCGCCTCGTGCGCCGCTGGAGCCACCTGGAACGCCAGCGCGGGGGCATTGGCAACCGCGGCGGCCCGGGTGAGGCCCAGATCGAACTCGACCGGCGCATGATCGGCGAGCGCATCAAATCCGTGAAAGAGCGGCTCGTGCGCGTCAAGAAGCAACGCGGCACCCAGCGTCGTGCCCGCGAGCGCAGTGGCACGTTCCGCATCTCGTTGGTCGGCTACACCAACGCCGGCAAGTCCACGTTGTTCAACGCGCTCGTCAAGGCCCGCACGTACGCGGCCGACCAGCTCTTCGCCACGCTCGACACCACCACCCGCCAGCTCTTCATCGAGGAGGCGGCGCGGTCGGTCTCGCTGTCCGACACCGTGGGGTTCATCCGCGACCTGCCGCACAAGCTGGTCGACGCCTTCGAGGCCACATTGCAAGAAGCCGCCGATGCCGACCTGCTGCTCCATGTGGTCGATGCCTCGAGCCCTGTGCTTGACGAGCAGATCGCCGAGGTCGAGCGCGTGCTGCGCGAGATCGGTGCAGGCCACATCCCCCAGGTGCTCGTCTACAACAAGCTGGACAACCTCGATGCTGCCCGGCAGCCGCATGAACTCGTCGATGTCCTCGAGCTCGAAGCCGGGGTGCGCGTGCCCCGGGTGTTCGTCAGCGCATTGCAGGGCCGTGGACTGGCGGAACTGCGGGGGCTGCTCGCTTCGGCTGCTGCGGGCACCTTGCCTGCCGAGTTGAATACCATGCACACATCTTCCAAATGGGATCCGGCGATCCATGCGGTGCCCGTTGCATCTTCGTCGTCCGTCGACGACCTTGCCGATGCATCCGCGGAACATCTTCCACCACAACCACAATGACCATGAGCCGATCTTCCTCATCGCCTGACCGCCCGACGGCCCGGGCCACCGGCGTGGCAACGGCGCTGAAGGCGCTGATTGCCGGCTTGGCGATCCCCTCGCGCTGGCGCACCGGCGGGCGCTCCCAGCCCATTCTGAACAGCGGCAACCGGGGCGACGGCCCACCGGACATGGAAGAAATGTGGCGCGACTTCAACCGGCGCCTGAGCGGCCTCTTCGGCGGCAAAGGCGGTCCGCGGCCCACAGGCCCTGGCAATGGCGACAACTTCCCCCCCGACATGCGCAACGCAGGCGTCGGCATCGGCCTGATCGCGGGCGTGGTGGCGCTCATCTGGGCAGGCAGTGGCTTCTTCATCGTCCAGGAAGGCCAGCAGGCCGTCGTGACGTCGTTCGGCAAGTACGACCACACCGCCAACGCCGGTTTCTCATGGCGTTTCCCCTATCCGTTCCAGGCGCATGAAATCGTGGCCGTGACGCAGGTGCGCACGGTCGAGATCGGGCGAAGCAGCGTGGCCCAGAGCACGGGCCTGCGCGAATCGTCGATGCTCACGCAAGACGAGAACATCATCGACATCCGGTTCACCGTGCAATACCGGCTGAAGGATGCCCGCGCGTTTCTCTATGAGAACCGCGATCCGGAACCTGCGGTCGTGCAGGCGGCGGAGTCTGCGGTGCGTGAAATCGTGGGCCGCAGCCTGATGAACGATGTGCTCTACGAGAAGCGGGACGCCATCGCGGCAGACCTGATGAAATCGCTGCAGGCCCAGCTCGACCGCCTCAACACCGGCATCCTGATCGTCAACGTGAACGTGGGCAGCGTTCAGCCGCCCGAACAAGTGCAGGCTGCGTTCGAGGACGTGACCAAGGCCAACGCCGATCGCGAGCGCGCGAAGAACGACGCCGAAGCCTATGCCAACAACGTGATCCCGGGCGCCAAGGGCCATGCCTCGCGCCTGAAGGAGCAGGCCGAAGGTTATCGCTCCCGCGTCATCGCCGAGGCCGAGGGCGAAGTGGAGCGCTTCAACCAAGTGCTGTCCGAGTACCAGAAGGCGCCGAACGTGACGCGCGATCGCCTCTATGTCGATGCCATGCGCTCCCTGTATGCCAATGTCACCAAGGTGATGATCGACGCCAAGAGCAACTCGAACCTGCTGTACCTCCCGCTCGACAAGCTGATCGCTCAAACCGCTGCCGCCACGGCACCCGCCGGCGCAGCCGCAGCGGCGCCCACCCCGGTGCCCGAACCGCAGCCACCTGCGGCCAGCACCAACATCGACAGCCGCTCGCGCGAGAACCAGCGCAGCCGTGACCGGGAAAGCCGCTGAGCGGACGGGAGAACGAGACTCATGAATCGCATCGGTTTTTACGTCGCCAGCGCCCTCGTGGCGTTGATGGTGGCTTCGTCGTGCCTCTTCATCGTGGACCAGCGGCAGTTCGCCGTGATCTATGCCCTCGGTGAGTTCAAGGAAGTCATCAACGAGCCGGGCTTGAAATTCAAGCTGCCGCCGCCCATGCAGAACGTGGTGTTCCTTGACCGCCGCGTGCAGACGCTCGACAGCCCCGAGACCCGTCCCATCTTCACGGCTGAGAAGAAGAGCCTCGTGGTGGATTGGCTGATCAAATGGCGGCTGATTCACCCGAAGGAATTCATCCTCAGCAACGGCTCTCCGGACATCCGCAACTTCGAAAGCCGCCTGAGCCCCATTGTGCAGGCGGCGTTCAACGAGGAAGTGACCAAGCGCACCGTGCAGGCCATGCTGGCCACCGACCGCGAGGCGGTCATGCAAGGCGTGAAGAGCCGGCTCTCCGATGAAGCCAAGTCGTTTGGCATCGAGATCATCGATGTGCGCATCAAGCGGGTCGACTACTCAGCCAACATCACGTCGGCGGTCTATCAGCGCATGGAATCGGAGCGCAAGCGCGTGGCTGCCGAAGCGCGCGCCACTGGCCAGGCCGAGGGCGAGCGCATCAAGGCCGACGCCGAACGCCAGCGTGAAGTGATCCTGGCCGAGGCCTTCCGCGACGCCCAGAAAGTGATGGGCGAGGGCGATGCCAAGGCTGCTGCGATCTACGCCGAGTCGTTCGGGCGTGACCCGCAGTTCGCCCAGTTCTACCGCCGTCTGGAAGCCTACAAAGCCACCTTCCGCAGCAAGTCTGACGTGATGGTGGTCGATCCCGACTCTGACTTCTTCAGTGCCTTGCGCAGTTCCGGGAAGAAGTAGGCCCCCCAGTCGCTTCGCTCCTGCCCCCAAGGGGCGCCACGGGTCGCCCG
>CBIHPH010000053.1:0-26539 GCA_966212105.1 uncultured Rhizobacter sp.
CGAAGGCAGCCACATCACCTGCCCGCGTTGCAACGGCACCGGCCACATCCGCGACACCGAATCCAGCGCGCTCCAAATCCTGCGCATGGTTCAGGAAGAGTCGATGAAGGAAAACACCGCTGCCGTGCACGTGCAGGTGCCGGTGGAAGTGACCTCGTTCCTTCTGAATGAGAAACGCACTGAGATCGCCAAGATCGAGCTGAAGCAGCGCATCACCGTGCTGTTGGTGCCCAACAAGCACCTCGATACCCCGAACTACCGTCTCGAGCGCCTGCGCCACGACGATCCGCGGCTTGAGAACCTGCAGGTCAGCTACTCGATGATCGAGGAGCCGGACGATGAAGTCGGCATCACCCGGCGCGAGAAGTCCAAGGTCAAGCAAGAGCCCGTCATCAAAGGCATCTTGCCCGACACCCCGGCGCCCGTGGCCGCGCCCAAGGTGGAAACCTCCCCGGCGCCCGCCGCACCCGTGGCGGCACCCGCTGCCGTGGCCGCGCCAGCCGCTCGCGGCGGCTTCTTCGGTTGGTTGAAGAACCTGTTCAGTGGTGGTGAGCCCGCCCCCGCCCCTGCCGCACAGGTGGCTGAAACGCCTGTCGTCGAAGTGAAGGAAGGCCGCGAGGGCCGCGGCGGTCGCGGGACCCGTGGCAATGGCCGCGCCGGTCGCGATGGCAAGCGCGACGGTGAACGCAGCGAGCGCACCGAACGCACGCCTCGAGGTGAACGCGGCGAGCGCACAGAGCGGGGAGAACGTACCGAAGTCCGCAGCGAGCGTGCCGAAGGCCGTGACGGCCGCAACGGCCGCCGAGGTGAACGCACTGAATCCTCCGCGGATGCCGGCGTGGAAGCCGCCCGTCCGAACCGAGGAGAGCGCGGTGACCGTGGCCGCGGCCAGGAGGCTCGTGCCGAAGCCGCAACGGCTCAGCGCGAGGAAGCCAGAAGCGAACGCGGCGAAGGACGCCGTGGGCAGCGCCAGGACCGTGACACCCGGGCCGCCAACGCTGCTGAAGCCGGCGCGGAGGAGGCCGTGCAGGCCCGCGCCTTCGTCGATACCGTGCCCGGTGGGGAGATGCCTGAGGCCAGCGTGGAAACCGGCGAGCGCACAGGCCGCCGCCGCAACCGCCGAGGCGGACGGGGTGGACGCGACCGTGACGAGGCCCGGGCCATCGAAGGCACCGTGGAGAACGACGGCACGCCGGCCGTCGCCGGCCTCGTGCCGGTGGCCGCAGGCGCCGATGTCGAGTTGGCACCGTCCAACGCCGTCGATGCCGCACCCGTCCCGGGCGAAGAAACTGCAACCACGGAACCTGCCGAACGCGAAGGTCGCCGCCGCAATCGCCGAGGTCGCGATCGCCAGCGCCGCACGGAAGAAGGCATTGAACCCCAATCAGCGACGCTGGAATCCACGGGTGACATCGCCACCGAACTGACCCGCCCGGTCAGCATCGCCCAGGTCGAGGAAGTGCCTGCCCCCCGCGCGGCCGTGGCTGAAGCGGCCCCTTCTGAAGAGGCAGCATTCGCGCCGGTCGCAGCAACGGCTCCGGCAGCAGCGGAACCGCCCACGGCACCCGCTTCTGCTCTGGTGCAGGCGTCAACTCCGTACGCGCTGCCCGTTGGCGAACTTCAAGCCGTCGCGGAGCAACACGGTCTGCAATGGATCAACTCGGACGCTGAGAAGATTCGTGCCGCGCAGATCGCCATCGCCAACGAACCCAAGCCGATCCATGCGCCGCGCGAGATCAAGCCAGTGGTGCTGGTGGACGAAGGTCCGCTGGTGCTGGTCGAGACGCGCAAGGACCTGTCGCAGGTGCGCTTGCCTTTCGAGTCGCACTGACGCTTGTCAGCATCACGAAACGGCGCACTTCGGTGCGCCGTTTTTCATCGTGGAGAATGCGTCTTCAATCCCCCGCCAACAGCTTTAGCCGCCGCTGCAGGCGGGCTCCCGCTTTGGCCGGGGTGACATTGCTGGGGCGGGTGTGCCGCATCTCGCCACAGACGGCCCCAATCTGTCATACCGACGAACGCCGGTATCCACCGGACGCAGTGCGCTCAGTGCGCGAGCAGGCCCGCTTCACCGGCCAAAGGCGCGCTTGAGAGCATCCCACAGGATGGGCGGCGCCAGGCTGCGAGCAATTTCGCGCGCACGTTCCTTCGGCTTCACAATGAGGAACTGCGTGGACCGCGGTGCCAAATGGGCTTCTTCCGTGCGGATGTGGCTGCTGTAGTAATACGTGGAGAGCGAGCGCCGGGTACGCCCTTCCGGCAGTGCCATGGGCTCCGGATGGCCATGGAAGCTGCTCGGACCATGGCACAGCACGACCACCCGATTGAAATCGGGCTGGATGCTTGCGACGCTTTGCTTCTGATGCTTATCCCACAGTTCGAGTGCCCCACCCCAAGCCGGGTCCCAATCCTTGTTCAGGTACGTCATCATGGCCATTTCATTGTTCAGGCCGGTGTGCTGATGACGATCGAAATCCCGATGGATGCCGAACCGCCCCCCATTGCGGGACTCATGCAGACCACCGGCATGCAGCTGGGCATCGGCGATGAGGTGAGGGGTTTGCATGAGGTGGTCCATCAGATCAACGAACCAACCAGCGTTCGCGATGCTGAAGTAGAGAGAGCATGCCGGCCCCAATGGCATCTTCTTCGGCGATCGGAAGATCTTCTGGTGCCGGCTGGACCATTCCGTCCATTCCGGCGAGGACAACGCCTCGAACTCTTCACTGGCCAGTTCGAGCAACACTGGATTGAACCAACCGACCTCGCTCAAGTGTCGAAACGGCTGGGCATGCGCTACGCGTTCGCGCACCGTCTCGATGTACTGCTGATCGAAAAGTTTGGGGTCAACGAGGTCGGCAAGGGCCAAAGTCCTTCCGCGGATCGACACCGTGTCAGCGCTGGTGAAATGGCGATACGGATTGTCGACGACGACTGGTGCTGCGGTCATCACGGTAAGGTTGTCCGATGGATTGGTGAAATGCGTGCCGGAAGGCGCCTTGCAGAGGAGCAAGGTTCTTACCAGCTGTAGCAATGACCCGTGAAGTAATCACGGAAGTCGCTCCAAAGCCCGCTGGTATCCCGGATGGTGCATCAACTGATCCCACGTGAGAGGTGCGGACTGTGGCAACAGCGCTCTCCGGCGTGCCTCGCTGTCGTGGTCTGTGGTCCAAGCCCCGTTCGCGAGCCCGGCCGCGAGTCCATCGAGAAGTTCATCGACGGCGCGACCATCTCCAACGGATTGGTTGCAAAGCAGTACCAGGTCGCAGCCGGCATTGAGCGCGACCATGGCCGCATCGGCGTACGAGACCACTGCACCGTCGATTCGACGGGCGCCTTCCATGCTGAGGTCGTCGCTGAACACTGCCCCGGTGAATCCAAGTTGCAGGCGCAGGATGTCTTTCAACCATCGTGCAGAAAATCCTGCAGGTCGATTGTCGATTTTGGGATAAATTACATGGGCCGGCATGACGCTGGCCAAGCTCGTGCTGAGCCATTCGTACGGCCGGGCATCGTCGGCCAGGATGGCCTTCAGCGACCGCTTGTCGATGGGCACCTCGGTGTGACTGTCCGCCTTGACGAAGCCATGCCCGGGAAAATGCTTGCCGCAGTTGGCCATGCCGGCCAGCAATAGCCCGTGCATCAGGCTCTTGGCCAGCACCGTGGCCACCCGAGGATCCCGGTGGAAGGCACGGTCGCCGATGACACCCGACGTGCCGTGGTCCAGGTCGAGGACCGGTGTGAATGCCAGGTCGACCCCACAGGCGCGCAGCTCGGCACCGAGCACGAAACCGGCTGCCGTGGCAGCGTCGGTCGCGATCAGCGCCCCTTCGCCGGGACCGCCGGATCCATCCTGGTGCCACAGTTCGCCCAGAGTGCGCATGGGTGGCAGGTGGGTGAAGCCGTCCGTGCGAAAACGCTGTACGCGGCCGCCTTCATGGTCGACGCAGATCAACACATCCGGGCGCACCGATTTGATTTCGCAGGTGAGTTCGATCAACTGGCGACGATCCACCCAGTTTCGCGCGAAGAGGATCAAACCTCCTGTCAGCGGATGCTGCAGGCGGCGCCGGTCATCGGCATTGAGTTCGGTGCCCGCGATGTCGAGGACAACGGGTGCGTGATCAGTCATGGCAGGTCTTTGCGTTGTGTTTCGGTGGTCTCGACCACCACGAAGCTGGCGGCGTAATCTTGTTCGTCCGTGACGGTCACGTGCGCGACCAGACCGCGCGCGTTGAACCAGTCGGCCAGTGGGCCATGGAGGAGGATCTCGGGCTTGCCACTCGGGGCGTTGACGATTTCACAGGCACGCCAGGTCATCGGCATGTGCATGCCCAGGCCGATGGCCTTGGAGAAGGCTTCCTTGGCAGAGAAGCGGCTCGCGAGGTAGCTCACGCCCCGTTCTGCGACGCGAGCCCTGCGCGAGCGGAAGACGGTGAGCTCGTTCGGGCCCAGCACCTTCTCGGCGAAGCGATCGCCTCGGCGTGCAAGCGTGGCGGCGATTCGCCGAATGTCGCAGAGGTCGGTGCCAATGCCGTAGATCATGCATTGCCCTTGCGTGCGCACTCAGCATAGCGGCGTACCGTCTCGGCCAGGCCGAATTCGAGTGCATCGGCCACCAGGGCGTGGCCGATGGACACCTCCTTCACGCCCGGCACGGCCTTCAGGAAGGCGGTCAAGTTGTGCAGATTGAGGTCATGGCCGGCATTCACCTCCAGGCCCTCTCGCAGCGCGGCCCGTGCGGTGTCGGCGAAAGCGGGCAGCACGTCGACCGAACGACCTTCCGCGAACGCGCGTGCGTAGCTTTCGGTGTAAAGCTCGACCCGATCGGCGCCGACCTTGCGCACTGCCGGCATCGCGCCGGGATCAGGGTCCATGAACAGGCTGACCCTCACGCCCAGCGCCCGCACTTCCGCAATGAGCGGCGCCAGGCGCGCCGCGTCGTCGGGGAAGCGCCAGCCATGATCGGAGGTGGACTGTTCGACGCTGTCCGGCACGAACGTGCATTGATGCAAGGGCAGCCCCCGGGCCACCACCTCGCGAGCAAGTTCAACCAGGTTGTGAAATGGATTGCCCTCGATGTTGAATTCGGCGTGGGGCCACTGCTTGAGCAGCGCAGCCAGGTCGAACACATCGTGAGAACGGATGTGGCGACCATCCGGGCGCGGGTGCACCGTGATGCCGTCGGCCCCTGCTTCGAGGCACAGCGTCGCCGCGCGTACCACGCTGGGCACGCCCAGGGTGCGGGTGTTGCGCAACAGCGCAACCTTGTTGACGTTCACCGACAAGGCCGTGCCGGCGCGCTGGATGTCGGGCCCGAGGGTCATCAAAGGATTCATGATCGGTAGGAGTCAACCAAGAGTCTGCACGCCCATCATCACCTGGCGCGTGCGAAGAACGTGCGAGCCCAGATGATAGTGAAGCAATGCGCGGACTTGCACGCGTAACGCGGGCAAAACTCTGCTGCAGGCGAGTTGCAACGCGGGAATGCTGCCGTGAATCAAGGCAGCCTGGAGGCCCACCCATGCCTTGCCGGGGATCGGGATGTCGCTTGCACGGGCCGGCACGAGCCCCGCTTCCGGCAGCAGCGCATAGCCGACGTCGAGCGCCACCGCTTCCTGGGTCGACGTGACAACCGTCAGGTCAGGCAAGACGCCGAGGCGCAGCAGCAGCGTCAATTCGAACGCGCGCAGCGCCGACTGCCCGGACACGTCGTCCGGCAGCGCCAGCGCGGGCAGCGTGGCCGCATACGCATCGAAAAGTTCCGGGTGCGCGTCCTGGCGGCCAAGCAGCTTCATGAGCAATTCGTTCAAATAGAAGCCGCTGAAAAGCGCCGCGCCGGTCAGCATGGCCATGCCGCCAGCCCATTCGGCGCTGCGCAATGTGCGCACCTCACCGGTGGTACCGGACTCGCTCTGCTCGTCCGACTTGGGCGGCTTGCCGAGCGTCACCAGCAGGCGCTGAAACGGCAACAGCACGGGCCGCAATTGGGAGTAGGGGCGCTTGGCGCCCTTGGCGACCACTGGCAGACGGCCGAGTTCACGGGTGAACAAGTCCAGCACCACGCTCGACTCGCTCCAGTCGTAACGGTGCAGCACGAAGGCGGTCAGGACGGCAGGAGTTCGCACGGAGCGCACCGCACGAGGCCCGCTCACCCCGACACCGGAGCGAGGCTCATTCGTACCCGTAGCTGCGCAAATGCTCTTCGTTGTCGGCCCAGCCCGATCGGACCTTGACCCACAACTCCAGAAACACTTTGCAGTCCATCAAACGCTCGAGATCCTGCCGGGTCTCGGAGCCGATGCGCTTGAGGCGTTCCCCGTCATTGCCGATCACCATGCCCTTGTGGGCCTCACGCTCGACAATGATGGTGGCGGCAATGCGCCGCAGGTTCGCCTCTTCTTCGAACTTGTCGATCACGACCGTGGACGTGTACGGCAGTTCGTCGCCAGTCAGGCGGAACAGTTTTTCCCGGATCAATTCGCTCGCGAGGAAACGGTCGGTGCGGTCGGTCAGCGCGTCCTCATCATAAAACCATGCCTGCTGTGGCAGGTACGGCTTCACAATCGTCATCAAGCGCTCGACGTCGGACGGCTTCTTGGCCGACAGCGGCACGAATTCGGCGAAGGCATGCCGGTCCTGCATGCCCTTGAGCCATGGCAGGAGTTCTGCCCGGCGCTGGACTGCGTCCAGCTTGTTGGCAATGAGCATCACGGGCTTGTTCTTCGGCATCAGCGCCAGCACCTTTGCATCGTCCAGGCCGAAGCGACCGGCCTCCACGAGGAACAGCACGACATCGACGTCGTTCAGCACCCCCTGCACGGTGCGGTTCAGGTTGCGATTGAGCGGTGCGGTGTGCCGGGTCTGGAATCCCGGGGTGTCGACGAACACGAACTGTGTGTCGTCGACCGTTCGGATCCCCGTGATGCGGTGACGCGTGGTCTGGGCCTTGGCGGATGTGATGCTGACCTTCTGACCGACCAGGGCGTTCAGCAGCGTCGATTTACCGACGTTCGGACGGCCGACGATGGCGACGAGGCCGCAGCGGGTTTCCCCTTGGCTTTGGCGGGCATCGAGACCGTGGAATGGCGATTCGGAAACGTGCGCCTCGGCGTCTTGCTCGGGCACGGCAGGGCTTTGCGCGTGGTTCATGATCAGGAGCGCAACGCGCTGCCAGGATTGTCGCTGGCCTTCAGGACGCGCAGCATGCGGTGCGCGGCCTCTTGTTCAGCATTGCGGCGGGACCGGCCTTCGCCGGTTTCGGTGAGGCCGAGTGCCGGGACGGCACATTCGACTTCGAAGGTCTGGGCGTGTGCCTGGCCGCGCGTGCCGAGGATGCGGTACCCGGGTACGGGCAGCCGGCGGGCTTGCAGCCACTCCTGCAGTTCCGTCTTGGCGTCCTTGGCCCAACCGTCGATCTCGGTGGTGGCGATGACCTCGCCGAACATCAGCGTGACGAGGCGGCGAGCCGCGTCGAACCCGCCGTCGAGGAACGTGGCGCCGATGATGGCCTCGACGGCGTCGGCCAGGATGGACGGGCGCTGCGCGCCGCCGCCGCGGGCTTCACCGTCGCTCAGGCGAACCACGTCGGGCAGACCCAGCACCAATGCGACGCGGTGAAGGCTGTCTTCGCGCACGAGGTGAGCACGCACACGCGTGAGATCGCCTTCGTCGGAGCCGCTGAACCGCTCGTAGAGCAAGCCGCTGATGGCCAGGCTCAAAACAGCGTCGCCCAGGAATTCCAGGCGTTCGTTGTGATCTGACCCGAAGCTGCGATGCGTGATGGCACGACTCAGCAGTTGCGGCTGGGCGAAGGTATGCCCCAGACGTTGTTGGAGGGCGGTCAGGCGATTGTCCACGGGATTCGAATCGGGCTTCCAGGTCGACAGCTTACTTCGACTGGCCCTGGTACTTCAGCAACAGGTATACGGGGCCCATCAATTCGATCTCCTTGTCATAGGCAAACGAGATGACGAGCTTGTCATTGTTCTTCGTGATTTCGAGGTCCTTGCCGGAGATGGAGGAGATCGAGTAGTCGATCTCCTTTTGCTTGTCGAACGCCGCACGCACCTCGGGCACCGTCGCGGCGCCGCTCTGGGCCACCATGTTGATTGCCCGCTTGATCGTGAGGAACTCGTTCACGGTGGGCAGCACCTTCAAGGCCACGAGCGCCCCCATGCCGATCAGGATGGCCCAGAACATCAACCCGAACAAGGTCACGCCACGCTGCCTGCGCACAGAACGAATGGGGGGGGTCATGCTCTCTCGCTCCTGGAACGGTGGGGTCAGTCGAACGAACCGAAACGCTTGTAGTTGCCGAAGTTCATCCAGATGAAGAATGCCTTACCGACGATGTTCTCATCCGGAACAAAGCCCCAGAACCGGGAATCTTCGGAGTTGTCGCGGTTGTCGCCCATCATGAAGTAGTGTCCAGCCGGCACCTTGCAGGTCACACCTTCGGCACTGTAGCGGCAGTTGTCCTTGAACGGAAAGTTCTCGTGGGGAACGACATAGCTCGGGCGCTTCACGTCGACCAGGATGCGATGCTCCTTGGAGCCGAGCTTCTCATTGAACTGCGGAAGGTAGTGCATGGCATCTTCCCGGGTCGACCGGGTGCCATCCTCGTCGTAGAACTCCGGCATCGGCTGCGTTTCGACGAGCTTGCCGTTCAGGTAAAGACGCTGGTTCAGGTAGGCCACCTCGTCGCCCGGCACCCCCACCACCCGCTTGATGTAGTCCACCGTGGGTTTGGCGGGATAGCGGAACACCATCACGTCGCCCCGCTGCGGATCGTTCAGGGGAATGATTTTCTTGTTGATGACGGGCAGGCGCACGCCATAGTGGTACTTGTTGACGAGGATCAGGTCCCCGATGAGCAGCGTCGGGACCATCGAAGCAGATGGGATCTTGAACGGCTCGAAGAGGAAAGACCGGAGCAGGAACACCACCAGGATCACCGGGAACAGGCCTGCCGTCCAATCGAGCCACCATGGCTGCGCCAACAGCGCTTCACGGGCCTCGGTGATGTCTCCATCGACCTTGGAGATGCCTTTGTCGGCCAGCTGCTGCCGGCGTGCGGCATCCTGGGCTTCCAAGTTTCTGGCCGCTGCAGCGCGTGCAGGAGCGAAATGGAAGCGCTCGGCCACCCAGTAGGCCAGCGTGACCACCGTCAGGATGAACAGCAGGAAGGAGAAATTGCCCGTCCATTCGCCGAGGTACCAGCCCCCGAGAAACACCACGAGGCAGCCGTACAGCACACCAGTCAGAGCACCCATCAATCTTCCACTTGGAGGATGGCCAGGAACGCTTCCTGCGGCACTTCGACGGAGCCGATTTGCTTCATGCGTTTTTTGCCGGCCTTCTGTTTTTCGAGAAGTTTGCGCTTGCGCGTGATGTCTCCGCCGTAGCACTTGGCGATCACGTTCTTGCGCAGGGCCTTGATTGTCTCACGCGCGATGATGTTGGCGCCGATGGCGGCCTGGATCGCAACGTCGAATTGCTGTCGGGCGATCAGCTCTCGCATCTTGGCAACAACCGCGCGGCCGCGGAACTGGCTTTGCGAGCGGTGCACGATGATCGACAGGGCGTCGACGCGGTCACCGTTGAGCAAGATGTCGACCTTGACCACATCAGCGGCCCGGTACTCCTTGAACTCGTAATCCATGGAGGCATAGCCACGGGAGACGCTCTTGAGCTTGTCGAAGAAGTCCAGAACGATTTCGGCGAGCGGCATCTCGTAGGTCAGCATGACCTGCCGGCCGTGGTATGCCATGTTCATCTGCACGCCGCGCTTCTGGTTGGCCAGCGTCATGACGGGGCCGACGTAGTCCTGGGGCATGTACAGGTGCACCGTCACGATGGGTTCGCGAATTTCGTGGATGCGACCGAGGTCCGGCATCTTCGAAGGGTTCTCGACCTCGATGACTTCCTTGTTCCCGAGCTCCACTTCGTACACGACCGACGGCGCCGTGGTGATGAGGTCCTGATCGAACTCGCGCTCCAGGCGCTCCTGCACGATCTCCATGTGCAGCAGCCCCAGGAAACCGCAACGAAAGCCGAAGCCCAGCGCCTGGGAGACCTCGGGCTCGTACCGCAGAGACGAGTCGTTGAGCTTCAGTTTCTCGAGTGCATCACGAAGCTGATCGTATTCACTCGCTTCGGTGGGATACAACCCTGCGAAGACTTGCGGTTGAATCTCCTTGAAGCCGGGCAGCGCCTCCGCGGCCGGCCCCAGGTTGTTCGGAAGCTTCTTCTCCAACGTGAGCGTGTCACCCACCTTGGCAGCCTGGAGTTCCTTGATGCCCGCAATGACAAAACCCACCTCACCTGCGCGCAGCGCGTCACGCGAGACGGACTTCGGCGTGAAGACTCCCAGCTGCTCGGCGGCATAGGCGGCGCCCGAAGCCATCATCTTGAAGCGCTCGCCGCGTTTGAGTTCGCCATCGACGACCCGCACGAGCATCACGACGCCGACGTAGTTGTCGAACCAGGAATCAATGATCATCGCGCGAAGCGGCGCATCCGGCCGGCCCTTGGGAGGCGGCATGCGGGTGATGACGGCTTCGAGAATGTCGTCGATGCCCTCGCCCGTTTTCGCACTGCAAGGGATGGCGTCCTCGGCGTCAATGCCGATCACGTCTTCGATCTCTTCCTTGGCGCGCGCTGGGTCGGCCTGGGGAAGGTCCATCTTATTGAGCACGGGGATGACTTCAACACCGAGATCGAGTGCGGTGTAGCAGTTCGCCACCGTTTGCGCCTCGACTCCCTGGCTCGCATCCACCACGAGCAATGCGCCTTCGCAAGCCGACAGGGATCGGCTGACTTCATATGAGAAGTCGACGTGTCCCGGGGTGTCGATGAGGTTGAGCTGGTAGGTCTTGCCGTCGCGCGCCACGTACGTGAGTGCGGCAGTCTGCGCCTTGATCGTGATGCCCCGCTCGCGCTCGATGTCCATCGAGTCGAGCACTTGAGCCTCCATCTCACGATCGCTGAGCCCGCCGCAACGATGGATCAGGCGGTCGGCCAACGTCGATTTGCCGTGGTCGATGTGCGCAATGATGGAGAAGTTTCGGATGTGATCCATGGACAGCGGCGACCGATGTTCGTAGCGGGTTGTCACGTCAGCAGCAGGCTGCGCGCAGACACGTGAACTCGGTGCGAAGAGGGGGCGTGGCGCCCGTGCGTTGAACAAAAAAAAGGCACGTCGAAACTTTGACGCGCCTTCCAACAAAACGTATGGCAACTGCTTGTTGGGGTTTCATTGTAGCCAAAAGGACCCCGCTGGAAACCGCGCCATTGCTTGATTGTGCGTCGTTGCAAGTCACCAACAGCGAATTCCATCCACAGTTTATCCACAAATGCTTGTGGGTAGCCTGGGGATAGCTGGCAGGGCCGGAACTCCTTGCATTGGCCAGCAGTAAAAGCCTGGCCATGGGAGCCGATTGTATCGGAATGAGCGCTGAATTCAGCTGCAGTCAGGTCAGGTTGGTACCCACCAACTTTCGCGATATGAGACTAGGGAGGCGGGCCTGTGGAAACTTTTTTTTGGCCCGATTCATGCCCTGTTTCGCGTAGTGGCAAGTCCAGGTAAAGCAGTCGGATGCAAGCCCTCACAGAATGAAGGGGATGCACCGCTCGCTCACCTCCCAGGCGGAATGCGCACGAACTGGGCCCACTCGCCACGGAGCAGCGTGACCGCCAACGGCTTCGTTTTGTCGATCTTCGAGACGACCGCATCGAACTGCTTCACATCGGTCACGTCGGAACTGCCCACTGCGAGAATCACATCGCCGACGCGCACGCCGACCGCCTCGGCACCTCCCGAGACGGCCGCCACCTTGACGCCGCCCCCCTGGCCGGCCTGCCGCTCCGTCTCCGACAAATTGATGACGCTCAGGCCCCAGACCTTGGCCGCCTGCGAACCCTTGGCCTCAGGCACCTCCTGCCGTTCGGGCGCCGATGCGGCGGATGGGGTGGCGGGCTTCTCCGCCAGGCTCGCCTTGATGTCCATCGCCTTGCCACGGCGGTTGATCTGCAGCATGACAGACGTACCGGGCTTGACTGCTCCAAGCGCACGGCGCAGCTCCACCGGACCGTCGACCGGCTTGCCGTTGAGACCCAGCACGATGTCGCCGGGTTGCAGGCCCGCCTTTTCGGCGGGACCGCCTTTGACAACCTGGCTCACGTAGGCGCCCCGGTTCTTCAGCTTGCTGAGGCCGTACTCTTCCGCCGCTTCACGCGGCACTTCGATCGGAAGGATGCCGAGGTAGCCTCGCACCACACGGCCGCCCGCTTTCAGCTGGTCGGCAATTCGCATGGCTTCATCGATGGGGATCGCAAACGAGATGCCGACATAGCTTCCCACGGGACTGTAGATCTGCGAGTTCACGCCAACCGCTTCGCCTCGGATGTTGATCAGCGGCCCCCCCGAATTGCCGGGATTCACGGCCACATCGGTTTGAAGCAAGGGGATGTCTGAGCCCGTCTCGCGCTGCTTGGCGCTGACGATGCCGGCTGTCACCGTGTTGTCGAAACCGAAGGGGGAACCGATGGCCACCACCCACTCGCCCACGCGCAAGCGGCTCACATCTCCGATGCGGAGCACGGGCAACCCCGTGCCGTCGATCTTCACGAGTGCGACATCGGTCCGATCGTCCGACCCGATGATTTTGGCCCTGAACTCGCGCTTGTCGGTCATGGTCACGTAGACCTCCGACGCGCCCGCGATCACATGCGCATTGGTCATCACGTAGCCGTCGGCACTCAGGATGAAACCTGAACCTTCGCCACGAGGTGCCTCGTCACCCTGTTGAAGCGACGGGGCTCGGCGCCGGAATGGCATGCGCGGGCCTTCGCTGCCGCGCTCCGTCGTGCGAATGTTGACGACAGCCGGCCCGACCTTGTCGACCAGATCCGCGAAATCAGGCAAATCCCGGGCTTGCGCATGTGCGGCCAACGGCCCGGCCACGCCGGACAGGCCCAGGAGCACGCCGGTGGCCAACACCGCGGCCATGCGCCGCAACGAATTGAAGTTCGGGATCACCGAACCGGTGGCAAGGCTGGAGGGCATGAAAGAATCCTCGTGATGAAAGGAGTGTCGAACCGCCTGGTGCCATGCCTGTCTCAAGCACGGTACTGACCAACCAGCGGATTTGCGCTTCGGGCAAAGCCCGGGGCAGCGTGGAGGACTGCACCGGGCCTGCTACCACTCGATGTTGCCTGAAATACGGTCACTGCCTGTGCCGCAGGCTCATTGGCGGCGCTCGAGCGCTTCGGCGAAGAGGCGGAGTGTCGGCGCCGGAACGTCGCCCATGAGCGTGATCCAGGCATCGGCATGGCGATGCATGAGCGTCTGCGTGGCACCGATGGCGGTGTTCATCGCCCGGACATGCCGTTCCGCACTGTACGGCTCGATGAACACGGTGACGTACGTGATGCCGTCAGAGAAGACCGCCTGCACCAATTGCGGGTCCTGTCCGCCCCCCGCTGACTGGGGGCGTAGCGGACCGTCTGCAGGTCGCTTCACGCAGCTGACCATCTGGAAGCCCGGCACCTTGGGCACCAGGCGCCATCCTTCGTTCTCGAGCCGCGTGGCCACGGCGACGGGTTGCAGCACCCGAAAGCCGTCAAGCTTGCGGATCGGCTGCAGCAGCGAATCGACGGAGGGTCGCACGCCGATCGTCACATCGGAAAATGCAGCCGACTCCAGCACCCCGCCACGTTCGCCGAGGACTTCGGTGCGCAACAAGAGGCCGGTGGCCTTGTCCGCCCACAATCGGTAGCCGTAGCGATGCTGGTCCTTGGGGTGCAGGGTCAGCACATTGGCTTCGCGCCCGGCCACGCGCTCCTGGCCCGCAGACCTGAGTTCGTAGTAATCCGGCGCGCGCTCGCCCCCCGCCTGCAAGAGCCCGGGAAAGGAACTGAGCTGGTCCCGCCGCTCCACCATGGCCACGCGGCGTTGCGGCCACACGGTATGCACTTGCTCGTTTTGCCGTACGACGTGGCGGGTCTGTCCGTCCAGGGAATCGATGCGTTCGAACTGGTCGCGCCCCTCACAGTAGTGCGTGATGCGAGAACTCGCCACGGTGCTTCCGCTGCTGACAACCACCGTGCCCTGGTAGCTGCGCTTGCTGGCAGCTTCCTGGATGCGGTTGAGCCAGGCCTTGGTCTCCCGCTTTTCCACCAGAGCATCGCCACTGTTCAGCGCGGCTTGTGCATGCGCGAGATGGGCCGGCACCGCGGCCATCATCCAGAACAACGCCAACCAGGAAATGCGTCCCCGAGCGAATGCCGTCATGGATCAGCGGCCCGCAGTGGCTGCAGCATTGCGCAGAAAGCCGGACGGTGCCCCCGGACCCGAGCTGCCGCCGAACTTCTTGTGGGCCGCCAGGTATTCGTCGAGACGGGCATCTCTTACCAGCGTGCCATCCAATGTCATCGCAGGTTCCACCTGGCGATCGAAGGCCTGCACATTGACCGCCCCGGAGGCTGGAGCCACCGCGGCGGATGCCAGCGCGGCAGCCGCTTTGTCTTCGCGTGCGGAGAGGAGGCCCGGTGCGTCGCCGGCGGGCACGCGAGTCAAGACGAGCACGGTCGCCACGACAGCAAAGCCCGCCACCATGGCAGCGGGTGTGCGCCAATGACGGCGTCCGGCATCCGCGTTGACCACAGCAGGTTCGGCCAGAATTTCGGTCGGCACGACCACGGGCTGGGGTGCCAGCACGACGGGCTCTGCCGCCAACCGCTCTCGCAGCGATGCCAGGAAGGCACTGTCGCGCGAAGCGGTCGATGCCAGGTCGTCCGACCGCAACACATCGCCGATCAGTTGGTAGGTGTGCCAGGCCTCTCGGGCAGATGGATCATCTCGCCATTGCGCACACGCTCGGGCCACAGCCGAATCGTCAAGTTCGCCATCGATCAGCGCCGACACGTCTTCCATCGGGGGCAGCTTCCCATCAGACCGTTCCGACATAACCATCTCCAACACAACAATTCATTCCACGATGGGGGACCCCACAAGCGTGGTCCATCACCAGCGTTCGCCCTGACGCGTGTCCAGCAGTGGGCGCAACCGCTGCGCGATCGCCTCGCGCGCCCGGAAAATCCGCGACCGGACCGTGCCGATGGGGCAATTCATCAGATCAGCAATTTCTTCGTAGCTCAGGCCTTCGATTTCGCGAAGCGTGATCGCCTGGCGCAAGTCTTCAGAGAGGGCTTCGATCGCCACGTTGACTGCCGCGGCAATCTCCTTGCTGGCCAACACTGCTTCCGGCGTTTCACCGTCGGTTAGTTCATTCTCCACCCGGGAAGTTTCATCCTCGTCTTCCCGGGAGGCGCGCGCGGATTCCGTCACGATTGGATCGCGCTTGAGAGTGACTAGGGCCTTCTTGGCGGTGTTGACAGCAATCCGGTAGAGCCAGGTGTAGAACTGGCTTTCGCCGCGAAACTGCGGCATCGCCCGGTATGCGCGGATGAAGGTCTCCTGAGCGATGTCCGGCACAAGATCGACGTCGCGAACCATGCGGCCGATCAGACGTTCGATGCGACGCTGATACTTGACGACCAGCATCTCGAACGCCTTCACATCGCCGCGTTTCACGCGCTCGATGAGCGGGGCGTCTGCATCAGGCGAGGTCATTCAGGCGCATTCAAACCAGGATTCGGGAATCAGTGCAATGGGTGGGCTCGGGTTCCCGCACGCGAAAGTCGCGCCGTCAAAGCGATGCGGCACCACCGGCCTGACCGTGGTGCCATCACCAGGGAGAGGACGGCTGTCGGGGCATCCGGTCTGATTGTTCATGCGGTGATCCAGCGGAAGAAAGCGGTCAACTGAGCGGTCAACCGCGGCCTTCGGATTCCAGAGTGGGTGCCAACGGCTCGGCCGGCCGGCGCGCGCAATATACCGTACAGCGCAGCGCATGCCACGCCGCCTCATGACCACGGCGCTGGACCGGCAGCCATTGAGACTTCCGCCGCCCTTCGGGCTTGAAGCGAAGCAGCATGCAGTTTCCGGCGTCGATGGCCACGGACAGATGTCCCGCCCACACGCCCAGGTGCCAGGTCTGCGTGTCCCACCGCAGATGAAATGGCTGATGCACGCGCATCGCATGCCAGAGCGCCGGCAACGCCACCAGAAACACCAAGGAGGCCAGGGGTCGGTCGCCTGCATGTGACCATCCCCAGGCCGCCGCGGCGGACACTGCGACCGTCAACGCTGCCAGGCTGATGCCTCGCCACACGCCAAAGCGCGAGACGGACATCGAAAAGGCAGGAGGCGCCTGCATGCCCGTGCGCCGCGCGTCGATCAGACGCGCTTGAAGACCAGCGTGCCGTTCGTACCGCCGAAGCCGAAGTTGTTCTTCACGGCGTATTCGATCTTCATTTCCCGCGCGGTGTTGGCGCAGTAGTCCAGGTCACACTCGGGATCCTGGTTGATGATGTTGATCGTGGGCGGGGCGACCTGCTGCTTGAGCGCCATCACCGTGAACACCGACTCGATGCCGCCGGCGCCACCGAGCAGGTGACCGGTCATCGACTTCGTGGAGCTCACGGTGAGCTTCTTGGCATGGTCGCCGAAGGTCAGCTTCAGCGCGTTGGTCTCGTTGACGTCACCCAGGGGCGTGGACGTGCCGTGGGCGTTGACGTACTGCACCTGGTCCGGATTGATGCCGGCGTTGCGCAGCGAGGCTTTCATCGATCGCTTCGGGCCGTCCACGTTGGGGGCCGTCATGTGGAAAGCATCACCGCCCATGCCGAAGCCGGCAAGTTCGGCATAGATCTTTGCACCGCGCCGCTTCGCGTGTTCATATTCCTCGAGCACCAGCACGCCGGCGCCTTCGCCGAGGACGAAGCCGTCGCGGTCCTTGTCCCACGGGCGCGATGCCGTCTTCGGATCGTCATTGCGGGTGGACAGCGCGCGGGCGGCGGCGAAACCGCCCACGCCCAGAGGCGAGATGGTGGACTCTGCACCGCCGGCGATCATCACGTCGGCGTCGCCGTATTCGATCAGGCGGCCGGCTTCACCGATGCAGTGCAGGCCGGTGGTGCAGGCCGTGACGATCGCGAGATTCGGCCCCTGGAAGCCGAACTTGATCGACACATGGCCGGAGATCATGTTGATGATCGATGCCGGCACGAAAAACGGGGAGACGCGGCGAGGGCCGCGTGCTGCCAATTCGGCATGGGTTTCCTCGATCATCGGCAGGCCGCCGATGCCCGAACCCACGATGCAGCCGATGCGTTCGGCTGCTTCTTCACTCAGCGCGTCGCCCGTGGGCAGACCCGCGTCCTGCACCGCCTGAATGGAGGCCGCCAATCCGTAGTGGATGAAGGTGTCCATGTGGCGGGCTTCCTTGGCCGGGAAGTAATCCTCGACATTGAACCCCTTCACCTCTCCTGCGAAACGGCAGGCGAAGTTCGATGGATCGAACTTGGTGATGGTGTCAATGCCGGAACGACCGGCCAGGATGTTTGCCCAGCCCTCAGCCACCGTGTTGCCCACGGGGCTGATCAGACCGAGGCCGGTGACGACGACGCGACGACGGGTCATACGCTTTACTGACAGTGAATGGAGGAAGAGGCCAATCAGGCCTTCTGGTTCTTCAGCGCGTAGTCAATCGCGAGCTGAACGGTGGTGATCTTCTCGGCTTCTTCATCGGGGATCTCGATGCCGAATTCATCTTCCAGGGCCATCACCAGTTCCACGGTGTCGAGCGAGTCTGCGCCCAGGTCGGCCACGAAGGACTTTTCGTTGGACACATCGGCCTCAGGCACGCCGAGTTGTTCGGCAATGATTTTCTTCACACGTGCTTCGATATCGCTCATGACTCCTCCAGGAGGGTTTACTTGGACAGCCCGAGATTCTACGGCTTGTGAGGTGTCTGCTTCGAGACCCCCCCAGGACGTGCCGGTCGGGCTTGATAACCGGATGAAACGGGCGCCCGTTCACACGGGCGCCACACCTCAATTCATGTACATGCCACCATTGACATGCAGTTCGCTGCCGGTGATGTAACCGGCCTGCGGTGACGCGAGGAACGCAACCGCATGGGCGATCTCCTCCGCCGAGCCGAGCCGGCCCAGGGGAATCTGCCCCAGCAGGGCCGCGGTGTGCGCGTCTGACAATTCTTTCGTCATGTCCGTCTCGATGAAGCCCGGCGCCACGCAATTGACCGTGATGCCCCGGCTGCCCAGTTCGCGTGCGAGCGAGCGAGCCATGCCGGCCACACCGGCTTTCGCGGCGGCGTAGTTGGCCTGGCCGGGGTTGCCGCTGACGCCCACGACGGACGTGATGTTGATGATGCGGCCATACCGCTGCTTCATCATCGGCTTGATCGCGGCCCGGCTGGCCCGGAAGACGGCCTTGAGGTTGGTGTCGAGCACCGCGTCCCAGTCGTCATCCTTCATGCGCATGGACAGCATGTCGCGCGTGATGCCGGCGTTGTTGACCAGCACGTGCAGCGCGCCGAATTCCTTGGCGATGCCCTCGATGGCACCGTCGAGTGCCGCAGCGTCGTTGACGTTGAGCACCATGCCGCGCGAACCTTCGTGGGCGGCGAGGAACTGATTGATGCCCTGTGCCCCGGCTTCTGTCGTGGCCGTGCCGATGACCTTCATGCCCTGGCGGGCAAGGGCGAGGGCGATGGCCCGGCCGATGCCGCGCGACGCGCCGGTGACCAGGGCGACCTGCCCCACGGTTGAAATTTCACTCATGACAGCATCCCTTTTGCTTCCGCCAGCGAGGCGGGATCGAAGACCGGCGCGCCCGTGGCATCGGACTCGATGCGTTTGACCATGCCGGCGAGTACTTTGCCCGGACCGCATTCAAGAATGTGGAGAATGCCACGTGCCCGGATGGCCTGGATGGTTTCCACCCAGCGGACGGGGCCGAAGGCCTGGCGGTACAGCGCATCGCGGATGGCAATGGGGTCCGTCTGAACGGCGACGTCGATGTTGTTGATCACCGGGATGGATGGCACGGCCATGGACGTGGCGGCCAGCTTTTCCTTCAGGCGCTCGGCCGCCGGCCGCATCAGGCTCGAATGGAACGGCGCAGAGACCGGGAGCAGCAGCGCGCGCTTGGCACCCTTGGCCTTGAGCACTTCGCAGGCCTTCTCGACCGCGGCGCGGGTGCCGGCGATCACGGTCTGTCTGGGATCGTTGTAGTTGACGGCCTCAACGGTTTCTCCGGTGGCTGCAGCCGCCTCGGCGCAACCTTCGCGCACGGCTTGCGCCTCGAGCCCGAGGATGGCGGCCATGCCGCCCTGGCCCACCGGCACGGCCTCCTGCATCGCCTGAGCGCGAAATCGCACGAGTGGCAGTGCATCGCGAAGCGTCAGTGCGCCCGCGGCCACGAGGGCGGAATATTCGCCGAGCGAATGTCCGGCCACGACTGACGGCGTGAGTCCCGTCTCGGCAAGCCAGGCGCGCAGGCACGCCACGGCGGCGGTCAGCATCACCGGCTGGGTGTTGGTGGTGAGGTCGAGCGATTCCTTCGGGCCCTGGGCGATCAACGCACCGATGTCCTCACCGAGGGCATCGGAGGCTTCCGCGAGGGTATCGCGCACGGCGGCGTGGTCACCCCAGGCGTCGAGCATGCCGACGGTCTGGGAGCCCTGGCCAGGGAAAACGAATGCAAACGAAGTCATGGCAACACAAATCTGTTGTCTGGGCCGCACGCCCGAAAAGGGGCGCGAGACGGAATTGAGGGCAGTGCCGAAGCGCGTGGCGCTACAGATCCAGCAGAACCGCGCCCCAGGTGAAACCACCGCCCACGCCTTCCAGCATGACGGTATCGCCGGGCCGGATGGTACCCGCCCGCACGGCGACGTCCAGTGCCAGCGGAATGGAGGCCGCCGATGTGTTGCCGTGCTCGTCGACGGTGACGATCACCCTCTCGAGGGGCAGCTTCAGCTTCTTGGCCGTGCCGTGCATGATGCGGATGTTCGCCTGGTGCGGCACGAGCCAGTCGATGTCGGCCTCGGTTCGGCCGGCCTTTTCGAGCACGGAGCGGGCCACATCTTCGAGCACACCGACGGCGAGCTTGAACACGGCCTGGCCGTCCATCTTGAGGAATGGATCGCCGAGCACCTGGCCGCTCGAGATGGCACCGGGCGTGCACAGGATGTCGGCATGGCGACCGTCCGCATGCAGTTCCGTGGCGAGGATGCCGGGCTTGTCGCTGGCCTCCAGCACCACGGCCCCTGCCCCGTCACCGAACAGCACGCAGGTGGTGCGATCCTTGAAATCGAGGATGCGCGAGAACACCTCGGCACCGATGACGAGCGCCTTGTTTGCCGCGCCCGTGCGGATCATCGAATCGGCCAGGGTCATGGCGTAGACGAAACCGGAGCACACGGCCTGCACGTCGAAGGCCGGGCAGCCCACGATGCCGAGCTTGCGTTGAACGATGCAGGCGGTGGACGGGAACACCATGTCCGGCGTGGACGTGGCGACGATGATGAGGTCGATGTCGGCGGGCGTGAGCCGGGCCGCTTCGATGGCGTGGCGTGCGGCCAGGACGGCAAGGTCGCTGCAGGGCACGTCAGGTTCGGCGAAGTGCCGGGCCTTGATGCCGGTGCGCGCGATGATCCACTCATCGGAGGTTTCAACGCCGTCGGCGGCAAGTTGAGCGGCGAGCTGGACGTTGCTGAGGCGCTTCGGCGGCAAGTAGCTGCCGGTGCCGGTCACGCGCGAATAGCGGGCGGAAGATGATGATGTCATGCAGCGAGGGCGTCGCCAGGGGCCGCGGGTTGCTCCGGTGCGGACGCTGCGCTGGGCTGCGTCTGGAGCATCTCGAGGATCTGGTCGTGCACCCGATCAAGCAAACGGTTTCGGGCCGCATCATAAGCCCGATTGAGCGCCTGCTCGAAAGCAAACGCATCAGCAGATCCATGGCTCTTGAACACGAGGCCCCGCAGACCGAGCAGGGCCGCACCGTTGTAACGCCGGTGATCGGCGCTCGCCTTGAAGGCCTTGAGGACTGGCAAGGCGATGAATGCGAGCAGCTTGGTGAAGGGACTGCGGGTGAACTCTTGTTTGATCAGATTGACGATCCAGCTCGCCATGCCCTCGGCGGACTTGAGCGCCACGTTGCCGACGAATCCGTCGCAGACCACCACGTCGGTGATGCCCTTGAAGATGTCGTTGCCTTCCACGTTGCCGTGGAAGTTGATGGCGCCCGCGTCACCGGCCGCGCGCAGCAATTGCGCCGCCCGCTTGATGACTTCGCTGCCCTTGATGACCTCCTCGCCGATGTTGAGCAGGCCCACCGTGGGGTTGCATTTGCCCTCCATCGCGGAGACGAGCGCGCTGCCCATCACGGCGAACTGCAACAGGTGTTCGGGCGAGCAATCGACATTGGCGCCCAGGTCGAGCACTGCGGTGGAGCCGCCGTGCATGTTCGGCATGACCGTGGCGATGGCCGGGCGGTCGATGCCGTCGAGCGTTTTGAGCAGGTAGCGGGCGACGGCCATCAATGCGCCGGTGTTGCCTGCGGAGACGCAGACGTCCGCGGCGGGCGGCGTGCCATCTGCCCCCGGCTTGACCTGGCTCAATGCCACCCGCAGCGATGAATCCTTCTTGCGGCGCAGCGCTACCTCGACCGGATCATCCATCTCGACCACTTCGGCGGCAGCCACCACCTTGCAGCGGGGCCAGCCGGCCGCTTCGGCCAGCGCGTCGGCGCGGCCGACCAGGATCAACTCGGCGCGCGGATGGGCCGCGAGAAAGGCGCGGCAGGCCGGCAGGGTGATGGATGGCCCGTGGTCCCCCCCCATGCAGTCGATGGACAGACGGACGGTGTCAAGGGCTGGCAGCGCAGGCGAAGTCATCAGGGTGCGAGCGAAGGCAAGCGGCGCAAAGGCGAACAGCGGATCATCGTCACGGAAACACGCAAGCCCGGCAAGGCAATTCAGCACAGGCCGGGCAGGTGGCGAACATCACGCAGTGGGCCCGGTGCGCGGCCGAAGCCGCGCGAGGACCTTGTACGAAAGCCCTCAGGCGTCCGCCTTCGTCTTGAGCACCTTGCGCCCACGGTAGAAACCGTTCGGGCTGATGTGGTGGCGCAGATGCGACTCACCGGTGGTCGGCTCGATGGCAGTGCCCGGGGTGGTCAGGGCATTGTGCGAACGGTGCATACCGCGCTTGGAGGGCGACTTTTTGTTTTGCTGGACGGCCATGAAAAGCTCCTTAGGTCTCCTGACGCTCTTTCACAGGAGCCAGGGGGTGTAACCGCACCGTCATCCCGGCGACATGCCGGAACCGCGCGTTCGGAAAGCCTGTGATTCTAGCACGCGTTCGGCACCTGGACGAACCCATGCGCAGAGCTCAGTTCGGCAATCCGCCGCGTTTGAGCGAGGCAAGCTTGGCAAAGGGGTTGGGCTTCTCGTCTTCGGGAAGGTCATCCTCGACAACGGGGAGCGGATCGGGGCAAACGCCATGGCGGGGCACGAGGGGCAATGCAAGCAGCAGCTCATCCTCCACCAGCTCGCGGGCGTCCATTGCACGAGTGAGCGCCAACACATCGTCTTCACTCTCGGCGTCGAGTTCCGCGGCCGCATCTTCATCCGGCACGAACAGGAATGATCGCTCCACCCGCAGGGCTTCAGTGACAGGCTTCAAGCAACGCTGGCACTCGAGCACCACTTCTGCACCGGCCGAGACATGCAACCACACCTCGGGCTGGCTGCCCTTGGCCGTTCGGAGTTCGCCGCCCAGGCGCCAAGTGACAGCCGGCGATGCTGCCGCAGACCCCGGAAGCACGGAGCTTGCGAGGCGCTCGAGGCTCTCGAGCGGCCAGGCGCCGTCGAGGTTTCCGCCGTCCTTGGCGAACGCGGCGGCATCGAGGCGCAGCGGATCGAATTCTCGGGATTTCATGGTCGACAGTGTAAATCGCGCCTTGCGCGGCGAGGCCCGCTCACCGGTGGGACAATCCATGCCTATGTCGTTCCCCCATCGGTTGATCCTTGCTTCCACGTCGGCCTACCGACGTGAACTTCTCGAGCGGCTTCGCCTGCCGTTCGACACCATCGCGCCCGACGTGGATGAAACACCGCTGCCGGGCGAACAGCCAGCCACGCTGGCCCGACGCCTGGCTCGCGCGAAGGCCGAGGATGTGGCGGCCGCCCACCCGGGTGCGGTGGTGATCGGCTCAGACCAAGTGGCGGATCTGGACGGCATGCCACTTGGAAAACCCGGGGACCACGCGCGAGCGGTGGCCCAGCTTCGGGCGATGCGCGGCCGCACGGTCGTCTTCCACACCGCGGTGGCCGTGCGCTGCGTGGCGCGGTCCGTCTCCACTTGCGAGCTGGCCACCGTCACCGTGCGCGTGCGGGACGTGTCCGACGACGACATCGAGCGCTACCTCCTGGCCGAGCGCCCTTATGACTGCGCAGGCAGCGCCAAGGCCGAAGGGCTGGGCATCGCGTTGCTGTCGGCAATCGAATCGGATGACCCGACCGCCCTGATCGGGCTGCCGCTGATCCACACGTGCGCGCTGCTCCGCGAGGCAGGCATCGATCCGCTGAACCCATGAACACCGGGCGCCTCATTCTGGTTCCGAACAGCCTGGATTTCGGTGTTTCAGCCGACGGCGACCTCCAGGACGTGCTGCCGCTCGGTGCGCTGCGCACGGCAGCGCGGCTTACCCACTGGGTGGCCGAAAGCGCCAAGACCACTCGCGCCTTCCTGAAACGGGTGGACGCGATCGTGCCGCTTGCGCAGCCGCTGCAGACCCTGTCGATCGTGGAGCTGCCGCGCCCGCCGAAAGGCGCTCGCCACGCCGCCGCCCCGGATCTGAGGCCCTTGTTGCAGGCTGCCCTCGACGGACACGACGTGGGACTCATTTCAGAAGCCGGCCTGCCCGCGATCGCCGATCCCGGGGCTGCGCTCGTGCAGGCGGCCCACGGACTGGGCATCGCGGTGCTGCCGTTGTCCGGCCCGAGCTCCTTGCTGATGGCGCTCGGTGCCAGCGGCCTCAACGGGCAAAGCTTTGCCTTCGTGGGCTACCTGCCGGTGGATGCAGGCGAACGCGGCCAGCGCATCCGCGATCTCGAGGCGTTGTCCAAGCGCGCCGGGCAGACGCAGCTGATGATCGAAACGCCTTATCGCAATGAGGCGCTGCTCGGTGCGTTGCTGGCGAATCTGCGGGGAGACACGTGGCTGTCGGTCAGCAGCGGCCTCACGCTTTCCACCGGATGGACGCATACGGCGCGCGTGTCGGCCTGGAAAAAGGCCCCCCGGGCTGTGGCGAACGACGTGCCGGCGGTTTTCTCGCTGCTGGCGGCCTGAGCTTCGCCGCGCCAGCGGCCGTCAATCCGCCTTCTTCGCGCCGAACAAGGCGGCGATCTTGCGCTTGGGCTTGATGTTGGGGGAGACGCGGGCGGCAGGTGCGGACGCCTTGGCTTCCCATGACGCCTCGCCCGAACCCGACGGCACGTACGGCCTGTCGAAGAACGGGTCGCGCGGTGCGGCCTTGGGCGGCGCGTAGCTGCGGGAGGGACGGGACTCTGCGCCGGACGGGCCGTCGTCCCAGCCGCGCCGGGCGCCGCGATCGGGGCGACCTTCGCGCGACTCGAACCGAGGGCGGCCCACATCGAGCTCCAACGGCTCGAGTTCCAGCTTCTTCTTGATCAGCTTTTCGATGTCGGTCACGAGCCGGGAGTCGTCCCGCGTGACGAGCGTCACCGCCAGGCCTGAAGCGCCCGCCCGGCCGGTACGGCCGATGCGGTGGACATAGTCCTCGGCGTTGAACGGTACGTCGAAATTGATGACGGCGGGAAGGTCCGCGATGTCGAGGCCGCGTGCGGCCACGTCGGTACAGACCAGCACATCGGTCTCGCCCTTCTTGAACGATTCCAGTGCTTTGAGCCGCTCGTCCTGCGACTTGTCACCGTGCAGCGCGTTGGTTTGGAGGCCGTCGCGCTCAAGCGCGCGGGCGAGCCTCGCGCAACCCAGCTTGGAGTTGACGAACACGATGACCTGCTTGATGCCGCGGTCCGAGAGGATCTTGAGAATGGCCGCGCGCTTGTCGTCAGCCGAGACGCTGTAGAACCTCTGCTCCACCGTGGTTGCCGTGGCGTTCGGGCGGGCCACTTCGACCAGCACCGGGTCTTGCAGGTAGCTTTCGGCCAGGCGCTTGATCTCGGGCGAGAACGTGGCGGAGAACAGCAGGGTCTGGCGGGCCTTGGGCAGGTAGCTGAGGATGCGCTGCAGGTCCGGCAGGAAGCCGATGTCGAGCATGCGGTCTGCCTCGTCGAGCACCACGTACTCGACCTGGTTGAGCACGCAGTTCTTCGCCTCGATGTGGTCGAGCAGGCGGCCCGGGGTGGCAATCAGCACCTCCACGCCGGCCTTCAATTCGACCGTCTGGGGCTTCATGTCGACGCCGCCGAAGACCACCGCAACGCGCAGCTTGCTGTGCTTCGCATACGCCTTGATGTTGTTGGCCACCTGGTCCGCCAGCTCCCGCGTGGGGGCCAGCACCAGAGCGCGCACCGGGTGGCGGGCCGGGGAGACGCTGCTCGTCTCGTGCTTGAGCATCTTTTGCAGCAGCGGCAGCGAAAACGCCGCCGTCTTGCCCGTCCCTGTCTGCGCGGCTCCCATCACGTCCCGGCCGGCCAGCACGAGCGGAATCGCCTTGGCCTGGATGGGCGTGGCACGGGTGTAGCCGGAGTCGGCAATCGCCCGCTGGAGCATGGGCGCCAGAGGCAGCGCGGAGAATTCCACCGCGGGCGGCGGCTCGGCGGCATCGACGCGGGCAGCGTCCAGGGATGTATCGGTCATCCGGCAATTATCGCCTTTCGCGAATCTCCCGTTATTTGTGGCCAGGCGGGACAGCTGTGCGGCTCTCCCATCACACTAGAATCGCCGGATTCGCACTCTGTCGCATTCGACGTTGGATCCATGATTCTCGTGACAGGCGGCGCCGGCTTCATCGGCGCCAATTTCGTCCTCGACTGGACCGCCGCCACCGACGAACCGGTGGTGAACCTGGACGCCCTGACCTACGCAGGCAACCTGGAAAGCCTCGCCTCGCTCCAGGGCAACCCGCGCCACATCTTCGTGAAGGGCGACATCACGGACCGCGCCCTCGTCGACAGCCTGCTGGCGGAACACCGGCCGCGCGCCATCGTTCATTTCGCCGCGGAAAGCCATGTGGACCGCAGCATCCATGGCCCCGGTGACTTCATCCGCACCAACGTCAATGGCACGTTCACGCTGCTTGAGGCGGCGCGCGCGCACTGGCTCTCGCTGGACGAGGCCGGAAAGGCGAGCTTCCGGTTCCATCACGTCAGCACGGACGAGGTGTACGGTTCGCTGTCGGCCAGCGCCCCCGCGTTCACCGAGGATCATCCGTACGAACCCAACAGCCCCTACTCCGCCAGCAAGGCGGCGAGCGACCACCTGGTGCGGGCATGGTTCCATACCTATGGGCTGCCGGTCGTCACCACCAACTGCAGCAACAACTATGGGCCGTACCACTTTCCCGAGAAGCTGATCCCGCTGATGATCGTCAACGCGCTGGCCGGCAAGCCGCTGC
>CBIHPH010000054.1:0-26317 GCA_966212105.1 uncultured Rhizobacter sp.
CCGTTCGCACTGGATCCCCACGCCCCGTTCGCACTGGATCCCCACGCCCCGTTCGCACTGGATCCCCACGCCCCGTTCGGGCTAAATCCCACACCCCGTTCGGGCTGAGCTTGTCGAAGCCCCGCACCCGTAGTGCAGGCACTTCGACAAGCTCAGCGCTCTACCCTTGCGCTGTGATGGTGGGTGTTGTGCAAGTGGTGCGTGCGCATTTGCGCCAAGGTTTCGGTCAACCGTTGAACCCAGGGATGCGCGGCGCCGAGGGACGTGCTGCCGGCTGACACCGTCCGTTGCAGCCACTCGATCGCATCGGCCGCCTGGCCCTCTTGCCACAGCACGAAAGACAGGTTTCGCATCGACTGCAGCGTGTCGGGATGCGAATCGCCGAGCACCTGCCGCTGCTCGGCCACCATCGTGTCCTCCAGAGCCCGTGCTGCGGACGCCTCGCCCTGCCGCCTCAAGGTTGCGGCCAGGTTGCCCATGGCACGCAAGGTCATCGGATGCGAGTCGCCCAGCACGCTGCGCAAGCCGGCCAGCACCTGCTCGTGCATGCCGCGCGCCGCGGCAAAGTCGCCCTGCTCGTGCAGCAGGGCCGCCAGGCTGTTCAGCGCCGCCAGCGTATCGGGATGGGTTGGGCCAAGCATGCGGCGGCGGGCGTCCAGCACCTGTTCGTACAACGTCCGCGCGGCAGACAGCTCGCCTTGCGTGTGCAGGACGCCCGCGAGGTTGCCCATGGACACCAGCGTATCCCGGTGTCCATCACCCAATACCCGGCGCTGTGCCACGAGCACCTGCTCCAGGAGCACGCGGGCCGCAGGCAGGTCGCCCTGTTCATGCAGGATGCCCGCCAGGTTGTGCATGGTGCTCAGCGTTTCCGGGTGCATGTCGCCCCGCACGCGGCGACGTGCAGGCAGGACCTGTTCCAGGAGCGCGCGTGCTGCGGGCAGGTCGCCCTGGTCGCGCAGGGTGCCGGCCAGGTTGCTCATCGACGTCAGCGTGTTCGGATCGGCGTCGCCCAGGTCTTCGCGGTTGATGGCCAAGGCGCGCTCGAAGAGCCGGCGCGATTCGCCATACGAGGCCGGTCCTGCCGCCAGGTAGGTGGCCACGCGATCCAGCACCCACACCAGGCGCCTGCGGTCGACGTCGACACCGAGGCGCTCGATGTTCAACGCATGCGGCGCCAGCCTCGCATAGAGCGGCCAACGATCCGGCGATGCCGCATCGTGCGGCAAGGCGAATGCGATCAGCGCCAGCATGGTGTCGGCAGCCCGGCTTCGTGCAGACACATGACGGCAGCGGGCGGCCTCCTGCGTCAGCCGATGCAACAGCAGCGCCGGCTCCGGCTGCCCATCGAGCAGGGGCATCAGGGTCCGTTCGGCCAGGCCGAAGGCGCGCAGGGCCGCCACGGTCTTGTGCCACTGCAGCGGGTCACGTGCCGCATCGGCCAGGGGTTGGGGCAATGCATCCACCTGGCCGGCGAACAGGCGCTCCGGCACGGGTTCCGGCGCGCAGAAGGCGAGCATGCGCAACAACTGCGCGGCAGCACCGTCGAGGCGCGCAAATGCGATCGAAAGCGTGGCGACGACCGAACCCTCATCACCGCTCAGCGCGCGGCCTGCGTCGAGCAGCAGTGGCGCTGCATCCTGGTTGCGCAGGAGGTCGAGATACATGGCCGCGGTGCTGGCGGTTTCGTCCAGGTAGCCGCCAGCCTGCTCCAGCGCGAGCGGCAGGCCGCCCAGCGCACGCGACAGTTCGGCCAGCGCGGCCCGCTCGCCTTTCGATGGGTGCGCATCCGGCAGGCGCCGCGCGAGGAAGTCGGCACCTTGTTCGGGCGTCCACACCGCCATGGCCACCGGTTGGGCGATGCCGCTCCACGCCGGGTTGCGCGAGGTGATCACGACGTGGTGGCCGCCCCGCTGCGGCAGCCAGCGGCGCAGCGCGGCCGGGTCTTCGGCGTTGTCGAAGACCAGCAGCCAGGCCTGTCCGAGCCCGACGTCTTCCAGCCAGCGCTTGAGCGCCGCCGCGGGGGGCTCGCCTTCGGTGATCGGAGCGCCTGCGGCCCGGCAGCCGTCGAGCGCGTCGCGCTGCAGGCTGTCTTCGTTTTCGGCGCGCAGCCACCAGACGGCGGCATAGCGGTCGCGGTGCTCGTGGCTGTATCGCAAGGCGAGCTGCGTCTTGCCGACGCCGCCCATGCCGTGGATCGCCGCCGCGGGCGCGGCGCCGGCGGCTGCCGGATCCCCGAGCGCCTGCCCGAGTTGTGCGAGCTTGTCCTGGGGGTCGCTGAAGTGCCTGCTCAACCCATGTCCGATGACGCGAAAGGGCCGATGCGCGCCCGCCGGCACACGAAAGCGCGGCGCGGGCACCCCGGGCACGGCGGCGATCAACCCGCGCAGGCGAACGAACTGCGATTCCCAGTCGGCGTCGTTGCCCTGGAAGGCGTGCATGTGCACCTCGCACAGACCCGCGATGTCCTCGTGCAACGACGGATGCAGGTCGCCGATGGCGGGGGCGGCCGCGCCCGCACACAGCACCGGTATCACGGCCGGTCCGCCCGGGCGGGCTCGAAGTCGCAGCGCCTGTGCGACCTCGCTGCGCACATGGTCGGTCTCAGGCAGGCCGGCGCGGCGGTTGATCTCCTCAACCCAGTCGGGGCCGATCACCACCAGCACCACCTTCGCCGCCGCAATGGCATCCGCCAGCCGCTGCGGAAAGGCTTGTCCGGGCAGGATGGCAGCGGTGTCGTAGAAGAGTGCACCGGCGTCGAACCAGTGCGCAAGGCGGTCATGGAGCCGCCCGGCATGGCCGGCTGCATCCGAGCGCCGGTAGCTGATGAAGATCTGTGCGCTCATGGTCCCTCGTCCCTCCGACTGCAACTTCGTGGTGTCGAAACGCGGGCGCAGGGTGCGGCAGGCGCCCCGAAGCAGCAATCCCGAGTTTGCAGACGGCCTCGGCGTCTGCCGCTCGCGCACGGCGTGCCACCACCTCGGCCTGCTTCGGTGCGCCGCGGGCAAGGAGGAGGAGAAGAAATGGCGCAGGGACAGTCCCATTGACACCCGCGTGAGCGGGTACATCATCCAGAAGAGGGCGTTCGTGGCGGCAACTCGGGCGTGCCGGTTTCGCCTTCGGGTCTTCGCATGAAATGGCGCCGGCCTGTGGCCGGCTGGCTTGCCATACACCAGGAGCGAGCATGTACAGGTTGCTCCGCGCATTGCTCTGCGGTGCCGTTGCGGCGCTCCTTGCAGCGGCTGCACCGGCCCAGACATCGCCCAAGTACCGAATCGTCGTCGTGCCCAAGCTGGTGGGCATTGCGTACTACGGCGCCGTCAAGACCGGCATCGATGCCGCGTCCCGAGAGTTGCCCGACGTGTCGGTGACCTGGATCGGTCCGACACAGGATCAGGTCGAACGGCAAATCGAGATCATCGAGCGCTTCATTCCCAGCAAACCGGACCTGATCGCGGTGGCGGCGAACGATCCGGTGACCATCGTGCCGGTGCTGGCAAAGGCTCAGCGGGCGGGCATTCACGTCATGAGCTGGGACGGTGACACCAACCAGCGCGAGTTTTTCGTCAACCTCGTGGATTTCGAGCAGTTCGGTGCCCAGCTCGTGGAGGCGATGACCCGGGAGATCGGCCCGAAGGGTGACATCGCGGTTGTCACGACGAGCTTCACGGCGCCGAGCCAGACGAGCTGGATCGCCGCGATGAAGCGGACCCTCTACGCGAAGTATCCGCAGCTGCGGATCGTCGACATACGCCCCGCCGGCGAGAGCACCGAAGAGGCATACCGCATTGCGCAGGACTACTTGAAGACGCTACCCGGCCTGAAAGGAATCGTTGCACTGGGAGCGCCCAACGACCCTGGCGTTGCGCGCGCAGTACGCGACGCGGGGTTGGCCGGCAAGGTGGCCGTCGTGGGCAACTCGACGCCGAACTTGATGCGCGAGTTCCTGAAGGACGGGACCGTCAAGACGGTGCTGCTGTGGAATGCCCCGGACCACGGCTACCTCACCGTCTATGCCGCGCGCCAGCTGCTCATGGGCGGGCTCAAGGCAGGTCAGCCGTTCCAGGCCGGAAGGCTGGGCAGCTTCACCCCGCACGAGGACGCGATCAGCATGCAGGTGGCGTTGCCTGTCATGGTGTTCACCAGGGACAACGTCGACCAGTTCCACTTCTGAATTGGACTGAACTGGACTGAACGGGCCTGAGCTGGACTGAACTGTCGCGTGGCTGCGTTTACAGGAACGAGTCGTGAAGATCTCCACCCGACTCAACCTGTTCTCGCTGGCGACGATCCTGGTGATGACGGCCGCGGTCCTCGGGGCCGCGGTGTTCTTTTTGCAATCGGACCTGCGGCAGTCTCGCGAGCGGCTCATGCAGTTGGAGCTGAGCGGGGCGACGCAGTCCATCCGCCAGCAGCTCAACCGTTCCGGAGTGGTCGCCGCGAGCAGGGAGGCCGCAGAGCAACTGCGGCAACTGCGCGGCAAGGAAGGGTTCGCTTCTGCCACGCTGTTCATCGTCGAGAAGAACGACAGCCGCATCGTCTACCACCCGGACGCGCCGATGGGCCAGCGCGCGAGCTATGCCTTCGTCGACGAGATGCTGCGGCGCCAGACCGGCTCATACGAGTACGAATACAAGGGCGATCAGCGCATGGCGGTGTTCCAGATGATCGAGCCGATCGACTGGCTGGTGGGCGTGGCCGTGTCCCGCAAGGAGATCTACGCGCCGATGGTCGGCCTGATCTGGGCGGTCGGTGCCATCATCTTCGTGGCTCTGTGCCTGAGCGGAGTCGCCGTCAGCATGTATGGGCGCTGGCTGATGCGCCGCATCGGCCTGGCGCTGGACTGCGTCAAGCAGATCGAGCGGGGCGAGTTTTCCGCTCGCATCGCTCATACCGGCCCCGATGACGAGGTGGGTGCCCTGCAGCGCGGCATCAATGCCATGGGCGTACGCATCGAACAGCGCACCCGCGAGCAGCGTGCCGCGAGGGAGGCCTTGCTTGCCAGCGAGACCCGCCTGCGCAGGGTGGTCGAGTCCAGCATGATCGGCATCTTCTTCTGGGACGTGTCGGGCGCGGTGGTCGAGGCGAACGACGCGTTCCTCGAAATCATCGGCTATGACCGCGACGACCTGCGCGCCGGTCGCGTGGACTGGAGCCACCTGACCCCTCCCGAGGAGGCGCCCGCCGATCGCCACGCCATTGCGCAGCTGCTGGAAACTGGCCGCTGCGCGTCCTACGAGAAGCACTACATCCGCAAGGACGGGACCTGGGTTCCAGTGCTCATCGGCGGCGCGCTGCTGAACGACTCGAACGAGGAAGGGGTGGCGTTCATCGTCGACCTCAGCGAGCGCAAGCAAGCCGAGGCCGACCGCCAAGCGCGCCACGAAGCCGAGGCGGCCAGCACCGCGAAGAGCGAGTTCCTGGCCAACATGAGCCACGAGATCCGCACACCGATGAACGCGATCCTCGGGATGTCCTACCTCGCCTTGCGTAGCGGCCTCAACCCTCAGCAGCACAACTACATCCGGAAGGTGCATGCATCGGCGGAGTCGCTGCTGGGCATCATCAACGACATCCTGGATTTCTCGAAGATCGAGGCCGGCAAGCTGGACATGGAATTCATCCCGTTCAGCCTGGCCGACGTGATGGACAACCTGGGCAACCTCGTCGGACTGAAGGCCGAGGAAAAGGGGCTCGAGGTGCTGTTCGTCGAACCGCTGGATCTGCCGGCGATGCTCGTGGGTGACCCATCGCGCTTGGGCCAGGTTCTGCTCAACCTGGGCAACAACGCCGTCAAGTTCACCGAGCACGGCGAAGTCATCGTTGCGATCGAGGTGCTCGATCGCGACGACGCGTCGGCGTACCTGCGCTTCGAGGTTCACGACACCGGCATCGGCATGAGCGTGGAGCAGCAGCAGCGGCTGTTTCAGCCGTTCACGCAGGCGGATGCCTCGACCAGCAGGCGCTACGGGGGCACCGGTCTGGGTCTGACCATCAGCCGCCATCTGGTGCGCCTGATGGGCGGCGAACTCGAGGTCGACAGCGCGCCGGGGCAGGGCAGCCGCTTTTACTTCAGCGTGCGATTCGGCCTGCAGGCCGGAAGTCCAGAACAAGCGCGAGCGGCGCTGCACGAAGCCAGCATGCATGGCGTGCGGGCGTTGATCGTCGACGACAACGCGTGCGCACGCGAAGTGCTGGCCCAGATGTCCGCAGCATTCGGCATGAAAACCGATGTCGCCGTCGATGGCCTGGATGCGCTGCGGCAAGTGACCTTGGCCGACGCACGAGACGAGCCGTATGAGCTGGTGTTGCTCGACTGGAAGATGCAGGGCATGGACGGCGTGGAATGTGCGCGCGCCCTGTCGCAACGCGAACGAGCGCGTCACCCGACGCCGACGGTGATGATGCTGACGGCGTTCAGCCGCAGCGAGGTCCAGCAGCGCCTGAGCGCCGAACGGATCGACGTGCGCGCCCTGTTGACCAAGCCGGTCACGCCCTCGACCCTGTTCGACGCCTGCGTCGCTGCGCTCGGCCTGCCGGTACGCCGCTCGACACGCATCGAGCAGCGCGAGGAGTCGATGCTCATTCATCGAACAAGGCTGAGCGGCGCCCGCATCCTGCTGGTCGAAGACAACGCGTTCAATCAGGAGCTGGCGCTGGATGTGCTGGGCGAGGCAGGCATCGTCGCGCGTGTCGCTGCCAACGGGCAGGAGGCGCTCGCTGCGCTGGAAGGCGAGCGCTTCGACGCCGTGCTCATGGACTGCCAGATGCCGGTGATGGACGGCTATGCCGCGACCCGTGCGTTGCGCCAGCACACGCAGTGGCGCGACCTCCCGGTGATCGCGATGACGGCCAACACGATGGTCGGCGACCGCGACAAGGCACTCGCCGCGGGGATGAACGACCACATTGCCAAGCCGATCAATGTCGATGACCTGTTTGCCACGCTGGCGCGATGGATCCGGCCGTGCGCGAGCGCACCGGGAGCCCTGTCGGCATCGGCGCGCACGGCGTGATCAGGTTTCGGTGGGCGCCGACATGTAGGCATTCAGGAACAGATGACCGGCGGGCTCCTCCGCGGCGGGGTCGGTCGCCGTCTTGGACTGGAGCGCGTGTACTCGCCTGACGACGAGTGACATGTCTTCGTTGAGCGCGGGGAACCGGGCGTTCAGCGCCATGCCCCGCTCGAGCCAGGCTACTGCATCGGCGAACTCGTCGTTGATCAGGTGCGCCAGCCCCATCCGGAACGAGCGCAGCGGGTCGTCCTCGGGCAGATGGGCAAGGGGCACCCACACGCCCAGAGCTTCCTGGGCCTGCCCCCGTGTCAGCAGCAGCAGGCCGAGCTGGAAGCGGGCGATGGCGTAGCTCGGCGCAAGCTCGACCGCGCGGGCCATGTGCCGCAGCGCTTCATCGACGGCGCCCGACTGTGCAAGCTGGCTGCCCAGCAGGAAGAACACTTCCGCGGTCGCGTCCTCGCGGGCGACCGATGCCTTCAGGTAGGACAGCGAGCTCGTGTCGTCGCCGCGCCGGGCGGCGTCGACGGCCAGGGCCAGGAGTTGTGCCTGTGTGAGGTCGCTTGATGCCGTATCCATGGTGATGCCCGTCTGATGGCTGAGATGACTGCTGAGGGACTGATGAGGGATCCATGTGCGCCCTTTGCCGCCTCATGCCGCCGGTGGCGCTGCCACGGCTCCTGATGATGCATCGGTACACCTTCAATGCATCCGCTGTTTCGGCGTGCGGTTTAGCCCCAGGCAAGAAAGTTGTACCGCAGTCCAATGCGGACCGTCTTCGCTAAACAACTTCTTCTCATCCGGGATGCATTCGCATCGGGTGCTGCAGGCAAGAGCCTGTCGGCACGGTGTTCGAAATGGTCATCGGCATGCGTGGCATGGGCATGCCCGGGAGAAGAAATTGGTTGCGATCGTCGTCGGCAATTCGCTCGGTTTGAACTTGAGTTCCTTGGGAACGCTGGGTCAGCGCGGCACATTCGGCTCCGCGCTGACGGGGCGCAACGGCGAGCTGGCCTATGTGAATGCGGCCACCGGCAACCTGGTCTTGCAGGACCGGGACGACGTGTTGATGGGGCGGGGCCTGTCGGTCCCATCGGTGCGCACCTACAACAGCCTCGGCCAGCTCAACGACGACAACGGCGACAACTGGTCGCTGGGGGCCTACACCCAGCAGCTGCGGCTCGTGGGCACGGTCAACACCGCCGGCAGCACCTTCGTGCGCACCGACCGGGATGGATCGCAGGCGACGTACACCTACGACAGCAGCTCGTCGCAGTACGTGAGCACCGATGGCGGCGGCGCGCACGACCGCATCCGTGTCGCGGGTGGCGCCTGGACATGGACCGACGGCGACACGGGCACGCAGGAGCGATACGACAGCGCAACCGGTGCCCTGGTGTCGGTGACCGACCTCTCCGGCAACACGCTGACCTATGGGTACGACAGCGCCGGGTTGCTCACGAGCATCTCCAAGAGCAACGGCGAGCAGACCTTCTACGACTACGCCGGACGCCAGCTCACACAGATCCGCACGGTGGTCACCAGCGGTGCCACGAGCCAGACGCTGACGCGGGTGCGCTACGACTACGACGCCAGCAATCGCCTCAGCTCCGTCACGGTGGACCTGTCGCCCGAGGACGGCAGCGTGGCCGACGGGAAGACCTACCTCACGACCTACACCTACGACGGCACCAGCCACCGCGTGGCGAGCGTGACGCAGCAAGACGGCACGCGCCTGAGCTTCACCTACGACGCTGCCGGGCGCGTGTCCACGGTCACTGACGCGCTGGGGAACCAGAGCCGCTACACCTACGACACGGCGGCGCGGCAGACCACCCTGACCGACGCGCTCGGCAGGAGGACGGTGGTCGATTACGACGACGCCGGCCGGCTGGTGCGCATGAGTGCACTCTCGCGTGCGGTCACGCTGCAAACCGCGGCCTACGCCTACAACGCGGCCGGTGACGTGGTCCGCATCACCGACGGGGACGGGAACGCCGCCGCCTTCGACTACGACGGCAACGGCAACCAGACCTACCAGCGAGATGCGGCAGGCAACACCGTCACGCGGACCTACAACGCACAGAACCGAGTGCTGACGGAATCGGTGTACGCGACGCCGGACCCGGATGGTGCGGGCGCCGCGCAGCCGGGCGCACCGATCACCACGCGCTACGTGTACGACACCTCGGGTAAGGGCCTGCTGCGCTATGTGATCTCGCCGGAAGGGCGGGTCACCGAGCATCTCTACGACAGCTACGGGCAGCGCACTTCGACCCTCGACTACGCCAGCGGCAGCTACCCGGTCGCCGGCCTGGCGCTCGACGCCGTGCCGACGCTCACCGAGATGGCCACCTGGGCCGGCGCACAGGATCGCACGCGGATGCAGCGCGTGGACATGGCCTACGACGTGCACGGCCTGCTGCAGAAGACGACGACCTATGCCGCCACCACCGCCACCGGTGCGGGCGTCGCCGACAGCGCGCGGTCGGTCACGCAGTACGTGTACGACTCCTTCGGGCAGCTGCTGCAAACCATCTCGCCCCTCCAGGGCGCCACCACTTACACCTATGACGGCCTGGGCCGCGTGCTCAGCAGCACCGACGCGCAATCGGTCGTCACGCTGACGAGCTACGACGACGCGAACAACACCCTGCGCCAGTCGTACGCCAACGGGTTGGTGACGACCTCGACCTACGACAAGGCCGGGCGCAAGGTCTCCGTGCTGCAGTCGGGCGCGGGGCAGGCGCTGGGCCAGACGCGGTTCTTCTACGACGCCGCGAACCAGCTGCGCATGACGCAGGATCCGACCGGCGTGCGCCAGTGGATGCTCTACGACGATGCCGGCCGCAAGGTGGCCGACGTCGATGCCAACGGCAGCCTGGTCGAGTACGTCTACAACCGCAACGGGCAGATCACCCAGTCGATCGCCTATGCGACCGCCGTCAATACGGCGGCCCTCGTGGACGCGGCGGGCCAGCCCGCCAACGTGGCCCTGAGTGCCGTGCGCCCGCCCGCTTCGCCGGCCGATCGTGCCCAGTGGGTGGCCTACGACGCGGCCGGCCGCGCGGTCAAGACCGTCAGCTCGTCGGGCGCGGTGGTCGAGACGTTCTACGACGGTGCGTCGAGGGTGGTGAAGACGACGCGCTACAACGCGACGGTAGCCACCGCCAATCTCGGCGCTGCGCCGAGGCCGTCGGACATCGCGCCGACCGCGAATGCGGCGGCCGATCGCACCGCTCGCAACTTCTACGACAAGGACGACCGCCTGGTCGGCGAACTGGACGCGGAGGGTTACCTCACCGAGTACCAGTACGACGGCGCGGGCCGGCGGACCGTCTCGCTGCGCTACGCCACGCAGACCGCACCGGCGCTGCGGGCGGCGGGCACCCTGGAGCAACTGCGCCCGGCGGCCAGCAGTGGGAGCGACATCCGCACGGTCACGCTCTACAACAGCAAGGGTCAGGTCATCGGCACGGTCGACGCCGAGAACTACCTCACCGAGCGCGTCTACGACAACAACGGCAATCTCACGCGGCAGGTGCGCTACGCCACGGCGTTGAGCGCCACGGTGGCGCCGACGGCGCTGCTCGCCGGCATCCGGCCCGCGGCGAACGCGCTGGACCAGGCGACGACCTGGGCTTACGACAAGCTCAACCGCGTCACGCAGCAGACCGATGCCGAGGGCACGGTCACGAAGCTCGTGTACGACACCGTGGGCAACCTCACCAGCACCACGGTGGCGGCCGGGCTGGCCGAAGCCCGCACGAGCCTGGCCCGGTTCGACCTGCAGGGCCGCGTGATCGCCGAGCTGAGCGGCGAAGGGGCGGCACTGCTGGCCACCCCCCAGACGCCAGCCCAGGTCGAAGCGATCTGGAACCAGTACGCCACCTTCCACACCTACGACAGCGCCGGCCGGCGCACCAGCACCACGCAGCCGAGCACCGGGGCCGTCGGGTCGAGCGGCGCGAAGACACTGTTCTTCTATGACGTCGACGGCCGCCTCACGCACACGGTCAATGCCTTGGGCGAGGTCGAGGAGCGCAAGTACAACGCGCTCGGCGAACTGGTGGCCACCGTGCGCTATGGCGGGCGTGTGTCCACGGCGGGCCTTGGCGGCGGGTTGGTCGATACGGCCATCACGCAGGCCATCCAGGCCGTGGCGAATGCCGCGAAGGATCGCCGGACCACGTTGGCCTACAACAGCGCCGGCCTGCTGGCCAGTACGAGCGATGCGCTCAACCATGTCATCACCTTCGGCTATGACGCGTTCGGCGCGGAGACGACGCGCACCACCGCGCTCGATGGCGGGCTGACCCGCATCGACCAGGCCACCTACGACCGGCGCGGCCTGAAGACATCGGACACGCGCGACAGCGGCGGCCTCGCGGTCACCACCGGCTTCAGCTACGACGCCTTCGGTCGCCGGCTCACCGAGACCGATGGCAACGGCAAGCTGCGCAGCGCGTCGTACGACCGGCTGGGCCGCGCCGTGCAGACGGCGGATGGCAACGCCTATAGCCGCCGCACGAGCTACGACGCCTTCGACCGCGTGCTCACGCAGACCGACGCGCAAGGCCAGACCACGACCTACGCCTACAGCAACACGGAGCGCAGCGTCACGGTGACCACGCCCGAAGGCGTGGCGGTCAAGACCTTGCGCAACCGCCATGGCGAAACGCTGAGCATCACGGACGGAAGGAAGCAGACCACTCGCTACACCTACGACCGCAACGGCAACCTCACCATCACGGCAACCCCGCTCACCAAGACCGCGCAGGTGTTCGATCGCGCCGGCCGCCTGATCGAGACCACCGATGCGCGCGGCGTCAAGGTGAGCTATGCGTACGACGCGGCCAATCGTGTGCTGGAGCGGCGCGTCGACCCCACGGGGCTCAACCTCGTCACCACCTACGCCTACGACGCCTTCGGCCAGCAGGTGAGCGTGACTGATCCGAAAGGCATCGTCACGACCACCAGCTACGACCTCGACGGTCAGGTACTCACGCAAACGCTCGACCCGAGCGGCGTGAACCTCGTGACGCGCTACACCCGCGATGCGGAAGGCCGCACCCTGACGGTGACCAGCCCGCGCGGCGTGGTCACGCGCTACGTCTATGACAAGCTCGGCCGCCGCATCGAGGAGACCCTCGATCCCAAGGAGGCCAATCCTTCGGCGCTGGGCCTCAAGACCACCTACGCCTACGACAAGAACGGCAACGTGGTCAGCCGCACCGATGCCAACGGTGCCACCACGCGCTACGCCTACGACGGCGAGAACCGCCTGCTGTTCTCCGTCGATGCGGTCGGTAACACCGTGCGCAACGAGTACGACCGCGAAGGCCGCCTCACGCGCAGCACGCGGTACGCCGCGCCGATCCGCATGGCCACGCTGCCGACGCCCGCCACGGCCGAGGCGATCCTTGAGAGAGTCGTCAAGACACCGGGCAAGGACGCCGTGCAGGCGAACCGCTACGACCGGGACGGCCGGCTGACCTTCACGGTGGACGGCACGGGCGCGGTCGTCAAGTTCGTGGCCGACGCGAACGGCAATGTCACCGAGCGCGTGGCCTATGCCAACGCCGTCGACGTGAACGCCTGGACCGGCGCGGCCGATCCCGTGGTGGTGGAGGATGCTGCGCGCGACCGGCGCGTGCGCACGGTCTACGACGCCCTGAACCGCGTGAGCTTCGAGGCCGATGCGCTGGGGGTCGTGACCGAGCGCAAGTACGACGGCAACGGCAACGTGGTTCGGCTCGTGCAGCATGCCGTTGCGGTGACGGGCAGCACCTTGCCGAGCACCGTGACCGCCAATGCCGCCGACCGCATCAGCGTGTACGTGTACGACAACGCGAACCGCGAAACCTGGCGTGCGGACCCCTCCGGTGCGGTCACCCGCAGCGAGTACGACCCGGACAGCAACGTCGTGCGCAGCACCCGCTATGCCAAGGCCATCACTCCTGGCGGCTCGCCCAGTGGCGTGACGCAGCAGCCCGCACTCGACCGGGTCACCCGCTACAGCTACGACAACGCGGGGCGGCGCACCTATGCGGTCGATGCCCTCAACCTGGTCGATCGCTGGGAGTACGACAGCGACGGCAACGTGCAGGCGAAAACCCGCTACGCCACGCCCATCGCGGCCGGGGCCGACCCGGCATCCGTCACGCCCAACGCGGCGCTCGACCGGAAGGACACCTATGTCCATGACCAGGCGGGGCGGGTCATCTCGCACACCGACGCCATGGGCTCCACGGAGTCGACCACCTACGACGGCCTGGGCCACAAGAAGACCTACACCAACCAGAAGAACGCCGTCTGGACCTACGACTACGACGCGGCCGGCCGCATGACGCGCGAGGTGTCGCCGCAGGTGGCCGTGACCGCCGTGCAGGGCGGCGACGGCGGCCCCCTGACCCAGGGCAACGTGGCCGACATGGCCATCGAGACGCTCTACACCTATGACGCGCTGGGCAACCTGCTCAGCCGCACCGAGGCCGCGGGCCGCCCCGAGCAGCGGCGTACCGACTACGAGTACGACGCACGCGGCAACCAGATCAAGGTCACGTATCCGGACGTGGGCGTGTACAGCGAGCCGGTGAGCGCGCTGGGCACCAACGGCCTCACCGCAGCGGCCAGCCGGGCCGAAGTGCTGCGCACCCAGAACACCCGCCTGAGCACCCGCACCTCCTACGACGCCTTCGGCCAGGCCGTGGCCAACGTGGACGTGGCGGGCAGTCGCTCCTTCAAGGCCTATGACCTCGCGGGCAAGGTCGTCTACGAGGTCGATGCACTCGGCTACGTGACCGGCTACAACCGCAACGCATTCGGCGATGCCGAGGAGGTGTTGCGATACGCGGTGGCGACGAACCTCACGCAGGTGCCTACAGCCGGCCTGGCGCCCAGCGTGGCCACCATTGCCGCGGCCGTGAATGCCGCCAACGTGGACCACTCCGCGGACCGCCTGCTCGCCACCCGCTTCGATGCGCTCGGCCGCGCCATCGAGGTGAAGGAGCCGGGGGCCTACAGCTACGACAGCAGCCGCGCCACCCTCAGCGTGCCCGGCACGTATGAAGCGGCGGTGGGCAAGACCACCACGAACACCTACAACGCCTTCGGCGAAGGGGTGCTCACCAGCGTGGGCGGCGGCGGCATCGCACCCGTCAAGACCTATGCCTACTTCGACAAGCTCGGGCGCAAGACGGCCATCGTCGATGCGCTCGGCTACGTCACGCAGCACGGCTACGACGAGGCCGGCAACCTGGTGTCCACCAAGGAGTTCGCCACGGCGGCGCGTGCGGGCTCCTGGAGCCTGACCAGTGCGGCCCCGACGCCCACATCGAGCGCGGACGACCGCACCACGGTCTGGGCCTACGACCGCAACAACCGCAAGATCAGCGAAACGCGCGTCGGTGTGGCCTACAGCGCGGGGGGTGACGCCACCGTCACCGGCAACGTGGTCACGACCTACGGCTACGACGCCGTCGGCAACCTCACGCGCACCACCGATGCCCTGGGTGCCAGCGTCTACAGCTACTACGACGCGCTGGGCCGCGTCACCGCCGTGGCCTCGCCGGCACGCGGCGGTGCGGCCGACGGCAGCACGGTGCTCCCCTTGAGCATCTTCCTGCGCGATGCCCACGGCAACGTGGTCGTCAAGCTCGACCTGGCCAACGGGGCGGCGGCCGCTGGGGAGTTCACGGGCAACTCGCGGTTGTCGAACCCCGGCTTCACGCTGGGCGCCGACAGTGCGGATGACCGGCGCACGGTGTCGCGCTACGACGCGATGGGGCATGTGGTGCAAACCACCGATGCCCAGAACGTCAACCACTACAACTCCTACAACGAGCTGGGCCTGCTGGCGAAATCGTGGCAGTCGGTCACCGACGAAGGCGCGACGCAGACCCTGTTCCAGGCCTTCCAGTACGACAGGCTGGGCCGCCTCACGCACACGCTCGATCCGGCGCCTTACGTGGCGCAAACGCCTACCGGCGGTGTGACCGACAGCGCGCTCGACTACAACGCCTTCGGCGAAGTGGTAGCGCGGCGCATCAACGGTACGGCGCAGGAGTACTTCGAGTTCGACAACGCCGGCCGCATGGTGCGAACCAACAGCGGCGACGGCAACCACAAGGTCTACCTCTACGACGTGCTGGGCCGCCGCACGGCCGAAATCCGCAGCAGCGGCCTGGACGCCGTGGACCTGCGCACGGCCTCGCTGCCCATGGCCGCATCGCTGACCACGGCGCGCCGCACCGACACCGTGTACGACGCGCTGGGCCGCGTGGTGAACCAGCTCCTGCCCCAGCGGGCCGACGAGCAGGGCGGCGTCACGGTGCGCCGCCAGCAGACCGTGGTGTCGATCGCCTCGTCCGAAACCATCGAGATGAGGCTGCAGGGCACCGGCGATGCCAGTGGGGACGCGCCGACCTGGGTGGGCGAAAACCGCGTCGACCTGTCGTGGACTTCGCTGGCCGGCCTGGGCGCCGGAGAGATCAAGGTCGAGTTCGAGTACCTCACGCGCCCGTATGTCGTCACGCCGGGCAGCAAGGACGAGTTCGGCTTCGTTGTCACGGAGCCTGTGTACTCCACGCCGGACCTGCGCAAGATCACGCGCATCTACACCGCCGAGGAAGCTGCCGCGGGCGTCCAGTTCGTCTGGAGCGATGCCACCAACCAGCTCGCCAACGTGAACGCCGGCATCAGCGAGGCCAAGCGCCTGGTGGTGTCGAAGAAAGACATCAACGGCGTCTGGCAGCGCGTCAGCGACCAGACCCGCTTCGGCTTCGTGGGCAACACGGTCGAAGTCGCGACCCCTCTGGACCCCAACACGCGCACTCGCATCGCGTTCCGTCCCCAGGGCGGCGCATGGAGCGCTCCGGTGGGCATCAACTTCGGCGCCTCGCAGTGGTTCGATGCGACCACGCTGGCTCTCGGCTCCTACGACTACGAGATCTACACCACGGTCGTCGGCCAACCCGAACAGCTCACGGCGAGCGGAACCTTCAAGCTCGAAACCCCGGCGCTGGCCGTGATCGGCGTGCCGGTGAGTTATGGGCAACCCCATGCCGGCCCCGGCGTGCTCGCATGGCAGAAGCCGGCCGGCAACGTCGTGCAGCAGCTGAACTACCGGCGCGTGGGCAGCTTCGACGCATGGCAAGGCCTCGCCATTTCCAGCCGCACCAGCACCCTGGACGGCGTGGACACCACCGGCTTGCCGGCGGGCGACTACGAGTTCGAGCTGCTGTGGAGCGAGCCCGGCAACGGCATTCCGTATGCCCACGCCACCGGCACGTTCAAGGTCACCGCCGCCGTGCCACCGGTCGATGTGCCGCCGGTGAGCGCGCCCAACATCACGGGCATCATGGTCAACACGACCTCGGTCAGCTGGGATTCCGTTCTCGGCGTGTCCTCCGCCGTGACGGGCACGGAGGCGGCCTACGTCTCCGGCTTGCGCGCCAGTGCCACCAAGCTGAGCTGGACAGCGGTCGCCGGCACGGCGGCTGTGGAAATCAAAGCGGCAGGTTCGTCCACCTGGACGCCCTACCCGGTGGAAACGGCGGAAGGCGAGCAGCGGGTCGATATCGCCGCACTGGCCACCGGCACCCATGAATTCCGCATCACCTACACCCGCGACGGCAAGCTCACTGCCATGGCATCGGGCACGTTGAGCGTGCCGACGCCACCCGCCCTCGCCGTGGGCGTCGCGTCGATCACGGGCTACCAGGCCACGTCTACGGCCTTCAGCTGGACGCCCAAGACCGGCACGGTCACCTTCGAGGCGCGCATCGGCAGCAGCAGCGCCTGGCAACAGTTCCCGGTGCAAACCGTCAACGGCAAGCACAGCGTGAGCCTCGCCGGCGCCTCGGGCACCTACGAGTTCCGCATCAGCTACGCCACCGAGGCGGGCATGACGGCCTACGGCACGGGCACGCTGGCGGTGACCGGCGGCAGCACGGCGCCGAAGCTCACGCTGGCGACGGGCCAGGTGACTGGCCTCACCGCGACTGCAGGGGTGCTCAAGTGGGCGCGCGGCAGCGGCATCGCCAAGCTCGAAGGGCGGGCCGTGGGTTCTTCGGAATGGACCACGATTCCCGTGGGCGACTACAGCGGGGCGGATGGCGTCGACATCTCCGGCCTGTTGAAGGGCGAGTACGAATTCCTCGTCACCTACACGCAGAACGATCGCGCGACCGCGTATGCCACCGGCCGCCTCACGGTGCAGGGGCCGCCCACGCCCAGCAATACCCAGGCCTCGCAGGTTGCCGGGTTCGAAGCCAGCGGCACCACGCTGCGCTGGATGCCGCTGGCCGGCACCGTGGCAGCGGAGTACTTCAATACCACCCTGAACACCTGGGTGGCCGTGCCCGTGACCCGGCTCAACGGCCGGGACATGGTGGACTTCAGCGGAGCTGCCGGCACCTTCCAGTTCCGCGTGACCTACGAGTCCGAGGGCCGGGTCACCGGGCTGGGCGCCGGCACTCTCACGGTGCAGGCCGGCACCACGACCACCATCGCAGGCACGCCCACGTTCGAGTTCCGGCCGGTGAACTCCAGCACCTGGTCGCCCCTGAACGTGAACGCGGTCAGTGCGAACCGGGCCAGTGTCAGCTTCTCGGGTGTCGGGGCCGGCGACTACGAGTTCCGCATCAACTACACCTCGGATGGCACGAAGACGGCCACCGGCACCGGCTCGGTCAAGTTCTACGACCCCGTGCCGGCCGGCACGCCGAACCCGACGGTGGCGAACACGGGGGTCTCGCGCATCGCGGGCTACAACGTGTCGGGCACGACGGTCAGCTGGACGGCGGCCACCGGCACTGCCGCCTTCGAGTACCGCCAGGCCAATGGCACCTGGAGCACGCGTGCGGTCACCCGCAATGCATCGACTGACAGCATCAGCACGGCCGGCATGCCCGCAGGCGCGTACGAGTTCCGCATCGTCTACGACAACGACGGCGTCACGCTCACGCTCGGCACGGGCAACCTCACCACGTATGCCGAGGTGGCGGGCACCACCCCCAACCCCACGCTCAGCAACACGGCGGCCACTGCCATCACCAGCTTCAGCGCGACTTCGGCCGCGCTGTCGTGGCCCACGCAAGCCGGCACGGCGCTGTTCGAAGGTCGCGGCGTGGGCAGCAGCACCTGGGAGGCCTTGCCCGTCATCGTGTCGTCGCCGAACAGCCGGGTCGACATCTCCGGCCTTGGGGCTGGTGACTACGAGTTCAGGGTCAGCTACCAGTCGACCGGCGGCTTGTCGGCGTTCGGTGCGGGCAACCTCAAGGTCAACGCCAAGCCCGCGCCGGTTCCGGTGGCTCCTACCCTCGGCGACACCACGGCCGCCAGCGTCATCACCCAGTTCAGCACCAGCGCCACCACCATGAGCTGGACACGGCCTGCCGGCGTGACGGCCGCGGACGGCGTGCTCGAGTTCCGCGCGCTGCCTGACACCAACTGGCACACGCTGCCCATCAGTTCCTCGGGTGCGACCGACTCGGTGAACTTCGCGGGCGCCATCGGCACGGCCGATTTCCGGGTCACCTACAAGAAGAACGAGCGCGAGGTCGCGCTGGGCATGGGCACCTTCACGGCAGCCCAGGCCACGGTCAACGGGCCCACCAACATCGGCCAAGCTGCGGTCACGGGATTCAGCATCTCGGGCTTCACCTTCGGCTGGACGCCGCCTTCCGTGGCCGGCACGCCCAGGTTCGAATACCGTGTCGCTGGCACGAATAGCTGGTCCGGACCGCTGCTGGTTACCACGGGCTCGCGGCACAGCGTCAACGTCGCCTTCCTCGCGCCCAACAACTACGAGTACCGCGTCACCTACACCGACGCGAGCGGCAAGCCCGTGGCGATGGCCATGGGGCAGTTCAGGCCCGAACAGCCGTCCGTGCTGATGAGTGCGGTGTCGAACGCGCCGGGCAGCACCTTCCAGATCTCCCGTACCACCATGAGCTGGGTGCCGGCGAGTGGCACCGAGAAGGTCCAGGTCTACAACACGGCCACGGGCAACTGGGACGATTTCCCCGCCAGCGGCATCACCGTCAACCCCACCACCGGCCGGCACAGCGTCAATGTGTCGGGGACGATGGGCACGGTGGATTTCCGCCTCGCGTACGTGGACGCCAACGGGAGGGAGACCAGCCTGACCACGGGCCGGATCTTCGCACCCGATCTCGTCGTCACGCCCACGTTGTCGCTCCTGACCTGGGCCAGCATCACGGGCACGGCGGTGAACGGCAACGTGCTGAGCTGGAGCAAGCCCGCCAGCGGCGGCACGCCGACGCTCGTCGCTCGCCTTGAGGGCACCTCGGCTTGGAGCAACCCCCTGCCGATCACCATCGGCACCACCGCGGACAGCTACAACTTCGCCCAGGTCGCGGCCGATGCACCCGGCACCTACGAGTTCCTGCTGACTTACGCCGATACCAAGGGCAAACCCGTCGCCGTGGCGACCGGCGTGGTCGCGGCCAGGCCCCAGCCCAAGCTCATTTCGCAGACACCGACCACCGTGCCTGCGTTCACCCTCTCCTCCGATGCGCGCACGCTGAGCTGGGCCGCGCAGCCGGGCACGGGGCGAGTCGAACACCGCCTGTCCGGCACCAGCACATGGCTCGATGGCGGCGGGGTGGGCGTGGACGCGGCGACACAAAGGCACTTCGTCACGCTCGTCAACCTGTCGGGCAGCTACGACTTCCGCATCATCTATGAGGGCAGCAGTGGGCTCATCGGCCTGACCACCGGGCAGATCACGCGCACGGTGCCCAACCCCTCGGTCACCGCCAGCACGACCACCAAGATCACCGGCATGGGCGTCACGCCCACCACGTTCTACTGGAACGCGGGGCCTGCCGGGAGCACGTCGAAGCTCTACGCCCGCGTCGGCACCGCCGCCTGGGAAGAGCAGGCACCGCTCGCGGTGGCCAATGGCAGGGTCACCTACACCCTGCCGGCGCAGCCGTCGGACGCGACCTATGAGTTCCTGGTCATCAACTCCGATGCGGCCGGCAAGGTGGTCGCGCTGGGCACGGGCACGCTGCGCACCTACCCGTCCACCCAACCCGCTACACCGGCACCCGTGGTCAGCAACACGACCGCGCAAGTGGTGACCGGCTACCAGGCCACGCCGACCCAGCTGCGCTGGACGGCGGTCAGCCCCTCCACGCTGAGCGTGGTGTTCGAGGGCCGGCCCGTGGGCGGTGCGGACTGGGCGGTGCTGCCGGTGACCACGGCCAACGGCGTGGCCAGCGTCGACCTCCCGGCACTCACGCCCGAGGCAGCGTATGAGTTCCGCATCCTCTACAAGTCGGGCAACGCCATCGTGGCGCGCGGCGCGGGCAACCTCACCCCCCACGCGGGCACACCGGGCACCACGCAGCCGCCCACGCTGAGCAACCTCACGCCGGCGGCGATCACCGGCTACGACACCAGCGCCATCGCGCTGAGCTGGGCCGCGCTGGCAGGCACGGTCAAGTTCGAAGGCCGGCCGGTGAACGCCACCACCTGGGGCACGCCGTGGGATGTGACCATCAGCAACGGCCGCAGCAGCGTCAGCCTGCAAGGCAAGGCGCCCGGCACCTACGAGTTCCGCATCACCTACACCAACGCCTCGGGCGTGACCACGGCGCTGGGTTACGGCACCGTCACCGTGCACGAGCCCACGGCGGCCTACACGCCGCCGCCCACGCTCACCCTCACCACGGTGCCGTACACCGCGGGCTACACCATCCCCGGCACGCCCGCGCAGTACGCCAGCACCCAGACCACGGTCAACGGCTCGCCGGCCCTCAGCCACACCGGCTCGAACCCCGCGTACACGCTGACGCAGGCACCCGCCCTCAACGGCAAAACCACCTGGTTGCGCCCGGAGATCCGCCAGACGGTCGATCGCTGGGGCAACGTGCTCAAGACCAACGACCCGCGCAACGTGGCGTGGGAGACCACCTACCGGTGGAACGCCGACAACCAGCTGGTCTACCAGCAGCGCCCCTCGACCACCGGCAACGCGGCCGATGCCCCCACCACGCAGATCTACTACGACGCCCTCGGGCGGCAGGTGGCCGTGCGTGACGCGAACGGCAACGTCAACCGGCAGGAGTACGACGCCGGCGGCAACCTGGTGAGGGAAACTCATGCGGACGGCGGCGTCGTCACCCATCGCTACAACGCGTTCGCAGACAAGGTCACGACCGTCGATGCCGAGGGCAACCTGGCCGCGGCCGGATCCGCCGAGCGCGCCAAGCACACCACCCAGTACGGCTACGACAAGCTGGGGCGGCTGGAGAGCGTGACCCACGGGCCGATGAGCGTGTTCAGCATCACCGAGGGCATGGTGGTGAGTGCCCCGGTGCAGCGCAACGTCACCGAGCGCTACATCTACGACGGTGCGGGCCGCAAGCTCACCCAGACCGACGGCGACGGGCGCGTGACCCACTACAAGTACGACCACGCGGGCCGGGTGATCGAAACGAGGCTGCCCCTGGGCACCACCACGCGGGTGGCCTACGACGTGTTCGGGAACAAGCTATCGGAGACCGATGCCAACGGCCGCACGGCCACCTGGAAGACCAATTACTTTGGCCGCACCACGCAGCATGTGGACATCGGCGGGCAGACGGTGACCTACGAGTACGACATCGCCGGGCAGCGGGTCATGCAGACGAGCACGCGCAGCGGCAGCCCCGGGCTGCAGCAGAACCTGCGCTACACCTACGACGCCGCGGGCCAGCTGCTGGAGATCAGGGACCATGCGCTGGACAAGACCAGCACCTACCGCTACGACCTAGCGGGCAACCACGTGCTGGAACGTACGGTGCAAGGCGGGAAGATCTACCAGGACAACCACCTCGCCTACGACCAGCTCGGGCAGCTGCGCGACGTGGCCGATGGCCGCGTGCACGTCAGCTTCAACTACGACAAGAACGGCAACCGTACCTACGTCGGCACGCACATCAACGTGCTCAAGACGCCCGGTGATCCCAGCGCGGACGAAGCGCACGACAGCCCGCGCTACTTCCAGTACGACAGCATGAACCGGCAGGTGGTCGTCGATGCGGTCGATGCCCAGGGCAACATCGGGCGCCAGGGACACAGGATCACCTACGACAAGAACGGTAACCGGCTCACCGACACCTTCTGGGGCAACCGCGTCATCACCAACGGTGGCGAGACGGTGCTTACCTTCCAGGGCGACAGCGACGTGGCGGTCTACTACCAGGTGCCCTTCTCGTACACCTCCGAGCAGGGCAACGTGGTGGAGCAGTACCGCTACAACGCCACGGGCCAGCTGACCAGCGTGGTGCGCGACGGTGTGCAGGTGGACTACCGCAAGTACGACGCCTCCGGGCATGTGCTGGAAACCGGGCCGGGCAACCTGCCGCAGGGCTACGCCAGCGCCTTGAACAAGGGCGTGCCGCAGGCCGAGGCCATTGGCCTGGAGAACCGCCGCAACCGCTACGACGCCAACGGCCGGCTGCTGCAGCAGAAGGTGCTCAAAAGTGATGGCGCGGCGAAGTACGACCTCGACTACCGCAACGGCTACGACCCCGCCGGCAACGTGACCAGCTACAAGTTCACGGAATCCAGCAAGACGACGACGTACTCCAACGTGCTCGGCCACTACGAGGGCTATGTGCAGACGAGCACCACGGGCACGCTCGACGGGAGAGAAGGCAAGACCGAAAGCCTGTACGACGTCAATGGGCAGCTCATGCGCATCGACGACAACAACGACGCGAACGACCGCACATTCGTCAACGACGCCAGCGGCCGCGCGCTGCTGGTGGACCAGGGCGACAACTTGCAGCGCCAGTTGATCGTCAACGGCGAGGTGCTGGGGCGCTTCGGTGTGGGCCTGGACGAACTGGAGCCGCGCGGCAGCAACGGCGCCCCGCACTTCGCGCCGCTGGCGGAGTTCAGCTTCGGCTACCAGCCGATCAACGGCAACTACCCCGGCGCGAGCCCGGGCGTGTACGCCGTGCAGCAGGGCGACACGCTGCAGAGCATTGCGCGCGGGGCGTATGGCGACGCGAAGCTCTGGTTCCGCATCGCGGAGGCCAACGGCCTTTCGAGCGATGCCGACTTGAGGGTGGGCCAGTCGCTGACGGTGCCCAACATCGCGGCCTCGATCCACAACGACGGCAGCACGTTCAAGCCGTACGACCCGAGCAAGATTACCGGCGACACCACGCCGACCTTGCCGCCGCCGCCGAAGGGCGGGTGCGGCGCGATCGGACAGATCATCATGGTCGTCGTGGCGATCGTGGTGACGATCTATACGGCGGGGGCGGCGGCGGGGGCCTGGGGCGCGGTGGGTACAGCCGGCACGGCAACCGCCGGAGCCACGGTCGGCGCCACCATGACGACCGGCATGACCGCCCTTGCGGGAGGCTATGGCGCCGTCGGTGTCGCAGCGGCGGCGGTGGGTGGCGCTGTGGGCTCCATCGTGAGCCAAGGGGTGGGTATCGCCATAGGCGCGCAGGAGGAGTTCAGCTGGAAGGGTGTGGCGTTGAGCGCCATAGGGTCCGGCGTGACAGCCGGACTCGGGGTGGCTGCCGGGGGCGTGCAGGCCTCGCTGGGCGGCACGGGGCTCAAGAACGTGATCGTGCGCGCCGCGACGGCCAACGCCATCAGCCAGGGCATCGGCGTGGTCACCGGGCTGCAGGACAAGTTCCAGTGGAAGAACGTGGCTGCCTCGGCGGTGGGCGCTGGGGTGGGCAGCTTCGTCGGAGACGCATTCGACAAGGCATGGGGCGGCTCCCCGCTCGGCAACCTCGCCGCCAGGACCGCAACCGGACTTGCATCCGGAGTGGCGGCAGCGGCTGTGCGCGGCGGGCGCGTGAGCGTTCAGCAGGTGGCTGCAGATGCGTTCGGCAATGCGTTGGGCGAGTCCATCAAAGACGCGATGACCTCCGGCATCGGCTACTCGGCCCAGGAGATCGCGGGGGACCGGGCACGGGAGAACAACCGGTTCACATCGGCTGCTGAGGCGTCGCGCCATACCGATGCCGGAAACGATGTGTACCTGGGCCGTGCTCAAGAAGATCGGCTGTCGTCAGGTCGCACAGTCACGGACTACGGCGACGTCTATGCGGACGGTGCAGGTCAGTTGGCCAGCCCGACAGGCGCTGTTCGGCGTGCAAATCGGGATCACTACGTAGACGCCAATGGCATCCTGCACATCGAAATCAGTGGTATCGGCGCCGATATGCCCCTAACCAACGCACAGCGCGCAACGCTCGCGGCTGGCTATGGCCCGCTGAACGCCGAAGCGGCTGCTGCCCGAACGGCGCGAGCACAGGAAGTCAGCCTGCAGTTGCCGCCGGTGGAGAACCTTTACACGCCGCTGGAAGGCTTCTTCGAAAGCCGCTATCGAATGGCTGTGGCGGGCCTTACCAGCCCGAGTGCCAGCTATGTCGAGAAGGGAGTGAACCTCCTTCTGGGCATGGGGGTCGCACCATTGGCCGCTCTGGAAGCCCCTGTCACAGGTTTGTACAACTCGCTCAACAACGCTTCGCGCATGGGGCAAAACCTCGCGCGTGCCAACTTGACCAGCGACACCGATGAGGCGGTGATGTCGCGGTTGGCGGCTATCGCCGAAGGCGCTGGCGCGTTCGTCGGCCTGGGAGGGCCGGCATCGCTGATGAGCCCGCGCTTGTCAGTGAGCAGTCCGACACCGCGTGTTCAAGCTCTTTCCGATGACGTTTTGCTGGCGGAGAGCACACTCCTGACCCACCGCTCGTCTGGCGTCAATGAGCTTGCGGTGCCGAAGACGCGAGCGTTCTACCTGGGGCAGGAGATAGACCCCATCGCGGCCACGATAAATCTTGAGCTTCGCGAGGGATTTGTTGGACCTGTTGATCCGCACAAGATTTTCAGAAGAGTGGTCTCGCCAAGTCAGCCGGCGCAAGGCATTGATGCAATTGCGGCATCTGGTGAGCTTTGGGGGAATTCGAACTACGGCCTCGGTGGCGTCCCCACTGTCAGTGCGCTGCGAGGGCCGCTTGCAGAAACACAAATGGGTCTTGAATTCATTACGCCGACACCATTGGGTTCTGGTGTCAACCCAAGACTCAATGGGCAAGTGAATTGGGGTGTCAATGTGAACGGCAAGTTTCCACAAGGTATGCAGGGATTCGTTAATCCGAGCACTGGTTACGATGCTGTGAAGATTCCAGTCATTGTTCTGCGAGTCAAGAAGTAAGGGGGGTGATCGTGGCTTTTGAGGTTTTGAGTCGAACACTTTGGCCGCTCGGCCTGAACTTCGATGTGTCGCTTATGGACTCCTCGTTGTCTTATTTTCGTGCGGAGGAGAAGTATGGATTTCATTTTTTGAAGGATCGAGACGACATCTCATCTGTCGAGCTTTGCTTGATTCGGTCTGACAGCGGTGTTTACTACCTTGTTCTTGGTCGTGAGGAGCTCCCGGAGCAGCGGCTGTCCATCAGAACAACGTCCGAGGACGGCGATTTTGAAAGTCTTGTTCAGCGAAGAATCGAGGATTTCGTGAGTGCAACTGGATTTGAGCTGGAAGACTTGGAGCAGATATGGGAATTCGTCGACGTCGGAGGCATTGGGCGGCGTTCTGCCGAATAGCGGCATGGCCGGAACCCGGTGCCGCCTTTGGGCGGTGCTCGGCGCAGCTTCCTCGGTGAGCGTTCCCCTCCGGGCTCGGGGCACGCGGTTACACCGTCCCCCTAAACTGCGCGGCGATTCGTTGGAATCCACGAACCGCCGCGCCCATGAGAATCCTGATCGTTGACGACCACACCCTGTTTCGCGATGGCCTCGAGCTGTTGCTCGGCAAGCTCGACCCGAGCATCGAGATGTTCGAGGCCAGTGACCTGCCGTCGGCGCTCGAAGCCGCCCGGACGCTTGGCCACATCGACCTGGTGCTCTTCGATCTCGGCTTGCCGGGTGTGTCGGGCATCCCGGCGTTGACCGAGTTCCGGCGTGCGAACGGCAGCTTGCCGGTGGTCGTGCTGTCCGGGCTGGCGGATCGGCAGACGGTGATCGAGGCGCTCGAAAACGGGGCGATGGGGTTCATCCCCAAGACCACCTCGTCCGAGACCCTGCACAGCGCGCTGAAGCTCGTGCTCGACGGTGGCGTCTACCTGCCGGAAGGCGCCTGGGCGTCGCCGGAGCATCCCGCCGTGCCCCGAAGCGCACCCGCGGTCAAGCGCCTGTCCGAGCTGGACCTGACCGAAAGGCAGCGCCAAGTCTTCAAGCTCATCATCCAGGGCCGGCCCAACAAGGTGATCGCCCGCGAACTCGGCGTGACCGAGTCGACCGTGAAGGCGCAC
>CBIHPH010000055.1:0-25851 GCA_966212105.1 uncultured Rhizobacter sp.
TCGTCATCCCGGCGAAAGCCGGGACCCACCGCCCCAGTGGGCACCGGCTTTCGCCAATGGTGTGACAGAGGTGGGCGAGCGAGCAAAGCGAGCAACGCCCCGCAGCGCGCGCGACAGGAAGGCAAGCAAAGCGAAGCCGCCCATCAAGCCACCCGCGAGGCCGGCTCTGCCGGCCGACCCGGGGTCGCCCCTCGGGGGCAGGAGCGAAGCGACTGGGGGGCCTTTCATTCCCCGAGGTAAGCAGCGCGAACCTTCGGATTCACCAGCAACGCCTTGGCCTCGCCCTCCATCGTGATTTCGCCGGATTCGAGCACGTAGGCCCGGTCGGCAAGCTGCAGGGCGCGGCTCGCGTTCTGTTCGACGAGCAGCACGGTGACGCCTTGTTTGGCGATGCCTTCGATCACGTCGAAGACCTTGTCGACCATGATCGGGGAAAGGCCCATGGACGGTTCGTCGAGCAGCAGCAGCTTGGGCCGGGTCATCAGCGCGCGGCCCATGGCCAGCATTTGTTGTTCGCCGCCCGAGAGGGTGCCGGCCAGTTGCTTGCGACGTTCCTTCAGTCGGGGAAAGAGTGCGAAAACCTTGTCGATGTCCGCGGCGATGTCCGCGTCCTTGCGGATGAATGCGCCCATCAACAGGTTTTCGTCGATGCTCATGCGGGTGAAGGTGCCGCGGCCTTCGGGCACCATCACGAGGCCCTGCGGCACGAGGTTCCATGCACCCTGCCCTTGAACGGCCCTGCCAAGGTACGACACATGGCCGGACCGGATGGGCTGCAGCCCCGTGACGGCCTTCAGCGTCGTGCTCTTGCCGGCACCGTTGGCACCGATGAGGCTGACGACTTCGCCTTCGAACACCTCGAATGCAATGCCCTTGACGGCTTCGATGCCGCCGTAGGCGACGTGCAACTGGTCCACTTTCAACAGGGAAGCGCTCATGGGGCCACCGCCTTTTGTCCGTGTCCGTGGCCGAGGTAGGCCTCGATCACCGCCTCGTTCGCCTGCACTTGGGCCGGCGTGCCCTCGGCGATCTGCTTGCCGTGGTCGAGCACCGTGACGCCATCGCACAAGCCCATGACCAGCTTGACGTCGTGCTCGATCAGGAGCACGGCCCGGCCATCGTTGCGGATGCGGTCGATCAGTTGCCGCAGCACCACTTTCTCCGTGGCGTTCATGCCGGCAGCGGGTTCGTCGAGCGCCAGCACCTTCGGATCGGTGGCCAGCGCACGGGCGATCTCCAGGCGGCGCTGGTCACCGTAGCTGAGGGTGCGTGCCTTGTAGTCGGCGAAACCCGGGATGCCCACGTAGGCGAGCAGCTCGCGCGCCCGCTGCGTGATGCCAGCTTCTTCGTCCTTGAAAGCCTTGGTGCGGAAGACGGCCCCGAACAGGCCGGAGCGGGTGCGGGCATGGCGCCCCACCATCACGTTTTCGAGCACGGTCATGTCTGGGAAGAGGCGGATGTTCTGGAAGGTGCGGGCGATGCCGGCTTTCGCGACCTCATGCACCGCGGTGGGCCGGTAGGGTTCGCCCCCCAGCATGAAGGTGCCGCTGTCGGGCGTGTAGAGACCGGTGATCACGTTGAAGAACGTGGTCTTGCCGGCACCATTGGGCCCGATCAGGCCGTAGATCTGCCCGGGCTGAATGCGGATGCTGACCTCCGACAGGGCTTGCAGCCCGCCGAAGCGCTTCGACACCCCCGTGACCTCAAGGACCGCCGGGCTCATGCCTGGCCTCCTTTCGGTGCACCCGCCTTGCCGTGTTCAGGGGCCGGCCACAGCCCGCGCGGCCGCATCAGCATGATGGCGATCATCGCGCTCGAGATGAGCAGCTGGCGCAGGATGGAAGCATCCAGCCGCCCACCGCTCATCTCCTGCAGGGGACCGGCGACGTAACGCAGCGTCTCGGGCAAGGCGGCCAGCAGCAGGGCACCGAGGATCACGCCCGGGATGTGGCCGAGACCACCCAGCACCACCATGGCCACGATCATCACCGATTCGTTCAGCGCGAACGATTCCGGTGAGACGAAGCGCTGGAAGGAGGCGAACATCACCCCCGACACGCCACCGAAAGTGGCACCCGCGCCGAAGGCGAGCAGCTTCATGTCGCGGGTGTTGATGCCCATGGCTTTCGCGGCGATTTCATCCTCCCGGATGGCCATCCAGGCACGGCCGATCCGGGAGCGTTCGAGCCGGTAGCAGACAAACACGCTCGCGAGCACCAGCAGAAGGAACAGGTAGTAGTACTGGGTGACACCGGAGATCTCGAAACCGAACACCTGCTTGGTGCGATGGAGCTCGATGCCGAAGACGCGCGCCGCATCGATGTTCGCCAGGCCCTGCGCGCCGTTCGTCAGGTTCACCGGCTTGTTCAGGTTGGTGACGAGCTCACGGATGATTTCACCGAAACCGAGCGTGACGATGGCCAGGTAGTCCCCCCGCAGCTTCAGCGTAGGGGCTCCGAGCAGCACACCGAACAGACCGGCCACGCAGGCCCCGAGCGGCACGACGAGCCACAGCGATGTGTGCAGCCCATTCGGAAAATACGCCTTCAGGGCGGGGAAGGTGGTGAGCAGATGCGGTGAGGCGACCAGGGCGAACAGGTAGGCGCCCACCGCATAGAAGGCGACGTAGCCGAGGTCGAGCAGACCGGCGTAGCCCACGACGATGTTCAGGCCGAGGGCCAGCAGCACATACAGCAGCGCGGCATCGATGATGCGCACCCACCCGTCGCCGAACGGTTGCACGAGCAGGGGCAGCACGAAGAGCGCCACCGCGGCCGCCGCGAACGTGGCCAGGGAGTGTTGGTGGAGTTTCATGGCAGCAGCCTCCCGGTCAGGCGCGGTCCGCGACGCGTTCGCCGAGCAGCCCTTGCGGCCGCAGCGTCAGCACGAGGATGAGCACGATGAACGCGGTGACGTTCTTGTAGTCGCTGCCGATCACGCCGTTGGTGAGGATGTCGCTGTAGCCGGCGGCCAGCGCCTCGATGACCCCGAGCAGCACGCCCCCCACCATCGCCCCGGCCAAATTGCCGATGCCCCCGAACACGGCGGCGGTGAACGCCTTGAGGCCGGGCAGGAAGCCCATCGTGTGTTCGACGGTGCCGAGGTTGGCGGCGTACATGACACCGGCCAGCGCGGCGAGCACCGCCCCGACGATGAAGGTGAACGAGATGACCGTGTCCGGATTGACCCCCATCAACGCCGCAGCCTTCGGATTTTCGGCCGTGGCCCGCATCGCTCGGCCGACGCGCGTCTTGTTGACGAGGAACATCAAGCCGGCGAGCGTGAGCACGGTGAGCACGAGGATCAGAATCTGCACCGTGTTGATCACCGCGCCGCCGATGTGGTAGAGCTCCGCATCGAGCAGAAGGGGAAACGGTTTCGGGCTGGGCTTCCACAGAATCATGGCGAGGGTCTGCAACAGCAGCGACATGCCCATCGCGGTGATCAGCGGCGCCAGGCGCGGCGCATTGCGCAGTGGCCGGTAGGCGAGCTTCTCGATGAGGAAGTTGAGAACCGAGCACACGACCATGGCGGCGAGCAGGGCGATCAGCATCAGCATCCAGCCGGGCCACCCGAGCTCGGAGAGGGCCGTGACCACCGTCCAGGCGGTCATGGCGCCCACCATGAGCACTTCGCCGTGGGCGAAGTTGATCAGGTTGATGACGCCGTAGACCATCGTGTATCCGAGTGCGATCAGCGCATAGATGCTTCCCAGCACCAACCCGTTGATCATTTGCTGAATGAAAGTTTCCATCGACCGAATATCCCTTCTGCCAACTGACGTTGAGGGCCGTGGCCCTGAAAAGGTCTTCCGCGTGTACTTCAGCAAGAACGCAGCCAAGCGTTTGCCGACCTGGGTGGTCGCAGCGGATTCTAGGGTCGTCCACGATGAACAACATAGGGCTTGACTCGCATGGCCAAGACGGGTGATTTTGGGGTTGGCAACCGCCCTCGTCCCGATGGAACCACCGACGTCTCCCTCTTAGGAAGGATCTGTCCATTCCCCGAAGACCGTTATTCTTTCGCCATCTCTTTCGGGTCCATCGCCGTGGTGCGTCAGGCGCCGCTCCTACCGGACCGACACATGTCGTTTTCGATTTATCACCTCAAGCCGGCCTTCCAGCGGCTGCTGCGCCCCGTGGCCGCCGGCCTGTTCCGGGCGGGCGTCACGGCCAACCAGGTCACCCTGACCGCGTGCGGCGTCTCGATCGCCCTCGGCATCGGGTTGTACATCGCGCCCGTGCCTGGCGCATTCGCATTGCTGCCCCTCTGGTTCTTTCTCCGCATGGCGCTCAACGCGCTCGACGGCATGCTGGCGCGCGAGTTCGGACAGCGCTCGCACCTCGGCGCGTACCTGAACGAACTGACCGACGTGGTGTCGGATGCGGCCTTGTACCTGCCCCTGGCACGGCTCGCGCCATTCGATCCCCTGTGGATCGGCGCGCTCGTGCTCGCCGCCGCGCTGTCGGAAATGGCCGGCATTCTCGGCCAGTCGGTGGGCGCAAGCCGCCGGTATGACGGCCCGTTCGGCAAGAGCGATCGCGCCGTCCTCATCGGTACCCTCGGTCTCGCGGTGGCGCTGTGGCATCCCATGCCCTCCTGGGTGGGCTGGCTCATTCCCTTGGCGGTCGGGTTGACCGCCGTCACCGTGGTCCAGCGCGTGCGCAAGGGCCTGCAGGAAATCCGATGACCGCTCCCGCGCTGACGCGCCGCCCACTGTACGAACGCCACTTCACCACCCACGATGGTGTCGACCTTTTCTATCGCCACTGGCCGGCCACCCAAGGCACCCGTCGCGGCGTCATCGTGTTGTTCCACCGTGGCCATGAACACTCGGGCCGCATGGCCCACTTGGTCGATGAACTCGACCTGCCCGGTTTCGACTTCTTCGCCTGGGACGCTCGCGGCCATGGCCGTTCGCCGGGGGCAAGAGGCTACAGCCCCAACTTCGGCACGTCGGTGCGCGACATCCAGACGTTCACCAGGCACCTCGATGCCGACCACCAGGTCAAGCCGGAAGACACCTACGTCATCGCCCAGAGCGTGGGGGCGGTGCTGGTGTCCACCTGGGTCCATGACTACGCACCGGCCCTGCGGGGCATGACCCTGGCGTCGCCCGCGTTCAAGGTGACGTTGTATGTGCCGTTCGCGCGCACCGGCATCAAGCTGATGCAGGCGCTGCGCGGCCAGTTCTTCGTCAACAGCTATGTGAAGGCGAAGTTCCTGACGCATGACCCCGAGCGCATCGCGAGCTACGACACGGACCCGCTGATCACCCGCCCGATCGCCTCGAACATCCTGCTCGGCCTGTACGACGCTGCCGAGCGCGTGGTGGCCGACGCCAGCGCCATCACGGTGCCCACGCAGTTGATGATCTCCGGCGCCGACTGGGTCGTGCATGCCAAGCCCCAGCACCAGTTCTTCGAGGCGCTGGGCAGCCCCGTCAAGGAGCGCCATGTGCTGCCGGGCTTCTACCACGACACCCTGGGCGAACGCGACCGCGCGGGCGCCGTCCGCCAGATCCGCACCTTCATCGAGCAGCGCTTCGCCACGGCCCCGCAGACGTTGGACATCCGCGATGCCCACGAACGCGGCTTCACGTACGAAGAAGCCCGCACCCTCGCTCGGCCGCTGTCTCCCTACAGCCCGCGTGGCCTGTACTGGGCCCTCACGCGGGCCAGCCTGAAATGGGCCGCCCCGCTGTCGAAGGGCCTGCAGATCGGCAGGGACACGGGCTTCGATTCGGGCAGCACCCTCGACTATGTGTACCGCAACAGGCCCCAAGGCGCAGGACCGATCGGCCGCCTGATCGACGGTGCCTATCTTCAATCGATCGGCTGGCGCGGCATCCGGCAACGCAAGGTGCATGTCGAAGAGTTGCTGCAGCTGGCGATGCACACCGCACGCGACAACGGCCTGCCACTCAACCTGATCGACATTGCGGCGGGGCATGGCCGCTACGTCCTCGACGCGGTCGGCGTGAGCCCGATCCGGCCGCATTCCGTGCGCCTGCGCGACTACAGCGACATCAATGTGCGCGACGGCGCGACGCTGATCGTGAGCCGAGGCCTGCAAGACATCGCCACGTTCGAGAAGGCCGACGCATTCGACCGGGCAGGCCTTGCACGGGCGCAGCCCACGCCCACCGTGGCGGTCGTCTCCGGGCTGTACGAACTGTTCCCGGACAACGCGCTGATCGAACGGTCGCTCGGCGGCATTGCCCAGGCCATGCCCGCCGGCGGCTGCCTCGTCTACACCGGCCAGCCCTGGCATCCGCAGCTTGAGTTGATCGCCCGTGCGCTGACGAGCCATCGCGACCATGCCGCCTGGGTGATGCGCCGCCGCACCCAGCAGGAGATGGACCAGCTGGTGGCGGCCGCGGGCTTTCGCAAGGTCACCCAGCGCATCGATGAATGGGGCATTTTCACGGTGTCGATGGCGGTGCGCGAACCGCGATGAAACCGCTGCCGCTCTGGAAGCCGGGGCTCGCATGGCTGCTCGTTCTCGGGCCGCTGTTTTTCCTGTCATACGGCTTTGCCAACCACCAGGCCGCCGGCACGGCCGGGGTGCCCAGCATCGTGTTCGACTGGGAACGGCACATCCCGCTGTGGCCCTGGACGATCCTGCCATACTGGTCCATCGACTTCTTCTACGGCCTGTCCCTGCTGATCTGCACCACGAGACTCGAGCTGAACCGCCACGGCCTGCGGCTGTTGACCGCGCAGGTGCTGTCCATCGCCTGTTTCCTGCTTTTTCCGCTGAAATTCTCCACGCCGCGTCCGCCGGTGGATGGCTGGGCCGGCCAGCTCTTCGATGCGCTGGCCGGGTTCGATCTGCCCTACAACCAGGCTCCGTCACTGCACATCGTGCTTTTGCTGATCCTGTGGGACTTCTACCGCCAGCGTCTGCAGGGCGCATGGAAAGGCGTGCTGCATGTCTGGAGCGCACTGATCGCGGTGTCGGTGCTGACCACCTTCCAGCATCACTTCATCGACATCCCCACGGGGCTCCTGGCCGGTTCCATCTGCCTGTGGCTCTGGCCGCTGGCGGGTGAGCGGCCGCTGTGGCGCTGGTCCGTCACGGCACAGCGACGGCGCATCGCGCTGTGCTACGCATTCGGCGCGCTCGCCTGCGCCATGGTGGCCGGCATCGGCCGCCCCTGGTGGTGGTTCTATTGGCCGGCCGTCTCGCTGGCCCTGGTGGCGCTCTGCTATGCCGCGCTCGGTGAGCACGGTTTCCAAAAGCGTGTCGACGGGCGCCACAGCATCGCGGCCCGGCTGCTGTTCTGGCCCTACCGGGTCGGGGCCTGGCTGAACGCCCGCGCCTGGACGCTGGGCATGCCTTGCAGCGCGCGGGTGGGCGATCGCGAGGTGTGGCTGGGGCGCCTGCCTCTGCCTTGGGAAAGCGATCACCGCCGGTTCGAACAGGTCGTGGACGTGACCGCGGAACTGGGCTTTCGCCACCGCGGCGCCCGCTCCCATGGCTGGCTCGACCTGACCGAACCCAGCCCGGCGCACCTGCTCGACGCCGCGCATTCGGTCGAACAGGCATCGAAGAAGGGCCCGGTGCTGGTCAGTTGCGCACTCGGGTTCTCCCGCAGTTCGGCGGTGGTGGCGACCTGGCTGTGCGTGTACGGGCATTGCGCCAAGGTCGGCGATGCCATCGCCCTGCTGCGCCAGGCACGTCCGCAGGTGAGACTCGGGCCGCAGCTGATCGACGTGATCGAGCAGGCCGTCGCCCGGGCACGGAGCACGGCATGAGCCAGGATCCGCTGACCGCCTCCGACCGGGCCGCATGCGCCGTGTGCGCCGACTGGCTCGGCACCGCGCCGGCCGTCTCGCTCATCGCCTGGCTGGCCGTGGCCGCGGCGCTCGCCGGCCTGGCCACCGGCGGGGCGCCTCATCCCATCGTGCTGCTGGTACCGCTGGCCATTGCCGAACGGTACCTCGCCGTGCGGCTGGCGCTCGACGCCCGCTTGTTCGCAAGGCTGGCCGATGGCACGCTGTCGACCGTCGGCGACTTGGACTCCGGCCTGCAGCAGGTGTTCACGCTGCCCGCTGGTAAAACCGGCCGGCCGCTGGCGCCGCGCATCGCTGGAGCGCGACGCCTCTATCGCTGGCACACCATCACGGTGGTGCTGATCGTGCTGCTCGCCATCTTTGCCTGGATCTGAAAGACCCCGACATGATTTCCTTCTTCAAACGCATGCCCGGTGTGGCCGCCGGCGAACTGATCATGTTCGCCGCACGGGCTTTGACCGGCGTGCGCCCGCTCTGGCGAGGCTCGCTGCCCACATCGGCCAGGCGTGTCTATTTCGCCAACCACGGCAGCCACGGCGACTTCGTGCTGATCTGGACCACGCTGCCGGCGGCGCTTCGCCGCGTCACGAGGCCGGTGGCCGGACAGGACTACTGGCTGGCCACCGCCGTGCGCCGATTCATCGGCCGGAAAGTGTTCAACGCCCTGCTGATCGACCGGCAGCGGTCCACCCAGGCCGACCAGCCCTCCCCCGTGGACTTGATGGCCTCAACCCTCGGCCAGGGCGAATCGCTCATCATCTTTCCGGAGGGCACGCGCAACACCACCGAGGCGCCGCTGCTGCCGTTCAAGAGCGGCCTGTACCACCTCGGCAAGCAATGCCCGGACGTCGAACTGGTGCCCGTCTGGATCGACAACATCCGCCGGGTGATTCCCAAAGGCCAGTGGCTGCCGGTCCCCATGGTGTGCAGCGTCAGCTACGGCGCTCCGCTCGTGATCGGCCCAGACGAAGACAAGGCCACCTTCCTCAAGCGTGCCGAGGCCGCCGTGCTGGCGCTCCGCCCCCAAGAAAGCATCGAACCATGAGCTACTCCCCGGCCCAGAACGCGCCGTTCCACGAACAGACGCAATGGCTCTTCCTCGCGGTGCTCGGTGTGCTGGTGGTCGCCTCGGTGATCGGCGGCCTGCTGAAATGGCGCGTGGCCGATGGCGAACCGCACGGTGTCATCGACAACCTCAACAGCCGCATCAAGGCCTGGTGGGTGATGGTGCTGTTCGTGAGCCTCGCATTCACGTTTGGCAAGACCGGCGTGATCCTGCTGTTCATGTTCATGTCGTTCTCGGCACTGCGCGAATACGTGACGCTCACCTACACGCGGACGGCTGACCACCTGGTGCTCGCGCTGATGTTCTACATCGCGCTGCCGCTGCAGTACTACTTCATCTGGATCGAGTGGTACGGGCTCTATTCGATCTTCATCCCGGTGCATGTGTTCCTCATCATGCCGATCCTCGCAAGCCTGGGCGGCGACACCAACCGCTTCCTCGAACGCACGGCGAAGATGCAGTGGGGGCTGATGATCTGCGTGTTCTGCCTGTCCCACCTGCCCGCGCTGCTCACGCTCGAGATCCCGGGCTATGAGGGCCGCAACCTGCTGCTGATCGCCTACCTGATCATGGTCGTCCAGGGCAGCGATGTGCTTCAGTATGTCTGGGGCAAGCTCGTCGGCAAGCGCCCGGTGGCGCCGCAGCTGTCGCCCTCCAAGACCGTGGGCGGCCTGGTGGGGGGCATTGCGTCGGCCACGCTGCTGGGCACGGGCCTCTACTGGTGCACGCCGTTTGCACCCTGGCAGGCCGCGCTCGTCTCGCTCACGATCTGCCTGATGGGCTTCCTCGGTGGACTCGTGATGTCGGCGATCAAGCGCGACCGCGGCGTGAAAGACTGGGGCACGATGATCGAAGGGCACGGCGGCATGCTCGACCGGCTCGATTCGGTCGTCTTCGCCGCGCCGGTGTTCTTTCACGTGGTGCGCTATTGGTGGGTTCCGTAGCCGCCCCTTTGCTGTCCATTGCCCTGGCCGACAGGAAACTAGCGCTTGGCCGAGGCAAGGGCTGCGCCGAAGCACATGAACGTCGCGCCGGCGATCTTGTTGACACGACGCCCGCCCCGCTCCGATGTCAACCAATGGCGAGCCTTCTTGGCAAACAGCGCATAGGTCAGGTGGATGATGACGACCAAGGTGCTGTAGGTGGCCACCAGACCTGCGAACTGAATCGCGTAGTTCGTTTGCGGGTCGATGAACTGCGGGAAGACGGAGAGAAAGAAGAAGATTGCCTTCGGGTTGGTCAGTTGCAGGGACACGCCTTCGATGAACCGCCGACCGAAGCCGGCCTGCTGCGTGGAGGCCTCGGCAAACTTGAACGGCGGCGCGCGCCACAGGCGGATGCCGAGGTAAATCAGGTAGGCCGCCCCCAAGTACTTCATGAGAGTGAAGGCGAGCGATGATGCCGCGAGCAGCACGCCGAGACTCGTCGCCGAAATGGCCGCGACCACCAGGGCACCGAAAGCAATGCCCAGAATGCCGCCCACGGTGCCTCGCATGCCGTAGCGCAAGGCGTTGGACAGCGTCATCACGACACCCGGGCCCGGGCTCAACACCGTGGCAATCGCGACCAGCAGAAACACCGAATACAACTTCATGAAGATACTCCGAGGCTGAGATTTCAGATCGGTCGGGCAGACCGGCGGCTCCACATCCACCATCCTGTGCTTGCCAGGGCGTGCACGCCCAGCAGACCGAGAAGTGCACAAGCGAAGGGGTCGCGAAGGGCGAGCCAGCCCACCAGGCACCAGGGGGTCGCCAGGCCGACGGCGAGCCAGGCGAGCTGCCCCCACCATCGGCCGTCGGACAGGGCGCCCAGCGCCAGTGTCGACGCCGCCAGCAGCGCGAAGAGCCAGGGCTGCTGGGCGCCCGCCAAGGCGCCTTCATGGGCCACGTAGTAGATGACCAAGGCAAAGATCAAGACGCCGCCGCTGGCAACGCACCGCACATCAGCGGCCGACACGGGCCGCGTGGGCACTCGCGGCTCCCTCAACCGGGCGTAACGAAGAAGCGGCAGGTGGTTCATCCAGAACGGATCGTGCGTTTGCTGGAGCCCGGGCGTGCCGTATTGGATCGGCACGCCGGGAAGGGCGCGCTGGAACGTGCCGAAGAGCTTGTCCCACAACAACAAGGTTCCGCCGAAGTTCTTGTCGATGTACTCGGGATTGGCGCCATGGTGCACCCGGTGATGGCGAGGCGTCACCATGAAGCGGTCCAGGATGCCCGACCCCCTGATGAAGCCGCTGTGATTGGAAAACTGGATCGCGTAGTGAATGCCGGACACCACGACGAAGGCCTGCAGCGGCACACCCAGCACCGCCAGCAGCGCGAAGAACGGGAAGGACGTCAGCGATGAATACCAGGAGTTGCGGATGCCGAGGGACAGATTGAAATGCTCTCCCTGGTGATGCACTTCATGCACCGCCCACAGGAAACCGAGCTTGTGATGCAAACGGTGCAGCCAATAGAAGCCGAAGTCCCACGCAAAGAAGGCGAACACCCAGACGAGCCACTGGGGCCATGTGTCTGCCCAGCCCGTGCTGGCGTTTCGCAAGACCCATGCATAGGCGGCGACTTCCACGCCCCGGAAAAGCCAGAGCACGAGATGGCCTGAATTCAGATTGGCGATGACGTCGAGCCAGGGAATGGCCTCGCCGCGAAACCGGCGCAGGACATACAACTCGGCCAGCACGGCGACGACCATCAACGCAAGCGGCAGCGCCATGGCATTCATGGTTGGGGCATCCTTGTGGAGACTGGATCAATGGGAAGGCGACGGGCCCGAACATGCCGGTCGAGAAAGCGAACGGCCCATCCCGACAGGCAGCCGACCATCACGCCGGCCGAGAAATCGAGCGCAAGGTGTCGCCGTGTCTGGATCACGGCCCATGCGATGCAGCCGCCCCATGCCACGAGAAGCGCGGCACGCAGGAAATCGAGCATCGCCCAGGGCGCGTCTCGCCGTGGCATCAATGACCAGATCGCCAGCAAGCTCAGCGCACCATGCAATGAAGGCAGGCAGTTCTGCGCCGAATCGGAGGCCACCAGCCCGCGAAGCACGTTGGCGCTGAGGGTCTGGCCCGTCACCTCCGGGTAGATCAGCGTCGTGGGGCAGGCCAGGTAGAAGATTCCGCACACCAAGGCGCAAACGAGCATGGAACGGCTGATCCAGGGCAGCCGGCGCGCCTCGGCGAACAGATAAGCGCACGGGATGAGCAGGAAGAACGACAGGTACATCCAGATCCCATCGGCGCTGAACGCAATCGCCCTGTCCAGCATCGTCTCCGGAATCACGACCAAAGCCGGCCCCTGCAGATGGCGTGCGAGGTTGTAGGCGACGCCCACGCTGCCCCAACCCACGGTCATGTGGGTCAGTCGCTGCAGCAGCAAAGGCCAGCGAGCGGGGGGTGTGAGTGTCATGCCGGGTTGCTCCAGGTTCGGCGCACACGCCTGCGCTTGGTCATGAAGTCCGCCAGCGAGGGGGCGTCGGCACGCACCCAGCGCAGCCGCATGGAATCCACGCCGAGTTCGGCCATCACGCGGGAAAGATGCGCCTGCGCGCTGGCGTGAACATCCGCATCTGGGTCCTCGATCCACAGCGCCAACGTGGCGCAGTCGGTCTGCATGAGCCGATAGTCCACGGCTGGCGGCAGCGTCTGCGCCAACGCGCGGTTCACGACGTCGGCAAAGACATCGACCGTGGAGGCGTTCTTCCCCGGCAACCGCAGCACATCGTCGCAACGGCCCTCGATCCGCGCCAGCGCCATCGTGGCGCTGCCGCAGCTGCAACCGGATGCGCGACGCACCAGCACATCGTCGAGGCGGTAGCGAACCACGGGCTGGGTGGTGCGCGTGAAGTCGGTGATCAAGGGCACGAAGCGTTCCTCATCCAGCCATTGCGGCTCCACATGCAGGAATTCCTCGTTCAGATGCAGCACGCCGTGCGAACAGGTGCATGCGAGAAAACCTTCGGTCGCCTGGTACACCTCATCGACCCGCCCGAAGACCTGTTCAAGCAATACGCGGTCTTGCGGCTCGAGGACTTCAGCCACCGAGACGACGCGCGTGGCCTTCAGGTGAGCGCGCCCTTCGCGCTGGGCGATCGCCAAGGCCCTCAGCACCTGGGCCGGGGCAACGATGATGCTGGGCTGCCAGTGTTCGAGTGCACGGACATTCGCCTGGAGCGGCTGGAACAGATCGAAGAACTCGAAACTCACCCAGGGCGTGCGCACGGCTCGGTAAAGGTTGTTGCCCGCACGCAGCAGCAATGCGACCCGTTCCTTGTGAAAGAGCCCGGCCGGCAGCAGCCGTGCCAGCATCACGCCCGCCCACCTCGATTGCTCCTGCGGGCTGACGACGAACACGCCACGCCCCCCCGATGTCCCGGATGACAGGCCGACGCTGTAGCGTCGCAGCCGGGAGCGGAAATCGCGCGAGCGCTCCGACGCGTGGGCGATCTCCAGCACCTCGTCGAGCCTCAGGCCCGCCGTGTTCATGGCGTCGAAGTGGCGCATCATCAGCGCCTTGTCCATCGTGGGCCATTCGGCAAGCGGGCGACCGACCCAGCGCTGGAAGTGGCGGCTCTTGCTCAAGGTGCGCCCGGCATGCCACGCCCATTGCCTGGCCTGATGCGCCTCCAGCTCGGAACGATCGGTAAAGCGCATGCGGCGCGTTCGCATGTACGACGACAAAAGCCCGAGCACGCCCATCACAGCGCTCCCTCATGGGTGAGCAGGATGGATGCGCCCCCGCCGATGTGCAACTGATGCAGCTTGCGCAGCGTGGCGTAGTAGGCCGCGGTGTCTTCCATGATCAGGCCCGCCAGCCGCGAAGGGCCACGCAGCTCCTGATAGCTCAGCGGCGACCAGGCCGCGTCGGCCGCAAGAAGCGTCCATCCCTGATCGGTTTGCACGAACGCCCCGATGTGGCCTGCCGCATGGCCAGGCAAGTCGACCAGGAGCACTTCGCCTCGGGCGCCCGGCAACGCCCAGGCGTGGGTAAATGGCGCCAGGCAGGCCGGCAAGGCAACCCATTCGAAGCTTTCGATCGCGCGCACGCGCTGATCGACGTCCGCCGGCATCAGCCCAGGCACGAAGGCTCGGCGAAGCGCGCCCACGCCAGTGCGACGGCGCGTCGTCTCCCAGCCGGCACCCGAACAAATGAAGGGAACGCCGTCGAAGTCGCGCAGGCCGGCCACATGGTCGCCGTGGAAATGGGAAAGGATGATGCCGTCCAGGTCGGCCGGGCGCATGCCCTGCGCACGCAATTGCGCGACCATCGCCTGCGAACTTTCGAAGTAGACGGGCGTGACCGCGGCGTAGATGGCAAAGAGCCCGCTGCGGGTGTGATCCAGGAAATGCTGTGCATACCCGGTGTCCCACAGCCAACGCTTCCCGCCGGCTTCGATCAGGTAAGCACGCGACGGAAATGCGCACAGGGACAGGCCCGCGCCCCGCAGCGCGACGCAGGCCCGGTGGGTGCAATGCCCCGCCTCAAAAACGCGGATGCTGGCCATGGTCCTGATGCCAGCGCGCCGTGCGCCGCACACCTTCCGTCATGTCGATCGTTGGAAAGTAGCCCAGTTGCTGCTGGGCTTTGCTGTTGTCGAGCGTCATGCCGTAATGGAGTGCACCGACGCTGTAGCGTGTGAGCGCCGGTTCACGGCCCGTGATGCGCGCCCATCCCGAGAGCAGTCCTGCGACGCCTGCCAGGACGGGATAAGGCACGGGCTGGATGCGGTAGGTCATGCCCCAATGACCTCCGAGAAGGTCTCGCAGCAAATCGGCCAGGCTGCAAGGCTGCTGGTTGGTGATGTTGAAAGCTTCTCCCGAGGGCACGTCCGCCGTGGTGGCAAGCTGCATCGCATGCACCACGTTCTCGACGTAGGTCAGGTCCATCACGGCCCGGCCGCCGCCCGGCAAGGGCAACACGCCGCGGCGCTGGTGCAGCAGCGCCAAGAGCCTCGGCAGGATCACGCGGTCATGCGGGCCGAACAGCGCCCGGGGACGGAGAATCACGAACCTCGTGTTCGGACAACGGCGGGCCATGCCGGTGATGAGCACTTCCGCACACGCCTTGGTGGCTGCATAGGCATTGGCGAAGCGCGCCGCACGGTAGCTTTCCTGCACCTGTGCATGGTGGCGGAAGTCGAAATAGATCGACGGCGTGGAAATGTGAACGAAGCGCGGAACCCCCTCTTGCACCGAAGCATGCGCGAGCAACTGGGTGGCACGCACGTTCGTGGCCTCGAAATCCTGCATGCGTCCCCAGGGTGACGACAGCGCTGCGCAATGCCAGACCGCATCGACGCCACGCACCAGGGCCGCGGCACCGCCCGGCGACAGGGTCGCCAGATCGGCCCGGTGAAAGCTCGCGCCCAGTTCCTGGAGCTCGCGCCCTTGCGCCTCGTCACGGCCTGTCGCACGCACCTGCCAACCCTGGCGCAAGAGTTGTTCTGCCGCATTGCGCCCGAGCCCGCTCGTTGCGCCCGTCACCAGCACGTTCATGTGGACAGCACCATCCCGCCGAGCGTGAGGCCCGCGGCGGTGCCCAACATCAAAAGCCGGCTGCCGGGCGAGGCCCGGCCGGTGACCATCGCCTCGTGCAAGGCGGTGGGCATGGAGGCGGCCACCTGATTGCCGCGGTGCGCATAGATGTCGATCACCGAGGACGCTGGAACACCGAGCCGCTCCCGGATGTGCAGCATCGAGAGGTGACTCGCCTGATGCGGCACCACGGTGTTGATGTCCTGGATGGAAAGGCCGCGGGCGTCCAGCAGGCGGTCCATGAAGGCGTCCATCAACTTGGACACCATCCGGAAGACACGCTTGCCGTCCATCCGGAAATGAAAGTCGTCCGGCTCGACGCCCACCCGCGGATTGCGGCGCGTGCCGCCCGCCCGAATCTCGCACAATGCGCGGCCGGCGGGGTACGTCTCGAAAAGGCATGACGCGATGCCCGTCGTCCCGTCGCCCGCCTCCACGATGGCGGCTGCCGCGCCGTCGCCGAAGATCAGGGAGGCCTCGGGATTCGACCAGTCGACGCCCCGCGAGGCGAGATCCGATGAGACGATCGCGATGCGCTTGTGGGCACCCGAATGCAACAGCCCCGCTGCGACCTGCAGCGCCATGAGAAAACTCAGGCAGCTGGCACCGACATCGAAGGCCGGCATGCCGGCACGCAGTCTCGAGGCGGCCAGCACGTGTGCGGCCGTGCTCGGCAGGGCTTGCTCCTGGACGCCGCAGGCAGAAATCAGCAGGTCGATCGAACCGGGTGCGATGTCGCCACGGACGAGCGCCGCATGCAGGGCTTTCGCCGCGAGCTCGGATTGGCTCTCGCGCGCCCCCGCGTGGTAGCGATGGACCACACCGGAGCGCCGCTGCACGTACCCGTTCGGGAACCCCAATCGCGCGTCCAATTCGGCGGATGTGACCTGCTGCGCCGGAACCGCAACGCCAGTCGACACAATCTTCAGAGGGATCATGCGTGCGAACCCTCGGCGTTCGCCCGCATCGGTCCCTCGACAGGCCTCTTCTCTTTCAAGAGACGCCCCGCACAGAAACCGCGATGCAGGGCGGCTCGGAGCCATCCAGTCATGATGATCTTGGCGCCCTTGCGCTCGGGCACGTTGGGGAAAATGGTGGAGAAAGCCACTGAAGCGGCGGCCCTGCAACCCGCTGAATCGGGTTGAAGCCGAGTGCCTTGGAGGCGACGAAAAGATCGACCCGTTCGCGATCGCTCGCTGCCATGGGACCTGTGGAAGACCGCCGCACATCGCGAGGTGCAAAGTGGGCGTCGTGTTGTTGCTTCAAACTGGCTTGGAGAATATCAAAAGGTCTGGGCCGGAAAGATCGCTCGTTTGGGGGACTCGCCCTTCAGCCCCGATGCAGGGCGATGGTGGCTCACGTGGCCCCGGCATCCGATGCCAAGTCAACTCCAGGCACCCGATGTCGGACGCGGAGAGTGGGCAGCCGCTCTCATTTGCACTGCCGCCCGAATCGGCTCGATGCCTCAACGGATGCCACCAGCCATCAACTGAAGCGTCAAAAGGCCTAACATGGCCGGCTGACAACACCTTGCCAGTCGCACACCCATGTCCTATCCCTACCTGAGCGATGCGCTGAAGGCCCTCACAGGCCTGGACCTGCCGCTGCCGCTGCCCACCTTCGGCCTGAGCGTGATGTGCGCGATGCTCGTGGCCACCGAATTCTTCCGCCGTGACCTGCAACGGCTGCGCGCCGCGGGCGAACTGCCCCCTCGCCCGGGCGCTCGGCTGCCCGCCCATGACCCGCAGGGGCTCGACGCATTCGTCTCCACCTTTGCCATGGTGGTGCTTCTGTGCGGCATCCTCGGTGCGCGCATCTTCCACATCTTCGAGCACCTGCCCCAGTTCCTCGCCGATCCCTGGCCGATGATCTTCTCGCGCAGCGGGCTCAGCATCATGGGTGGCCTCATCTTCGGCATTCTTGCCGGTGCCGTGGTGGTGCGCCGCTCAGGACTGCCGGTGCGCCCCGTCCTCGATGCAGCGGCGCCCGCCATGATGATCGGCTACGGCCTGGGCCGCATCGGCTGCCAGATCTCCGGCGACGGCGACTGGGGCGCGCCCGCCAACATGGCACTCAAGCCCGACTGGCTGCCCACCTGGCTCTGGGCCCAGACCTACGACAACAACATCTATGGCGCCGTGATCGAGCTGCCCGGCGTGTACCCCGCACCCATCTACGAGACCGCCATGGCGCTGGTGCTCTTCGGGCTGCTGTGGGCCATGCGCCGCCATCCGTTCCGCCATGGGTGGCTGTTCGCGGTGTACCTGGTCCTGGCCGGCGCCGAGCGGCTGCTGATCGAGCAGATCCGCATCAACCCCGTGCTCGACTTCATGGGCCTGCACGCCACCCAGGCGGAGATGATCTCCGGCGTGTTCATTGCACTGGGCATCGCCGGGCTCGCGCTGCTCACCCGGCGGACACCATCGGCCGGCAAGCCGCAGCCGGCTTAGTCCGCATCATTGCGCTGGGCCACCGGCCGCCAGGTGGCTCAGTGCACGATGGCGAGCTTGCCGAAGTGCCGCCCGCCCGCGCTGAGCTCGGCATAAGCTGCGCTCGTCTCGTCGATGCCGAAGACACGGTCGATGACCGGCGTGAGGCGGTGGGCTTCCATGGCGCGGGTCGCTTCCGCCAGATCGGCCACCGAGCCGGTGTTGTTGCCGACGATCCGCAACGCCTTGACGATGATCGGCAACAGATCGATCGACGGCGCCGTGCCGGTGACAAAGCCCACCGTGAACACCGTGCCGCCCATGGCGGCAGCATTGACGGACCGCGCGAAGGTGGCCCCGCCCGCGGTTTCCACCACCAGGTCCGCCCCCCGCCCTTCGGTGAGCTTCAACACCTCCTCATCCCAGCCGGGGATGGCCCGGTAGTTGACGAGGTGATCGGCCCCCAGCCGGCGTGCCCGCTCCAGCTTCTCATCGGAGGACGACGCAACGATCACCGTGGCGCCGCAGGCCTTGGCGAACTGCAAGGCAAAAATGCTGACGCCGCCGGTCCCGAGCACCACCACCACCGAACCCGGGCGCACCTGCGCCGAACGCACGGCGTTCCAGGCGGTCGTCGCGGCGATGGGCAGCGCCGCACCCTGCACGAAATCCAGATGGCGCGGCAAGGCCACAAGGCTGTGGGCCGGGACGGCCACATACTCCGACAGCGAACCCGGCAGCGTGATGCCGCGCAGTGCCGCCACACGGTCTGCATTGATCGGGCCGCCTTGCCATCCCGGCATGAAGTGCGGGATCACCCGATCGCCGACGGTCCAGCCGTCGACGCCCTCCCCCAATGCCACCACTTCACCGGCACCATCGGCCACTGGAACGAACGGGAATGCGGGAACGGGAAAGTTCCCCGTTGCGACGGCCACGTCCACGAAGTTCAACGTGGCGGCGCGCAGGCGCACGAGCACCTCGCCTTGCCGCGGCCGGGGATCGGGCAGATCGGTGCGACGAAATGCCGTCAGAGACGGCGCAGTGAGTTCAATGGCTTTCATGCTGGTTTCTCGGTCAGGGAGGAGGCTTCAGTGTCATTAACAAGCCGCAAAAGATAAACTGACCTCCACTTGATTGATTCACCACCCATACTTTCAAATGGACCTGCTCGAGAGCATGCACGTCTACGTGCTGACCGTCGAAAAAGGCAGCTTGAGCGCAGCCGCAGCGGCGTGCGACATCTCCCCGACCATGGCGGGCAACCACCTGAGAACGTTGGAAAGGCGCCTGGGCATGCAGCTGCTCAACCGGACGACACGGCGCCAGCACGTCACCGCCTTCGGCGAGGACTACTACGCCCGCTGCAAAGAGATCCTCCGGCTGGTGGCGGAGACCGATGCCCAGGCGCAGCAGCTTCAAGTGGCCCCGGCGGGCAAGCTGCGCATCACCGCGCCCGTCACCTTCGGCACGGAAGCGCTGATGCCTGCCTTGTCGGAGTACCTGGCACGGTACCCTGAAGTGAGCTGCGACGTGGTGCTGAGCGACCGCGTGGTGGAGCTGATCGAGGAAGGCTTCGAAGCGGCCATCCGCATCGGCCACCTGCCTGATTCGGCCCTGATCGCCAGGCCGCTGGCACCCTATCGCCTGATGATCTGCGCATCACCCGACTATCTTTCACGCCGGGGCACGCCCGGCCGGCCAGAGGATCTGTCGCGCCACGAATGCCTTTCCTTCAGCCCCGCGGCATTGACCCACTGGCCCTTGTCCGGCGATGAAGGCGCCCGCATTGCCGTCTCCGGCCGCCTCCAGGTCAACCATGGCCAGGCCTTGCGGGTGGCGGCAGTGAACGGCCTTGGCATCGTCCTGCAACCCGCCATCTTGCTGGAGGCAGACGTTCAGGCCGGACGCCTGGTGCAGCTGTTCCCGAACCACCCTTTGCCCACTCGCCCGATGAGCTTGGTCTACCTGGCGGACCGGTTCCGGTCGCCCAAGCTGCGCAGCTTCGTGGATTTCATGGTGGAGCGGTTCGGTCAGGACGATCGCCCGGCGTCGGCAGGACCAGCCTGAGGTCCACCCGATCCGCGCCATCGCGATAGCCCTCGCGCCAATGGGAAACGATTTCGAACCCATGCCGCACGAAGAACGGCGCCACTTTCAAGGTGGTGTCCACCACGAGGTACCGGGTGGGCCGCGCATGGGCCTTGAGGTGATCGATGCGGTATTGCAGCAGCAGATTGCCCAGCCCCCGGCCGTGCCACTGCGCATGGATCTGCCCGAACACGAGGACGGCGCTGTTGTAGAACTCCGAGACCTCGTAACCGCCGAAGCCGACCACCTCGTCATCGCAAACGACCACGAAACAAGGGCCATCGGGTTCGTCCAGGCAACTGGCAAACCATTCTTCATCGGATGCGCTGAAGAAGGCCGGAACATTGGATCGGAAGCAAGCCAGGGCGGCGCTTCTGTCTTCGGCTCGATAGGCACGAACGGTGGCGGACTTCATCAAACGCGGCGTCTTGCAATCAAAATGAAACGCCCCGGCATGCACCGGGGCACAGGCTGCCCGCCTCGGAAAAGAGGCGGTCGGCTTACTGCGAGACCTTGACCTCGCGCCCCCACAGCGGCTGCACATTGCGCGCATTGAATGCGTAAAGCGAGCGGAATGCCTGGATGGATTGTGGCTTGACCTTGACCGGTTCACGCAAGACCATCCAGTGAACCCCCTCGCTGCAAGGCGGGGTGGTCAGCGAACCTTCGAAATCATAGTAGGCGCGGTCCTTGGGCAACAGGGACTGAAGATCCAGGCTCAGGTCGGCCACCGTGAGCGTCTGGCCGGCCTTGCGCGGCAGGTTCTCCAGCACGGTGTCGAATGCCGAGCCACGGCTGCCGGGTTCGAGCAGCACTGCCACCACGCCAAGGTGACCTTCGGCATCGCGGTGCACGAGGTGGGCCACCATCGCGCTGGCCTTGCCCTTCACCCGCTCCTCGCTCGGCGTGTGGAAATGGAATTGCAGCAGTTCATACCGCTTGTCGCCCACGGTGAGGAACTGGCCGGCAGGGACCGTGACCTGGATGGTGTGGCCGTTGTTGACGATGGCCGGAGACACGGTGGCATAGCCGAATTCCAGTGCCGGCAACGGTGCGGGCGTGGCTTGCCGGATGTCGATCGGCGACTGCCGATGGCCCATGCCGCAGGCCTCGAATGCGTTGTCCAGCTTGGCCCAGTGCGCCATGCCGTGGTCTCCGCGGTAGTCCCAATGAACGGGTTTCTGCTTGTCAGCCGCGCCGGCGGTGACCGAGGTCAGGGTCAGGGCGGCCGCCACAGCGGCAAGGGCAAATCGATGGATGTGATGCATGGCAGTCGGTAAGAAGGCAGACAAAAGGGCCGCATCCGCTGAAAGCCGTGATGGCGGCGCCCCGGGGGTTTTACCTGATTCCAGCCCGATGCACCAGGAATCGGTCATTCCCGTATTCGGTCAGGAAGAATGCCTTCCCCCGCCGTGCGGGTCACTTCCCCTTGCGGGCCTGTTCGTCCAACGCACGCAGGTGCGCCAACTTGTCCGCAATCTTGATCTCCAGCCCGCGCGGCACGGGCTGATACCAGCCCGGCTCCGGCATGCCGTCGGGCAGGTAGCTCTCGCCGGCCGCGTAGGCCTCGGGCTCGTCATGCGCATAGCGGTACGCCTTGCCGTGGCCCAGTTCCTTCATCAACCGGGTCGGCGCATTGCGCAGGTGGATAGGCACCTCGCGGGACTTGTCGCGCCTGATGAACGCCCGCGCCGCGTTGTAGGCGTTGTAGCCCGCGTTGCTCTTCGGAGCGATGGCCAGGTAGATCACCGCCTGAGCCAGAGCGAGCTCGCCTTCGGGTGAGCCGAGGCGCTCGAACGTGGAAGCGGCATCGTTGGCCAGTTGCATCGCACGGGGGTCCGCCAGGCCGATGTCTTCCCAGGCCATGCGCACGATGCGGCGCGCCAGGTACTTCGCATCGGCACCCCCATCGAGCATGCGGGCAAGCCAGTAGAGCGCCGCATCCGGGTTCGAGCCGCGCACGGATTTGTGCAGCGCGGAGATCTGATCGTAGAAATTGTCGCCGCCCTTGTCGAACCGGCGGGCGTTCAGTGTCAGCGCGTTCTGCAGGAAGTCGGCATCGATCACGTCGACGCGCGCTGCGCGGGCTGCGGTGTCCGTCTGTTCGAGCAGGTTGAGCAGACGCCTGGCATCGCCATCGGCATAGCCCACGAGCGTGTCGATCGCATGGCCTTCAAAACGCAGGTGGGTCAGCACCGTCTCACGGGCGCGTTCGACGAGTTGCTTGAGCTCATCGTCGCTCAGTGCCTGCAGCACATACACCTGCGCCCGGGACAACAGGGCGGAGTTGACTTCGAACGACGGGTTTTCGGTGGTGGCCCCCACGAAGGTCACGAGGCCCGACTCCACATACGGCAGCAGACCATCCTGCTGCCCCTTGTTGAAGCGGTGGATTTCGTCGACGAAGAGGATGGTCTTCTTGCCGAGCGCAAGATGATGCTCGGCCTGCTCCATGGCGGCGCGGATGTCCTTGACGCCGGAGAACACGGCCGACAAGGCGATGAATTCGTAGCCGAAGGCGCTGGCCGTCAAGCGCGCCAGCGTCGTCTTGCCAACGCCCGGCGGCCCCCAGAGGATCATCGAATGGGGCTTGCCGGATTCGAATGCAAGCCTCAGCGGCTTGCCAGGCCCGATCAGATGCGACTGCCCGATGACCTCATCCAGGCTGGCCGGACGAAGCGCCTCCGCCAAAGGCGCCGCGGGCGCGGACTCGAACAGGTCGGCCATGGGCGGAGATCACTGCTCCAGCACGTCGGCGCCCGGCGGCGGCGTGAAGCGGAAGTGCTCGGGGTCCACGGTCACGTTGGCCTGCACGTTCGAGAACGTCAGGGCGGAACGCTGGCCGAAGCTGTCGACGATCTCGATGGCCACGAGTTCCTTGCCCCGAAAGCCAACCTGGATGGACTGGAACTGCCCCTCCTTGACCTTCGGCAGCGCCTGCACCCATGAAAGGCCGTCACGGTCAGGCTGTGACTTGAGCGTGAAGTCCTTCTCCAGGTTGCCGCCGGCGAGCAAGGCCGCCGGCGTGGCACCGATGGCGTCGGTCATCTTGCGGGAGCTGGCCTGGTTCAGGTCGTTGTCGTAGATCCAGACCTTCTGGCCGTCGGCAACGATCGCCTGCTCGAAAGGCTTCATGTAGGCAAAGCGAAAGCGATTCGGGCGCTGGAATTCGAAATCCCCGCTCGAAGTCTTTTTCTTCTTGCCATCGGGCGAGGTGACGACCTGCGAGAAGGCGGCCTTGCCCGACTTCACGTCGCGCACGAATTCGCGCAAGGTATCGATCGCATCGGCCCGGGCGGCCATGGCTGCCAGCAACAGGCCGGATGCTGCGAGGGTCTTGAGGACGGTGTGGTTCATGCGGTGTCTGGGTGGCGCGGGCATCATTCGTCGCGCTTGGGCACGATGATGTCGCGGTTGCCGTTGGTGGCCATGCTGGATACGAGTCCCGACTTCTCCATTTGTTCCAGCAGCCGGGCCGCGCGGTTGTAGCCGATGCGCAAATGACGCTGCACGAGCGAGATGGATGCACGCCGGTGCTGCAGCACGACGGCCACCGCCTGGTCGTACATCGCATCCCCTTCGCCACCGCCCTCGCCCACGGGCATGTCGCCCTCGGCGCCACCCTCCAGCACCCCGCCCTCGAGGATGCCCTCGATGTAGTTTGGCTCGCCGCCCTGCTCCTTCAGGTAGTCGACGACACGGTGCACCTCCTCGTCGCTGACGAAGGCGCCGTGGACGCGGATCGGCAGGCCGGTGCCGGCGGACAGGTAGAGCATGTCACCCATGCCCAGCAGCGCCTCGGCCCCCATCTGGTCCAGGATCGTGCGGCTGTCGATCTTGCTGCTGACCTGGAAGCTCAAGCGGGTGGGAATGTTGGCCTTGATGAGGCCGGTGATCACATCGACACTCGGGCGCTGCGTGGCGAGGATCAGGTGAATGCCGGCCGCCCGCGCCTTCTGGGCCAGGCGGGCGATCAACTCCTCGATCTTCTTGCCCACCACCATCATCAGGTCGGCAAGCTCGTCGATCACGACCACGATGAACGGCAGGCGGTCGAGCGGCTCGGGCTGCTCGGGCGTGAGGCTGAACGGGTTGGGAATGTGCTCACCTCGTTCCGCGGCTTCCGCGATCTTCTTGTTGTAGCCCGCGAGGTTTCGCACCCCGAGCTTGCTCATCAGCTTGTACCGGCGCTCCATCTCGCCCACACACCAGTTGAGCGCATTCGACGCCTGCTTCATGTCCGTGACGACCGGCGCCAGCAGGTGCGGAATGCCTTCATAGACGCTCATCTCAAGCATCTTGGGATCGATCAGGATCAGCCGGACATCGCGCGCTTCGGCCTTGTACAACAGGCTCAGAATCATCGCATTGATGCCCACCGACTTGCCCGACCCCGTGGTACCGGCCACGAGGCAGTGCGGCATCTTGGCCAGGTCCGCCACGATGGGCGCGCCGACGATGTCCTTGCCGAGCCCCATCGTGAGCTGCGACGAGGCATCGTTGTAGACGGCCGACCCGAGAATTTCCGAGAGCCGGATCATCTGCCGCCGCGCGTTGGGCAACTCGAGCGCCATGTAGTTCTTCCCGGGGATCACCTCGACCACCCGGATGCTGAGCAAACTCAGCGAACGCGCCAGATCCTTCGCGAGCCCGACGATCTGCGAGCCTTTCACACCGGTGGCCGGTTCGATCTCGTAGCGCGTGATGACCGGGCCCGGCGACGCTGCCACGACCCGCACCTCGACGCCGAAGTCCTTGAGCTTCTTTTCGATCAGCCGGGAGGTCATCTCCAGTGTTTCCGGCGTGACCGTCTCCATGCGTGCCGGAGCGGCGTCCAGCAGGTCCACCTGAGGGAGCTTGGTGTCGCTCAGCTCCGTGAAAAGAGGCTTTTGCCGTTCCTTCACGACACGTTCCGACTTGGGCACATCGATGACAGGAGCCTCGATCACGATGGGCGCATGCTCCTCGTGCAGCTGATGCTCCACCTCGACGACCAGCTCGCGCTCGCGCTGCGCCTGCTCACCCAGACGGTGATCCTCCGCGCGTTCAATGCGTTCCACACGCTTCTCGCGCCACGATTCGATCCACGCCCCGATCTTCTCCGCCAGATGCACCCATGAGAACCGGAATGCAAGCGCGACGCCGGCCACCAGACCGGTGATCCAAAGCACACCAGAGCCCACGAAGCCCAGAAGCTTCATGCTCAGCGGACCGAGCAAATACCCCAGCACCCCGCCCGCATGGGCACCGGCCAGGCGAGGCTCCCACTGATAGAGCCGCGTCCACTCCAGCGAAGCGCTGGAACACAACAACAGCGCGACACCGGCCCAGAACCACCACCGCGGCTGAGCCGGCGGCGCCTGATCGGCCTGTTCCGCGCCGCGCAACAGGCGCGCGAGAGAACCGAGCCAGACGCGCAGCGAGATCAGCAACATCCACCACGCCGAATAGCCGAGCAAGACGAAAGAGAGATCCGAGAACCATGCGCCCAGCGCGCCGACCTTGTTCAGCGGCATCGCATTGCTGCCGGACGTCGAGAACGCCGCATCGCCCGGATGATGCGTGACCAGCGCCAACAGCGCGAGCAGCCACAGCACCCCGCCCGCAATCACCACGAACTGCGTCCGCAACGAGGCGACCGACGTGGGCGCGGCGACCGGGGGTGCGGCCTTCGAAGCTGCCTTGCGGCTGGTGGGTTTGGAGCCGGGAGCCTTCGACGGCGGCGCGGACGCGCCGCCTTCGGCCTGCAAAGAACCGAGCGGAAATGTCATCCGGCGATTGTCGCGTATCCGGAGGGGGGGACTGCAAGCAAGTGCACGTTGGGGCTTGCCCCCCTGGGCCGCGGGCGCGGCGGCGGTCTTTTTATTGTCTCGCTTGGCGCGGGGCTTGTTCTCTGGCGAGGCCGCGCCGGGTCTCGGCCCGGCA
>CBIHPH010000056.1:0-25807 GCA_966212105.1 uncultured Rhizobacter sp.
GCAACGCTTCATATTCGATAGCATCCAACGCCCGCAGACAAAGCGCTGCGGGCGTGTTTGTATTGTTACCCGGTGAACCCTGTAGGTGGTGCCGCGTAAACAGGGCGGGCCCGGGCGGGCCAAGCCCCCGCGCGCGGGGGGGATGCCCCCCCAAAACTGCCCCCCCGGCGCACGCGGGGCCCCACTGCGGCGAGTAGACACCAACGTTCCCCGGTCAACCTGTGGCGACTCAAAGAGACGAGTGTGCATAGATCGGCATGGCTTCCGCCAGGAAATCCACCATGCGGGCGTCATACCCAGCGTGGAACGCTTTCATGTCATCGTTCTCCTGGTAGAACAGGCTCATGCCGATGTAGGCCAACCGCGACGGGGAATAGAAGCGGGACACGATCTCGTGATGTCGTGCCATCAACGCCTGCACTTGCGGCGCTGAAGGCGAGGCATTGCCCACGAGGGGAGCGAGTTCCCGGTAGAGCGCATCCCAGTCACGGTGCACTTGTTCCTTGTTCACGTGCGACCAGTTGGCTGTTTCAGCGAGCGACTGCGCCTGCTCGGAAGCCAGCGCGGCACGGCATTGCTCAAGGTACTCTGCGGAAGGTCTCTGCATGGTGAAGCGTTTTCCCAAAAGGGTGCACGCTACCAGCGCTCATGATCGGTGTCATCACTCCGAATGGGTAGGCTCGGGCGTCTCTTCAGGTTGTCTTCAGGCATCACTTGGCGAGCGACTTGAGCGCCTGCTTGATGCCATCGCTGACACCCACATCGGCGGGCAGGCCCTTCAGCGCGACGGACGCCTCCCGATCGCTGTAGCCGAGGGCGACCAGCGCCTGGAGTATGTCGGCCTGGGCATCATTGGCCGCTTGGGCTGGCAGTGCCAGTTCAGGCCCGAGCTTGCCCTTGAGTTCAAGAAGCAGGCGCTCGGCCGTCTTCTTGCCGATTCCCGGCACCTTCACGAGCCGCCCGCTTTCCTGCATCGAGATGGCCTGTGCCAGTTCCGTGACGCTCAGCCCCGACAAAATGGACAACGCCATGCGCGGTCCCACGCCCGTGATCTTGATGAGCTGCCGGAACGTCGCCCGCTCGGGCACCGTCAGGAAGCCGAACAGCACCTGTGCATCCTCACGGACGACGAAGTGCGTCAGCAGCGTCACTCGCTCGCCGAGCGAGGGCAGGTTGTAGAACGTGCTCATCGGCACGTCCACCTCGTAGCCGACGCCGTTGACGTCGACAAGCACCTGAGGCGGGTTCTTCTCCGCCAACTGGCCGGACAACCGGCCGATCATCGGCGGAACAAGCCCAGGCGCTGTGCCTCGAGGGCCGCTTCGGCGCGCGAGCTGACGTTGAGCTTGCGGTAGATCTGCTTGACGTAGTCGGCAATGGTGTGCCGTGACAGGTTCAGCTGCACGCCGATCTCCGGCAGCGTGAAGCCCTTGGCCACCCACAGCAACACCTCGTTTTCGCGATCGGTGAGCGAGACGTGCGGAAGGGCCTGCGGGCGTTCCTGCGGCTTGTTCTGTGCTGCGAAATAGGCGATGACACGGCGCGCGATGGACGGCGACAGCGGCGGCTCGCCCTGGCTGATGCGCTGGAGCTGCTCCACGAAATGTTCGCGAGGCTGTTCCTTGAGCAGATAGCCGAATGCGCCGGCCTGCAGCGCAGGGAAGAGATGGTCGTCGTCGTCGTGGATGGTCACGACGACCGACTGCGCTTCGGGCTGGTTCTCGCGCAGCGCGGCCACCACGTCGACACCGGAGCCGTCGGGCAGGCCGAGGTCGATCAGTGCCACTTCAAAGCGCTCGGCGCTGACCAGGGCGAGGGCATCGTGGACACGCGCCGCTTCGGACACCTGCGCGTTGGGAAAGACCTGAAGGGCCAGCGCCTTCAGCCACGAGCGGATCTCAGGGAGATCTTCGAGCAAGAGGATTTTGTTCATGGTCGTACCCGTCGAATGGATGCGCACGCGGCGCAGAAACCCATCGTAACAGCGTGTGCGGCTACAAAGGCAGGGTCAGGCGAATCACCGTGCCATAGCCGGGACCCGACTCCACGAGGCACTGCCCCTGCATCTGTTTCGCGCGGTGTTTCATGCTGGCCATGCCGTGGCCCCGGTCGAGCTTGCCGTCCAGTTCCATTGGAATGCCTTTGCCATTGTCTTGCACCACCAGCACGAAATCACTTTCACCGAGAGTGCATCGCACCTTGCAGTGCGACGCGCCGCTGTGCTTGATGACATTGCTGATGGCCTCGCGGAGGATACGCGTGGTCTGCACGAATGCGCGGGCGGACAACTGCTGCGTGAGGTCTTCCGTGGGGCTGCGCCAGTCGGCTTCCACACCGGCCTGGCCCAGCCGCAGCACGGTTTCGGCTCGCCAGTCGGCCAGCGCATCGGCCACGGGGAGCGGCTTGCCTGTGAGGCCCTTGACCGACAGTCGCATTTCCTCGAGGGCCTCGCGGGCAAGTGACGAGATCCGCTCCGATTCGCTCGTGTGGACAATGGTGAGCAGCTTGGCACCGAGGTCATCGTGCAGGTCGCCCGCAATGCGCTTGCGTTCCTTTTCCGTGACTTGCTCGACCCGCAACTCGGCCATCTGCGCATAGTTGCGTTCCATCTCCGCCGTGGCTTCGGCCACGCGGCTCTCCAGCGAATTGCGCGCCGCCTCGGCATCTTGCAGAGCCCGGCTGAACGATCGGAGCTGTCGGGTGCCCAGCACCAGGAACACTGCCGGCATCGCGAAGTGCGCCAGGTTCGGCCGCAACGGATCGAGCAAGTCGTGCTGCACGGCCCGTTCGAGCACCAGCAGCGCTCCCAGTCCGAACAGAGTGACGGCCATCAACCAGAACTCCTCCTTGCGGTGGTGCCAGACGGCAAAAAGGTAGAGGCCCATCGTGGCGATGACCTCGCACACCATCAGCAATTGCCAGGCGCTCATCACGACAAAAAGACGATGCGGACCCGCGAGCACCAGCGTCATCGGCACGAGCGCGCATTGCAGCATCAGGCAGATTTCGATCGTGCGGGAACGCAGGTTGGCGTGGCTCAGCAGGAATTGCACACTGAGGGCCGTCACCGCGGCCCAGCCCGCGCCCAACAGCAATTCGACGGTGCCGTTGTCGAGCGGCAGGTCGCGGGCGAGTATGCGCACGGACATCACGTTCCACATGAGGGTCATCAGCCCGAACCACAGCAGGTGCGGCTCCCGGGGATTGAGCCATCCAAGGCACAGCACGAGCAGGCCCAGCATCGTGGTGGCCACGGTGATCACCTCGACCATCGTCAGGCTCCAGAACCGGTCGGAGGCATATTCGGCCTCCAGCACCGCCTGTGGGCCCACCTTGACGACCGACAGGCCCCCCGAGCGCTGCCGCGTGGAGACCTTCTGCAGCGCGTAACCCATCACCTTGATGTCCAGCACGTTCTCACCATCGTGCAGCAGCCCGGCGGGCAGCGACACGAGTTGCGGGTAATGGCAGTTGCGCGTCACTGGTTCCGTCATTCGGCCGCCGCTGTAGATGATGCGACCGTTCAAATGGATTTCGGCGTTGCTGCACACCCGTTCGATGTAGGCAGCGAGCAGGCGATCGGGTTGTGCAGGGGCGTCGAACGTGAGCCGATACCAGACCGGGCCGTCGGCCTTCGGGCGGCTCACCCACCAGTCGTCGGGCAGCCGCACCTTCGTGGCGGGGCGGTCGGCGGGGTATTCCAGCTCGGGGCCGGGCACGGCCAGCGCCGAGGTGAGTATGCGCAATTCGCCCTCGAACAACACGGGCGGGGGATCGGCCTGCGCCCGGCATGGCAGGCACAGGGCCATGAGAGCAAATACCAGCAGGCCACGCAAGAGGACGGCCAGGCGGGAGAAGGCGTAGTCGGAGCGAAGGCGGGAACGCATGGGCCGAGATTGTGCAGGAGGCCGTCATGCAACCTGCGTCATCACGGGCGACAATCCCCGTCGAGCTCCTGTTTTTTTGATGAAGGCTGCAGCCATGCCCGGAAAGTACGCCCTGTGATCCTGCGCCACGAATTCCTGCCCCTCGACAACGCCCGGCTGTCCAACCTGTGCGGCAGCATGGAGGGCCATCTGCGAGACATCGAATCTGTCTTGAATGTCAGCATCTCCCGGCGCAACGAATACTTTCGCGTGGAAGGCCCGAAGGCGGCTGCGGAGCGTGCCATGGCCCTGCTGCAGGCACTCTATGCCCGAGCGGAAAATCCCATTCCCCACGAAGAGTTCCAACTGGCGCTGATGGACACCGAGCGCGGCCGCCCGCCAAAGCCGGACGGGCGTGATGCCGAACCCGCGCTGCGCACCCGGCGCGCGGACCTGATCGGCCGCACCGAGAACCAGCGCCTCTACCTGCAAAACATCCAGCACCACGACATCACGTTCGGCATCGGTCCCGCCGGCACCGGCAAGACCTTCCTGGCCGTGGCCTGCGCCGTGGATGCGCTCGAGCGCAGCGCAGTGCAGCGCATCATCCTGTCCCGACCGGCCGTCGAGGCCGGGGAACGCCTGGGGTTCCTGCCGGGCGACCTGAGCCAGAAGGTCGATCCCTACCTGCGTCCTTTGTATGACGCGCTCTACGACCTGATGGGCTTCGACAAGGTGGGGCGCGCCTTCGAGAAGGGCCAGATCGAGATCGCGCCGCTGGCGTTCATGCGCGGGCGCACGCTCAACCACGCCTTCGTGATCCTCGACGAGGCCCAGAACAGCACGCGAGAACAGATGAAGATGTTCCTGACGCGCCTGGGGTTCGGCAGCCGCTGCGTCGTCACCGGCGACGTGAGCCAGATCGACCTGCCGCGCGGTGTCGACAGTGGCCTGATCGATGCCGAGCGGGTGTTGCGCCGAGTGCGCGGCGTGGCGACCACCCGCTTCACCTCGGCCGATGTCGTGCGGCACCCGCTCGTCGCCCGCATCGTCGAGGCGTACGACATCGCATCGAGCGACCGGGGTTGAGCACGATGGCCCGCCCCGACCTGACCCTCTCGCTGCAGTTCGCCGACCCCCGCCACCGTGCCCACCTGCCGCGCCACAAGGTGATCCGCTGGATCCGTGCCGCGCTCGAGGCGCCCGCGGAAATCACGGTCCGCATCGTCGATGCGGAAGAGGGCCAGACCCTGAACCGCGATTTCCGCCGAAAGGACTACGCCACCAACGTGCTGACCTTCGACTACAGCCATGAGCCCGTGGTGGTCGCCGACCTGATCCTCTGCGCGCCCGTCGTCGAGACCGAAGCGGCCACCGAGCGGGTGACGCTCGAGGCGCACTATGCCCACCTGCTCGTGCATGGCACGCTGCATGCGCAGGGCTACGACCACGAAGAAGATGACGAAGCCCGGGTGATGGAGGCCCGCGAAACCGAGGTGCTTGCCGGGCTCGGTTTCGCTGATCCGTACCGCCGTTAGACCAGATGTCACCCCGGCGCAAGCCGGGGCCGACTGCGTCGAGTGGGTACCGGCGTTCGCCGGTAGGACGTGTTTGGCGAACAATCAGGGCCGGCGTGTCGTGCTCAGGTAGCGCTTTCTCCAGAAGAACCAGCCGAGCGCGATGCCCATCAGCACCATGAACAGCGAGGCCAGCCACACGCCGGTGGAGCTGTGTATCAGCGGCAGCGCATCGAAGTTCATGCCGAAGAACCCGGTGATCAGGTTCAGCGGCATGAAGATGGCGGTGAGCACCGTCAGCGTGCGCATGATGTCGTTCGTGCGATTGCTCTGGGCTGAGAAATGCATTTGAACGGCAGCTTCGGCCGACGACTCCAGGCGGCGCACATGCGTCAGCACCCGCTCGATGTGTTCGAGCACGTCGCGCGATCGCACCCGCAGCAATTCGCGATCGCGCGCGGCTTGAGGATCGGTCGTGCTGGGCCATTCGTCGAGTGCATCGATCCATTCGACAATGGCGCTGCGCTGGTCCTCGCAGGTGTCTTCGAGCAGATGCAGGGCATTGCGCGATTCGAGGAACGCCTGCCAGCTGTCGAAGTGGCTGCGCGGGTTCAGCAGTTCCTGCTGCAAATGGCTGAGCTGCTTCGTCAGCAGGCGGCGCAGCTCGAGGTAGCTGTCCACCATGTGGTTGATCATGCGCAGCATCAAGTCCGCCGGGGTGCTGGGCAGGCGCAGCATGCCCGGGCGCTGGTCGACGCGCACGTCCACGCCCACGGTCATCTGCTGCAGCTTGTTCGCGAAGAAGTCACGCACGGTGCAGTCCGTGGGATGCACGGTGAGCAGCACGCGGTCGAACACGGCAAAGCCCACGGGGCTCGTGTCGATCGACGCCAGCGCCACCTTGGCGCTCGACGGCGTGCCGCTCAGATCGTCGAGGAACAGGCCGTTGGTGCCCGCACCCGGGGCCAGCCGCCGGAACACCATCAGGTCGTACCAGGAGGTGTAGTCGAAGTGGGAGGGCAACTGGTTGTTGAGCAGGTCCGAGATGTGCAAATCCACGAGCTGGCCGCCCGCCCACCGTTGCAGGGCAGCCTGCAACGTGGGCGTGTTGACCTCGAACTCACGCCGCGCCGAGCCGATCCACAGGTAACCCGTGGCCGGCAACTGGGCGGGCAATTCGTCGAGTTCCGTGAACTGGTCGGGGCGGATGTGAAAGACACGCATGCGCCGGTCAGCCTTCGGCACGCAGGCGGCGCGCTGCCTCGAGGGCGAAGTACGTCAGCACGCCGTCAGCGCCGGCGCGGCGAAACGCGAGCAGGCTTTCCATCATCACCGCATCGTGGTCCAGCCAGCCGTTCGCCGCTGCCGCCTTGAGCATTGCATACTCGCCGCTGACCTGGTACGCGAACGTGGGCACGCGGAACTCATCTTTCACGCGCCGTACCACGTCGAGGTAAGGCATGCCTGGCTTGATCATCACCATGTCGGCGCCTTCGGCCAGGTCAAGCGCGACTTCGCGCAGTGCCTCATCCGTGTTGCCCGGGTCCATCTGGTAGACCTTCTTGTTGCTCTTGCCAAGGTTGGCAGCCGAGCCCACGGCATCGCGGAACGGCCCATAGAACGCGCTCGCGTACTTCGCGCTGTACGCCATGATCTTCGTATGGATCAGGCCCCGGGCCTCCAGCGCGGTGCGGATCGCACCGATGCGGCCATCCATCATGTCGCTCGGCGCGACGATGTCGACACCGGCCTCGGCCTGCACGAGCGCCTGGCGGGTCAGTACATCGACGGTCTCGTCGTTGAGGACGTAGCCGTTAGGGTCGAGCAATCCGTCCTGTCCATGCGATGTGAACGGATCGAGCGCGACGTCCGTCAAGATGCCGAGTTCGGGAAAGCGTTTCTTCAGCTCGCGAACGACCGTGGGCATCAGGCCTTCGGGGTTCGTGGCTTCGCGGCCGTCCTCTGTCTTGAGGGATGCGTCGATCACGGGAAAGAGCGCCAGCACCGGCACTCCGAGGGAAACGCATTCTTCCGCCACCGGCAACAGCCTGTCGAGGCTCAGGCGCTGCACGCCGGGCATGGAGGCCACGTCTTGCACCTGGTTCCGGCCTGCGAGCACGAACACCGGCAGGATCAGGTTGCTGGAATGAAGGCGGTGTTCGCGCACCAGCGCGCGCGTGAATTCATCACGACGCAGGCGGCGTGGACGGGAGGCAGGAAAGGTCGGGGGGGTATGCACGGCGGATTCTCGAAAGCAATGTGTCAGGACGGATGCAATCGTGCGAGGCATCAGGTCAAAGTAGGCATCTACGTGTATCTACCGTACCTGCGGGGTACTCCATTAGCGTCTGCTTCTGCTAAAGTTGTGTCTGAATGATAGCCGCAAGGTTATTGTTCCCTGCTTTTCCTCCCTGAGCAGGAGCCTTGCCGTGATGACAGCGATAAGGCTTTTCTGCCCCAGCCCATTGGCTGGGGCTTTTTTCTTTCTGACGTTCATTTTCCAGTCGAGTCCGCGCACCGCGGCAGTTTCAGGTACTTCACGAATCTTTACTCGAGGCGATGCTGGAAGAGATTTTGAATGAACTTTGGTTCATTCAGAAGGGGCGTCGGCTGTAATTATTTGAGGCGCCGCCATAATCACGCCGATGAACAGCCTGTACTTGTGGGTCAAAGCCCTCCATGTGATCTTCGTTGCCAGCTGGTTCGCCGGATTGTTCTATCTCCCGCGCCTGTTCGTGAACCTCTCCGTGGTGCCCGCCGACAGCCATGCCGAACGTGAACGCCTGTTGCTGATGGCGCGCAAGCTCTACCGTTTCACGAGCCTGTTGATGGTGCCGGCGCTGCTGCTCGGCCTGTGGTTGTGGTTGGGTTTCGGGGCTGGTCGCGGCAGCGGCTGGCTCCATGCCAAATTGCTGCTGGTCGTCTTGGCCGTTGGTTATCACCACGCCTGCCGCTCGCTGCTGCGCAGGTTCGAAACGTTCGCGAACCAGCGCAGCGAGCGCTGGTTCCGCGTGTTCAACGAGTCAGCGGTGGTGATCTTCGCGACCATCGTCGTGCTGGTGGTCGTCAAGCCTTTCTGACCGGGCCATGTCGGCGCGCCACCGCAGTTCTGCCGCCCCGCTGGCGCTGCTCTATGCGGCGCTGATCGCGTACGCGAGCCTCTCTCCATTCACCGGCTGGAGCGTGCCCGCCGATGTGCCGTGGTTCGGCTTCGGTCATCTTCCCTGGCCGCGCTACTGGACCGCGTTCGACGTCGTGTCCAACCTCATTGGCTACATGCCCCTCGGTGCGTTGCTGTTCGTTGCGGTGCTGCGCAGCGGCGGCCACACAGGCCTGGCGGTGGCAACTGCGGTGGTGGGAGGCGCGCTGCTTTCCTTCCTCCTCGAGAGCCTGCAGAACTTCCTGCCACAACGCGTGCCGTCGAGCCTCGACTGGGCGCTCAACGCGGGCGGCACGGTGCTGGGTGTCTTGCCGGCCGTTGCCATCCATGCGTTCGGCGGGCTCGCGCGGTGGCAGATCGTGCGGGACCGCTGGTTCATCCATCGCAGCGCCGGCGGCATTGCGCTGCTGTTGCTGTGGCCCATCGGCCTGTTGTTTCCTACGCCGGTGCCGTTCGGCGTGGGGCAGGTGCTGTTTCGGCTGCAAGAGCTGGCAGCCTCGGCCATGGCCGACACGCCGTGGGAAGCGTGGGCCGAAGGCTGGCTCACCGCCCAGGCATCGCTCACGCCCCTGTCGCATGCCAACGAATGGTTGCTGGTGCTGCTCGGCCTGCTGGCGCCGGTGCTGGTTGCGTTCACCGTGGTGCCACCCGGTTGGCGGCGCATCGTGCTGGTGATGGGCGCAACCGTCCTGGGCTTTGCCACCACGACCTTGTCCACCGCACTGAACTTCGGCCCGCAACATGCGCTGACGTGGCTCACAGCGCCCACGCTTCCGGGCCTGTTGACCGGCGTGGCGCTCGGCGTGGCCCTGTGGCGGCTGCCGCTGCGTGTGGCCGCGGCACTGGGCCTCATCACGCTGACCGCGCTGGTGCTGCGCGTCACACAGGCACCCACGGACCCGTATTTCGCCGAAAGCCTCTTCGCATGGGAGCAGGGGCGGTTCATCCGCTTCCATGGTGCGGCCCAATGGGTGGGCTGGCTGTGGCCGTATGCGGCATTGGCGTACCTGTTCGGCCGGGTCACCGCCCGTGAGCAACCGGTTGGCCCTCCGGATGAACCGGGCCGGCGCAGCAGTCCGTAGAATCCGGGGATGACCTATTTCAAGCGTCACATCTTCTTCTGCCTGAACCAGCGCGACAACAACGAAGCCTGTTGCGCAGACCACGATCCGCAGGCCGCCTTCGATCACTGCAAGAAGCTCGTCAAGAGCGAAGGTCTGGCCGGTCCGGGGGGCGTGCGTGTCAACAAGTCCGGCTGTCTCGACCGATGCGCAGGCGGACCGGTGGCCGTCGTATACCCGGAGGCTGTCTGGTACACCTTCGTGGACAACACCGACATCGAGGAAATCGTCGAATCCCATCTCAAGCAGGGCGTCGTTGTGGAACGGCTCGTGCTGCCCGATTCGGTAGGCCGTTGACCATGCCCACCTCCCGCCGCCTGACCATGCCCGGCCCCAGCGGGGCCCTTGAAGTCGTCATCGATACGCCTGACGACGCGCCGCGCGGCGTCGCCGTCGTGTGCCACCCCCATCCGTTGCAGGGCGGCACGCTCGACAACAAGGTGGCCGCCACGCTCGCCCGGGCGTTCGTTCAGCTTGGCTATCGTGCCGTGCGATTGAACTTTCGCGGCGTGGGCGCCTCCGAGGGCCGGTGGGATGAAGGGCGGGGCGAAGTGGACGATGCGCTGGCCGTGATTGCGGCGCACCGCGATCCGGCCTTGCCGCTGGCCCTCGCCGGTTTTTCGTTCGGCGCGTTCGTGGCGTCACAAGCGGCCACGATGCTGCCCGAGGGTGAGAAGGCCATCGGCCTCGTGCTCGTAGGGCCTTCCACTTTGAAGCAGAAAATGCCGGCCGTGCCGGAAGACACGGTCGTGATCCACGGCGAGGCTGATGACGTCGTCCCGCTGTCGGCCACGCTCGATTGGGCGCGGCCACAGGCCTTGCCGGTGGTCGTCATCCCCGGCGCCGGCCACTTCTTCCATGGGCAATTGCCCTTGCTCAAGACCCTGGTGGTGCGCGGCTGGCGGCATTGACCGCATCCCCGCCCGTTTTGCGGCCGCAAGGCCACACCGATATTTGCTCAACTGCGTGACTTCATGAAAAGAACGTTCGCCCTGTTCCTGGCCTTGTGTTTTGCCACCGCTTCTGCCTATGCGCAGATGCCCACTCCTCCCGAAGTGGCGGCCAAGAGCTACATCCTGCTCGACCTCACCACGGGCCAGACGCTGGCCGAACGCGAAGCCGACGCCCCGGCCGATCCGGCGTCGCTCACGAAGCTGATGACTGCCTATGTGGTGTTCGCGGCGATCCGCGAGCACAAGCTCATGCTGGAGCAGACACTGCCAGTGTCCACCCGTGCCTGGGAAGAGCGCAAAGGCGGCGGTTCGCTGATGTTCGTGGAGCCACGCATGACACCGAAGGTCTCGGACCTGCTGCGCGGCATGATCGTCAACTCCGGCAACGACGCCTCGGTGGTGCTTGCCGAAGGGGTGGCCGGTACGGTCGACCAGTTCGTGGGCATGATGAACCGGCAGGCGCAGGCTTTCGGCCTGAAGAACACCTCCTTCAAGAACGTCACGGGCCTCACCGAACCCGGCCACCAGAGCACCGCCCGTGATCTCGCCGTCATCGCGAGCCGCATCATCAGCGACTTCCCCGAGTTCTATCCCATCTATTCGACGCGCAAGTACCGCTACGAAGGCTCGCCTGCGTCGAACGAGAACAACCGCAACGTGCTGCTGCTTCGCGACCCCTCGGTAGACGGCATGAAGACCGGCTACACGGCCGCGGCCGGCTACTGCCTGGTGGCGTCCGCCCAGCGCGATTTTCCCAACCTGGGGGCCAACGGTACTGCCACGGGCAAGCGCCGCCTGCTGAGTGTGGTGCTGAACACTGCGTCGATGGACGCCCGGGCGAATGAAAGCCAGAAGCTGCTGAACTGGGGTTTCCAGGCCTTCGACACCGTGCGCCTCTTTGAAGTGCAGCGGGTCATGGCCACCGTGCCGGTCTGGAAGGGCAAACTGAACGAGGCGAAACTCGGCGCCACGAATGCGGTGTTCGTCAGCGTGCCCAAGGGAGAGGGCGCGAAACTGCAGACCAAGATCGAACGCACCGATCCGCTGGTGGCCCCGCTCGCGCAGGGCCAGAAGGTGGGCGTGGTGCGCGTCACCACGGCCAGTGGCGCCAAGGTGGCTGAGCGTCCGCTCGTGGTGCTCGAAGGCATCGAAGAAGCCGGTATCCTGGGGCGGGCCTGGGATGCGCTGCGCCTTTGGATCAAGTAACCTGGGGCTCTCAGCTGGCGCTGGAGACACCATGAACGCAATTCCTGACAGCCTGTGCTATCTGAACGGCCGGTATGGGGCCTTGAGTGATACGAAGGTGTCCGTCCTCGACCGAGGGTTCCTGTTCGGCGACGGCATCTACGAGGTGCTGCCGGTGTACGACCGGCGCATTTTCCGGTTCCATGAGCACATGGCCCGTCTCGCGCGCGGCTTGAGCAAGGTCCGCATCCCGAACCCGCTCACCTCCGACGAATGGCTGGCCGTCGCCCGCAAGCTCATCGATGCCTACGAGACCGACGATCAGTTGCTGTACCTGCAGGTCACCCGCGGCGTGGCTCCCCGCGAGCACGTCATGCCGGTCGATGTGGCGCCCACCGTCTTCATGATGGTCAACGCGATGAAGCCGCCCACGCACGACCAGCGGCGCCACGGGGTGACCTGTGTCACCGCGCGAGACTTCCGTTGGGAGCGGGGTGATCTCAAATCCATCTCGCTGCTCGGCAATGTGCTGGCCCGGCAGATGTCGGCAGACCACGGCGCCACCGAAACCATCCTCTTTCGCGATGGCTTTCTCACCGAAGCCTCCAGCAGCAACGTCTGGATCGCCTCGGAAGGCGCCGTGCTGGGGCCGCCGAAGAGCGAATTCCTGCTCGAAGGCATCCGCTACGACCTGCTCCAGGAGTTGTGCGAGGAGGTGGGCATTGCCTACAACCTCCGGCCCATCTCGGAAGCCGAGGTTCTCGGTGCCGATGAGGTGATGATCAGCTCCACCAGCAAGGAACTGCTGCCGGTCACCCGCATCGATGGCGAGCCGGTCGGGCACGGGGCCATGCGCGGCAAACCCGGCCCTGTGTACGGCCGGCTGTTCGAGGCTTACCAGCGCGCCAAACTCGCGCAGTCGACCTGATTGAACCCTGGGGGCGGCGCCCCCACTGGATTTTTAGATGCAACACATACCGCCCGAGCAATCGCTCATCGAATACCCGTCCAAGTTCCCCATCAAGGTGATGGGCATGAACGTCGATGGGTACGTCGAGGCGATCACGCGCATTGCCGTGCAGTTCGATCCCACCTTCGACGCCAGCACCATCGAGCTGCGCGCGAGTTCGGGCAACAAGTACCTCGGCGTCACGATCACCATCACGGCCACCAGCCGCGAACAGCTCGACGAGCTCTACCGCACGCTGACCACGCACCCGTTGGTGCGCACGGTCCTCTGAATCACAGCAAGGTCACGCCCCCGAGCGTGCGCAGCGACGTCTCGCGCATCACGCGCACGAAGTCGGTCACGTAGGGCATCGTGGCGATCCGGTCCGGCGTTGCCGCATGCAGGCGTCCGGTGAGGCCGCCCGCGCCGATGCGCTGGCTGGCCACGTAGCCTCGGTCGAGGTACCCCTTCACCGCCCACAGTGGCAGTGCCGCAAGGCCTCGCTGGCTGGCGACGAGCTGCAGCATCGCCACGGTGAGCTCGCTCGTGCGGCGCGGCGGCGTCACCCCGGCCGGCCGCAACACCTTGCGCACGAGGTCGAGCATGTCGTCGGGCACCGGGTAGGTGATGAGCGCCTGGCCGGCGAAATCCTGCGCATCGAGCCACGGCTTGCCGAGCAGCGGGTGACCGTTCGGCAGCAGTGCGACGATCTCGAAGCTGAAGAGGGGGTGGAAAGTCACGCCCGTCTCCGTCGTGTCCATGTCGGAGACGATGGCCAGCTCGGCACGGTCCTGGTGCAGCAATGCCACCGGATCAGCCTGGAAGCCGGAGACGATGTCGAGTTCCACCTCGGGCCACCGGGCGCGGAACGCGTCCATGGCCGGCATCAACCAGTCGAAGCAGGTGTGGCATTCCACTGCGATGCGCAGTGCGCCCGCCGCCCCGGAGACCAGGCGGCTGACGTCACGCTCGGCCTCGTCCACCTGCGGCAGCACCGCATCGGCAAGCTTCAGGAGCCGCTGGCCGGCCACCGTGAATGCCACGGGGTGTGACTTCCGCTCGAACAGCAGCGTGCCGTAGTGGTCCTCGATCAGCTTGATCTGGTACGACAGGGCCGATTGGGTCAGGTTGAGCAATTGCGCGGCGCGCGACAGGTTGCCCGCCTCGCGCAGCGCACGCAGGGTTTTCAGGTGCCGGAGTTCGAGGAGCGATGTCATGAATGAAACTGCTGGTGATCCTGAAAATTATCCGTTTGATTCATGAGTGGCGGAGCGGGAAGATGATGGAAATTCATCGATTCAGTGACCCGACATGATCAAGATTCATACCCTCGGCTTCCCGCGCATGGGTGCGCAGCGCGAACTGAAGTTCGCCCTGGAGCGCCATTGGAAAGGCGAGATCGATGCGAGCGCGCTCGAGCAGGTGGGACGCGAACTGCGCGCCCGCCACTGGGCGCTGCAGCGCGACGCCGGCCTCGACTTCGTCGCCCTGGGCGATTTCGCGTACTACGACCACGTGGCCAACCACCTCCAGCTCTTCGGTTGTGAGCCTGCCCGCTTCGGTTTCGACGGCACCGAGCCGGCCTTGGCGCGCTACTTCACGATGGCCCGCGGCGTGGCCGCCGAACATCCGCATGGCGATGCCTGCGGTTGCGGCACGGCCGAAGGAGGCGGCACCCACGCGCTGGAGATGACCAAGTGGTTCGACACCACCTACCACTACCTCGTGCCCGAGTTTCACCCGGCCACCACGTTCCGCCTCGCGCCCACGCGGCTCCTCGATGAGGTGGCCGAGGCCCAGGCACTGGGCCATGTCGTCAAGCCGGTGCTGCTCGGCCCGCTGAGCTTTTTGTGGCTCGGCAAGGAAAAGACCGCGGGCTTCGACCGGCTCGACCTGCTGGACGCGCTGCTGCCTGTCTACCAGGAACTGCTGGTGAAGCTTGGGGCCGCCGGGGTCGAATGGGTGCAGATCGACGAACCGATCCTCGGCCTGGACCTTCCGGGCGCGTGGGCCCTGGCCTTTGAAAGGGCCTATCACGCGCTGAAGACCGCGAAGGTGTCGCTGCTGCTGGCCACGTACTTCTCGCCGCTCGAGGACCACATCAGCCTCGCGTGCAAGCTGCCGGTGGCCGGGCTTCATGTGGACGCCGTGCGCGCCGGGCATGAGCTGCTGGCCATCCTCGACTGGCTGCCGCCTCACAAGCAGTTGTCGGTGGGCATCGTCGACGGCCGCAACATCTGGCGCACCGACCCGGACCGCGCGTTGCCGACGCTTCGAAGGGCGCTCGAACGCCGGGGCGGCAACCTGTGGATCGCGCCGTCGTGTTCGCTGCTGCACGTGCCGTTGACCCTGGCGCAGGACCCCTCGCTCGATGCCGAGTTGCGCAGCTGGCTCGCTGGTGCCACGGAAAAGCTCGCCGAACTCGACATGCTCCGGCGCGCGCTGCGCGACGGGGAGTCCTCGGTGCGGCAGGCACTTTTCGATGCCCGAGCCGCGGTGGCGGGGAGGGCGAACAGCGCCCGCGTCAAGAACCTTGCCGTGAGGCGACGGGTCGACGAACTGTCAGCGGACGCGGACCGCCGCCCGCTCGCCTTTGCCGAGCGCCAGCGCGTGCAGCGCGAGCGCTTCAAGTTGCCCGAATACCCCACGACGACCATCGGTTCGTTCCCGCAGACCGCCGAGATCCGCGCGGCCCGTGCTGCATTCCGGCGCAAGGAACTCGACGAAGGCGCTTACCGTCGCGCCATGGAGCGTGAGATCGCCCAGGCGGTGGCCAGGCAGGAGGCGCTGGGCCTCGATGTGCTCGTGCATGGCGAGGCTGAACGCAACGACATGGTCGAATACTTCGGCGAGCAGCTCGAAGGCTTCGCCTTCACACGCAATGGGTGGGTCCAGTCCTATGGCTCGCGTTGCGTCAAGCCGCCGGTGCTGTTCGGAGACGTGTCACGCCCTCGGCCGATGACCGTGGCATGGACCACTTACGCGCAAAGCCTGACGGCGAGCCCCGTCAAAGGCATGTTGACGGGCCCGATCACGATCCTGCAGTGGTCGTTCGTGCGCGACGACCAACCCCGTGCCGACACGGCTTTGCAAATCGCCCTGGCGATCCGCGACGAGGCGGTGGACCTGGAGCGTGCCGGCATCGGCATCATCCAGATCGACGAGCCAGCGATCCGCGAGGGCCTCCCGCTGCGACGGGCCCAATGGCAGCCGTACCTGAAGTGGGCCGCACGGGCGTTTCGCGTGTCCGCAAGCGGCGTCGAAGACGCCACGCAGGTCCACACCCACATGTGCTATTCGGAATTCAACGACATCCTGCCGGAGATCGCGGCGATGGATGCCGACGTGATCACCATCGAGACCAGCCGCTCCGACATGGAACTGCTGCGCGGGTTCGGCGACTTCAAATACCCGAACGAGATCGGCCCAGGCGTGTACGACATCCACTCGCCCAGGGTGCCCTCGGCCGACGAAATGCTGCGCCTGATGAAAAAGGCCGGCACGGTGATTCCGCCAGCCAACCTGTGGGTGAACCCGGACTGCGGGCTGAAGACACGCGGCTGGCCCGAGACCGAGGCGGCGTTGCGCAACATGGTCACGGCGGCCCGGCAGCTTCGTGCCGGGTGAAGTCAAACGGCGGCGGGACAGGGGACAATGGCGCATGCCTGTCCCTGCGACCCTCCCGCTGCTGCGCACGCTCGGCCGCGTCGACTATGCGCCGACGCTCGAGGCGATGCGCGCCTTCACCGATGCCCGCTCGGCCGACACCCCAGACGAGATCTGGTTGTGCGAACACCCGCCGGTCTACACCCAGGGCCAGGCGGGCCTGCCTGGCCACGTCCTCGATGCCGCGGGCATCCCCGTGGTGCAGACCAACCGGGGCGGCCAGGTGACATACCACGGCCCGGGGCAAGTGGTCGCTTACCCGCTGATCGACCTTCGGCGGCTGGGCATTTACGTCAAGGAGTACGTGTACCGGCTGGAACACGTTGTGCTCAAGACGCTCGAAACGTTCGACATCACCGGCCACCGCGTGCCTGGTGCTCCGGGCATCTATGTGAACCTGGCCCAGCCCGGCGGGCATGCCGCACTCACTTGGCCCCGGCCGGATGCTTTCGCCGGGCTCGGCAAAGTGGCGGCGCTCGGCATCAAGGTGAGTCGGCACTGCACCTACCATGGTGTTGCGCTCAACGTCGACATGGACTTGACGCCTTTCTCCGGGATCAACCCCTGCGGCTACGCCGCCCTCCAAACGGTCGACTTGGCTACACTTGGCGTCCGCACCGACTGGTCGACCGTTGCACAACGATTGGGCGACCGTCTCGTGTCCCACCTGAGCTGACCGGCTCCCTACGAAGCTTTGCCGATGACCACGCTGCCCCCTCCCAACGCCTACGATGCCACTGTCAAGCAGAAGGCAGAGGCCAAGACCGCACGCATTCCGATCAAGATCGTGCCGGCCGAACAGCTCAAGAAGCCGGACTGGATCCGCGTGAAGGCCGGTTCGCCCAGCACCCGGTTCTACGAGATCAAGAAGATCCTGCGCGAGCACAAGCTCCACACGGTTTGCGAGGAAGCATCGTGCCCCAACATCGGCGAATGCTTCGGCGGAGGCACGGCCACGTTCATGATCATGGGGGACAAATGCACGCGCCGTTGCCCGTTCTGTGACGTGGGCCATGGTCGCCCCGACCCCCTCGATCCCGACGAACCCGCCAATCTGGCGAAGACCATTGCGGCATTGAAGCTGAACTACGTGGTCATCACCAGCGTCGACCGCGACGACCTCCGCGATGGTGGTGCAGCGCACTTCGTCGAATGCATCCGCCAGGTGCGCGAGCTGTCCCCGCGCACACGCATCGAAATCCTCACGCCCGACTTCCGCGGCCGCATGGACCGTGCGCTCGAGATCCTGAAGGCCGCGCCGCCGGACGTGATGAACCACAACCTCGAGACCGCCCCTCGCCTGTACAAGGAAGCGCGGCCCGGCTCCGATTACGCCTATTCGCTGAACCTGCTCAAGCGCTTCAAGGAATTCGCCCCCGACGTGCCGACCAAGAGCGGCATCATGGTGGGCCTGGGCGAGACGGATGAGGAAGTGCTCCAGGTCATGCGCGACATGCGGGAGCACGGCATCGACATGCTCACCATCGGCCAGTACCTCGCTCCGAGCGGGCACCACTTGCCGGTGCGCCGCTATGTCCACCCCGACACATTCAAGATGTTCGAGGACGAGGCCCACAAGATGGGGTTCACGCACGCGGCCATCGGTGCCATGGTGCGTTCAAGCTACCACGCCGACAAGCAGGCCGAACAAGCTGGTGTCCATGTCGCCGATGCCCCGGTGAACGAATAACTGGCCAAATGTCATCCCGGCGAAAGCCGGGACCCACTGCAGCCAGCCGGCACTGACCGGCATGCCTGGCGCTGATCGCCCGGCCGAGCCCGCATTGCGGGCGCCCACTTCACCGTCGAACGCAAAGTTCGCCATCCGTGCGTGGCCACGGAAACATGGCAGACATACTTCCGCAGGAAGTCTTCCCCACAATGCCCCGCTGCAAGTGGGGAGCGGCTCCGCCGACGATTCGTTCACGAATGTCGGTCCATCCGATCGGATCCGTCGGCGAAAATGCCGGCGTTGCCCGCGACCCCGTGTCGGCAACGTGCGCGGTCGAGGATCTTCGGGAATGACAAGAAGAAGTTCGAGCTGGGGCAAATGGGTGGTTGTTGCGATGGCCTCGTGCGTCGCCAGTGTTTCCTGGGCGGCGGATCTGAACACGGGGCGCCGCCTGGCACCCCAAGGCGTTCTGGACAACGATGCCCGGGTCATCGTGAAGTTCAAGTCGTCGGCAGCCACGCTGCGGGACATCCCGCTCGACGCTCTGCGCACCTCTGCCCGCGTCCACGATGTCATGCAGGCCCGGGCCGATGCCTTGTCCGCCCGCGCCGGGACGAACCTCATGGCTGGCCGCACCGTGTCCGACCGTGCCCAGGTGATGCTCGCCAAGGGCATGAGCAGCGCCATCCTGGCGCGCCGGCTGAGTGCCCACCCGGATGTCGAGTACGTGCAGATCGACCGTTTCCGCTCGCGTCTCGCCGTGCCCAACGATCCCTTGTACGGCCCGGTGAACGGCACGTCGCCGGCCGCAGGCCAGTGGTACCTCAAGGCTCCGTCCGGCGCCATCGTGTCATCGATCAATGCCCCGCAAGCCTGGGATGTCACCACCGGCATCCCGCAAGTCGTGGTGGCGGTGCTCGACACCGGCGTCCGCAAGGACCATCCGGACCTCGCCGGGCAGTTGTTGTCGGGCTACGACATGGTCCAGCAGACGAACATCTCGAACGACGGTGATGCACGCGACAACGATCCGTCCGACCCCGGGGATTACTACACCACATCCGAAGAAGCCGCCAATGTCATCAACGGGTGCACCGCATCCGACAGTTCCTGGCACGGCACGCAGACTTCCGGCCTCATCGGCGCCCTCTGGAACAACAACGTCGGCATGGCCGGGCTCGCATCTGGTGCGAAGGTGTTGCCTGTGCGCGTGCTCGGCAAGTGCGGCGGCTGGGACTCGGACATCCTCGCCGGAATGCGCTGGGCCGCCGGCCTGCCCATTGGCGGCATTCCGGCCAATGCCACGCCCGCCCGTGTGATCAACATGAGCCTGGGCGGCGATGGTGACTGCAGTGCGGCCTATGCCGATGCGATTGCCGATGTGGCTGCGCAGGGGGCGGTTGTCGTGGCATCTGCGGGCAACAACTCCGGTCACGCGTTGAGCGTGCCGGCCAATTGCAGCGGCGTGGTGGCGGTCACCGGCCTGCGCCACACGGGCACGAAGGTCGGCTATTCGGATCTCGGTTCGAACGCCACCATCGCCGCGCCGGCAGGCAATTGCGGAACGCTGCCAAGCGGCTGCCAATACCCCATATTGAGCACCACCAATGCCGGCACCACCACCCCGGTCGCCGGTTCCGCGGCCTATACCAACGGCACCAACTACGCGATCGGCACCAGCTTCTCAGCGCCGCTGGTGTCGGGCACGCTTGCGTTGATGCTGTCGTCCAACCCATCGTTGTCCGCGGCGCAGGCTGTTTCCCTGCTGCGCTCCACGGCGCGCACGTTCCCGGTCAGCGGCGCCGGCACGGGCGTGACCACATGCCATGCCCCCACGGGAACCGACCAACTGGAGTGCTATTGCACCACCAGCACGTGCGGCGCCGGCATGCTCGACGCGGGGGCTGCGGTGAACGCCGCGGCGGCCGCGACCGTCGGCTCTCCCACCTCGTATGTGCGCGCCGTCGCGACCGCCACCCCCGCCATCCCGGATCCCGGGCAGGCCGTGGTGTTGTCGTCCGCGTCCACCGAGATTGGCATCGGCCGCACCGTGGCGTCCACCACATGGTCCATCGTCAATGGCGGCGGCATCGTCTCCGGCTTCAGCGGCGATCCCAACCAGGCGTCCGTGACCGTCGTGCCCACGGCCACCGGGCAGTTCACGGTGCGCTTGACCGTACAGGACGACCAGGGGGCCGCCAACACGACGGACCTGGCCGTCGCGGTGGACGCACTGTCCGCCGGCATCTCCGCCAGCAACAATGCTCCTCAGTCGGGTCACGCGGTCACCCTGTCCATCGTCAACCAATCGCTGAGTTCCGGCCGCACGCGCGTGAGCACGGGCTGGGCCATCGTCGCGGGAACGGGTACGGTGGTTCCGGTGGGAAGCGCCAGCAACGCAAGCCAGGCGGTGTTGACGCCGGCTTCGGCAGGTCCGATCACCGTTCGCCTGACCATCACCGATGATGTCGGCAAGCAAGCCATTGCGGATTGGACGGCCACGGTCGACGGCAGCTCGGTCTCGGCGCTGGCCGGCAGCGACAGCGGCGAAGGTGGGGGCGGTGGCGGTGGTGGAGCGACCTCGTGGTCTGATCTGCTCGCAGCGACGGTATTGCTGTTGACCTTGCGGGGCGTTCGCCAACGGCGCATCACCGTTCGGTGACGTCACATCAAGGCGACGATGCCAACCCATCCGCCCGTCCGAATGTGATGCGATAACACCGAAGGGCATTGCCGCACGGTACTTCTGCAAAGGTGGCACCGTGAATCGCCGCCACCTTCTCGACCACCCGGTGGCCCAAGCCCAGGCCCAGCCGCGAAACAGAAGCGCCGTTGCGGTGGATGCGCGCATCGTCATCATGGACGTTGGTCACCTGCAGCCACGCCTCATCGCGATCGATCGTCACTTCGACGATGCTGCCCGGGGGCGCGTGCCCAAGCGCGTTTTCAATCAGGTTGCGCAGCGCCAGTTCCAGCAGGAGTTCATGGCCGGTGACCACCAGTTCGGAAGCCCCCAACAGGGCCAGTTCATGCCGCCCATCGAGTGAAGACTGCGCATAGTCGGCCAGCACACGGGCGGCCATCGGTACGACGTCGAACGAGGTGGCCGCCTCGGTCAATTCGGCGTGGCTTGCGCGCGCGAGCGTCAGCAGGTGCTGCAGCACTTGCCCGGCCCGGAGCGAATCATCGGCAATGCGAGCGAGGGCCTGCTGCCTTTCGCCATCCGACAGCGTGCCCTGCAGCGATTGCGCATGCAGGGCAAGCGAGGCCAGCGGTGTGCGGAGTTCATGTGCCAATTCGCTCGCGAGCTGGCGCTCGCGGGCCATCGCCGCCTGGTAGCGCACGATCAGCGCGTTGATCGATTCGACCACCGCGCGAAATTCTTCATGCCGATGATCCACCTGCAGAGGTTCGCCCGCATGGATGTTCAAGGCCGCCACGTCACTCGACAGACGCCCGAGCGGACGCAGCCCGCGGCGGATGGCCAGGCCGAGCGCGATCGCCACCACGGGCAACAGCCACAGGCCGGGTTCGGCGACCTGGCCAGCGATGTCCCAGGCCAGGTCGTCCCTTTCGTCGACGCTCAGCAGCACCATGAGGCGGCGGCCGTGGGCGGGCGAATCCCAGCGGGCAAAGGTGCGCCAGGCCTGAGGCGGACTCCCCAGCTCGAGGGTGGCAAAGCCCTCGCTGCTGTCGAACGGTGGTTCCGGGGCATCTCCCGTCCGGCTCAGCAGGTGACCGCTGCCGTCCCACACGACGACGCTCATGGATTGCTGATAGTCGTGGCGCTTGAGGTCGGGCAAGGGTGGGGCGGTGCCCCGGGCACCGACGAACTCATTGGTGCGCTGGCTCAACAACAGTGATGCTGTGCTGGACAGATGGCCGTCGGTGAGTTCGTCTGCTTCATGCACGCCGGTGGTCAGGCCGATGGCGACGAAACCGACCCACACGACGGCAAGCGCGCCGAGAACCCAGGCCAGCAGGTGGCCGAGCAGCGTGCGGCGTCTCATGCAGGCGTGTCCGCAGGCACGAAATAGCCCACCCCGCGCATCGTGCGAATGACCCCCTCGCCCAGCTTGCGGCGCAGGTGGTGCACATGCACCTCGATGGCATTGCTGTCGAGAACCTGGTCGAAGTTGTAGAGCTTCGCTTCGATCTGTGCGCGCGACAGCACGCGTGGCCGCGCCTCGACGAGCGTCAACAGCACGGCGAACTCGCGCGCTGACAAGTCGATTGCGGCTCCGCCCCGAGACACAGTACGGTGGATGGGGTCGATATCGATTTCGCCGCAGCGGAACGTCGCATTGGCCCGGCCGCTCGAACGGCGGCGAAGCGCTCGAATGCGCGCGGCCAGTTCGCCGGCGTCAAACGGTTTGACCACATAGTCATCGGCCCCCATGTCCAGACCGGCGATGCGTGAGGCGACTTCATCCCGCGCCGTCATGATCAACACGGGCATGGACGGATCAGGCAGGCCCGGCACCGGTGATCCGCGCACGCGCCGCAGCAATTCGCTGCCGTCGGCATCGGGCAGCCCGAGGTCGAGAAGCATGACGTCGAAGGGTTCGGTACGCAGGGCGGCCCAGGCGGCAGTCATGCTGCCGGCCACGTCGACGGCCGCACCTTGCTGGCGCAGGTTGGCCCGCAAGCCTTCGGCAATGCCTTCATCGTCTTCGACAACCAATACGCGCATCTTCGGATTGTGCATCGCGCATTTAAGGCTGGCTTAAGGCTGTGGGCCGATCGTGCGGCCCCATGATCAAAATGCGAGAAGAAATCGAGACGGCCCCCAGGGGTAACGACCGGGGCGTGGCGGTGGTCACCCTGGTCCTGCTGATGGGCATCGTCCTCTGGGAAGCATCGGGGGGCGACATGGCCATGGCCCGGGTATTTGGCGGCGCTGGGGGGTTCGCCTGGAGGGACCATTGGCTGTTCACGGGTGTGCTCCATGAGGGCGGACGGCGTGTGTCTTGGGCTTTGGCGCTGCTTCTATGCCTGGGTGCATGGTGGCCTGTGGGCGCATTGCGGCGCATCAACCTGTCGCGCCGCTTGCAATTGGTCGTCACGGCGATGACAGCGAGTGCGGTGGTGGCGCTCATAAAGTCTGCCAGCGCGTTCAGTTGTCCTTGGGACATGCAGGCCTTTGGTGGGCTGGCGCACCACGTGCCGCATTGGCAGCCGTGGGGCTTGCCGGACGGAGGAAGCGGTCACTGCTTTCCGGCAGGCCATGCATCTGCCGGGTTTGCGTTCGTCGCCGGCTGGTTCGCCTTTCGCGATTCACCCCGCGTGGCGAATATGTGGCTTTGCGGTGCCATCAGTGCTGGTTTAATTTTCGGACTTGCGCAACAGGTGCGGGGTGCACACTTCATGAGCCATACCTTGTGGACCGGCTGGATCTGCTGGGTTGTCGCCTGGTGCATCGATGCCGCCTGGCCGCGTCTGGCCGAGGTGCTGGCATGAGCGCTCGCCGACCCTCTCCAGGGGCCCGCACGGCAGTGCGCAATGCGGAAGTTGCTTCAGTGGACGGCCTGGCGCTGACATGGCGCCGTCTGCCGGCACTTGCTTGGCCCAGCGTTAGCCGTCCGGCCTACCTGATCGTCGCCGTGAGCCTGTGGATCGCCACCGTGGGCAACATCGCCCTGTGGCGGGAACTTTCCCACCTGGCGCTGTGGCGCGGCGCAGCCGGCTGGACGCTCGTGGTCGGCATGGCCACGGGCGTCTGCGGTGTGATGCTGCTCTGGTTCAGCGCCTTTGCATGGCGCTGGACGCTCAAGCCCATGCTGGTGCTGATGCTGCTTGTCGCCGCGGGCTGCACCCACTTCATGCTCTCGTATGGCATCGTCATGGATCCCGCCATGATGACCAACGTGCTGCAGACGGATGTCCATGAGGCCACCGACCTCCTGAACTTCCGGCTGCTCGTCGACCTGGTATTGCTTGGGCTGCTGCCGGCCGTGTGGGTGATGCGCCAGCGCATATCGCACGGCTCTGCATGGTCCCGCTTGCGCGGCAACCTGCAGCTTGCCGCGGCGGCCTTGGTGCTGGTGGTGGTGTCCGTGCTGGCATGTTTCCAGCCGCTGGCCTCGACCATGCGCAATCACCACCATGTGCGCTACCTCATGAACCCGCTCAACGTCATCTATGCGCTCGGGAAGACAGCGTTTGCGGGCCCGGCGCGGTCGCATGACATCCAGCCCATCGGACTCGACGCGGTAGCCGGCACGCGGTTCGAGGCCTCCCGCCCGCCGCTGCTCGTGCTGGTGCTTGGCGAGACCGCCCGCGCCGGCAACTTCGGCGTCAATGGCTACGCGCGCGACACGACGCCCATGCTGGCCCAGGAAGACATCGTCAGTTTCCGGAACGTCTGGTCCTGCGGCACGAGCACGGCAGCTTCGGTGCCGTGCATGTTCTCTCGCATGCCGCGCCGGCAATTCGTCGATCGAGATCACGAAGAGCAGGGTCTGCTCGACGTGCTGCAACATGCCGGCTACGCCGTGCTGTGGCTCGACAACCAGGGCGGCTGCAAGGGCGTGTGCGACCGCGTGCCCAACGCATCCACATGCGCCGGCGGAGAATGCCTGGACGACGTCATGCTCGAGGGGCTGGACGAGCGCCTGGCGGCATTGCCCGCGGAGCGCCGTGCGCATGGCGTTGTGCTGGTGCTTCACCAGATCGGCAGCCATGGCCCTGCGTACTACCGCCGTTCATCCTCTGAAACCAAGCGGTACCTGCCCGAATGCACCCAGACCGAACTGCAGGCGTGCACGCGAGAAGAACTGGTCAATGCGTACGACAACAGCATCGCCTACACCGACCAGATGCTCGGCAACAGCATCCGCTGGCTGCAGCGCCACGAGACCGCCTGGCAGCCCGCCCTGATGTACGTCGCCGACCATGGCGAATCGCTGGGCGAGAACAACCTGTACCTGCACGGCATGCCCTACGCCGTGGCCCCCGACTTGCAAAAGCGTGTGCCGTGGATCACGTGGATGTCCTCCGGCTTCGAACAGGCCGCCGGGCTGAATCGCGCCTGCCTGCGCGGTCGCGTCGATGCGGAGGTCTCGCACGACCATTACTTCCACTCCGTGCTCGGGTTGCTCGGGGTGCACACCTCGGTGTACGAAGAAGGCCTCGACGCCTATGCCCCGTGCCGTGGTCGTACCGGGTGAACGCGCCTCAGTTTTCCGCAACCAGCCGTTCGATCAGCGCGTGCAGCGCCGCAAAATCAGGCTCCCCGACGTAACGCCGGACGATCTCGCCGCGCCTGTTCACCAGCAACGTGGTGGGCGTGAGCTGCACGTCCCCGAACTGCCGCGCCATGTCACCGAGGTTGTCGATCACGACGGTGAACGGCAACGCGCGAGACCGTGCGAACTCGACGACGAGCGCCGGTGGGTCGTATGACATGGCCACGGCAAGCGTATCGAATCCCTTGCCTTCGTACTTCCGGTGCGTGGCAACGATTTGCGGCATCTCCTTGACACAGGCGGTGCAGCTCGTCGCCCAGAAGTTCACGAGCACGACCTTGCCCTTGAGGGCCGACATGCGAGCCACGCTGCCATCGAGCCGGCTGTAGGCCACGTCGGGCGCCATCTCAGGCCCGCCCATCAACGGGTACAGCAACACGGCGCCGGCAGCAATCGCCACGGCGCCGAGGGCGATGGCAAGATGACGGGTCAATTTCATACGGGAGCAGTCGATGCAGCGCAGAAAGTTTA
>CBIHPH010000057.1:0-25721 GCA_966212105.1 uncultured Rhizobacter sp.
GCGGGTCGACGCCGATGGCCACCGAGATGTCGTGGATCTCGTTGTTGGCGAACAGTCGGTCGCGCTCGACCTCCCACGCATTGAGCACCTTGCCCCGCAGCGGGAGGATGGCCTGCGTTTCCTTGTTCCGCCCCATCTTCGCGCTGCCACCGGCCGAGTCGCCCTCCACGAGGAAGAGCTCGTTGAGGTTCAGGTCACGGCTTTCGCAATCGGTGAGCTTGCCGGGCAGCACGGCCACGCCGGAGCCCTTGCGCTTTTCCACTTTCTGGCTCGCGCGCTGGCGGGTCTGTGCCTGGCGGATCACCAGCTCGGCGAGCTTCTTGCCCAGTTCGACATGCTGGTTCAGCCAGAGCTCCATCGCCGGCTTCACGTACGTGGAGACGAGGCGCAGCGCGTCGCGGCTGTTCAGGCGCTCCTTGATCTGCCCCTGGAACTGCGGGTCGAGCACCTTGGCGCTCAGCACGAAGCTCGCCCGGGAGAACACGTCTTCGGGCATCAGCTTGACCCCTTTGGGCAGCAGGCTGTGCAAGTCGATGAAGCCCTTGACGGCGCCGAAGAGGCCGTCCTTCAGGCCGGATTCGTGCGTGCCGCCATTGACGGTGGGAATGAGGTTGACGTAGCTCTCGCGCATGGGAGCGCCGTCCTCGGTGAAGGCCACGCACCAGGCGGCGCCTTCGCCTTCCGCGAAGTTTTCCGTCTCGCCTTTGTCGGCGTAATGTTCACCTTCGAAAAGCGGGATCACGGGGTCGGCCGTGAGCGTCTGCGAGAGGTAGTCGCGCAGGCCGCCCTTGTACATCCATGTGGTGACCTCACCGGACTTCTCGATGGTGAGCGACACGCTCACGCCGGGCATCAGCACCGCCTTGCTGCGCAGCAGGTGCGTCAACTCATGGCGGGGAAAATCCACGGTCTCGAAGTATTTGGCATCGGGCCAGGCGCGCACGGTCGTGCCGTTGCGGCGGTCGCCCGCACCGGCCTTGCGGACCGACAGGGCCTCGACCACATCGCCCCCCGCAAACGCCAGCCGGGCCACCTGCCCTTCACGCCAAACGCTCACCTCGAGCCGCTTGCACAGGGCATTGGTCACGCTCACGCCCACGCCGTGCAGACCGCCCGAGAAGCTGTACGCGCCGCCCGAGCCCTTGTCGAACTTGCCCCCGGCATGCAGGCGAGTGAAGACGATCTCGACCACGGGGACTTTTTCCTCGGGGTGCAGGCCAAAAGGAATGCCGCGGCCGTCGTCCTGGACGCTGACGGAACCGTCGGCATGCAGCGTGACGTCGATGCGCTTGCCATGGTTGGCCAGCGCCTCGTCGGCCGCGTTGTCGATCACCTCCTGGATGATGTGCAGGGGGTTGTCGGTGCGGGTGTACATCCCCGGGCGCTGCTTCACGGGCTCCAGCCCCTTCAGAACCCGGATCGACGCTTCGCCGTAGGATGAATTGCTCGGTTTGCTTGCCATGGGCCGGAATTCTAGGGCGGCCCGCACGCCCCACCCCTGGGTGTCCCTTGCGGGGTTTGTCACACCGCACACCGAACCGCATCAGCAACTTGATAGATTTCCCCCGTACCACCACGGCGACCCGCCCTGCGTCATTGCACTAAAGTGTCGCGATGACCGCCGCCGCCCCACCCCCGCTGTCGATGAGACAAGTGCTGGCCTGTGCCGGCTTGATCGTCACCCTGTCGATGGGCATCCGCCACGGCTTCGGCCTGTGGCTGCAGCCCATCACCATGGAGCGCGGCTGGTCCCGCGAGACTTTCGCCTTTGCGCTGGCAGTGCAGAACCTGGCATGGGGCGCTGCCACGCCGCTGGCCGGCCTGCTGGCCGACCGGTTCGGTGCGCTGCGCGTGCTGGTCACGTGCGCTGCCCTCTACGCACTGGGCCTGGCCGGCATGGCGCTGGCCTCCACCGGCTTGGCATTCACCACCCATGCCGGCATCGTGCTGGGCTTGGCACAGTCGGGCACCACCTACGCGGTGGTGTATGGCGTGATCGGCCGCAATGTGCCGGCCGACCGGCGCAGCTGGGCCATGGGGGTGGCCGCGGCGGCCGGCTCTTTCGGTCAGTTCCTGATGCTGCCCGTGGAGAACCTGCTGATCGGCCAGCTCGGCTGGCAGGCTGCCCTGTTCGCGCTGGCAGCGGCGGTGCTGGTCATCGTGCCGCTGGCCTTCGGCCTGAAGGAGCCACCCTTCCCGCAACCCGCCACGGGCCATCAAAGCATTGGCGGCGCCGTTCGCGAAGCGTTCACTTACCCGAGCTTCATGCTGCTGATGGCGGGCTTCTTCGTCTGCGGCTTCCAGGTGGTGTTCATCGGGGTGCACATGCCCAGCTACCTCAAGGACCACGGGCTCACAGCCGACGTGGCCACCACCGCCCTCGCGCTGATCGGCCTGTTCAATGTGTTCGGCACCTACGCGACGGGCTCGCTGGGGCAGATCGTTCCGAAACGCTACCTCCTGTCGGCCATCTACCTGCTGCGTTCGGTGGCCATCGTGGTCTTCCTGAATGTGCCGCTGACACCGATGGCCGTGTACGTCTTCTCCGCCACGATGGGCGTGCTGTGGCTCTCCACCGTGCCGCCCACCAATGCGGTGATCGCGCAGATCTTCGGAGTGCGCCACCTGTCGATGCTGGGCGGCTTCGTGTTCTTCAGCCACCAGATCGGCTCGTTCCTGGGCGTTTGGCTGGGCGGCCGCCTGTACGACAGCACGGGCAGCTATGACGTGGTCTGGTGGCTCGCGGTGGGCCTGGGCGTGATGGCCGCGCTCGTGAACCTGCCCGTGCGTGAGGCGCCCATCTGCCGCCCCACTGCCCGGGCCGCATGAGGAGGCCTGCCGTGCGCCGTCTCGTGGTCTGGGGCCTTGCCAGCGCGGCACTGGCTGCCGTGTTCGCCACCTACCTGAGTCCGCAGCTCGCATTCACCCTCGTCAACCAGCTCTGGAATTGCTTGTGATCACACCGTCCCTTTGGATCGAGCGCTGGGCGCACCTGGCTCCCCCCGGCGGCACGGTCCTCGACGTGGCCTGCGGCTCGGGCCGCCACACCCGGTGGTTCGCTGCCCGGCACCATGCGGTGACTGCCGTCGACCGCGACGCCGCCGCCACGGCGGCGCTTGCGCCCCTTGCCGAAGTCGTCGTGGCCGACATCGAGAACGGCCCCTGGCCGCTGGGAGACCGCCGCTTCGACACCATCGTGGTGACGAACTATCTGTGGCGCCCGCTGCTGCCCGTGCTCGTCGAGCGCCTGGCCGAAGGCGGCCTGCTGCTGTACGAAACCTTCGCAGACGGCCAGCAGACCTTGGGCCGGCCCTCCAACCCCGACTTCCTGCTGCGGCCCGGTGAACTGCTGGACGCCGCCTGCGGCCTTCACGTCGTGGCTTATGAGAACGGCGTCGAAGGCCATCCCCCGCGGTGCGTGCAGCGCCTGGCCGCCGTGCGGGCGCCGCTCACGGGCGAAAGCACGGTACGCTTGCCGCTGGCCGCCGAGTCGAATTTCCCCGCCTCTTCGAGGGTGAGTAAAATCGGCGGATTCCGAGGAACAACCGAATGAAACCCATTGTTGGCAGCATCGTGGCGCTCGTGACGCCGATGCAAGAGGACGGCAGCGTCGACTACCCGGCCCTGCGCCGCCTGATCGACTGGCACATCGCCGAAGGCACCGATTGCATCGCCGTCGTCGGCACCACCGGCGAATCGCCGGTCGTGTCCGTGGAAGAACACTGCGAAATCATCCGCGTGTCGGTGGAACAGGCCCGGGGCCGCGTGCCCATCATGGCCGGCACCGGTGCGAACTCCACGCACGAGGCCATCGAGCTGTCGCGCTTTGCCAAGAAGGCCGGGGCCGACTGCACGCTGTCTGTCGTCCCCTACTACAACAAGCCGTCGCAAGACGGGATCTACGCCCACTTCAAGGCCATCGCCGAAGCCGCCGACATCCCGATGGTGCTGTACAACGTGCCGGGCCGCACCGTCGCGGACATGCTGCCCGAAACCGCGCTGCGCCTGGCCTCGGTGCCGGGCATCATCGGCATCAAGGAAGCCACGGGCAGCATCGAGCGCGCGAGCTGGCTGATCAAGCAGGCCCCGAAGAACTTCTCGATCTACTCGGGCGACGATTCCACCGCGGTGGCCCTGATGCTCCTGGGGGGCCACGGCAACATCAGCGTCACGGCCAACGTGGCGCCGCGCCTGATGCACGAGCTTTGCGCGCTCGCGCTGGCCGGCAAGTCGCGCGAAGCGGCCGAGCTGCACTTCAAGCTGCTGCCGCTGCACAAGCACCTCTTCGTCGAACCGAGCCCGGCCCCCGCCAAATGGGCCATGGCCCGGCTGGGCCTGTGCGGCGAGGCCTTGCGCCTGCCCATCGTCCCGCTGTCGGCCGCGGGCCGCACGACCGTGGAACAAGCGCTGCGCGATTCAGGTCTCATCTGACGCCGGTCACCGCCGGCGCCGTCCGGCGGGAGCGAGTCCCCCGCTTCCCCATCGATTCCTCGGCCCCGGTCCGGCCTCTTGGCCGGCCGAGACCGGCATGTGCTCCCCGGAGATGAACAACGTGACCTCTTCCACCCGCTCGACCTCGGAGATCCGCCCCATGCGCCTCGCCCTCCGGTCCATTTCGCTCGCCGTGGTGCTCGCCTTCGGTCTGTCGGGGTGCCAATCGCTCAATGACATGATGGGCGGCGACAAGGTCGACTACCGCGGTGCCGCCAAGACCGGCAAGACACTCGAGGTACCGCCCGATCTGACGCAGCTGTCCACCGACAACCGCTATCAGCCCTCGGCCTTGCGGGGCGCCGTCAGCGCCTCGGAATTCTCCGCCGCCACCGCCGCACCCGCAGCCGGTGCCACGACCACCGTGGCACCGAACGCCGTAGGCGACACCCGCATCGAACGGCTCGGCACGCAGCGCTACCTCTACGTGCCGCTGACGCCCGAGCAGGTGTGGCCGCAGCTCGAAGCCTTCTGGCAGGAACGCACCCTGGCACTCACGGTCAACAAGCCCGAAGTGGGCGTGATGGAAACCGAATGGGCAGAGAACCGCGCCAAGCTGCCCCAGGACTTCGTCCGCCGCACCATCGGCAAGGTGCTCGATGGCTTGTTCTCCACCAACACGCTGGACAAGTACCGCGTGCGCGTCGAGCGCTCCCCCACCGGCACGGGCTCTGAAATCTACCTCACTCAAAGCGGCATGGAGGAGGTCTTCGGCGGCCCGATGAAGGACCAGGCGGCCTGGCAACCCCGCCCGCGGGACTACCAGGTCGAGAGCGAGATGCTGTCGCTGCTGATGCTCAAGTTCGGCGTCAAGCCCGAGCAGGCCAAGGCCGCCGTCGCCTCGGCCGATGCCGCACCCGCCCCGGCGTCTCGCGCCCGCACCCTCGAGGGTCGCCCGTCGGCCACCATGCAGCTCGACGATGCATTCGACCGCGCGTGGCGTCGCGTGGGTCTTGCGCTCGACCGCAGCGGCTTCACCGTGGAAGACCGCGACCGCGGTCAAGGCTTGTACTTCGTGCGCTACGTCGATCCGGCAAGCGCGGGGCGCGAGGAACCCGGCTTCTGGTCACGCCTGTTCGGCGACAAGAAGAAGGCCGACAACGCCTTGGCGCGCTATCGTGTCATCGTCAAGGGTGAAGGCGAAGTGACCGAGGTGTCGGTGGAAAACGCCAGCGGTGCACCGGAAAATGGCGAAGCAGGTCAGCGCATTGTCCGTTTCCTGGTGGAAGAACTGAAGTAAGCCCCACGGCAGGCGGCATGTGCCCGTGATGCGTTTTTGCAGCCTGGGCAGCGGCAGCACGGGCAATGCCACGCTCGTCGAAGCCAGCAGCGGCACGACCATCACGCGGGTGCTGGTCGACTGCGGCTTCTCCCTGCGCGAGCTGACAGCCCGCCTGGCCCGCATCGACGTGGCTCCGGCCGACATCGACGGCGTCTTCATCACCCACGAGCATGGTGACCACGTGGGCTGTGCCACCACCCTCGCCCGCCGCCATGGCACGGCACTGTGGACCAGCCGTGGCACCTGGCGGGCCATCGGGGAGCCATCGCTGCCCGCACCGCCCCGGTTCGCCCGCGATGGCGAACCCTTCGAGATCGGCGATCTGTGCATCACGCCCTACACCGTGCCGCACGATGCCCAGGAGCCGCTGCAGCCCTGCTTCAGCGACGGCCATTCCAAACTCGGCGTGCTGACGGACGCCGGCATGGCCACGCCCCACCTGCTCGCGCATCTGCAGTGTTGCGATGCACTGCTGCTTGAATTCAACCACGACCGCGAGCAACTCGCCCGCTCGAACTACCCCCCATCGCTCAAGGCCCGCATCGGCGGCCGCCTGGGGCATTTGGCGAACGACACCGCCGCGGAAATCCTCGCGGCGTGCCAGCATCCGGGTTTGCGGCATGTGGTGGCCGCTCACCTGAGCGAACAGAACAACCGGCCCGACACCGTGCGGGCGCTGATGGCGCGCACCCTGGGCGGCGCTGCCGAAGATTTCATCGTCGCCGACCCCGGCTGCGGGTTCGGCTGGCTGGCATTGCGCTGACCGCAGCCACGCAAAGATGCGGCGCACAGCAGCCGCAGGACAAACACGCAGGACAAACAAAAAGCCGCCCGAGGGCGGCTTTGGCAAAACGGGGGAAACCCGATTTACTTCTTGGCGTCGGCAGCCTTGTTGGCGGCGTCCTTGGCAGCGTCGCCAGCCTTCTTGGCAGCGTCAGCGGCGGCGTCGACAGCGGCGCCAGCAGCGGCGGAAGCGCCGGCGGCAGCAGCGTCAACAGCGGCCGAAGCAGCGCCGGTAGCAGCCGAAGCAGCTTCGGTGGCAGCGGTAGCAGCGCTCGAAGCGGCCGAGGCAGCAGCGTTGGCAGCCGGGGTCACCACGGCCGAAGCAGCGCCGGCAGCCGTGTTGGCAGCGTCATCGGCCTTCTTGCCGCAAGCGGCCAGAGCAACAGCGGCAACCAGGGTGGCCATCAGAAGCGTCTTGTTCATAGTTATCCTCAAAAATGTCAAAAGGGGGTCAAACAGGGGTCGAACAATTACAGCAATGGGAACCCGAGTGACAGATCCCCAAGTGAGTCAGGCACGAAAAGCTCGAACCTTCGCATTGCCTAGCCCATGATTATAGGCATGTTAGGGAACATCCTTACAGACCGAGAGTCGCCGCCGGAAACGCTTCAGCCGATCGTTGCAAAACCGCATCAAGCGCCTCTTTCGCACGCACCGCATCGGCCACATCCGAGGACACGCTGGCGCGGCAGGTCTCGGCATCGAACAAACGCACCGTGACCACGCCGGGGGCGAGGAACATGGAGGGAATGGCCTCGGCCTCTTCGAGTGCGCGACACGTCACCACATGCGACCACTGGCGTCGGAACGTGACCCAGCGCGGATGTCGCCTGGCCACGTCGTCATAGTGCTGCGCCAACACCGTGAGCCGGCGGTGCGACATGGCCCATGCGGCAAGGTGCGCGACGACACCACTGTCGCCAAGTGGCCAACATGAGAAGTCGGTGTCGCTCAGCCAGATCTCCGGACAACCTTCGGACGCCGCCTGTTCGAATGCGGCGCGAAGAGCGTCCTGGAACTCGCCTCGGGACGAGAGCATGCGATGCGGGATGTCGGCGCTCATGCGGTCCTCCGTTCACTCGGGCACGGCCCAGCCGGCCTCGACCCATGCGTCGAGAAGATCGCGCGCATCTTCGCTCAACTGGCCCACCTGCTCGGGCACCAGCCGCCGGTCGTCGGCGAGGCAACGCATCAGCCGCGCGTCATCGCCGCCGGCGATGAACGATTCCCCGTTGATGAAGACATGGCGATCGTCATACATCATGCGCGTGCGGCGGTCGAGCTGCACGCCCGCCCCCACCGGCAGGGCATCCGCCGGCTCGAACCAGACATCCGGCTTGGGCTCGGTCAGCAGCTCGCCCATGGCGCAATCGAGCGCTTGCGAATCGTTCACGAGGCGCGCCACTGCGTCGGCGGCAAAGGCGCGCAAGCCGGCAGGAATGCGGCCGGGCTCGCTGGTGGCGGGCTGCCCCTGGTCCTCGTACAAGACGTCCTGCTCCGGCTCTTCGGCTGCATCGAGCATGCGCTGCAACACCTCACGACCGAGCGTTTCCTTGGGCGGCGCCCTGAACCCGATCGATGCCGTCATGCATTCGCCTTCGGCCACGCCGTCATGCGCCCAACCGGGCGGCAGGTAAAGCATGTCGCCGGGTTCGAGCAGCCATTCCTCCTCCGGCTCGAAGTTCTGGAGGATGCGCAACGGCACACCGGGCACGAGCGTGGCATCGCGCAAGCGGCCAATGCGCCAGCGGCGGCGCCCCTGCACCTGAAGCAGGAACACATCGTATGAATCGACATGGGGGCCCACGCCACCTCCGTCGCTGGCCCACGAGATCATCAAATCGTCGAGCCGGGCGTCGGGCACGAAGCGGAACTGCGACAGCAAGGCATGCGCCGCTTCCACGTGGAGGTCGACCCCCTGCACCAGCACCGTCCAGCGGGGCTGGTCCACCTTGGGCAATGCACGCCGCGGGATGGGCCCGTGGCGCAAGGTCCATCCGGATTCATCGTGCACGATCAGCCGGGATTCCACGCCTTCCCGGCCCGCCAGTCCGAAGAGCTCGGCGCGTGTCTGAAGCGCTGCGCCGCCGGGCACCGCCTGGCGCACCAGCAGCGGCTTTTTCTGCCAGTGGGTGCGCATGAAAGTTTCCGGCGACATGGCGCCGAGCAAGGGAACGGGTTTGAGAATGTCCATGCCCGATTGTGCGATCATTGGACGATGCTCATTTCCGCACCCTGCGTCGTCAGCCTCACCTGGCGACTCGAAGACACCCAGGGCAACCTGATCGACGAACTCGATGCCCCGGTGGAATTTTTTGTCGGAGGCGGCGACCTGCTCGCCAAGGTCGAGGAGGCCCTGCTGGGGCAAGAGACGGGCTTTGCCGCCCAACTCCACCTCGAACCGGAACACGCTTTCGGCGACTACGAACCCGAACTCGTCTTTTTCGAGGACCGCAGCATTTTCGCGGAGAACGTCGAGGCCGGCATGCAGTTCGAAGGCCCTCCGCCCGGCGCAAAAACACAAGGCCTCGCGCAAGACGCCATCTACACGGTCACCGAGGTGTATCCCTCCCACGTGGTGCTCGACGGCAATCACCCGCTGGCCGGCATCGCACTTCGCCTTGACCTGAAAGTGCTCGACGTGCGAGAAGCCACCGAAGACGAAATCGACAGCGGTTCGGTGACCACGGCCGGCCTGAGCGTGCTTCCGACGGCACCATCGAACAGCAGACTGCATTGACCCTCATGGGCCTCGTGGGGGAAGCGATGACGCTTCGCCGGCCCATCCCCAGGACGAAGACGAGGACGGCATGCCCGGCGAGGCCAAGAGTTCGCCCGGCAGAGGTCCGCCCCCGCATCAGCATGGCTGTTGTGGCGAGCACGTCTGGGCAAGGCGAAAACCGATGAAGTGGGCACGATTGTCGGGCCAGACCCAATCGAAGCGACGCAGGTCCAGCCTGGATGCAACGAACGACCAGGCCCCTCCCCGATAGATGTACCAAGCGCACCTTTGACTACCTGGCGAGCGCTCCGGAACACAGGTGGACACCCATTCGTTCACGTTGCCGATCATGTCGTACAGGCCGAATCGGTTGGGGCGGAACGAACCGACGGGAGCGGTTTGCTTGCCATCCCAGCGGCTGCCACAACCGTCACAATTGGCTCGGTTCTTCCCCGGCTGGGCCCCCCATGGGAACTTGGTGGACGCCCCGGCTCTTGCCGCATATTCCCATTCTTCCGACGTCGGCAAGCGGAAGCTCTGGCCGGTCTTGCGGCTGATCCAGGCCACGTATTTCTGGGCATCATTCCAGCTCACGTGAATCACCGGGCGATCGCCTCGGCCCCATCCCTGGTCGAAAGGATACTGACAGACTTCACCGGCCACGCAAGGCGGATGCACTGGCCGGTTCATGTAGGCCCAGTCGGACGGCTCGTTGACACAACCTCCGTCCGCGACACAAGCGTCATACTGGGCAAAGGTGACTTCGGTCGCCGACAGCTTGAAGGCGGCCACCTTCATGGTCTGCTCGACGTAGTCCATCGGGTCGCATATCCGGGAGCGATCCGGGCAAGCACCGCTCTTCAATTCGCCTGCGGGGATATCGACCATCCTGGGCAGATTCCCACCTGGCGATGCGTCCGGCGCAGCGAGCGCCCCGTTTCCGGCGCACAGTGCGAGGCCCAGAACCCATGCAGCAGCGGTCATCGGCACCGTGGAACTCATCGGAGAAGGGGCTGCGGCCCGTCGTAGCCTTCGACCACGACAATATCGATCTCCGCGGCATTCGCGCGAAGGCTTCGAGCGGCCTGGTATTCCGGCGAGTGCCAGCAGTCCAGAGCCGCCTGGTATGAGGGAAACTCAACGATGGTGTTGCGCGACCTCGTGCCGCCTTCGACGGCATGGAACGCGCCGGCACGCGCAAGGTATCTGGCGCCGTACTTTTCAAAGGCTTGTGCATTGGCGGCGACGTACGCCTTGAATGCCTCCGGTTCGGTGATATCCACGCGTACCATCCAATAGCCCTTGTTCATGCTGCAGACTCCCGTTGCGAGTTTTGAGCCAAGTGTACGGGCGCCGCGTCGCTCTGCGCGTCCGATCACGGACCTCCCAGGCTGGCGCACTGCTGCGCCAGCAGACTTATGCCGAATCAACGCGCGACCGCTCGGTCGCCAAGCGTTGCGACTTGCGAGCGCTGCGCCACAGCAGAAACACCGAGATCGGCACGGCACTGCCGACAGGCGGGCCCGCCACGACCAGCCAACCATCCATCGAAGAAACGAACCGCGTCAAGCTGTCGGGCGGAACCATTTGGACCGCTTGGGCAACGACGCCTGCGAGCGCCACCGCAACCACAATGAGCGCGCTGGACTGCACGCGACCCGCAAGCAACGCATGCGTCACCCCCGCACTGAAGGCCGCAATGCCGCCATAAGGGAATGCGAACATCACGGCGATGGCGAGCAAGTCGACTGCGTCTCGAAGCCAATTCGGCGATGCGATCAGCGTGGCGAGGGTGACAATCAACCCGCCCAGGATCGGGCCGGCGATGACATAGCTTGCAATGATTTTGAAATGGTTCATGACTGCTTTTGCGATCTGACTGGCCGTTCTTCCCGACTCGGCACGCTTGATTCCGCGAACACGATTGGCCGATGCGAAAACCCGGTCGCCGTCCACGACGCCACCCTGTGCAACGCAGTTTGAAGGCAGTCGTCAAAATGGTCTGCTGAACATGGTCACATGGGTACCAGCACCGCCCTCCTCCGATGCGTCCGAGCCCTGCCATCTCACTCTTCATCGAATGCCCGAGCCGATTTCCAGTTCCTTCCGTCCCAGCGCGCCCGTCGAGGGCCGCATCCATGAAGGAGTCGGGCGCTTGCGCGCCATGGTGGCCGAGCGCGCCACATCGGAAGGCCGCACAGACTCGCTGTACCCCGGGTTGCGCTACTACCGGTTCTCCACCCCCGCCGAATGCATCAAGACCCAACGCCTGATGCCGGGTCTGGTGGTGGTGCTCCAAGGCCGCAAGACGGTGGCGCTCGTCGGCCGATCGCTCTCCTACGATCCCCTTCATTGCCTGGTGCTGGCCAAGGAAACCATCTGCCGCAGCACGGTGGTCCACGCCGACCCGAACCACCCCTACCTGGCCATTCATCTCGACCTGCCGCCTGACATCCTGGTCAAGACGCTCGTTGCGCTTGGCGATGCGAAGTCGCAGGCAGCCTCCGCTGATGTCGGGGGCGTCTTCGTGTCGCCCGTCGATCCCAGAGTGCTGCAGGCGATGGAGCGATTGCTGCCAGCGACCGACACCGCGGCCGATCGCCGCTTGATCGCACCGCTGGTGGTCGAAGAAATCATCGTCCGCCTGCTGCAATCGGCTGCAGCGCCTGAGATTCGGCATGCCGCGGCGGTATCACGCCATGCTGCACGCATCCAGCGGGCCTTGCAGTTCATGCGCGACCATTTCGCCCAAGCCTTGACGGTGGACGAGCTGGCCCGGCAAGCGGCCATGAGTCCCTCGCACTTCGCCCACAGCTTCCGTGAGATCGCAGGCGTGAGCCCGATGCGGTTCTTGCGCGACGTCCGGCTGGAGCAGGCGCGAACGCTGATGTTGAGCGGCCAGGTGCGACCGAGCGAGGCAGCCGTGCAAGTGGGGTTCGCAAGTGCCGCCCACTTTGCCCGTGAGTTCAAGAGCCGCTTCGATGCCACGCCCACCGACTACGTTCGCCGGATGCGCGTGCCCTGACCGCAGCGCTTTCGCAGCCTCAGGCAAGGAATCCGCAGGCACCGCAGCCGCCTCTTCCATTGACCGGCCGTACCATGCCTGCACGGCAATCAGGCCGCATTTTCATCAACAACAGCACGCATGGACATCCACGTCATCATCCGCTTTCAAGCCCGCCCCGAACGCACCGACGACTTCGCCCAGCTTCTCGATCAGGTCAAGCTCAATCTCCCGAAGGTCGACGGCTGCCGCGCCGCGCGCGTGTTCCGACACGAAGACGAGCCAGGGGGCTTCACACTGTTCGAAACCTGGGCCTCTCGGGCGCAGCACGAAGCCCATCTGAAGGAGGTCGTCGCGTCTGGGCGCTGGGCTGAAGTCTTGACGCATCTCGCGACGGAACCGGTGAGCCACTACGGCCGCGAAGTTTGACGCTCGGACACGGGGTGGCGGCAAAGATGCGATTCATCATCCCCGCTGCAGACTGATCGAAGCGCGCGATGGTTGATCGGCCGATGACCGCTTTGAACAATGCGGTCATGCCATCCGATCCGAACACCATCCCCATGCGCCTTCTTCGACTCGTCACCGCACTGTGCGGGCTCTTTGCGTTGTCCGCCGTGGCCGCGCCCGCGGTGCTGCCATTGCCCTCGGATTGGTATCCCGAGAGCGTGGCGGTGGGTGCCGATGGCAGTTTCTATGTCGGCAGTTGGCGCCAGGGGGCGGTGGCTCGGCTGCGGCCGGGGTCGACGGTCCCCGAAGTGCTCGTGACACCCGGCAGCAACGGCCTTGCCAATGGACAGGGTGTGCTCGTCGATGCCCGGACCCGGTCCTTGTGGGTGTGCTCGGGTTCACTCGGCTTTGCCACCGTGCCGATGACGCCGTCGGCACTCAAGCGCTATGACCTCGTCACGGGGGCAGCCCAGGCGAGCTACCCCATGCCAGACGGTGGTTACTGCAACGATCTCGTGCAGGATGCCCGGGGCGTGGTCTACGTCACCGATTCCGCCCATCCACGGATCCTGCGCCTGCTGCCGGGCTCGGCGGCCCTGACGCTATGGAAGGAAGATCCGCTGCTGTCTGGCCCAGGGCCGTTCCCGGGATTGAACGGCATTGCGATCGACGAGGGGCGGCAGGTCTACGTCAGTCTTGTTGCCGCGGTGCCCTACCTGTTGCGCATCCCGCTCGGGCGCCATGGCGAGGGTGGTGATGTGACCCGCGTGGAGGCCCCACGCGAGCTGAAGAATGTCGATGCCATCCGGTCCTGGAAGCCGGGGCACCTGGTGTTGTTCGAGAGCAATGCGTTCGGGAAGGGACCCTACGGCGGCCTGATCACCGCGGCGCGAATCGACGGCGACCGCATGCACCTTCGGCCGGTCGCAGCCGGGCTGAACGATCCGTCGTCGGGCGTCGTGGTGGGTGGGCGGGTCTACTTCATCGAGTCGAAGTATTCGCTGCTGCTGCAGCACAAGAACGATGACGCCGCCGTGCCAAGAGGCGTTCCCTTCGACTTGCAGTCACGGGAACTGCCGGGGGACGATTGATCAAGTGCCCCAACCGCGGGTACCGAAATCAGTGGCGACCGGTGGATCCGAAGCCAGACGCCCCGCGCTCGGATTCCCCGAACTCCGTCACCTGGCGGAAGGTCGCCTGCACCACCGGCACGATCACCAGCTGCGCAATGCGCTCCAGGGGCTGCACGGTGAAGGTGGCCGCGCTGCGGTTCCAGCAGCTCACCATCAGTTGCCCCTGGTAGTCTGAATCGATGAGCCCCACGAGGTTGCCCAGCACGATGCCGTGCTTGTGACCGAGGCCCGAGCGCGGCAGGATCAGCGCGGCCAGGCCGGGATCGTCCACATGGATGGCCAGCCCCGTGGGGATCAGCGAAGTCTGGCCGGGCTCGAGCACCAGCGGTGCATCCAGGCAGGCGCGCAGGTCGAGGCCGGCGCTGCCGGGGGTGGCGTAGGCGGGGATCTGCTCGGCCATGCGGGCGTCGAGCACTTTGAGGTCGATGGTGGTCATGAAAAATTTCAGGCGGAAAGCCGGTGGGCGATGTCTTCGATGAGTTGGCGGGCGAGTGTGAGCTTGTCGGCCGAGGCCAGTTCCCGGTGGCCTTTGGCGTCGACCAGCAACAGGGTGTTGTCATCCCGCCCGAAGGTGGCGGGGCCCAGATTGCCCACGACAAGTGGCACGCCTTTGCGCTCGAGCTTTTCGCGCGCATGGTGAAGCAGGTTCTCGCTCTCGGCCGCAAAACCCACGCAGAACGGCCGATCGGGCAGGCGCGCCACGGTGGCCAGGATGTCGGGATTTTCGGCGAGGGCGAACGTGGGCGCCACCTTGCTGCCGTTTTTCTTGATTTTCTGTTCGGACAAGCTGGCGGGCCGCCAGTCGGCCACCGCCGCAGTGGCGATGAACACGCTGTGCCTCGGGGCGAGCGGCACCACGGCATCGAACATTTGCCGGGCCGTTTGCACGTCGATGCGGCGAACGCCGCGGGGCGTGGGCAGGTGCACCGGGCCGGCGACGAGCGTGACGTCCGCCCCGGCCTCGCGCGCCGCGCGGGCAATGGCAAAGCCCATCTTGCCGCTCGACAGGTTGGTGATGCCGCGCACAGGATCGATGGGTTCGAACGTGGGCCCGGCGGTGACGAGCACCCGGTGTCCGCGCAGGCGCTTGACGGCGAAGAAGTCGATCACATCGGCCAGCAGTTCGGCCGGCTCGAGCATGCGCCCGTCACCCACTTCGCCGCAGGCCTGGTCGCCGTGGCCCGGGCCGAGCACGATGGTGCCATCCTCGCGAAGCTGGGCGAGGTTGCGGCGGGTGGCGGGGTGGTCCCACATTTCGCGGTTCATCGCCGGGGCCACCAGCAGCGGGCAGGTGGCGATGGGGCGGGCCAGGCACAACAGGCTCAGCAGGTCGTCGGCGCGCCCCTGCACGAGCTTGGCGAGGAAGTCAGCGCTCGCGGGGGCCACGATGACCGCATCCGCGCCCCGCGTGAGGTTGATGTGGGCCATGTTGTTGGCCTCGCGCGTGTCCCATTGGCTAGTGAACACCGGCTGCGTCGACAAGGCCTGCATCGTCACCGGCGTGATGAACTGCTCGGCAGCGTCGGTCATCACGACATTCACGGTGGCGCCGGCCTTCACCAGCAGGCGGGTGAGTTCGGCCACCTTGTAGCAGGCAATGCCGCCGGTCAGGCCGAGCACGATGCGCCGGCCTTGAAGTTCCAGAGGTGAGGTCATGTCAGAGGGCCGTCCAGCTGCGCGAGAGGTCGGAGAAGTTGAACAACACGCGGACGGCCTTCCCGTAGACCTGGTTGTGCGGCAGGAAGCCCCATACGCGTGAATCGACCGAATTGTCGCGGTTGTCGCCCAGCATCAGGTACTGGCCGGGCGGCACCGTGCACTCCCAACGGCCGGCCTGCTCGCTGTGGCAATGCTCGGCCAGTTCGGGCCGGCTGAGGTCGAGCGGCATGCGGCCTTGCAGCAAGGGGTTGACCTTGATGGCGCGGTGCCCGCCCTGCGACGATTCCTGCAGCAGCCACTGGCCCCGGTCTTCCGCCTTGGGCTGGACCGAGTCGTCGGCGGGCGCGGTGTCGAAGGGTTCGCCGTTGACGCTGACCGCACCGTCCTGGAACCGCACCACATCGCCCGGCATGCCGACCAGGCGCTTGACGTAGAACTCCGACACTTTCAGGGGATAGCGGAACACGACGACATCACCGCGCTGCGGGCGGCCCAATTCGATGGCGGTGTTGGTGAACGGCAGGCGGGGGCCGTAGGCCAGGTGGTTGACGAGGAGGTAGTCGCCCACGCGCAAGGTGGGCTCCATGGACCCGGTGGGCACTTTGGGCCAATCGGCCACGGCCACGCGGCACGTGAACATCAGCGCCACGACGATGAACAGGTCGGCACCGAAGGCCCAGAACGGGCGCTGCACCGCTTCGGGCCTGCGGCGCTGCCAGCGGCGCAGCGCGACCCAGCATCCGCCGGTCGCCAGCAGCAGCAGGAAAAGTATCTCGTTGATCGAAAAACCGATTTGCATGCGAGCCCTGAAAGTTGTCCGCATTATGGCCGTGCACCCGCGGGTGGACCGTGCCGCCGAGGCATCGGTTCCGCAGGCTTTTGAATTTCAGGTGTTTTCAGTAATTCCTGAAATTTCAAATACACTGGGATGACCTCTCTTCGACGACCGCCTCTCCATGCAAGCTCTTTCTCCCCTCGTGCGCAGCTTCGTGAGCCATTTCGGTGAAATGGGCAGCCGCTGGGGCATCAATCGCACCGTGGGGCAGATCTACGCCCTCATCTTCGTGTCGCCGCGGGCTTTGAACGCCGACGAGATTGCCGAAGCACTGGCCTTCTCGCGGTCCAATGTGAGCATGGGCCTGAAGGAGCTGCAATCCTGGCGGCTCGTGAACCTGCGCCACCTGCCGGGCGATCGCCGCGAGTATTTCGATGCCCCGGCGGACGCGTGGGAGATCTTCCGCACACTGGCCGAGCAGCGCCGCCGCCGGGAGATCGAGCCCACGCTCACCATGCTGCGCGCAGCGCTCATGGAGCAGCCCGGCAGCGAGGAAGACCGCATCGCCCAGGAGCGCATGCGCGGCATGCACGACCTGATCGACATGATGAGCAGGTGGTTCGACGACGTGCAGCGGCTGGATCAGAAGACCTTGTCCCAGCTGATCAAGATGGGCTCGAAGGTGCAACGGCTGCTCGAGCTCACCGGCAAGTCACCCGCGAGGAAAGGAACTTCTCCATGATGGATGCCCTCCTGCTGGCCCGCATGCAGTTCGCGGCCAACATCACGTTTCACATCCTGTTCCCCACCATCAGCATTTCGCTCGGTTGGGTGCTGCTGTTCTTCCGATGGCGCTGGCTCGCCACGCACGACACGGCCTGGCTCACGGCGTATCGCTACTGGACCAAGGTGTTCGCCCTCACCTTCGCGCTCGGCGTGGTCAGCGGCATCACGATGAGCTTCCAGTTCGGCACCAACTGGCCGGGGTACATGGAAAAGGCAGGCAACATCGCCGGCCCCCTGCTCGGCTACGAGGTGCTGACGGCGTTTTTCCTGGAAGCGAGCTTCCTCGGCATCATGCTCTTCGGCCATGGCAAGGTGAGCGAGCGCGTGCATCTGGCGGCCACCTTCCTCGTCGCGTTCGGCACCACGCTCAGTGCGTTCTGGATCCTGAGCCTGAACTCCTGGATGCAGACGCCGGCCGGCCACACGATCGTCAACGGTCAGTTTCATGTTCTCAGCTGGATCGATGTGATCTTCAACCCGTCGTTCCCGTACCGGTTCACCCACAAGCTGCTGGCCTCGGGGCTCACCGTGGGGTTTCTGCTGTGCGGCATCAGCGCATGGCAGCTGCTTCAGAACAAGGCCAATGCGTCCACGGCGCGGGTGCTGCGCACGGGGATCACGCTCGCAGCCGTGCTGATCCCGATGCAGATTTTCGTCGGCGATCTGCACGGGCTCAACACGCTCAAGCACCAGCCGGCCAAGATCGCGGCGATGGAAGGCGTGTGGGAGACCGAACGGGGGGCTCCGCTGCTGTTGTTCGCCTGGCCCGACGAGGCCGAGCGCCGCAATCGCTTCGCCGTCGCCGTGCCCAATGGCGCCAGCCTCATCCTCACCCACCGCGCCGACGGCGAAATCAAGGGCCTCGATGAGTTCAAAGGGGCGCATCCGCCTGTCGCGCCGCTCTTCTTCGGCTTTCGCGTGATGGTGGGCATGGGCATCCTGATGCTCCTGCTCAGCTGGTACGGTTGGTGGGCCGGGCAGCGCCGCGGCTGGCAGGTGGCGCAGCTGCCACGCCCGCTGCTCTGGGCATTCACGGCCATGACCTTCTCCGGCTGGGTGGCCACCGTGGCGGGCTGGTACGTCACCGAGATCGGCCGGCAGCCGTTCATCGTCTACGGGCTGCTGCGAACGGCCGACGTCGCATCGGCCGTGCCGTCGGGGAAGATCGCGCTGACGCTCGCGCTGTACGTGTCGACGTACCTTGTGCTGATCGTCTCGTACATCGCCGTGCTGAAGTACATGGCGGAAAAGCCGGAGACGGTGCTCGCCGCCGAGGCGGCCGACCGCGGCCGAACGCCGGTGGGAGCCCAGACGGCCAACTTGCCCGCCCGGGAAGGGGGTGCAAAATGACCTTCGAAGACGCCCTGCCCCTCATCTTCATGGCACTGATGGGGCTGTCGATGCTGGCCTACGTCGTGCTCGACGGCTATGACCTGGGAGTCGGCCTGCTGATGCACCGCGCCACCGATGCCCAGAAGGACGTGATGGTGGCGTCCATCGGGCCGTTCTGGGATGCCAATGAGACTTGGCTCGCGCTCGGCGTGGGCATCTTGCTGATCGCGTTCCCCAAAGCGCACGGCATGGTGCTCACGGCGCTGTACCTGCCCGTGGCGCTCATGCTGGTAGGTCTCGTGCTGCGCGGCGTCGCATTCGATTTCCGTGTGAAAGCGCGCGACACCCACAAGGGCGCATGGAACACGGCCTTCTTCGCAGGCTCCGGCCTGGCGGCCGTCTCGCAGGGTTGGATGCTCGGGCACTATGTCACCGGGTTGAACACGGGCTGGCAATACGATTTGTTCGCGGCCGCCATTGCGTTGGCCCTCCCCGCGGCCTATGTGCTGCTGGGCGCGGGTTGGTTGATTTTGAAGACCGAAGGCGATCTGCAGGCACACGCGGTGCGCTGGGCCAGGCTCGCATGGCTGCCCGTGGTCGTGGGCATGGGGCTGATCTCCATTGCCACGCCCTGGGTGAGCGAGACCGTGCGGGAGCGGTGGTTCAGCATGCCGGGGTTCATCGCGCTGCTGCCCATCCCCCTGATGACCGTCGCCACCCTGGGCTTGCTGCGGTTGTCGCTCGGCTGGAAGCGCGTGCTCGGCACCCTGTGCTGGGTGCCGTTCGCGCTGACGGTGAGCATGTTCCTGCTCGGCTTCTTCGGCCTGGCCTACAGCCTCTATCCATACGTGGTGATGGATCGGCTGACGGTGCAGCAGGCCGCGAGTGCACCCGCGTCGTTGAAGTTCATCCTCGTCGGGGTGGTGCTGACCGTTCCGATGATCGCGGGGTACACGGTGTTCGCCTACCGTGTGTTCCGGGGCAAGGCGGGGGAACTGAAGTACGCCTGAGGGTGCTATGCCAAGGACCGCGTGTCGGCCAGCTTGAACGAGCGCACCAGTTCCGCCAGCCTCGCGGCCTGCTCGCGCAGGCTTTCCGCAGCCGCGCTGCTCTCTTCCACGAGGGCCGCGTTTTGCTGGGTCACTTCGTCGAGCTGAACAACCGCGCGACCGATCTGGCCGATGCCTGAGCTTTGCTCGGAGGTCGCCGTGCTGATCTGGTTGATCAGGCGCCCGATGGACTCGACTTCGGTGACGATGGCCGCCATCTCCTTGCCTGCCGATTCCGTGTATTGCATGCCGGCATCGACCCGCTCGACGCTGCCTTGAATGAGCGCCTTGATTTCCCGGGCCGCGGCGGCGGAACGCTGTGCCAGGGAACGCACCTCGCCGGCCACCACGGCAAAGCCGCGTCCTTGTTCGCCGGCCCTGGCCGCTTCCACGGCGGCATTCAGGGCGAGGATGTTGGTCTGGAACGCAATGCCGTCGATCACCGAGGTGATCTCCGCGACTTTTCGCGACGAGGCGGAAATTTCTCCCATCGCCGCAGCCATCTGGCCAACGGCCTGGCCGCCACGCTGGGCCGCCTGCATGCCTTTGGCGGCGAGCGCATCGGCTTGTTGCGCGTTGTCCGTGCTGTTGCGCATGCCGCTGTTGAGCTGCTCCATGGAGGAGGCTGTCTGTTGCAGGTTGCCGGCCTGCGCTTCCGTGCGTTGGCTCAGGTCGGCAGAACCGGTGGCGATCTGCGCGGAACCGGTCGCAATGCTTTCGCTGCTCTCACGCACTTGGGCAACGAGGTGGGACAGCGAATGGACCATGTCTTTCATGGCTTGCAGCAGTTCGCCCGTCTCATCCCGCGATGTGACGACGATCTTCGATGTGAGGTCACCGCTGGCCACCGTGCGCGCCACGCTGGCGGCTTGCCGGATGGGTCTGACGACGGAGCGCTGAAGGACAACGGCCAGCACGCACCCGAAGACCGCCGCCGCAACCGCCAGCGCCAGCATGAACCTGCTGCCATAGGCAGCATCGAGCTCCACGCCGGCAACGGCCTCGCGCATGATCCGCTTTTGCTGGTCGATCAGGGCGTCCAGGGCCTTGAAACCGGCCTGCTGAAGCGGACGCACGTTTTTCATCAGGAATTCCGTCGCAGCGGCATCGTCATCCGCCATGCCCATGGCGATGGCCTTCCGGACGGCCTGGTCGTACGGCACGAACTTCGCCTTGGCGTCATCGAGCAGCTTGCGCCCTTCGTCGCTCCAGGTGCTCTGCTCCAGGGCCGACAGCCGTTCGGCGTTCTTGCCGAACATCTCCTCGATGCGGTTCTTCTCGGCCAGCCTTCCGGCATCTTCGGACATCAGAACGATGTTGCGGACGCCCCGGGCCACCACGTTGAAGTTGTCTTTGATCTCCGACAGGTTCTCGATCTTGACGAGACTGTCACTGGTCAGAAGTTCGACGGATGTCCTGATGTGGGTGAGCTTGACGAAGCCGATCACGGCCAGGCTGACCGCGCTGGCGACGATCAGGGCAAATCCGATCGACAGGCGGGTGCCGATCTTCAAATTCGCAATGAACGACATGAGTCAATTCCGGGGACATGAAAGGTGTTCTTTCGACGCCCTGGCCCACGTCTTGAGCGGAATCTTCAGGCAGATTTGCCCATTTGCCGAACGCTCGGCGCGTTGGCGGCCCCGTTTCAACGAAGCGGCATGCCGTCCGGAGCGTGGTTCACCGCCTTGGCCAGCGGCACCACATGGAGCACTTGCGTGCCGGGCGCGTTCGCGAGCGTCGTCACCGCACCGACGCCCACGTCCCGGCTCCAGCCAACGCCCCGAAAGCGCCACTGCACCTGGCCGCGCCAGGCGCCGGCCCGCTCCAGGTTGCGATCGATTTCCACGCGGGCCTTGGCACCTTTCGCAGTGAAGTCCCCGACCATCGCCGCCAGCGCGGCCCGAACCGGGGGCCCCTCTTGCTGCTCCATCCACAGGCTGCATTGGGAATCCGTGGCGGCCAGCATCACGAGACCGCCGGAACCGGGGGCCATCAGCACGGTACCGGGCTTGCCATCGAGCAGCGTGTCGGCGCCGCCGCGCATCGGGTCGACGGGCTCGAAGCCGTTCGACAGCGCCCAGTCGACGGCTGCGCCGGCCTGGCCTTGTGTCACGACGCAGGCCTGCTCGAACCAGCGCACCACTGCCTGGGGAGACATCGGCTCATGGGCGGCAGGCGCGGACACCGCGCCCGGCGGTTGCACGAGCGGCGCCGTGAAGACGGGGGTGACCTGGCCCCGTGCCAGGAGGGGCATCAGGAGGAGCAAGGCGCCCCGGAAGGCCCGGCGGTCAACGAGAAGGCGCATCTTCAATGGACAAGGCGAGGAGCGTCAGTCCGCTGCCGACGCCGGTCGGGGCCGTGACGATCAGCGATTCATGGTACTGGCCCGAAGCCACCTTGTAGCCGATGGTGCGCACGGTACCGCCTGCGGTGTCCATCGACAGCACGGGGGGCGGCGCCTTCGTTTGTCCGACCCAGGCAGCCGCGAACTGCGCCATGCGTTCGCGCAGGCGCGGCCCGTCGATAGCCTGGCGGGTCACCACCGAACATGCCAACGGGCGGTCGGCCAGCATCAACATCAGGCTGTCGGCCGCATCCAGCTGGCGCACGAAGACGTTCGAGGGTTGCGTCCCATTCCCTGCCCCTTCCTTGTCGGCCATGGCCTTGACCGCTTCCTCCGGCAAAGGGGAAAACCCATGGTTCAGCGCCCAATCGGACGCGGCCGCGGTCTGGCCGTTATTTTGCAGACACGCCTGCTTGAACACCTCGGCCAGTTCCTGGGCGTGCGAGCGGGGCGTCTTGCCGCGAGCGATCGGGCCTGAAGCGGGGGCCACGGGCGCAGGACGCTCGCGGGCGGCACCGAGCACCGGTGGTTCGAACGGATGGACGGTCTTTTCGGTGAACACAGGGGTGCCCTGCGCCATCGCATTCGAGGCACCGACGAGCATGCAGCAGATCGCGGCCCACAGGGGACGGGTCATCGTTGAACTCCTGAACAAGACGGCAACCTGCCGATGATCGCAACTTCCGATGTCGGACTGGTCGCGCCAAGCACCGCGAAATGGTAATGATTGATTCCGGATGTGGCCTGGCGCGGCTCCCTGCCTGCGGGGCGGTTCGCTTCGCCGAGGGCCATGGGACTCAACGCCCTGGTTCGACCGAGATGCCCATGATGGCCGTCCCTCGGGCGATGCCGAGTGGCGAGACCACGGTCAGCCTGTAGCGGTCCGGTCCGGAGACGCCGGTGTAGCGGAGGATGCGGTGGGGAACGTCTTCGTCATAGTCCATGCTGTAGACCGGCTCGGGCGTGATGGTCATGCCGGACCATCCACCCGCCAGGGCCTCCATGCGGCCGCGCAGGCGGGGCCCATCGACGCGGGACAGGCCCATCACGACGCAATTGGAGGGGTTCGCCGTGGCGATCAGCAGCACGGATTCGTCGTTGGGGCCGCGGGCAAACACATGGCCCGTCTCACCGCGCTGCTTCATCGCTTCGATCACCTCACGGCCGGACCGTGTGCCGATGCCGGGGACGAAGCCGCGGCTCCTCGCCCAGGCAACGGTTGTCTGCGGATCGGCCCGCGACTGCAGGCAGGCTTCGAGGAACAGGTCGGCAAGGTCCTGTGCGTGCACGCGTGCCGCCGCGACCTGCTGGACCGAAATGGGTTCGGAAGCGAGCACGCCGCCCGCAGCGCAGGCGGCCAGCAGCGAGACCGCCCGGGTGCGCAGCGCCTTCACAGGCGCTCGGCGACCCACCCCTGCACCGCAGCCAGCGCCGGAGCCAGATTCGTGGCATCGGTGCCGCCGGCCATCGCCATGTCCGGCTTGCCGCCGCCCTTGCCGCCCACTTGCTGGGCGACGAAGTTGACGAGGTCGCCCGCCTTGACCTGGGCGGTGCGATCGGATGTCACCCCCGCTGCCAACTGCACCTTGCCGCCATCGACGGCCGCCAGCACGATGGCGGCGGTCTTGAGCTTGTCCTTGAGCTTGTCCATCGTCTCGCGCAGCGCCTTGGCGTCGGCCCCGTCGAGCACGGCCGCCAGCACCTTCACGCCCTTCACGTCGACGGCCTTCTGCAGCAGCTCATCACCCTGGGACGATGCAAGCTTGCCCTTGAGGGCGGCCAGTTCCTTCTCGAGCGAACGCACCTGCTCCATGACCTGGCCCAGGCGGGTCGGCACTTCCGCGGGGGCAGCCTTCAGCGAACCGGCGATCTGGCGCACCGTGCCTTCGAGGGACTGCAAGTACGACAGCGCGTTGTCGCCCGTCACCGCCTCGATGCGGCGCACGCCGGCCTGGATGCCGGACTCGGCCACGATCTTGAAGAGGCCGATGTCGCCCGTGCGCTGCACGTGCGTGCCGCCGCACAATTCGCGGCTGCTGCCGATGTCGAGCACGCGCACTTCGTCACCGTACTTCTCGCCAAACAGCATCACCGCGCCGGTCTTCTGGGCTTCCTCGATGGGCAGCACACGGGCCTGCGTGGCGGCGTTCGACAGGATCTCGGCGTTGACGAGGGCTTCGATCTTCGCAATCTCGGCATCCGTCACCGGGGCATTGTGGGCGAAGTCGAAGCGCGTGCGATCGGGCGTCACGAGCGAGCCCTTTTGCTGCACATGGCTGCCGAGGACCTCGCGCAGCGCCTTGTGCATCAGGTGCGTGGCCGAATGGTTGCGCACGGTGCGGGCGCGCTTGTCGGCATCGACCCTGGCCGTGAGCACGTCACCCACCCGCAGTTCGCCTTCGGCGAGCTGGCCCTGGTGGCCGAACACGGCGGCCTGCACCTTGATGGTGTCCTCGACTATGAAACGGGTGGTGGCGTTGCGCAACTCGCCGGTATCGCCCACCTGGCCGCCGCTTTCGGCGTAGAACGGGGTTTCGTCAAGCACGACCACCACGTCGTCGCCGGCACGGGCCATATCGACGGGCGAACCATCAACGTACATCGCCACCACCTTCGCGCCTTCGCGCTGCAGGTGCTCATAGCCGTGGAAGGTGGTGTTCGCGCCGGCGTACTCCAGGCCGGCGGCCATCTTGAACTTGCCGGCCGCGCGGGCCTTGTCCTTCTGGCGCTGCATGGCTGCGTCGAAGCCGGCGCCGTCCACCGTGACGCCACGCTCGCGGCACACGTCGGCCGTGAGGTCGACCGGGAAGCCGTAGGTGTCGTGGAGCTTGAACGCGGTTTCGCCGTCGATGACCTTCGCCCCGCCGGCCAGCGCCGCCTCGAGGATCTCCATGCCATTGGCGATGGTGCGGAAGAAGCCCTCTTCTTCCTGCTTGAGCACGTCGGTGACACGCTGCTCGGCCTGGCGCAGCTCCGGATAGGCGTCACCCATTTCCTTCGCGAGGGCCGCGACCAGCGTGTAGAAGAAGGGCTTGCGAGCGCCGAGCTTGTAGCCGTGGCGGATCGCACGTCGCGCGATGCGGCGCAGCACGTAGCCGCGGCCTGCGTTGCTCGGGATCACGCCATCGGCGACGGTGAAGCCGCAGGCGCGGATGTGGTCGGCGATGACCTTCAGCGAGGGCGACTCCCGGTCGCAATCGGCGGCACCCGCCGCATCGACCGCCTGCTTGGCCGCAGCGAGCAGGTTCACGAAGGTGTCGATCTCGTAGTTGCTGTGCACATGCTGCAGCACCGCGGTGAGCCGCTCGAGGCCCATGCCGGTGTCGACGCTGGGCTTGGGCAGCTTGTGCATCACGCCCGCTTCATCGCGGTTGAACTGCATGAACACGTTGTTCCAGATCTCGATGTAGCGGTCGCCGTCCTCGTCGGCCGAGCCCGGAGGGCCGCCGGCGACTTCGGGGCCGTGATCGTAGAAGATCTCGGTGCACGGGCCGCAGGGGCCGGTGTCGCCCATCATCCAGAAGTTGTCCGATGCGTAGCGGGCACCCTTGTTGTCACCGATGCGCACGATGCGCTCGGCCGGCACGCCCACCGTCTTGTTCCAGATCTCGTAGGCCTCGTCGTCCTCCGCGTAGACCGTGACCCAGAGTTTTTCCTTCGGCAGCTTGTAGACCTCGGTCAGCAGCTCCCAGGCGTACTGGATGGCATCACGCTTGAAGTAGTCGCCGAAGCTGAAGTTGCCCAGCATCTCGAAGAACGTGTGGTGGCGCGCGGTGTAGCCGACGTTGTCGAGGTCGTTGTGCTTGCCGCCTGCGCGGATGCATTTCTGCGACGTGGTGGCGCGGGTGTACGGGCGCTTGTCGAAGCCGAGGAACACGTCCTTGAACTGGTTCATCCCGGCGTTGGTG